>JAJZQN010000048.1 GCA_021847605.1 Pseudomonadota bacterium | reverse complement strand
ATTCGGAATTGGACCCTCGGCCCTGACCGAAACCATGATTATGCTCAATAAGCATTTCGCCAATGCTGCCTAATCCCCCAACTGGGTGACGCCGCGCGGCCGTGCCCCATGTTTGCAACAGAGCCCGCCTTCATATAGGCGCGGATGCCGTCGCGCCACGTATCTTCGCCGGCATAGCCTTCCAGCATGGTGATGACCGCTTCACCCTTTTGATAGGTGATGGCGTCGAACGCCTGATTCACCTGATCGACGGTGGTAATATGCTGCACGACCGGATGGGTGGTGGTGAGCGAGTCGAGGCTCATCGCGGCTTCCCGACCATCGACGCGGGTCAGCAGCATTTCCCATTCGGGCTTCAGCTTGTCCGTGACCTTGGTCGCCATCCAGCTGGCAAAGCCTTCGTTCAGCCACAGATCGTCCCACCATGCCATGGTGACGAGATCGCCGAACCATTGATGCGCGATTTCATGCGCGTCGGTTTCGTAGATGCGACGGCGCTGCGCTTCGGTGGTGAAGCGCGGGTCAACCAGCAGCGACCGTTCGAAGGTGAAGATCGCGCCCCAATTTTCCATCGCGCTGAAAAACTGGCTCTGACCCGGCCCGGCGACATTGTCGAGTTTGGGCAGGGGGAAGGGAACGCCGAAATAATCATTATAATAAGGCAGGATGGCGGCCGATGCTTCCAGCGCCAGATCGGCCTTGCCCACATTCCCCTTGCCAGTGATGACGCCGACTTCGGTCTTGCCGGCCATGCGGGTCGCCCGTTCCAGTTCGCCAAGGCCGAAGAAGAGCAGATAGGACGCCATTTTCGGGCTGGTGCCGAATGTCACCTGCGTCTTGCCGCCGCCGATGTCCTTCGACGCCTGAACCGGCATGTTGCTGACCGCGAGCTGGCCGGTGGGGACGGTGGCGCTGAGGTCGAAGGTCGCCTTGTAGCTCGGCTCGTCGAAGCTGGGGACGAAACGGCGCGCATCGGGCGCCTCGAACTGGGTGAAGAGAGCGCGCTTCGCCGCACCGTCATTGTCGGTATAGTCGAGCGCGAACAGGCCGTTCGCCTGTGTATTGATGATGCCGGCATATTGGATGGCCAGCTTGTAGCTGCCCGGCTGCACTGGCTTGCCGAAATCGAACGATACGGTTTGCGCCGTGGCATCGACCTTGGCCGTCCCCTTCACGCCCTTGCCCTTGACGGGCGTCAGCATGACGTCGCCGAAGGTCAGGTCGGCCGCATTCAGCACCAGCGCGGGCATGGCCGTGCTGACCGTCACGTCGATGGTGACGGTGCCGGTGAATGTCAGGTTCGGCGCATCGGGCGTGACGTTGATGGCATAATGGGTGGGCGCCGCGCCGCGTGGCAATTGGGTGGTGATACCGGCGGCGGGACCAGCAGGCGCAGCCGTCTGAGCCAGCGCAGGCGTGGCCAATGCGGCCGGGGCAGCCGCGATCAGCAGCGGCAGGATTTTACGGAAAGGCATGGATAAGGGACTCCGACACGTCAGCCATGGCGCAATGAGACAGTATCTCGCGCCGCGATGCATGTCGGATCGACCCTTTGCCCCCATGGGTCAAGTAAACTATCCGTAAGGTCATGTCGTTGGTCGAAGCCTGTTGACCGTTCGTCCAACAAGCTCCACCACCCTGACTCGCAGAAGCCTTTAGCCGCGACCGCGATAACCCGGCACATCCTGCGGCGGCAGCCACATGCCGACGGGCGGCTCGCCCGATTGCCAGAAGACATCGATGGGGATGCCGCCACGCGGATACCAATAGCCGCCGATCCGCAGCCAGATCGGCTTCATTTCGTCGAACAGCCGCTCGCCAATGCCCACGGTGCAATCCTCATGAAAACCGGCATGGTTGCGGAATGCGCCCAGAAACAGCTTCAGCGATTTGGATTCGACGATCGTCGCGCCGGGCGCATAGTCGATCACCAGATGGGCGAAGTCGGGCTGGCCCGTCACCGGGCAGAGCGAGGTAAATTCGGGCGCGGTAAAGCGCACCAGATAGGGCTTGCCCGGGCGCGGATTAGGCACATAATCCAGCACGGCTTCCTGCGGCGATGCGGGGAGAGCGCTGGTCTGCCCCAGATGGAGCGGGGTCTGGTTAAGGTCGGTCATGTCCGCCCTCTACGCGATTGCCCGCCCGCTGTCATCGGCTCAGCGTTCACGCCCGCTTTGTTCACTTGCCATTCACTTATTCTTGTGCCTTTGCGCTGACCCATGGGGTCATATCATCTTCTGTTTGCCGCGCCGCTTCTTCTCGCTTCGCCCGCCCTTGCGCAGGATGCGCAGCAGGCTCCGCCGGTCTTCACCCTGCCCCCGGCGAACAGCGGCAATGCGACACCCGGCAATCCGGCGCAGCAGGGACCGGAACTGGATGTTTTTCGTCCATCCACAACGCCCGCGACGCCGCCGCCTGTAGTAACACCGACGGTCGTGCCACCGCCCGTCCCGGTGCAGCCCACGGCCCGGCCGACTATGCAGCCGCGTCCGCAAAGCCAGCCCACACCGGCACCGGCACAGCAACCGCAGCCCAGGCGGGAAACGCCAACGCCAGCCAAACCGGCGCCAGCCGAACCCGCGCCACTCGCCAGCGATTCCGTGCGCGACAATGAACCCGTCAACGAAACTGCACCCATCGTCACGTCGCCGGAACCCGCGCCTGCCGCCAACAATGCCGAGACCGCGCCAGCGCCGACCGCTGTCGCAGCGGCAGATGAAAGCAGTGCGCTCCCATGGATCATCGGCGGGCTTGCCCTGTTGATTGCGCTCGCTGGCGCCGCCTTCGCCCTGCGTCGGCGCGAAGCAGCCCCGGCCAAACCGATTATCCCTGCCGCTGAACCGCTGCCTACTCCCGTTGAGCCGACGCCCGTGGCGCCGATCGAGGAGGCCACATCTATAGCGCCGCCGCTTGCTCCTGCGCCCGCCGCACCGACAGAAGAGAGCGAAGCCATCGCGGTTGATGCCGACCGTCCCTGGCTGAATATGGACCTCGCCATCGGGCAGGCGCGCTATTCGCTGATGGGCGTCACCATCGCCTATACGTTGTTGCTGCACAATCGCGGCACGCAGGACGCGCAGGACATATTGGTGCGCGGCGTGGTCGGCAATGCCGGGCCAGCGCAACAGGCGTTACTGGAGGCCTTCTTCACCGGCCAGATCGGTTTCCCGCTACATAGCGCCGTCAGCATCGCGCCGGGCGACACGCTGCGCCTGTCGGGCGAACTGCGCCTTGGCCGGGATGAAATCCTGCCGGTGGAGATGGGGCAGCGCAGCCTGCTGATTCCGATTGCCGCTTTCGACACATCCTATCGCTGGGGCGCGGAGGATGAGGCCACCGACCCGCAGGGATCGGGCCGTACCGCCCGCGCTTTCATCGTCGGGCAGGAACAGGAACCGCCGGCCGACCGGCTCGCCCCCTTCCGCCTCGATCAGGGGCCACGCCAATATCGCCGCCCGGCGGCGCGCGCCGCCGCCGAACTGCCCGCCACCTGATCCTCTCAGTTTCGGAGATTGCATGAGCAAGGATGATGACCGCAAAGCCCCGATCCGGCCGCTGACCCGTCTGGCGCAGGCCGGGCGCAAGGCGGAATGGACCGGCATGCCCGGCCAGCCCGGCGGCATCGTCAGCGCGCCGGTGTGGCGTGCCTCCACCATCCTGTACGACGATGTAGCGCATCTGCGCCGCGCCGCTGCATCATCCACGCACGAACGGCTATTCTATGGGCGCAAGGGGACGCCGACCGCCTGGAGCCTGGCCGATGCGCTGACCGAAATGGAGCCGGGCGCAGCGGGCACCATGCTCTACCCCTCGGGCGTCGCCGCCATCGCCTGCGCCCTGCTGGCAGTGTTGAAACCGGGCGACCAGTTGCTGATGGTCGACAGCGCCTATGACCCCACGCGCAATTTCTGCGAACAGACGCTGCGGCCGATGGGGATTGAAACGATCTATTATGATCCCTGCGTCGGCACCGGCATCGCCGACCTGCTGACCGACCGCACCCGCGCCATCTTCCTCGAATCGCCCGGCAGTCTGACGTTCGAGGTGCAGGATATTCCGGCCATCTGCGCACTGGCGCGCGATCGCGATATCGTCACCCTGCTCGACAATACATGGGCGACGCCGCTCTTCTTCCCCGCCCATGCCCATGGCGTCGACATTTCCATCCTCGCCTGCACCAAATATATCGTCGGTCACAGCGACGTGATGATGGGGTCCGCCAGCGCGACGGACCAATGGTTCGGCAAGCTGCGCCAGACCGCCTATCTGTTCGGTCAGATGGTCAGCCCCGATGATGCCTGGCTCGCCTCGCGCGGATTGCGGACGCTGGGCGTGCGCCTGCGCCAGCATCAGGAGGGCGCACTGGCCGTTGCCCAATGGCTGGCGGATCAGCCGGACGTCGCCCATGTCCTGCATCCTGCCCTGCCTGACTGCCCTGGCCATGACCTGTGGCAGCGCGATTTCAGCGGCTCGTCCGGCCTGTTCAGCTTCATCCTCGATGGCGGCGACGAAGCGTCCCGCGCCGCCCTGATCGACGGGCTGGCCCATTTCGGCATCGGTTACAGCTGGGGTGGTTTCGAAAGCCTTGCCTTGCCGGTCGATCCGGCCCGCTATCGCAGCGCAACCAGGTGGGAAGCCGCCGGCCCCGCCATCCGCCTGCATATCGGGCTGGAAGATCCTGCCGACCTGATCGCCGATCTGGACGCTGGCCTGTCCCGTTTCCGCGCCGCGCGCGGCTGATCCCTGCCCGTGTCGACCGTCATTTCGTCCGCCATAGAGCGGCGCGATGGCGCTCGCCTATAGGACAAGTAAAAGACGGCCTCGCGCTTTGTTGCACTCTAGCAACATTACAGAAGTAAAAGATACCAGTGAGCAATAATTCCTTGTGCGCCGCAGCAGGCAAGCGCATTCGAACAGCGTTGAGGTAGCCGACCCACCCTTGCCGGGAAGATAGAGAGGCTGGCACCTGAACGCAGGCGGGACGATCGTAGAACCATCAAGGGGATATCTATGCGTCAGTCCATCATCGGCCGTCCGGCCTTCGCTCTTGTCGCCCTGTCGGCAATGATGCTTTCGGCAACGGCATTTTCCACATCAGCTCTGGCTCAGGATGAGCCTGCTCCCGCATTGACCGTCACCGGCAATGCGGCCGTCGTCACCGACTATCGGTTCCGCGGCATTTCCCAGACCGACAAGCGCTTCGCCTCGCAGGGGGGCATCACCGTGTCCCATGAATCGGGCTTCTATGTCTCGACCTGGGGATCATCCATTGATGATTATGTCGCGTCCGGCTCCGATCAAGAACTCGACCTGATCGCCGGTTATTCGAAGACCGTCGGCGCGGCGACATTCGATCTGGGCGTTCTCTATTATTATTATCCCGGTTCGGGCGGTGGCAACACCGACTTTGTGGAACCCTATGCTTCGGTCAAGGGCACGTTCGGCCCCGCCACCGCCAAGCTGACGGTCAATTACGCGCCCAAGGCGAAGGCGCTGTCGGTCGGCAACGGCAAGGAGGACAATGTCTATGTCGCCGGCGACCTGTCGGCCTCCATCCCCAACACCCCGCTGGGCATCGCCGCGCATCTGGGCCACAGCTTCGGTCCCAGCTATCTGACCATCGGCAAGGAATATACCGACTGGAACATCGGCGCGACCTATAGCTGGAGCCACCTGACCTTTGGCGTGTCCTATGTCGACACCGACAAATCGCTCTACACGCCAAGCGGCCGCAATGCGTCGAAGGCCGGCGTCGTGGGCTCCGTCACCGCATCCTTCTGATCCCCATATTCTGGGGAAGCAAAGGCCGCGATTGCCGATGGGAAATCGCGGCCTTTTCCTTATGAGCGCGACCCACGCAATTTTCCGGGGTCGCCTCCCGCTTCGCGCACTTATATAAGGGGGGCATGTCGCCCATTGCCCTGTTGCTGATCTTTGCCGTCACCCTCGCCGCCATGGAGGGGTTCGCCTATGTCATGCACCGCTGGGTCATGCATGGGCCGGGCTGGTTCCTGCATGCCAGCCACCACCGCCCTCGCACCGGCCGATGGGAAGCGAACGATCTGTATTTCGTGATCTTCGCCATGCCCTCCATCCTGCTGTTGCTGGGCGGGGTGCAATGGGGCTGGGGAGCATGGGCGACGGCGATGGGCGCTGGCATCGCCGCCTATGGCGCCATCTATCTCGGCTTTCACGACATCATCGTGCATCAGCGGGTGAAGCACCGCTATGTCGCGCGATCACCCTATATGAAGCGGATCGTTCAGGCCCATCGCCTGCACCACGCCGTCGAGACCAAGCATGGCACGGTTAGTTTCGGATTCCTGATCGCGCCGCATCCGACCGCGCTGAAACAGGAACTGGCCCGGCGCAATCATCAGGGCATACGCACCGCCAAAGGGCCAGCCACCATATTGACCGAGGAATAAGCGCGGATCACCCGTGCATTTCGATCCAGGACAGCGCCAATATGCCCGCCACAATGAAGGCGAAGAGCATGTAGAGAGCCAGTCGGGCGGTCGTTCCGCGTGCGGGGCGTTCGACATGATGGGTCATGGTCATCCTTTCTCCCATAAAGCCTGTCAACGCCCGACCCCGCCGGAATGTTGCCGAATGCTGTTGGCGGGATCGTGACCGGCACAATCTGCGCGCCCCAACCCGGCCTTTCCCCTTCACCTTCCCCCGCGCCTGTTCTATGGCAGCGGTCGTTATCCCAAAGGGGACTAGAATTTGATCCTGGACATTGCCGCCGCCGCTTCGGGCGCCATCCGCTTCGACCAGCTGGGGCTTAGCCCGGTCGCGCTGGACCTCGGCTTCTTCACGCTGAAATGGTACAGCCTCGCCTATCTGGCGGGCATCCTGATCGGCTATTGGTATCTGCTGAAACTGGTGGCCCAGCCCGGATCGCCGATGGCGCGGCGCCATGCCGACGACATGATATTCTACGCGACGCTGGGCATCATCATCGGTGGGCGGCTGGCCTATGTTTTCTTCTACCAGCCCGAAATCCTTCAGCATCCGCTCGACATCTTCAAACTGTGGAATGGCGGCATGTCCTTCCATGGCGGGGCTGCCGGTGTATCGCTCGGCATCCTGTATATGGCGCGCAAGGAAAAGCTGAGCTGGCTGCGCATCCATGATTATGTGGCCTGCGTCGTCCCGTTCGGCCTGTTCTTCGGCCGACTCGCCAATTTCGTGAACGGCGAATTGTGGGGCAAGGAAACGGATGTCCCATGGGCGATCATCTTCCCCAGCGGCGGCCCCTTCCCCCGTCATCCCAGCCAGTTATACGAAGCCGTGCTGGAGGGGATCGTCCTCTTCCTCATCCTCGCCTTCGCCTTCTGGCGCACGCGGGCGCGGTACAAGCCCGGCATGCTCGTGGGGATCTTCGTCTTCGGCTATGGCTGTTTCCGCTTCGGCGTCGAATATTTCCGCGAGGCCGATGCCCAGTTGATGGAATTTGCCGCGCGCACCGGCCTGCATATGGGCCAGTGGCTGTGCATTCCGATGATTTTGGGTGGCCTCTATCTGATGCTGACCGCCAATGGCCGCCGCCTGCGCGTAGAGCCGGTGGCCGGGAGCGCCAGTGTCAGCTGACCCACTGACGCCGGGACCACTGACACTGGCCCAGCGCCTCGCGCGTCAGATCGACGCAGGCGGCCCCATTTCGGTCGCCCATTATATAAGCGAGGCGAACCAGCATTATTATGGCACGCGCGATCCGCTGGGGCGTGGCGGCGATTTCACCACCGCGCCGGAAATCAGCCAGATGTTCGGCGAACTGGTCGGCCTCGCGCTGGCGGACGTCTGGCTGCGGTCGGGCCGACGGCCGGGGGCGCTCTATACCGAATTGGGGCCGGGCCGCGGCACGCTGGCATCCGACGCGCTGCGCGCGATGGAGCGCGCCGCCTTTGCCCCGCGCGTCCATATGGTCGAAACCAGCCCCACGCTGCGCGAACGGCAAAGCGCGCTGCTGCCCCATGTCGTCCATCATGACAGCATAGAAACTTTGCCCGACGACGCGCCTTTACTGGTCGTCGCCAATGAATTTTTCGACGCCCTGCCGGTGCGGCAGTCGATCCGCGTGGGCGACGAATGGCGCGAGCGGGTAGTGATCAGGCGGGAAGAGGAAGGGCGGTTCATGGCCGTTCCAGGCTATCGCCGAATCGCCGACCTGCCCCCCATCGCGGCGGAGGCACCCGAAGGCGCGATCATCGAAACGCCGATCATTGGTGCGGGCATCGCCTATGCCCTCGCCAACCGCATTGCACGGCAGGGGGGCGCGGCCATCATCGTCGATTATGGCTATGTCGGCCCGGCGCTGGGCGACACATTACAGGCGGTGAAGGCGCATCAGTTCGCCGATGCCTTCGCCGATCCGGGCGAGGCGGACCTGACCACCCATGTCGATTTCACCATGATCGGCAATATGGCCCGCCATGCCGGGCTGCGCGTGATGGGGCCGGTTGGGCAGGGCCATTTCCTGACCCAGTTGGGCATCGACGCCCGCGCCGACCAGCTGGCCCGGACCGATCCGACCCGCGCCGCCGAAATCATGGCGGCCCGTGACCGGCTGACTCATGCGGACGCCATGGGAACTCTGTTTCAGGCGATGGCCTGGGTCCATCCCGACTGGGCCGAACCCGCCGGGTTCGAAGGGTAGTCCCTACCCTTCAATCTTCCTGATGATAACGGCCGAGGCGCCGGATGAAGCCAATGAGGCCGGTCTGGCGGCTGCGCTTCATGCGTTCGGCGTGCAGGATGGTCTGCACCCGCTGGAAACAATCCTCCGCATCGACATTGCACAGCACATAATCATAGGCGTCCCAGTGGGCGATTTCGCCCGCCGCGCGAGCCATGCGATTGGTGATCACCGTGTCGCTATCCGTCGCGCGACCGCGCAAACGCCGTTCCAGTTCTTCCATGGAGGGAGGCAGGATGAACACGCGCACCACATCACCCCCGGCGATCTGATGCAATTGCTGTGCGCCCTGCCAATCGATGTCGAACAATACGTCCTTGCCGGACCGCAGCATATCTTCGACCGGGCCGCGCGGCGTGCCATAACGCTGGCCAAAGACATGCGCCCATTCGAGGAATTCATTGTCCGCCGTCATCCGGCGAAATTCCTCCAGATCGACGAAATGATAATCCTTGCCGTCGACTTCGCCGGGCCGCATCGGCCGCGTCGTGGCGGAAACCGACATGGACAAATCCGTTTCGGCAGCCAGCAATTTGCGAGCGATGGTGGACTTGCCCGCGCCCGAGGGCGAGGACAGAACGAAAAGGACACCACGGCGCTTGAAATCGGGCGTCTGGTTCTGGATGCTGTCGGCCATGGCCGCTAGTGACGCCGCCGATGCATTTTGGCAAGGGGGGTGTGCAAAGCGCAGCAATGACCGAACCGCAAAAAGGCAATAATCGGCCGGGCTATATCCTCACCATCATCGTCGCGCTGGTGGCCGCGCTCACTCTGTTTCTGATGCAGCGCCCACCCATCTGTACCTGTGGCCATGTCGATCTGTGGCATGGCGGGCTCGACAGCGGCAACAGCCAGCATATCGCCGACTGGTACAGCCTCAGCCATGTGATTCACGGCTTCCTTTTCTACGCACTCACACGCCTTGCCCTGCGCCGCCAGCCAAAGGGCGTGCGGCTGGCGGTAGCGGTCGCCATCGAGTCGGCATGGGAAATCCTTGAAAACTCGCCCTTCATCATCGACCGTTATCGCACAGCGACCATTGCGCTGGGCTATTCGGGCGACTCGATCCTCAATTCGATGAGTGACATCGGCATGATGAGTCTGGGCTTTGCGATCGCCGCCCGCGCGCCGGTATGGCTGACGGTGACGCTCGCCGTCGCGCTCGAACTGCTGGCGCTGGCGGTCATCCGCGACAATCTGACGCTCAATATCCTGATGCTGACTTACCCGGTCGACGCCATCCGCGACTGGCAGGCGGCGCTGTAGGGACTAAGCCCTAGGGCCGATCGACATTCAGGAGATGGTGTGACGAGCCGTCAGGCCAGCGCAGCTAAAATGGTGGATTTTCGTGACCCGGAACGCAGCGCACTTAAAGTGCGTGAGTACCGGAAGCGCGGAAAGCCGCCATTTGCAGGCCGCCAGAACTGAATGTCGATCGGCCCTAGCCGACCCGCTTGAAAAGCCAGCCTATGCTCGATCCGCCGGGTAGCGCCTCGGTGGTGACGACCAACTGGCGTGTGGGGTGGGGGCGGCCATCACCATCGACCCACAGGCTTTCCTCGACGGTCAGTACGCCCGATCCCGTGCGGAACTGCCACAGGGCGCCATAATCGATGCGCAGCAAGGCGCCCTGATTATTCGCGGTCAGGGTCGGTTCGACGCCGGGGGCCAGATGGAAACGCAGCAGCACCGGCAGCTTGGCGGGCTTGCGCCGCCGTTCGGCCGGGGTCAGCATATCCTCGCCCCGTACTTCCTTGCCATCGCCGCTCATCAGCAGCAGGCGGCGGTGAACATAGCCCATGCGCCTTACATAGCCGTCGTGCAACAGGTCGAGCCGGCTGCCATTTTCCAGCTCCTGCCGGTTCAGCTCCACTTCGGTCACGCCCTTGCCCAACGTGCCGTCCGGCAACAACGCGGTGCTGTTGCAATCGTCCAGGATCAGCGTGCTGTGCGCCGCCGTCGTGCGCAGCCCCTGCGCCAGATCGCGGGGAATCCACGCGCCCTCAAGGCCCGCGCCGCCGCAATTGATGACCAGTCGATGCGGTCCGTCACTGATTTCGATGGCGCCGGTGGACGCGCACCCCGCTTCGGCCAGTCGTGCAACCGGCGGCGGCGCGGCGTCGACCTGCACCACGGTCGCGCCCGCAACGATCCGCTGATACCCCCAGTCGCGCGCCTGCCGCAGCGGCCGCGCACGCACCCGGCTCGCCTGGACGAGGCCGCTGACCAGCGCCGGGTCGATCGCGCCCGCCCCCTGCCAGCTACCCAGCCCGCCGTCGCCATGGGTCAGACCCAGCAACGCAGGGACGGCACGGTTCAATCCATCGTCCAGACAGGCCGGCACCGCCTCCCGCCGGACGGCATAGACAGCGGCCAGCATGGTCAATGCCATCACCGCTTCCATCTGCGCCAGTGGCGACCGCGACACGATGCCGCCATCGGCATGAATGCCGCTATCGATCGCGCGCTTCAGGCCCGCCTCGCCAAATATCTTGCGCGGCCCGCCACCGGGGATCAGCAGGGACGCGGCCACGATGGCGCACCATGCGACGATACGCGGGAGGCCCATCGGCGCCTTGTCGGCAATCCGATCCAGATGCCGGGCGGTGCGCGCGATGCAGTTCAGCACCAGCGATCGATAGACCAGATCACTCGATGACAGGATCAACGGCGCATAGGCGGTCCAGAACAGCAGTCGCCATCCCGCATTGTCGGCGCGCCATGCCGGTTCGCTCGGCGTCTCGCTATGTGCGCTCAGCCATTTGCGCATCATCGCTTCGGCAATGGGCGCGCCCTGCTCGCGCGTTCCCGCGCTGGCCAGATCGCGCAGCCAGCGGAAGCTGTGAATATGGTCGATAAAGGCCGATGACAGCGCCAGCCGGTTGAAATCCAGCGCATCGATCGACTGTTTCTGGCCCCGGAACAGGAAATGACCCGTACGGATCGCCTGCCCCGCCTGCGTATCGCCGGGCATCTCATCATCCGGCACCGCCAGCAGCTTGAGCGGATATTTACCCTTCAGCCGGCGGCCATGGATCGGCGTCTTCCAGCTGAGCAGATAGAAATGATTGGCGATCTTCTGCGCCAGCGACAGCCCCTTGTCGTCCGCGACGCGGATGAGCCGCTTGCCCTGATCGATGCCGTCGTCCGCCACGTCAGAAGCCGGTTCTGGCGCCGCGCGGGCGGAGATGCGCCGATAGTTGTTCACCCGCCCCGCAGCGTCCGGATATTGTCGGCATAGGCGGATGCCCCGCCCCGGAAGGTCGCGGTGCCGGCGACCAGCACATCGGCGCCCGCGGCGATCGCCTTGGGCGCGGTGTTCACATCGATACCGCCATCGACCTGCAAATGGATGTCGCGGCCGGTCTTGTCGATCATCTTGCGGATCGCCTCGATCTTGCGAAGCTGATTTTCGATGAAACTCTGACCGCCGAAACCGGGATTGACACTCATCACCAGGATCAGGTCGACATCGTCCATCAGATAATCGAGCATCTTGGCCGGGGTGCCGGGGTTCAGCACCACGCCCGCCTTCACGCCCAGCGACTTGATGTGCTGAACGGTGCGGTGAATGTGCGGCCCGGCTTCGGGATGGACAGTGATGATGTCGGCACCCGCAGCCGCAAAGGCATCCAGATAGAGGTCCACCGGAGAGATCATCAGATGGACGTCGAACGGCTTTTTCGTGTGCGGCCGCAACGCTTTTACCACGGCCGGGCCGATGGTGATGTTCGGCACGAAATGGCCATCCATCACGTCGATATGAATCCAGTCGCAGCCCGCTTCGTCGATGGCGCGAACCTCTTCGCCCAGACGGGCGAAATCGGCGGAGAGGATGGATGGTGAGATCAGGATGGGACGGGTCATTAACCCCTCGCCTTAGTCACCCCCCGGCCTGAGGGCAACGGGGTATTTCCGCCGAGTCGCGAACTTTTTCGCAACGCAGCACAACCCCTTCAAAGCATGACGAAAATCGTGGGGTCCAGCCGCCGCGATCCGGGTGTTCCATGGGGCAGCAATTGTTTCACGCCATGCAGCGCGATCACGTCCCCAGCCTTGTCCAGTACAGGCGCCGCGACCAGACGCATGGCGCATCGCCCTCCCCCATCCGCCTGATTGATGTCGACGTCCAGCGTGAAGCCCCGGCGATGACGAATGGCATAGACCCGCAGCCGTTCCATCGGATCACGCGATTCCGATGCATAGAGCGATACGGACAAGTCGCGCGGCACGATCCGCATGTCGCGATCCAGCCCGAACAGGTCATAGACCCCCGCCGTCCAGCTGATCCGGTTATTGTCGAGCAGATCGCAATGCCACAGGCCCAGACCGCGTTCGGCCAGCGCCACATCATTGCGTGCCAGCGACGGGTCCAGCGCGACCGGCGCCAGATGCTCATGCAGGGCGCTCAGCGGCCAGCTATGATGCAGAGGCAGGGGTTCGACAGGACGCACAGGCACCTATGGGCTTGATCGGAGGACCAGCCATAGGGGCTATGTGGTTAATAGTCTGTATGAAAATACAAAGGGACGGCGAACTTCAATGGATGCTCGCCTACATCCACGTCAGCGCCGCGCCAGCCGCACGATGAAGAAGCCGTCCGCCCCGCCCCGATCCGCCAGCGTGTCGGGCAGGGTCCGTACCCATCCCTCCACGCTGGGCGTAACGCCCGCAGGCAACTCGTCGCTACGCGCCGAATCGATCACGAAATCCGCATGCGCGCCAAGGAAACGGGCGACCTGATCCTCCCCTTCTGCGCGCTCCAGCGAACAGGTGGCATAGACGATGCGGCCACCCGGCTTCACCCATGCGGCGGCACGCTCCAGCAATTCGCCCTGCAATTCGGCCAGCTCCTCGATCTGACGAGGGCCAATGCGGTGCAAAACGTCGGGATGACGGCGATAAATGCCGGTAGCGGTGCAGGGTGCGTCGAGCAGGATCGCGTCCACCGGCGCGTCAGGCTGCCATGTGCGCAGGTCGGCAGCCACAACCTGCGCCGTCAGGCCGGTGCGCGCCAGATTTTCCGACAGGCGCTCCAGCCGCTTTTTTGACTGATCGACCGCCGTCACACTCCACCCTGCGGCGGCCAGTTGCATCGTTTTGCCACCCGGCGCCGCGCACAGGTCCAGCACGGCGCGGCCTTCTCCCGCCCCCAACAGGCGCGCCGCGCAGGATGCCGCCACATCCTGAACCCACCATGCGCCGTCGGCAAAACCCGGCAGTTCGGGGATGGCGGCATTGTCGGGCAAACGGACATGCCCGGTACACAGGCTTTGCCCGTTCAACAGGCTTTGCCCGTTCAACAGGCTTTGCCCGTTCAGCAGAGTGGCCCAATGGGCCGTCTCCTGCGCATCGCGCAGGCTGACATCCACCGGCGGCCGCTGGCCATAAGCGACCGCCGCCGCCTGCACCATATCCGTGCCCCATTGAGTTTCCCAGCGTGTCGCCACCTCGGCGGGCAGGGTCGGCGGATCGGGCAGGACCGGCGCCTGCCGCGTCACCGTGCCGAACACGCCATGCACCAGCTTGCGCGGCCCACCGTCGACCAGCGGCAGCGCCGTGGCGATGGCGGCATGGGCCGGCGTCCCCAGCACCAGCGCCTGCACCAGTGCGATGCGCAGCACCATCCGCGCCTTGGCATCGTCGGGCAATATCTGCTTCGTCGCGCCGTCGATCAGCGCGTCGAGATCGGGCAGATGCCGCAACACCTCGGCGGCAATGGCGTGGACCAGCGCCCGGTCCGCCTGCGGCAAACCCTGCGCCGCACCATGCAGCGCCAGTTCCAGCGGCTCCCCCCGCCGCAATACGGCATCAAGCAGGCGCAGGGCGCTGCGGCGAGCGGGCAGGCCGGGAACATCGTCGGGTCGGGGGGCTGAACGGGGCATGCGCTGGCGATTAGGGCAAAATGGCGCAGAAAGTAACCTCCCCCGCCAGACCTTTTGCATCCACGCCTGCGCTCGCCTATAGGATGGACCATTATGGCGATCTTTCCCCGTCCCGTTTCCCCGAAAAACGCGCTTGGCGATTTCTGGAGCTATTTCCGGCAACCGCGCCAGCATAAATGGCCGTTGCTGGGGCTGTCCGTGGCCCTCACCTGGGTGATCGTCTGGGTTTTCATCGTGGATGCAAACACCAACACGATGCCGACTCGCAACAAGATCATCTATGTCCAAAGCTGGGACGCAAACCGATCCGACGCGGCGGTGATCCTTCAGCAGAAAATCGACCTGGCGAAACGCGAATCGGCGCTTCGGAAAGATCAGAAGCGCATGCAAAGCTGGGCCGACCAGTTCGGCATCGAATGGCGTGATGAGGAAGCCCGTAACACCGCCCGCCGCAAGGAAGCGTTGAAACAGATCAACGCCCAGCTCGATGAGCGTCTGGCCAAGGCCGAAGCGGCAGAAAAAACCGCACCGGCATCAGCCCCCAAACCCTGATCGCCCCGGCCCTGATCACCATGCCCTCCCCCGCTGACGACCGGCGCTATATGGCGGCCGCCATCGCGCTGTCGGGCCGCGGACGCGGGCTATCCACGCCCAATCCCAATGTCGGCTGCCTGATCGTCCGGTCGGGCCGCATCGTGGGGCGCGGGTGGACACAAAAGGGCGGACGCCCGCATGCCGAGGCGCAGGCGCTGGAACAGGCGATGGATCGCGCGCAGGGCGCGACGGCCTATGTGACGCTGGAGCCGTGCTTTCACCTTTCCCCTCGCGGGCCGCGCTGCGCCGACCTGCTGGTCCGAGCCGGAGTCGCACGGGTCGTCATCGCCCTGCGCGACCCCGATCCGCGCACTGACGGGCAGGGCGCACAATGGCTGCGCGACCGTGGCATAGCGGTGGACATGGGCCTGATGGCTGACGAAGCGGCACAGGCGATGGCCGGATTCGTCCTGCGCCAGACGGTCGGGCGCCCGCATGTCACCCTGAAACTGGGCCTGTCGCTCGATGGTCGGATCGCCATGGCCGATGGTCAAAGCCAGTGGATCACCGGTCCCGACGCCCGCGCCCATGCCCATGTCGAGCGCGCACGCCATGACGCGATACTGGTGGGCGGCGGCACTTTGCGCAACGACATGCCCCGTCTCGACGTCCGGCTGCCAGGGCTGGAAACACGATCGCCGCGCCGCATTCTGCTCAGCCGCAAGGCAGCACCCGATGGCTGGGAACGGATCGCCGCGCCAGATGACATCGCCACGCTGGACCGGGTCGACCATCTGCTGGTTGAGGGCGGCGCGGAGACGGCGGCGGCCTTTTTACGCACCGATATGGTGGACCGGCTGCTGCTCTATCGTGCGCCCATCCTGATCGGATCGGGCCTTGCCGGCATCGGCGACATCGGCCTGACCGATCTGGCCGAGACGCACGGCCGCTGGCGCATTATCGAGGATCGCCGGCTGGGTGTCGACCGGCTGGAGGTTTACGAGCGGGTACGCAGCGCCTAGATCACATCCCATCATCGACTTTCCGGGGCCACCCAACACCCATGTTTACCGGCATCATCACCGACATCGGCACCATCCATTCCGCGGAGCAGCGCGGCGACCTGCGCCTCGTCATCGGCTGCGCATATGAGATGGAGGGCGTGGCCATCGGCGCGTCGATCGCCTGCTCGGGCGCCTGCCTGACCGTGGTGGAAAAGGGCGAGGACTGGTTCGCGGTCGACCTGTCGGCGGAAACCGTCACCCGCACCGCGCCGGGCCTGTGGGTCGAGGGCGGACGGCTCAATCTGGAACGGGCGCTCAAAATCGGCGACGAACTGGGCGGCCATATCGTGACCGGCCATGTCGATGGCCTAGCCAAGGTCGTCGGGGTAACGCCGGACGGCGATTCGCATCGCGTCACCTTCGCGGTCGGACCGGACCTTGCGCCGCTCATCGCGCCCAAGGGCAGCATCACGGTCGATGGCGTATCGCTGACGGTCAATGAAGTCACCGATGTGGACGGTTTCGCGCATTTTTCCGTGAACCTGATCCCTCACACCTGGATGGTAACGACGCTCGGCCGACTGGCGGAGGGGGTCGAGGTCAATATCGAGATCGACGTATTGGCCCGCTATCTGGACCGGATGCAGGGCTATCGTGCAAAGACTTTGTGATTAAACTCTTGAAATAATCACATTGTGATGTGATATGAGCGCCATCCCGCCAAGGGGAAGGAGTCGTTTCATGTCGTCCCAGCTTATCGATACCGTTCGCAGCCTCGTTTCCGATGGCGGCCTGTCGAAATCCGGTCTGGCCCGCGCCGCCGGCCTGCACGCCAACTCGCTGCGCCGACTGGACGAGGGGGACTGGAACCCGACGGCCGAAACGCTGGGCAAGCTGGAAAGCTATATCCTCAGGCGCGAGGGCGGCACCGCCCTGGCCAGCCCGGAAGAGATCATCAACGAAGCCCGCAACGGCCGCATGTTCATTCTGGTCGATGACGAGGATCGCGAAAATGAAGGCGATCTGGTCATTCCGGCGCAGATGGCGACGCCCGACGCGATCAATTTCATGGCCACTCATGGCCGTGGCCTCATCTGCCTGGCGCTGACCAGGGACCGGGTGGAAACGCTGGGCCTCGACCTGATGAGCCGCAACAACGGCACGCGGCACGAAACCGCCTTCACCGTGTCGATCGAGGCGCGCGAGGGCGTCACCACCGGCATCAGCGCTGCCGATCGCGCCCGCACCATTTCCGTCGCGATCGACGGGTCGAAGGGCAAGGCCGACATCGTGACCCCCGGCCATGTCTTTCCCCTGATCGCCAAGGATGGTGGCGTGCTGGTCCGCACCGGCCATACCGAAGCGGCCGTCGACGTCGCGCGCCTCGCCGGTCTCAATCCTTCAGGCGTCATCTGTGAGGTGATGAAGGAGGATGGCACCATGGCCCGCCTCGACGACCTCATCCCCTTCGCCCAGAAGCACAAGATGAAGATCGGCACGATCCGCGACCTGATCGCCTATCGCCGTCGCCACGACCATATGGTCGAACGCCGCATCGAAACCGCCTTCACCAGCAAATGGGGTGGCGAGTGGAAGGCGATCAGCTTTTACAACAAGGCGACCAACAGCGAACAGTTGGTCTTGCAAAAGGGCCATGTGATCCCCGATCAGCCCACACTGGTCCGCATGCACCAGATGACGCTGCTGAGCGACACTTTCGGTTCCGACGGTCCGCGCAGCGGCCTGCTGGCCCGATCCATGGAAATCATCGGGGAAGAAGGCGCGGGCATCATCGTCGTGCTGCGCGGCGACGAACCCGATATGCTGAGCCAGATGTTGCAGCGCCATGCCGGTAACGGCCCGGCCGGCATGGACGAACTGCGCAATTATGGCGTCGGCGCGCAACTGCTCGCCGAAATGGGCGTGCATGACATGATCCTGCTGACCAACACCCAGCAAAGCCTGATCGCGCTTGACGGTTATGACCTGTCCGTGGTTGGGCATCGCCCGATCGAGTTGTAAGGACCCTTATCATGGCAAAATTCCTGATCGTCGAAGCCCGCTTCTACGACCATCTCAACGACCTGCTGATCGAAGGCGCCAAGGCGGCGCTGGACGATGCCGGCCATAAATATGAGGTGGTGACGGTGCCCGGCGCACTGGAAATCCCCGGCGCCATCGCGCTGGCGGCGGAAACCGGCCGCTATGACGGCTTCGTCGCCATCGGCGTGGTCATTCGCGGCGAAACCTATCATTTCGAAGTCGTATCGAATGAAAGCGCCCGTGGCCTGATGGCGCTGTCAATGGATGCCATCGCCATCGGCAACGGCATTTTGACCGTCGAGAATGAGGAACAGGCTCTGGTCCGCGCCCGCAAGGATCAGAAGGACAAGGGTGGCGAAGCCGCCAAGGCCGCCATCGCCATGCTGGCGCTGCGCGACAAATTCGGCGCCTGACGGCCGACGCAGCACAAAGCAAAAAGCCCGCCCCTCCGATCGGAAGGGCGGGCTTTTTTGTGCGTCTGCGTCGGATCAGGCGACCGGCTGCGCTTCCAGTGTGGGATAGTCGGTATAGCCTTCCGTCCCCTGCGTATAGAAAGTGGACGTATCCCATTCATTGAGCGGAGCGCCGGTCCGAAGACGCTCGACCAGATCGGGGTTGGCAAGGAAGGGCCGGCCAAAGGCAATGCCGTCCGCCACGCCGCTGTCGAGCGCGGCCTGCGCCGTTTCCGCCGTATAATCGCTGTTGAGGATGAGCGGCCCGCGGAAATGCTGGCGGATCAGCGGCGACTGGGGCGGCACATCGCTGGCGCCATAGGTGCCGGTCGGCGTGAGTTCACGCAGTTCGAGGAACGCGATGCCCAGATCGTCCAGCGCCTTGGCCGCAACGGAGAAGAGGCTGGCAGGATCGCTGTCATCCGTCCCCTGCGTCACGCCATTGGGCGACAGGCGCACGGCGGTACGATCCGCACCAATGGCGTCGACCACGGCAGCCGTGACTTCGCGCAGCAGGCGGACGCGGTTTTCAGGACTGCCGCCATAGTCATCCTCACGATGATTGACGCCGTCACGCAGAAACTCGTCGATCAGATAGCCGTTGGCGGCGTGGATCTGAACCCCGTCGAAACCGGCCGCAATCGCGTTGCGCGCCGCCGTCTTGTAGGTTTCCAGCAACGCCGGAATCTCCGAAACGCCCAATGGGCGCGGCGTTTCATAGGGCTTGTTGCCCTCATAGCTATGGGCATGGCCCGGCGCGGCGATCGGGCTGGACGATACCGGCTGTTCCCCCGTCACCGATTGATCGACGAGGCGGCCCATATGCCAGAGCTGGGCAAAGATGCGCCCGCCGGCCTCATGGACGGCGGCGGTGACGGGCTTCCACGCCTCCACCTGTTCCTCGCTCCACAGGCCCGGCGCATAGGGCCAGCCCAGACCCTGACGCGAAATGCCGGTCGCTTCGCTGATGATCAGGCCGGCGGAGGCGCGCTGGCGGTAATAATCCACCATGATCGGGGTCGGCACATGATCGCGCGTGGCGCGGGCGCGCGTCAGTGGCGCCATAAGGATACGGTTGGACGCGCTGACCGCGCCAAGCTGAACAGGATCGAACAGGGTCGTCACGAAAATCTCCCTCGCACTAATGGTTGCAATTTGCAACGGGACGTGATGCGAAAAGCCAGCTAGGGATCGCGCATGGCGACTTCAACCCCCATTTCGCACATGCACATGCCGCGCATGGCTTTCCCGGCACTGATTCTGGCCAATATCGTGTTGGCCATGGGGCCGATATTGGTGCGCCTGACCGATGTAGGGCCGGTCGCCTCCGCCTTTTGGCGCCTGACCCTTGCCCTGCCTTTCCTGTTCCTGCTCGCCACCCCCGGTTTGCGCCGGGCAAGGCTGCCCGTCGGCCAATGGTGGATATTGGCGGCGGCCGGCGTGGTGTTTGCCGGCGACCTTGCCAGTTGGCATGTGGGAATAGGCCATACGAAAGTGGCCAACGCAACCCTGTTCGGCAATGCCAGCGCCCTTGCGCTGCCTCTCTGGGGTCTGCTCGTACTGCGCGAGCGTATGACCCGACTTCAGGGCGCGGCATTGATATTGGCGGGCATCGGCGCCGCGATCCTGATGGGCGGCAGCTATGAATTGTCGCCCCGCAACCTGATCGGCGACCTTTTCTGCCTGCTCGCGGGCGTGCTGTATACCGCCTATCTGCTGATGATTCAGGGATCGCGTAAAAAGCTGGATAGCTGGTCGGTGCTGGCGGTGGTCAGCCTGACCGGCGCGCCGCCTTTGCTGCTGACCGCGTGGATGATGGGGGAACAGGTGATGCCCGGACATTGGGGACCGGTGATCCTGCTGGCGCTGTCCAGCCAGATTATCGGGCAAGGCCTGCTGACCTATGCCATCAACTGGTTTTCGCCCCTTATTCTGGGCCTCAGCCTGCTGACCCAGCCGGTCGTGTCGGCATTGGTCGGATGGTGGCTGTTCGGCGAGATATTGACCCCTATCGATCTGGCTGGAGCCGTCGCCGTTGCGGTCGCGCTGGTGCTTGTGCGCTTGCCCGCCAGAGCCTAGAGTGTGGGCATGAGCGACGATCTGACCCTCGACGAAATCCGCCTTGTCCTGGCCCCCGTGCTGGCGCGCCATGCGGCGTTCGACGGATGGAAACCGCAAGCGGTGGCCATGGCCGCCTCGGAAAAGGGCATTGACGCCGACATCGCCATGCTGGCCTTTGGCGATGGCCCGGTCGACATGATCGACGCCTGGTTCGACAGTATCGACGCACGCATGCTGGACCGATTGCCGCCCGAAACGCTGGCGCCGCTGTCGATCCGCAAGAAAATCGCCGCACTGATCGAGGCGCGGCTCGACCTGCTGGCGCCCGATCGCGAAGCGCTGCGCCGCGCGCTCGCCATATTGGCCATGCCCACCAACGCGCCGCGCGCCGCGAAGCTCGGCTGGCGCGCAGCAGACCGGATGTGGCGTGCGGCGGGCGATGTCGCCGCCGATTTTTCCCATTATTCCAAGCGGACAACCTTGGCCGCCATCTATGCCGCGACCCTGATGAGCTTCATCGATGATGAAAGCGATGGACAGGCCGACAGTCGCGCTTTCCTGAGCCGCCGGATCGAAGGGGTGATGCGGTTCGAAAAGCTGAAGGCGACGTTCAAGCCGTCTGCCGATACCGAACGCCTCAGCCTGTCCCGCTTCATCGGGCGCCTGCGCTACCCCGCCATCTGACAGGGCGGCTTTAGTATAAGTGGCCAGAAAAGGGCGTGATTCCGCTGGCCATTTCGAAACGGTATTGATAGTCACTCGCAGCAATTCATCCTGCGAGTGTGTTTCCATTGCGCCTGATCGACCTGCCCCTGCGCCAGCCTGCCTATGTCGACATGATTGACTGGTCCGCCATCACCCCCAGCGAAGGCCAGCGGCTCCGCGAATTCGGTCTGTGCGAAGGGGCCAGCGTGGAAGTGTTGCATCATGGCGGGCTTCTGGGTCGTGGCCCTGTGGCCTGCAAGGTCGGACGCATGACTATCGCCATGCGCCGCATATTGGCCGCCGCAGTCACCGTGCGAACCGGCGCCGCGCTGGAGCCTGACGCATGAGCGCCCTGCCCCTCGTCGCGCTGGTCGGCAATCCCAATGCGGGCAAGAGCGCCCTGTTCAACGCGCTGACCGGCGCGCGGCAGAAACTGGGCAATTATCCCGGCGTCACCGTGGAGCGTAAGGCAGGCCGCCTGTCGCTGTCGGACGGACGGCCGGTCGAACTGGTCGACCTGCCCGGCACCTACAGCCTCAACCCCAACAGCCCGGACGAACAGGTGACGCGCGATTTCGTGCTGGGCAAACAGACGGGCGAGCGCTTGCCCGATGCACTGGTCATCGTGGTCGACGCCTCCAACCTCGACAATCATCTGCGCTTTGCACTGGAACTGATCGCGCTGGGCCTGCCGACCGTGGTGGCGCTCAACATGGTGGACCTCGCCACCCGCGACGGGCTGGAACTGGACGCCAATGTGCTGGCGCGCGAACTGGGCGTGCCGGTGATCCCCACGGTGGCGGTGCGCAAGCGCGGCCTCGATCATCTGAAGGGCAAACTGGGCACGATATTGGACGCAGGCGACGCCCCGGTGGCGCTGCGCCCGTCGACGCCCGCGCAGGATTTCGAGGCGATGCGCGCCAATGCACGGCGGATCGCGCGCGCGGCCATCGTGCGCGAAACGCCGTCGCGCCGCTTGACGGCGGCGGTGGACCGGGTGGCGCTGCACCCGCTGTTCGGCCTGATCCTATTGCTCGGCCTGCTATTTGTGATGTTCCAGGCGGTCTTTTCCTGGGCCGCGCCGCCCGCCGACATGCTGGAGGGGTGGGTCACGGCGCTGGGCGAGGCGGTAACGGCGCTGCTGCCTCCCGGCATCCTGCACGACTTCCTGTTGCAGGGCGTGGTCGGCGGGGTCGGCGCGGTGATCGTGTTCCTACCGCAAATCCTGATCCTGTTCTTCTTCATCCTGATGCTGGAGGCGACGGGCTATATGGCGCGCGCCGCCTTCATGATGGACGGGTTGATGGCGCGGGTCGGCCTGTCGGGCCGGGCCTTCATCCCGCTGCTCTCCTCCTTTGCCTGCGCGGTGCCCGGCATCATGGCGACGCGGACGATCAGCGACCCCAAGGACCGGCTGACCACCATATTGATCGCGCCGCTGATGACCTGTTCGGCACGGCTGCCGGTCTATGGCCTGATCATCGCCGCCTTCATCCCCGCGCGCACGGTGGCGGGCGGCATCGGTTTGCAGGGGCTGGTATTGTTCCTCCTCTATGTCGCGGGGATCATCGGCGCGATGCTGGCCGCATGGGCGCTGCGGCTGACGGTGGCCAAGGGCACGAGCAGCGGCTTCCTGATGGAAATGCCGAAATATCAATGGCCCCGGCCGCAGGACATATTGATCGGCCTGTGGCAGCGCGCGGTCATCTTCCTCAAGCGCGCAGGCACGATCATCCTCGCCACCAATGTCGTGCTGTGGGTGCTGGCCAGCTTCCCGCAAGCCCCCGAAGGCGTGAAGCAGAGCGAATATTCGATCGCCGGGCGGATCGCGGGCGGCATCAACGTGCTGGTCGAGCCGATCGGCTTCAACCGCGACATTTCGCTGGCACTGTTGCCGACCATGGCTGCGCGCGAGGTGGCCGTGTCCGCGATCGCCACCGTCTATGCCATCGATGCGGGCGATGACGAGGATGCGCTGAACCGCACGCTGGGCGACCGGCTGGCCGGGCGCTGGTCGCTGGCGACGGCGCTGGCCTTCCTTGCCTGGTTCGTCTTTGCGCCCCAATGCATCTCGACCATCGCCGTGACCCGGCGAGAGACGAATGGATGGAAATGGCCGATGTTCATGGTCGGCTATCTGTTCGTCCTTGCCTATGTGGCGGCGGGCGTCACCTACTGGACCGCGACGGCTGTCGGGCTGTAGCTTTCGTCTGGACGACGAAAGCCCGCGGACTATAAGGGCCGATTATCGCGTTTCGGAGGAATCATGGCAGGCTCGGTTAACAAGGTCATTCTGGTCGGCAATCTGGGCGCCGACCCGGAGGTCAAGAGCTTCCAGAATGGCGGCAAGGTCTGCAACCTGCGCATCGCCACCTCGGAAAGCTGGAAGGACCGCATGACCGGGGAGCGCAAGGAGCGCACCGAATGGCATAGCGTCGCGATCTTTTCCGAAGGCCTCGTCGGCGTGGCCGAACGCTTCCTGCGCAAAGGGTCAAAGGTCTATATCGAGGGCCAGCTGCGCACCCGCAAATGGCAGGATCAACAGGGCAATGACCGGTACACGACCGAAGTCGTGTTGCAGGGTCTGGGTTCGGTGCTGACCATGCTGGACGGCGCGCCCGGTGGTGGCGGTCAGGGCGGCGGCTATGGCGGTGGCGGCGGTGGTCGTTCGCAGCAGGGCGTCAGCGACTGGGGCGGCGGATCGAGCGGCTTTGGCGGCGGCGATTATGATGATTTCGGCGGCGGCAACAGCGGTGGCGGCTATGGCGGCGGTAGCGGCGGTGGTCGTTCGCAATCGTCGGGCGGCAGCAATCGTGGCAGCGGCGGTCCGAATTTCGACAATGATCTGGATGATGAAGTGCCGTTCTGATCGGCATTGCCCGCATGAGAAGATCGAAAAGGGGGAGCGGGATCGCTCCCCTTTTTTGTTTCAGAGGACCATATCGATCGCGTGGAGCATCAGGCCGACGAGGCCGCCCACCAGCGTACCGTTGATGCGGATATATTGCAGGTCGCGTCCGACCGCATGTTCGAGGCGACTGGTGACGGTGCCCGCGTCCCACCCGCGCACCGTGTCGCTGACCAGTCGGACGATGGCGTCGCCATAGCTGGCGGTCGCGCCCACCGCCGCCCGGCGCACGAAGCGGTTGATGACCATGCGCAGCCGTACATCCTGTTGCAGCGTGCCGCCCAGTTGTTGCAGCGCTTCGCCAAGACGCCCGGCCATCGCCTTGCCCGGATCGCGCACCG
Source organism: Pseudomonadota bacterium (assembly GCA_021847605.1). Classification (GTDB taxonomy): domain Bacteria; phylum Pseudomonadota; class Alphaproteobacteria; order Sphingomonadales; family Sphingomonadaceae; genus Sphingobium. Next base: position 3,874 of record JAJZQN010000048.1, on the reverse strand, counting down.
CGCGCAGCAATCCGGCCCGCGCCTGTTCCCACATGCCGTCGATCCAGCGCTGCATGGCGGGGTTGTCGACGATTTCGTCACGGATTTTCGCAACCTTCGCCTGCATGTCCATGTCATATTGCAGGTCGACGGCCAGTTTCGCCATCCCTTCTTCCGCCTTCAGGCGCAGGGGATGCCCCGGATCTTCCGCCATTTCCGATAGCATCTTGCGCAGGCCGTTCAGGATCGCATTGGCCAGATTTTCGTCGAGACCGGTCCAGCGCAGCACCTTGCCCGCGCGTTCCTGCACCATATGACGGATCAGATGTTCATTGGCCTCCAGCGCACGGTCGGCCCACTGAACCATGTTCTCCATGACCGGGGCGTGGCGCCCGTCGCGCATCGCCGCCTCGATCGCCTGCCCGATCAATGGTCCCATGTTGATGGCGCGCAGCCGCTGGCCGATGGCGCCCTTCACCATGCCGCCCAGACGCTCCTGATCCAATGCCTCCAGCATATCGGCGATCAGGCGGGACGCCCCTTCGCGCAGGCGCCCGTCGCCGCCCGATGGGCTGGCGAGGAAACGGCCGGCGGCTGCGGCGACATCCATGGTCCGCATACGCCGTGCGACGACCGCCGGAGTCAGGAAATTGTCGCGCAGGAAAATGGCCAGCGTATCGCCGATCCGGTCCTTGTTACGCGGGATGATCGCGGTGTGCGGCACCGGCAATCCCAATGGATGTCGGAACAGCGCCGTCACCGCGAACCAGTCGGCAAGGCCACCAACCATCGCCGCCTCGGCAAAGGCCTGAACAAAGCCGATCGCGGGATGGATATGCGCCGTCGTGCGGGCAAGGATGAACAGCAGCGCCATCGCCACCAACATGCCCGTCGCCACCATCCGCATCCGTCGCGCAGGGTGGACAGCCGGAGCGACGAGGGAGCGGGGCATGCGCAGCAACTTCATAGCGCACCAACGGTTAACCAGCCTATTCGTTCAGGCAAGTCATTTGGTACGCAGCGGCCGCACTGTTAACGCACCGCCCCTTATTCCGCCGGCTGCGTATGTCCCCCGCCCTTATGCTCGGGCTTGTAGGTCAGCAGCCGGCTGCCAAGACGCGGGCCGACCCAGCTTTCCAGACCGATCGCCAGGCTGAAGATCGCCGGCACGATGACCAGCGTCAACGCGGTCGACAGGATGAGGCCACCGATCACGGTAATGCCCATCGGCGCCCGCCATGCCGCGTCACCCGACAAAGACAGAGCCGTCGGCACCATGCCCGCCACCATCGCGACCGTGGTCATCACGATCGGCTGCGCACGCTTATGCCCGGCATCGATGATCGCATCCAGCTTGGGCACGCCCTTCTCCATCTCCTCCAGCGCGAAGTCGAGGACGAGGATCGAGTTTTTGGCGACGATACCCAGCAGCATCAGCAGGCCGATGAACACGGGCATCGATACCGGCTGCCCAGCGATATGCAGCGCCAGCGCCGCACCCAGCGGGGCCAGCAACAGCGACCCCAGGTTCACGAAGGGCGGCATCAACCGCTTGTAGAGCAGGGTCAGCACAGCCAGCACCATCATGATGCCCGACACCACGGCGATCATGAAGTTCTGAACCATTTCCTCCTGAAACTTGGTCTGGCCAACGGTCAGTTTCTGTACGCCCTGCACCTTGCCTTCATTGATGGCCTTCATCAGAGGCAGGGCGTTGATCTTTTGCATGGCCTGACTGCTGACGAGGCCGGGCGCCAGATCGGCCCCCACGACGACGCGGCGAATCTGGTTATAGCGGCGAATCTGCGTCGGCCCGGCACCAAAGCTGATATCCGCGACAACCCGCAACGGCACCGATCCACCCGACACGGTCGGCACCGGCATATTCTGGATCGTCGCAATATCCTTGCGGCTATCCTCCGCCAGCGCGACGCGGATCGGAATCTGGCGATCCGTCAGCGAGAATTTGGCGACATTCTGGTCGATGTCACCAATGGTCGCAATGCGGATCGACTGGCTGAGCGCCGCCGTCGTCACGCCCATGCTGGCGGCCAGATCAAGGCGCGGCTTGATGATGATTTCCGGCCGCTGCATGTCGCCCTGAACCCGCGGGTCGCGCAATTCGCGAATGCCCGCCATCTCGCGCACCAGTTGATTGGCGGTCTGCTCCAGCTTTACCGGATCGTCGGAACCGAACATCATGATGATGTCGCGACCGAAACCACCGCTCGACTGCGACTGGAAATTGACGCGGGCGTCGGCAATCGTCGCGAATTTCGGCGCGACCTTACGCTCCCAATCGACGGAAGACATCGGCCGCGTCTTCTTGAGCGTCAGGAAAATGTTGGCGCTGGTCGGCTCGATATCGGCAAAGGCGGCCTCCACCACATCGGTGTCGGCGGCCAGCATGTCGGCCACCTTGCGCGTGATCGCGGTCGTCTGCGCCAGCGTGCTGCCCGGCACGGTTTCCACCTGCACCTGACTGAAATCGGTGTTGGTGGTCGGCTGGAATGTCATGGGCAGGGTCGCGAACGCAACGATCGTCGCGACAAAAGCCGCAATCCCGATGCCCAGCGTCCAGACGCGATGGTCGATGAAGAAAGCAACAAAGCGATTGCGGAACCCGCCCAGCGCCCGGCGCGCCTTGGCCTTGCGATCGTTGAGCGACCAGCGCAGCACCGACATATAGCGTTCCATCAGCCAGCCTTCGCCATGGCTTCCCTCACCATGGGCTTTGAGGAAATAGGCGGCGATCATCGGCGTGATCAGGCGCGCCACGCCCAGGCTCATGAGGACGGAAACGACGACGGTCATGCCGAACTGGATGAAGAACTGGCCTGCGATACCGGGCATCAGCGCCACCGGCAGGAACACCGCGACGATCGCCATGGTGGTGGCCAGAACCGCAAGGCCGATCTCGTCCGCCGCGTCGATCGACGCCTGATAGGCGGATTTGCCCATCCGCATATGGCGCACGATATTCTCGATCTCCACGATCGCGTCATCGACCAGCACGCCCGCCACCAGACTGAGCGCCAGCAGTGAAATGCTGTTCAGCGTAAAGCCCATCATTTCCATGAACCAGAAGGACGGGATCGCCGACAGCGGAATAGCGAGCGCAGAAATGATCGTCGCGCGCCAGTCGCGCAGGAACAGGAAGACGATGACGACCGCCAGCACCGCGCCCTCGATCATCGCCGACATGGCGCTGTGATATTGGCTGCGCGTATATTCGACGCTGGAAAAAAGCTGCTTATACTGGACCTTGGGATTTTCCTTCTTCAGCTTGTCCAGAACCTTCATCGCCTCGTCATAGACGGTGACGTCGGACGAACCCTTCGCCTTTTCCAGACTGAAGCTCGTCACCTGTCGACCGTTCATCAGGGCGAGGCTGCGCTGTTCGGCATACATGTCGCGCACATCGGCAATGTCGGACAGTTTGACCGTGCGTGCGCCGGAAATGGCAATCTGGGTCTGGCCAAGCTCATGGGCGTTGCGGGCATTGCCCAGCACGCGGATCGACTGTTCGGCACCGGCGATTTCGGTGCGGCCACCCGCCGCGTTCAGATTGACCTGGCTCAACTGCGCATTCACCTGCGCGGCGGTAACGCCATAGGCCTGCAACCGCGCAGGATCGAGGATGACGCGGATTTCGCGGCTGACGCCGCCGCCACGCCGCACCGCCGCCATGCCGCTGACGCTCAGCAATCGCTTGGCGACCGTATTATCGACATACCAGGACAGTTCCTCCAGCGTCATGTCGGTCGCTTCGGCTCTGTTGCAAACATGGGGCACGGCCGCGCGGCGTCACCCAGTTGGGGGATTAGGCAGCATTGGCGAAATGCTTATTGAGCATAATCATGGTTTCGGTCAGGGCCGAGGGTCCAATTCCGAA
>JAJZQN010000011.1 GCA_021847605.1 Pseudomonadota bacterium | reverse complement strand
CCTCCATACACGCGCTTGCGAAGATCCATCGAATGCGATTTTCCCATCGGCCACCTCCAGCCCGAGAGAATCATAAATCTCGCACCTTGGGAATCGCCCGATTCAATTTTCACGCATCACGCTGTAACTGGCTAATGCAGGTTTAACCACGGCCGGGGAATTGCGGAGAAAATAACTTGCGGAACGTGATGGAAACGGTGCGGCCCAGCGGGTCGAGATAGCCCGGCTGATAGCGTAGCGGGGTCGCGCCGGTGGCGTCCGTCACCTCGCGCCGCTGGTTGAAGATATTGTCGATGCCGATGGACAGCCGTGTGCCGCGCAGGAAGGGATGGTCCTTCACCAAAGCGGGCATTTGGCCCAGATTGGCGAAAATGCGCAGATTGGCGGTAGCGAGGCTGCCGAAATTCAGGCGCGAACTGCCGCCGCTCGTACCCGTCAGCGCGCCATTGACATGCGTGCCGCTTTCCCAGTCGAGGCCAAGTCGGGCGCCGATGCCGTTGTTCATATAACCGACGCGGGCTTCGACTTCGTGCCGGGGCTGACCGCCCGACGATCCGGTGGCATCGCCGTTCAACAGGTCGAGCGGGGCCACGCCGGGCGCGATCAGAATATTCTCCGTCATGTGCCAGGTGTGGTAAAGACTGAAGGTCAGCCGCCCGCCGCCTTGCCCGCCGGGGCCGCGAGAGCTGAAGCCTCCACCCGGGCCGCCGGGGGGGCGGGGACCGCCGCCTGCATTATTGCCGCCTTCGCCCGGAGGCCGGTTGCCGCCGCCATTTTCGCCGCCGGGCGGCGGGCCACCTTCCTGCCCCTGCGGCCGGTTGCGCATGAAGGCGGCGCGGATGTCGTCCAATTCCTTGGGGCGTTCCTCAGACTTGCTGCCGGCGGCGCGCCACGCCTCAATCACCTTCTGGATATGGGATTTGAGGGTGAAGCTGATGTCGAAGCCCCAGCGCAGTTGTTCGCTTTGCGAACGCAGGAAGTTGATCGGCCGCGCATCTATCTGAAGCAGATTGCCGTCTCCGTCGCGCATGAAGCGTTGCGGGAAGGCCGCTTCGATCGCTGGAGTGGGCGAAGGGAAGGCGGAAATGGGATTGTTGGTGCGGCTGTTGAGATAGGTGGCGGTCAGCGTCAGGTTGGGCTTTTCGAACGGCTTGACCGTGGCGCTGAGGCGGAACTGGTTGCGGACGCTTTCGCGCAGATTGGGATTGCCGCCCGACAATTGGGTGACGAACACGCTCTGTCCGGTTGCATAGTCGAATACCGAGACGTTGGGCGTGGAGATAAGCGGATCGGTGATCTGCGTGCCGGTGGGGGCGGCGCGATCCTGATTGGCGGAGGCAAGAATCTGCACCGCCTTGATCGGTTGCCAGCGCAGGCCATAGCCCAGAGTCGAAAGCGTACCGAAATCGGAATAATGCTGGGCCGCCGCATTCACATTGACGCCGATGTCGCCGACCGCGCCCAGCACATCCTTTGACCGGCTGGTGATCGGCAGGTCGATACTGATCTGACCGCTGCCGATTTCGCGATTATAGTCGGAACTGCTTTCCACGCCCGACCGGATCGATCGGCTGGTGAAGCCATTGGCCGATGCGCCCAGCCGGATCGACGTCATCACCTGACCCGCAGGTAGATCGAACAATGCGCCGCTGACCAGCAGATCGCCCTGTAGCGCCTGACTCTTTGCCCGCGCCCGGTCGGTCAGGCGGGTGGAGAGGAGGTTGCTGCTGAAGCTGCCATAGGGATTGACGCTGGTATCGCCTGCATCAAGGGCGGCCTGAATGGCATCGGTCGATACCCCCCGATCCGTGCGGGTCCGCGTGATCGACAGGTCGCCATTGCCGGTGAAGGACCATTGCCAGCTACCGCCCAACCGGCCGTTGAGCGTCAGGCCGACATGGCCGGTGGTGCCGCGTATCTGCTGCCCCAGTGCCCCGGCTTGTGCCAGATAACGATAGAGCATCACGTCATTGGAAAAGGGCGAAAAAGGATTGTCCGCAGGCAGGGCGAGCGCGGCAGACGACAAGCCCTGAAGTGAATCGCTGTCCGACAATTCCATTCGGCCGTTGAGCGTCGCCGATACGCCACCCAGCGCACGGGCCAGCGTGGCGTTGGCAGAGAAATTCTCGGTAGCGGGGCTGAGCGTGCGATAGCGGGTAAGGTCGCTGACCTGTGTCGCGTTGGCGCCAGAAACGAAATCGGAGAGGCTGGGAGCGCCGCTGGCCGCGCTGCCCGGAACGGTCGCGACGGTGACGGTCTGGCCGGCCTGCGCCGACAGGGCGGGGTCTATCTCATTGCCGATGGTCGGCGCGGTGATGTTGCCGTCCAGCCCATAGGGTCGACTGGGCGCGGTAGCGGTAATGCCCCGTTCGCTTTCCAGCAATTGCGCGGCGCGACTATATTTGAGGTTCAGGGTGAAACGATTGTCGCCCTGAATGCGCAGGATGCCAGCCTCCACCTGACCATTTTCTCGGCCGCCCTGCGTCGTGGTGCCACCGCGTGCTTCAGCAGTTTCCGCGCGAAAACGCTCGCGCAGCACGATGTTCACCACCTTTTGCGTGGGGGCATAGCCATAGGAAAGGGCAACCTGTTCGGGCAATATGTCGGCGCGCGAGATGGCTTCGGACGGGATGTCCTGAATTTCCGAGAAGCTGGAAATCCGCTTGCCATTCAGCAGGATGATCGGCGTGCCATTGGTCTGCGGCGACAATTCGGTGATGAGTTCGGATATCGAGGTGACGCCCAGCGCGCGAATGTCGGCCGAGGATAATATCTGTTCGGGCTGAACATCGCCCATCACCGCGCCGCGCAGTTTCTGCCCGGTGACGATGATTTCCTCGCCCTCGTCCACCTGCGCCTGGCCACCGCCGCGCAGATGTTCCTGCGGAGCATCCTGCGCCATCAGCGCTGTTGGCGATGCGCCCAGCATGAATGGCATCAGCAAATAAGCGGATCGACGCACGGAAACCCCCAAAGACCAATTATGACGCATCCATGCCTAGCGATCGATTGTCGCAGGATATTGCCAGGATGACGCCCCCTTTGTCGCAAAATGTAATGACGCCAGATGAACCAGTGCTTGCGGCCCTGTGTCCTGTGCGTCACATCGGGGCGGTAATCACGAAAATGGGGGATTAAATCCATGCGCCGTTCCATCCTGTCGCTGCCCATCATTCTGCCCGCGATGCTGGCGACGATGCCGCTCGGCGCGCAGCAGCCCGACGACCTCAACCGGATCATCGATCAGGGGCTAAATCACAGTGAAGTGATGCAGACGGCCCAGCATCTGACCGATGTGATCGGCGGGCGCATGACCAATTCGCCCCAGATGCGTCAGGCGGAGGCATGGACGGCGGGCAAGTTCCGCGAATGGGGGCTGGCCAACGTCCAGAAACAGGGCTTCGCCTTTGGCCGGGGCTGGTGGATTGCGGCGTCCACGGTACGGATGGTGTCGCCCCGTCCGATCATGCTGACCGCCATTCCCGTCGCCTGGACCCCGGCAACCAGCGGGACGATCAGCGTGCCCATCATCGTCGCGCCGATGAAGAATGATCGTGATTTCGCGACATGGCGCGGCAAGCTCAGCGGCAAGATCGTTCTCATATCCCTGCCGGATGATGGCGATGAGCCGAACGAGGCACCGTTCCAGCGGTTGAAGGGCGAGGATATAGAGAAGCTCGATACCTATAAGCAGCCGACGAACGATGCCGCCGGGATCGACCGGATGATCCGCAAGGCGACGTTCAGCCGCCGCGTTGAGGCCTTTCTGAAAGAGGAAGGCGCGATCGCATGGGCGCGCGAATCCTATCGTGACGGCAAGCTGCTGCATGGCGAGGGCTATGATTTCGGTGTCGGCAAGACGCCCGCTCTGCCGGGCGTTGAAATCGCGGCCGAGGATTATCGCCGTCTGGCCCGTCTGGCAAAGACCGGCGGCGCGCCGGTGCTGGAAATCAACAGTGACGTGCGGTTCGACGATAGCGACGTCAACGCCTATAATATTCTTGCCGACATTCCCGGGTCCGATCCCAAGGCGGGTTATGTGATGGCGGGCGCGCATCTCGATAGCTGGGTTGCGGGCGACGGCGCATCGGACAATGCGGCGGGCAGCGCCATGATCATGGAGGCCGCGCGCATCCTGAAAACGCTGGGTATCAAGCCCAAGCGCACCATTCGCTTCGCATTATGGGCGGGCGAGGAACAGGGGCTGTTCGGCTCCATGGCCTATGTCGACCATTATCTCGCCACGCGCGCGCCGGGACCAAAGGAAGAGGAGGGGCAGGAAGACATGTATTTTCGCTACAAATACCGCTTCCCGATCACGCCCAGGCCCGGCTACGCGGACCTGAAGGCCTATTTCAACATCGACAATGGATCGGGCAAGCTGCGGGGCATTCACGCAGAGGGCAATGTTGCGGCGGTGCCGATGCTAAGAGAATGGCTGAGGCCGTTCGCATCGATGGGAGCGGGCGCGGTGGTGGCTTCGCCCACCGGCGGCACCGACCATGTCTATATGCAGGCGATCGGTGTACCGGGATACCAGTTCATTCAGGACCCGCTCGATTATGAAAGCCGCGTCCATCATAGCGGCGTCGATACGTTCGATCATCTGAAGGCGCAGGATATGAGGCAGGGTGCGGTCATATTGGCGGGTATGCTGCTTCAGGCGGCGAACAGCGACAAGACCTTGCCGCGCATGCCGATGCCGACGCAGGCTACGCCGACCAACCCGTATAAATATGACGACCCCGCGCAGGATTGATGGAGCGTAAATTCAGGCTGCATCGTGAAAGATGATACCCAGAACATGGCGTGAGCCGGACAATATCCGGCTCACGCCATGGCGCATCTGAACCCGGTGGGGGCCGCGCGCGCCCATGACCGGGCGATCGCGCACCGGGAAAATCACGGCGTCCCCCTGATCGAGCGGCACGACTTCGGGGCGCGACTGCATGCGCGGGCGCTGTTCGGTCAGGGTGAAGGCGCCGCCGGTGAAATCCCGGCCGGGCCGCGACAGCAATATCGCCGCCTGCAACGGGAAGATGGCCGGGCCATAAACATCCTGATGCAGCGCGTTCCAGTCGCCTGCTTCATAACGCAGCAGCAGGGGTGTCGCCTTGTCCTGCCCCGCCAGTGCGCAGCGGGCGAGAAAATCGGCATGGCGCGGGGGGTAGATAGCGTCGTCACCCAAAGCCTCCGCCCATCGGTTGGCGATGCTCGCCAGCGCGGGGTAGAGCGCTTCGCGCAAGGCTGCGACCGGATCGGGCAGGGGATAGGCGAAATAGCGATAGCGCCCGCTGCCATAGCCATGACGCGCCATCACCACTTCCTTGCGGAATGTGACGGGACGATCCCACAGGGCAATCATCTCCGCACATTGATCAGGCGATAGCAGGGTGGGCAGGCGCGCGGCGCCATGGCGGTCGAGGTCGGTCAGGTCCATGGCATGCAGCATGACGGCATGGCGCGGATGCATCATCCTGCGGCTTGCGGTCAAATTCAGTCAATCAGGGGGCGGCGGCCAGTGCTTCGGCTTTCGCGATGGCGCTTTGTAGATGGGCAGCCGTTAGTCGTCCGGCATAGGCCGGGCCGTCATTCCATCGCACGCCGGTCGGTTCATCCGGCACGATAGCATTGACCTCATTACTGCCATCTTTTCGGAAACGGGCGCAATTGGGCATGTCCAGTTGCGCGCCGCTATGGGGTAAGGTGACTGGATCATTCCCATTAATGTGGCCACAGCCCGCGCCGCCAGTGCGGGTTCCCATGATGATGGCGGCACCATTATCCTGCATCAGCGCGGCAAACTCTTCGGCCGCCGACCATGTCTGATCGTCCACCAATAGTATGACCGGGCCTTTCCAGACATGATCGCGATAGGGGAATTGAGCCGGGCTGAATATTTCGGCAGCCCATTCGCGACTGTCGAGGCTGCCGGCGGGCAGCTGCGCCAACAGACCGCTGCTGAAACCGGCGGGGACGAGGCGTGAGCAGGCTGATATTGTCGTACACGGCTTTGCCCCGTCGGCCAGCGCTTCGGCGCGGGCAGCATAGTCGATCAGCAGGCTGCGGTCATGTGGCGACGCCTTTGACGCTTTCGTTCGTAACTCATCCGCCAGCATGCGCCATCGCTTCACCCACGCTTCCCCGCGCATGACATAAGTCGGTTCCGATTGGATCGGTACTGGGGACAGAATGCGGGCTGCGGCTTCCGCCCATTCGGTGCCGCCGCCGTTGCGGGTCAGGTCGATCAGCAGGATGTGCGCCTGTTCGCGACGTAACCTTTCGACCGTTTGCATCAGGCCCGATGTCATCAGGGCGTAGGCCTTTGTGAGCAGGCGATCATCGCAGGCATCGTCGCACGGCCGATCGAAAGCGGTTTGCGTGTCAGCCAGCGCCTGCTCGCAAAGCGCGGGATAACCCATGGGGGAAAATACGCCGATGCGGATAACGCCGATACGCCGGTTGTGGGCCTCTACCAGTCCCGCTGCGAAAGGTTCGCTACCATTTAGGCTGTAATAGCCGGGCAGGGTAGCGGCTGTTCCCATCGTTACCTGTTCGGCATCATATCCCCTTGCGGCGCAAAAGGCGGACGGTGATGTCGGCAACGGAATACGCGCATTGTCCTTGGCTGCGACCGGCCCTGACTTGGGCCAGCGCAAGGCCATATGTCCATCGCTAAATCGCTTGATCAGATTGTCGAATGCGCGCCGGGCATCGGCATCATCATGCCCCTGCCGGATGGCGTCGGCCGCGCGCTCAAACCAACGCTCCAGAACGACTTCACGCTGCCCTGTTAGCCATTCCAGATTGGGATAATCATTCTCGACGGCTATCCGTATGCGTTGAAGGTCCGCTAGCCATGGTTCGGGACTCCAAGCCGGTGCTGCGGCCATGACGATGAGAGAGGCTACAGACAGAATTGCGGCCCTCATGCTCCGCCGATACGGTTGTGAGAGCATGTGCGATGTCACTTGATCCGTCGCATGTAGAGAGCGGCCATGCCGTCCTCCATCGCGGCGCGGTCGACCGACAGGATGACGCGCTGTTCCCGTTCGCTCAGATGAGGGCGATAGGCTTCCGTCCAGGACAATGTGTCGCCATAGGCGGCGGTCTGGCTGGTTTCGAAATCGATCCAGAGGCGCGCGTCTTTCGTCACGATGCCGGGTTTCAGCCAGGCCATGGCGGCGATTTCATCCCACATGGGAAAGCCGGGGGGCAGGCCGGTCTGGAACAGGTCGGTGAGCGGCGTGTGCGCGGGGTTCAGCCGGTTGAGGAAGGCTCGGGTCCATTGGGTGCCGGTGGACGGATCGACCGGGATCATGGTGATGGCCCGCCATGGCGCATGGGCGACGATCTTTGCCGCTTCGGGATCCCAGCGGATGTTGAATTCACGCCGGGGGGAATTGACGAATTCGCGGGCGAATTGTTCGGCCGATGGCCCTTCCAATGTCTGATGCGGGGCAAGGCTGCCGCCCATATAGACCAGTTCCTTGACGTTGCCGGCGAAGCTGGGGTCGAGGCTCTGGGCGATGGCGATGTTGGTCATGGGGCCGGTGGCGAACAGGGTGATCTGGCCCGGATGGGCGCGGACCATGCGGACAAGGAAGGCGGCGGCGATTTCGGCGCTGGGCTTCGTGGTCGGGTTGCCGATCGGCAGGTCCGGCACGACGGTTGGATCGGTGGCGCCGGGGTGCGACTGGATCGTGTCGCCGGGCCAATAATCGGTCCACGGCCCCTTAAAGACGAGGCGGCCATATTGCCCCTCCCACCGCTTCGTCGCCTCCGCGCTGTTGAGCAGGGGGAGGGTGGCGCCCGGCACGACGGGAATATCGGTACGGCCCAGCACCTCCAGCGTGCGCAGCGCATAGGCGGTCGCGGTGTCGCGCCACACCGATCCGCTGGTGGTGGTGATGCCCAGCAATTCGACGTCGGGCGCCTGCAACAGCAGCAACGGCACGCCATTGAGGCCGATCACATCATCGTCGACGATGACAAGACGCTTGGGCGGGGGAGGCGCTTTTTCCGCAGGGGCCGGACCGGCAAGGAGCAGCGACAGGATGAGGGCTACGATGACGTGGCGCATGAGGGGCTTTCAGGCGGGAAGTGCGGCGGCGAGCGGGCGAGTGCGCCGCATCAGCAGCGTGTAGGAGGACAGCGCCAGCGCCAGCCCGATGAACCAGGCATAGGCATAGAGGCCCATCCAGACATCCGGCACGAAGGCGAAGGCGCCGGGCGCGGCGGTCCGCAGGAAGCCGGGTAGGTTGGGCAGTACGCCAATGACGAAGGCAATGATCGCGGCGCCATTCCATCCGATGCCATAGGCATAGGAGCCATCGGCGTCGTACAGGGCGTCGACGTCGATCCGGGTCCGCCGCACCAGCCAATAATCCGCAATCAATATGCCCGCGATCGGCCCCAGCAGCGCACTATAGCCGGTCAGCCAGGTGAAGATGAAGCCGCCGCTGGTTGCCAGCAGCTTCCACGGCATCATGCAGGCGGCGATGCCTGCGGTGATGAGGCCGCCAGTGCGATAGGATATGCGCGAGGGGGAGAGTGACGCGAAATCATAGGCGGAACAGACGAGGTTCGCGGCGATATTGCACGACACGGTATCGACCGCGATGACGATGAGGCCGATCAGCACGAATGGTCCCGACAGGGTGCCGGACAGTTCGACCGGATCCCAGATCGCCCGGCCATAGATGACGACGGTCGCCGATGTGGTGATGACGCTCATCAACGCGATCAGGCCCATGGTGGGGGGCAGGCCGATCGCCTGTCCGATCATCTGGTCCCGCTGGCTGCGCGCGAAGCGGGTGAAGTCGGGGATATTGAGAGCCAATGTCCCCCAGAAACCGACCATGGCGGTGAGCGATGGCCAGAAGACGGCCCAGAATTGCCCGGCTTTCGGTCCACCGGGTGCAAAAGCCGAAGGCGCGGTGAAGATCGGGCCAAGCCCGCCCGCCTTGTCCACCGCCCACCAGAGCAGGGCGATACAGGCGATCAGCTTCAATGGCGCGGTCCAGCTTTCCAGCCGCCGGATCATGATGATCCCCTTGGTGAGGAAGGCGATCTGCACCAGCCAGAAGATGAGGAAAGCAATCAATTGCCCGACGCCGATGTCCAGCACCGGCAGCGGCGTGCCGCGCAGGTCCGCGCCCAGAAATATGCCGAGCAGGGTCAGCAGCGCCTCGCCCCCGATCCATGTCTGGATGCCATACCATCCGCACGCGACGAGCGCGCGAGCCAGCGCCGGCAGGCGTGCGCCCCGCGTGCCGAAGGAGGCCCGCGCCAGCACGGCGAAGGGTACGCCATAGCGCGCACCGGCATGACCGATCAGCAGCAGGGGCGCCAGAATGATGAGATTGCCGAGCAGCACCGTACCCGCCGCCTGCATGGCCGACATGCCCTGTTCGATGAGGCCCGATGCCAGCATCCAGCTTGGCACCGCGATGATCATGCCGACCCATAGCGCCGCAAAATGATACCAGGCCCAGTTGCGCTGCGCCGCGCCTGTTGGCGCCAGATCGGGATTCCACAGGCTATTGTCCGCACCGGCCCCCATGCATGCCCCCGCTGATGATCCAATGGGACACATGATTGCCGCATTGCAACATGGCGGCAAGGGGGAAGTTGGACGCTGAAGTGCTGAAGGTTAGCGCCCGAATTTCCGCGTCGTTTTCCCGAACCTGCCCTAGCGCGTTCCCGGCTTGCCTTCTGTCGCGCGTCCCCTCGGGGCCGCAACCTGCTGTTCCGCAGGCAGGCCCAGTTCCTCCGCTTCCAGTTTGCGGATTTCGTCGCGGATACGGCCGGCTTCTTCGAATTCCAGGTCGGCGGCGGCCGCGCGCATCTTCTTTTCGAGGTCTTCGATATAGGCGCGCAGATTGTGCCCGACGAGGTGGGGGCGATCCTGCAGCCCCGTCTCGACCGTCACCTGATCCTTGCTCGCCACATGGGCGATGATGTCGCCGATATTTTTCTTCACTGTCTGGGGCGTGATGCCATGTTCCAGATTATAGGCCTGCTGCTTTTCCCGTCGCCGTGACGTCTCGTTGAGCGCGCGCTCCATCGATCCTGTGATGCGGTCGGCATAGAGGATGACGCGCCCCTCCACATTGCGCGCCGCGCGGCCGATCGTCTGAATGAGCGAGGTTTCTGAGCGCAGGAACCCTTCCTTGTCGGCGTCGAGGATGGCGACCAGCCCGCATTCGGGAATGTCGAGGCCTTCGCGCAGCAGGTTGATGCCGATGAGGACGTCATAGACGCCCAGCCGCAAGTCGCGGATCAGTTCGATACGTTCCAGTGTCTCGACATCGCTGTGCATGTAGCGGACCTTGATTCCCGCCTCATGCATGAATTCGGTCAGGTCTTCGGCCATCCGCTTGGTCAGCGTGGTGACGAGCGTGCGATAGCCGTTCGCCGCGACCTTGCGGCATTCGTTGATCAGGTCGTCGACCTGATCCTCGACCGGCTTGATCTCGACCGGCGGGTCGATGAGTCCGGTGGGGCGGATCACCTGTTCGCTGAAGACGCCGCCGGTCTGCTCCATCTCCCACGGGCCGGGCGTGGCAGATACGCTGACCGTCTGTGGCCGCATTGCATCCCACTCGTTAAAGCGCAGCGGACGATTGTCGATGCAGCTTGGCAGGCGGAAACCATATTCGGCCAGCGTGATCTTGCGCCGATGGTCGCCGCGCGCCATTGCGCCGATCTGTGGCACGGTCTGGTGGCTTTCATCGACGAACAGCACGGCATTTTCGGGCAGATACTCGAACAGGGTCGGCGGCGGTTCGCCGGGTAGGCGGCCGGTCAGGAAGCGGCTGTAATTTTCGATGCCTGCGCAGGAGCCAGTGGCCGCGATCATTTCCAGATCGAAATTGGTGCGCTGCTCCAGCCGCTGCGCCTCCAGCAGCTTACCTTCCGCTTCCAATTCTTTCAGCCGTTCGGCCAGTTCGAAACGGATCGCCTCCATCGCCTGTTTCAGCGTCGGCCCCGGTGTGACGTGGTGCGAATTGGGGAAGACTTTCACATAGTCGAGCGACGCGATCTTCTTGCCGGTCAGCGGATCGAACTCGACAATCTCCTCAATCTCGTTGCCGAAGAAGCCGACGCGCCAGGCGGTGTCCTCATAGTGCGACGGGAAGATTTCCAGATTGTCGCCCTTCACGCGGAAATTGCCGCGCGCAAACCCGGCATCGTTGCGCTTATATTGAAGCGCCACCAGCTTGCGGATGATCTCGCGCTGGTCCTCCACCTGACCCTTCTTCATGGAGAAGGTCATGGCCGAATAGGTTTCGACCGACCCGATGCCGTACAGGCAGGACACGGACGCCACGATGATGACGTCATCCCGTTCCAGCAGCGCGCGGGTGGCCGAATGGCGCATCCGGTCGATGCTTTCGTTTACCGAGCTTTCCTTCTCGATATAGGTGTCCGACCGCGCGACATAGGCTTCGGGCTGGTAATAGTCGTAATAGCTGACGAAATATTCGACCGCATTGTCGGGGAAGAAGCTCTTGAACTCGCCGTAAAGCTGGGCAGCAAGGATCTTGTTCGGCGCCAGAATCAGCGCGGGTCGTTGCAGCGCCTCGATCGTCTTGGCCATGGTGAAGGTCTTGCCGGAGCCGGTGACGCCCAGCAGCACCTGATCCCGCTCGCCCTCACGCGCGGCGGCGACCAGTTCTGGAATGGCCGTGCGCTGATCGCCCGATGGTTCATAGTCACTGACCAGCGTGAAAGGTCGCCCGCCTTCGCTCTTTTCCGGGCGCGCGGGGCGATGGGGAACGAAGTTCTCGCCGGTTTCCGGCTCGTCCAGGCTGGTGCGGATTTGAATTGTCATCGCGCCTTGATATGGTGCGGGAACATAAGGGGTGCAACAGGGAGGATGACGATGCGTGGATCGTTTCTGATGATGATGGGCCTTTCGGTCCTTCTATGCGCCTGCGGCGAACAGTCGGGTGAGAAGGCAGGCGACATCGCCGCCACCGACGGGATGAGCCGGCAAGAGGTGAAGGACGAGGTCGACAAGGTAAAGCTGAAGCCCGGCCAGTGGGAGGGGCGCTTTTCCGCCAAGATGATCGACATGCCAGGCATGCCAGCCGGCATGAAGGATCAGATGCAAAACATGCTGAGCCAGAACAAGCTGCTCTATTGCGTTACACCGGAAGAAGCCGCCAATCCCAGCGGTGAAATGTTCGCGGGGCAGGAAAACAAGGATTGCACCTATAGCGACTTCGTCGTGAAGGACGGCGCCGTCAAAGGGCGTGTGAGTTGCACTGTTCCGCACGGAGGCAAGATGAACGCTGTCATCAGTGGCCATTATGCGTCCGACACTTATTCCATGGATATGGACATGGAAATGAGCGGTGGCGCCAAGGACATGACGATGAAAGCGCAGTCGGAGGGCAAATGGATCGGCCCAACCTGTTCCTGATGAGTGGGGAGCAGGAGATGATGGGTCATCGCTGATCCACGCTTTCCGCTTGCCTTCGGTTGTGGGAGGGTAGAGCGTTAATCACCTGCATGCAGGACAGGGGAGAGGATATGCGCAACATGATAACGGCGCCCGCTGTGGCGTCGATGCTGATTCTGACAGGACTGACCGGCTGTAGTCCGGAGCCGCCGCCTGCGCCCAAGGAAGAGGAGGCGCCGATCGTCATGTTGGCGGGCGAGTGGCAACTGACCCGCCGCACCACCGGCTATAATACGCCCACTGTCACGCCCGTCGAATATCAGAAAGCGCTGAAGCAGGTGGTGGAGGAGAAGGTCTGCATCACGTTGGACAAGGATGGCGCGCCCGCCGCTGACATATTGGCTGGGGATGAGGGGAGCGGCTGTAGCTTCAAGGACAAGATGTTGCGCAAGGGGCGGCTGATCGCGACCCTGTCCTGCACGTCGGCAGGCAAGAGCAGCGTGGAAATCGGTTTGGAAGGCAATTACAGCGCCGACACGCTGACTCTGGGGACCGCCATGACAAAGACGGAGAGAGGAAAGCCGGTTTTGCGCACCACGCGGGACTTTACCGGCAAGCGGCTGGGCGATTGCCCCGCGACCTGACAAGCATCACTCCAGCGCGCGCATCGCCCGTTCGTCGCAGCGGACGGGCGTGCGTGCCACGGGGCTGACGCCGGGTATCAGCATCGATTGGCCGATGCGGACCGGAGCGAAGCGGGTGGCGTCGAGGCCCGCGCAGCCCATGGCGAGCTTCAACATCCGGGGTGGCGTGTCCCACTGTTCATAGGACAGGCGGAATGTGCCCCAGTGAATGGGGATGGCGGTCGATGCGTTCAACCGTTTGAAGACCTCCACCGCCTGAACCGGGCCGATATGCGCGTCCGATTGCATCTGCCCCTTCCAGAAACGGAAGGCGCCGATGGGGATGAGCGCCAGCCGGATCGGCCCGATCCGCGCCGCTTCCGCTGGCCATGCCATGTCGCCAGCACCCGTATCCCCGGCGAAGAAGAGGTTGCCGGCGCGGGTTTCCACCACGAAGCTGGACCAGAGCGCCCGGTTACGGTCGGTTCCCCAGCGGCTGCCCCAATGATGGTTGCGGGTCACATGGACGCGATAGTCGGGGCAATGTTCATAATTGCCGCACTGGATGACGGCATCGGGGGCAAGGCTGTTGAGGGCCGCGCCGCTGACCGACTTGCCCCAATCGAGCGCGGTCGCGGGGATGCCGTTGGCGCGCAGGATCGCGTCGTTGCCAAGGCTGGTGACGATCTTCGGCCGGTCCCTCTCCCACAATCGCTTGAGGGTCGGGATGTCCATATGATCATAATGATTATGGCTGAGGAGGATCAGGTCGATTTTCGGCAGATCGTCGAACCTGATGCCCGGCGCGGCCACCCGCTTCGGACCGAAGGGGGGCAGGGGGCTGGCATGGTCGGACCAGACCGGATCGGTCAGGATGTTGAGGCCCGCCGCCTGCACCAGCACCGTCGCATGGCCGACCCATGTGGCAACCATGCCGCGCGGCGCGGCGAAGGGGGCGGGGCGGGCGGGCTTTACCGCCACCGACAGCGGCCATGTCGGCCGGTCGTCATCGCCCAGCAGCCAGCGCAGGATGAACCCCTGCCGACTGGTACCGGGCGGGGCGGGAATGTCGATTGCGCCATCGGGGTTGAAGAAATGCGCGCCGTCATAATGGCGGCTGACCGGCCCCTGATAATAGATGCGGTCGAGGAAGGGCGGAACGATGGTGACGATCAGGCACAGGGCGATGATCAGAAACAGCAATGCCGTGCCGATGCCCTTGCCGATCAGGCGGCCCCTGCTGATCCCCTTCATCATCATGGCCGTGCCATAGCGGATGGCGGGCAGGGGGCAAGGGCGCGCTTTACGGGATGGCGGCGGCGCGCGGCCCGAAATAGATGATCGCCGTGCCGGTTAGGCAGACGGCGGCGCCGATCAGATCCCACCGGTCGGGCCGGGCGCCCTCCACGATCCACAGCCATAAGAGGGCCGAGGCGATATAGACCCCGCCATAGGCGGCGTAGGACCGGCCTGCCTGATCCGAAGCGGGCAGCGTCAGCAGCCATGCGAACAGGCAGAGCGAGGCGATGCCCGGCACGATCCACAGCGGCGACTTGCCCAGCCGAAGCCAGGCCCAGAAGGCGAAACAGCCGGCGATCTCCGCCAGCGCGGCTCCGATAAAGGCGAATGCGGTCATGCGGGCTGCTATGGCAGGCTGTCAGTCGATGGGCAAATGACTGCGGGACAGGCGACAATCGAAGTTCACAATATGGCGAGCATTTACCGTCATTGGGCATGAATCGCCCCTTGCCAAAACCAGACATTGCCGCAGGAAGAGAGGCACAATATCTCTCGGTAGATGTTCACGGCCATCTTCAACATGCTTCGCGGCTATCGCAGATCGTTCAATGCGTTGGAACGCGCCATCCTTGGCGAAGTCCAGAGAGCAATCCCAGAGCATGTTCGACAGGCATTTGCTCAACGGCTTATCGACATCAACATGGTTCAGCCGATACTAGGCGGGCAGGAAATCAACCTCTACGAGCGTCGGAACGGGAATGTCCTATTTGGCAATGAGGGTCGGGTGTTGTCTACGGATGCGTCCATTCTGATCGCCACCGTCGAATTGCACAGCACCGATGAAATGTCGTGTCGGACGGCGAGCCTGTTTTGTGGAAACGGCGTACTTACCTCTTTGGAGTTCAACTTGCCGAGCGAACATGCCGACATAGAGAAAGTAAGCGCGATGAGTGTCTCTATTACGCCGGAGGCGCCTTGGACCTGACGGTCCGTTTCCCATCCTTTCGCGCCGTCCAATAGGTTGTGAACCCGATGAGAAAGCGGCCCGGCAGTAAGAGACCAGAAGCGGACCTATTCCCTCTCCCCTTTACGGGCGGGGGAATGAAAGCTGCCAGTGCGCTTTCCACCTATCCTCGCCCTTATCCCTGATCCTGATAGGCCATTTGCAATATGCCCCAGTGGCGGCCGCGGACGTGGATGGAGGCGATGACCTGTTTGAGCAGGATCACTTCATTGTCGGCGGTCAGGCGGCGATAGGCCTTGATGCAGAAGGGCTGGGTGATCTTGCACTGTTCGCGGGTGTCGGGGAAATCGAAGATCACGCCCTGTCGCGAATGTTCGGCATTCCAGTTATCGTCGCCCGGTCGTTGCGGCAGGGCGCGTTCGGGCATGGCGATTGCGCCATAGGCGTTGCGATCGGTAAAGGTCATGCCGAACAGGCCGGCGAAGCTGCGCGCCTTTTCCTGTTGAATGCGGGCGGCGGGCAGCATGACGGCCTGCACCGGATGGGTGAATTGCGGCGGGTTGGTGCCATGCACCGGCACATAATGGGTGCTGAACAGGTCCGCTTCGCTGATATGACCGTCGACGATCGCCCGCTCAATGGCGGCGCTGACCGTTTCGGCGCTTTCCAGTGCGAAGTGGATATAGGGCGAATCGGGGATGTCGACGCCGCTTTCGGCCAGATATTGCAGCAGCAGATTCGTGTCTTCGCTGGCGGTCGAGATGCGGCCGGACAGGCGTTGCAGCCCGCCCGCATTGTCGGTCGAGGTGCTGGCCAGCGCGGAAAGGCCACCGCGAATTTCGCTGGCGGACCCGACCATCGACGCGATGCGCGCGGCCACCGTTTCGCTGTTGCCCGACAGATCGTGCATCAGCGCGGCGAGCCGCTCCACCAGGGTTTCGATGTTGCGGGTGTCGGACTGGGCCGTGCGGGCGGTCTGCGCGCCCAGCGTGATGCTGTCGAGCATGCCGCCCGCTTCGCTGGTGAGCGCCGCAATGGATTCCTCGATCGTGTGGGTGGCGGCGGCGGTTTCCTGCGCCAGTTTCTTCACTTCGGCGGCGACCACGGCAAAGCCGCGCCCGGCGTCGCCCGCCCGGGCCGCTTCGATCGTGGCGTTGAGCGCGAGCAAATTGGTCTGGCTGGCGATGCCGCTGATGACGCTGGTGACATGAGCGACGGTCTTAAGCGCTTCGCCAAAGCCGTCGAGCCGCGCATGGATGCGGCTGACCTGTTCGATCAGGTCGACGAAGTTGAGGGCGGCGGTCGAAAGCTGGCGGCCCGAATCGTCGATGATGGCGCGGGCGGCAATTGCCTTTTCGCGGGCGTCCTGCCCGGCCAGTGCGACCCGGTCGCCATCCTGCGACAATTGGGTGGCGGCGCCGCTGATCGCTTCGATCGTGCGCGCCTGTTGCGTCACCCGCTCGGCGAGTTCGCTGATGTCAGCCTGAAGATCGAGCGTGCGGATGCCCAGATCGCCCGATAATTTGGCGACCTTCATCACCGCTCTTTCGACGGTCCCGGATTTTGCCTCTCTTCCCACATCGACGGGCGTAGCGCGCGATGGTGAAGAAATAATTAGCGAAGTGCGCCGGCCAGCGCGAGCAGCACCCCCGACGCCACCAGCATCAGGCCGATGGCTTCGCTACGGCGTATCGGTTCCTTCAGGTAAAAATGGCCGAACGCCATGGTGAAGGCGATTTCGACCTGTCCCACGATCCGCACCAGCGCGACCGGGGCGGTGGCGAAGCCGGTGAACCAGCAGGCGGAACCGAGTGCAGAGAGCAGGCCGACCTGACCCGATACCCGCCATGTCGAAAAGACGCGGCGCATCTCGCCCGGTTCGCGCCACAGGAGCCAGACGCCCTGCATCCCGCTTTGCAGGGTGACGGTGACGCTCAGCACGATCAGGGCGGCGAGGATATGATCATCGCTCGCCACCTCCTGCGTGGCGCGGCGGATGCCGATGGCGGTGAGCGCGAAGAAGAAGCCGGATGTCATGCCGGTCAGCGCGGCGGGTTGCCGCATGGCGCGCAGGAAATCCATCGCCCCCATGCGCTTGCCGCCGGTCGACAGGATCATGACGCCGACCACGCCGCAGCCGATGCCCGCCCAACTGATGAGGGACAGGGTTTCGCCCAACAGCAGGAAGGACAGGATCGCGCCCTGTACCGCCTCCGTCTTGGCATAGGCGGTGCCGACCACGAAATTGCGATGGGCAAAGGCCATGATGAGCAGGTTGGTGGCGATGATCTGCGCCAGCCCCCCGGCGATGCAGAAGGGCAGGAAGAGCGACGACAGGCCCGGCAACGGCGTGGGAAAGGCGAGGCTGTAGGCGCCCAGCATGAGAAGCGCGAAGGGAATGCCGTAGAGATAGCGGACGAGGCCTGCCGCATTGATCGACAGGCTGTGGCTCACCCGGCGCTGGACGGCGGTGCGCCATGCCTGCAACCCGCCCGCCGCCAGCGTGGCGGGCAACCATATCGGGGACGTAATCATGCCTGCCCTATGACAGCGTCACCCCATCATGACCAGCATGGTGAAGAAGAGCGACAAAGCGATGGTGGCGAAGAGATAGAGAAAGGGCAGGCGGATGAGCGTGCCGGTGCGGCCCAGCGCATAGGCATCCTTGAACTGGCGATACATATGCCATGCCGCGAACAGCAGCAGGCCGGCGGTGATCAGGTCGCTCGACACATGGACCGCGCCCAGCAGCATGGAGAGCGAAAAGAGCAGCGACACGAAGGCGATCGAATAGGTGACGTAGATCGCGTGATCGTACATTTTGAACCGCTTGCTGAACGGAAAGAGCAGCCACATGAAGGGCAGCGAGAAAAGGATCAGCGCCCAGGAGAATTTATAGGCATTCGCCTTGAGCTTATAATAGGCGAAGTCGGGGTTCTCGGCGGCGGCGCTGATCGCCTTGCCCACGGTGTGGGCGACGCCGCCATTCATGCCTTCGCCCACCAGCGAGTCGGTCAGGTTCCCCGCCAGCGTCAGCCCTTTGCGTTCCGCCTGAGCATCGGTGAGATCGTCGGTCAGCGCTTCCTTGGCGGTTGGGGACAGGCCGGGGGCGGCCAGCTTCGCCTGAATTTCCCGAATATGGGCGTCGGCCTTTTCCTGTTCCTTGCGCAATTCGGCCTGTGCGCCCTCGTTCATCTTGACGCCTTCGACCGCCTGCGTCGTGCCGTGATGGCTGGTCAGCGAAAAGATCGCGTACATGAGGAAGGCGGAAAAGAGGAACAGGGCGAAGGGCGACACGAATTTCGCCCGCTCGCCATGGATATAACGGCGCGTCAGCGTGCCGGGACGCAGCGCCAGTTCGGGCAGGGTGGTCCATATCTTGCCCTCGAAATGCAGCACGCCATGGGCGAGGTCATGGCCGATCGCGGCGAAGCTGCGGTGAAGATGGGCCGCCTGTCCGCACTCGGCGCAATAATTGCCGCCGACGGTCGCGCCGCAATTGAGGCAGGGGCCATGCCCTGCTTCATGCGATTCGCCATGATCCAGTTCGACCGCGCGTGCCAGCATTCCCCCGGTGATCGCGTCACCCGCTGCTTCGATTTCCCCTGTCATGAGGGGGGAGACTATCAAGGGTGTATGACAGTGACCAGTCACCTTATGTCGGCCCGCACATGTGTTGCTATGTTACAACGCTCCGCAATATTGTGACATGAGGGGAAGGGCTATTGGCGTCCTGTCACCATCCCGCCACAAATCGATCCTAGCGGCGGCGTCATACCCGATGCGGGGCGCAGGGGTGCCGGCATCGCGGTGGCATATAGCAACATGAATATCGGGGAATAACCTTGTCCAAAACCTCCTTCGGCCGGTCGGCGCTGCTGCTGACCTCCGCTCTCGGCGCGCTGAGCCTGAGCGCTGCCGCCCATGCGCAGGATGCCGCCGGCGCCAGCGCCGATGACGGCGCGCTCGGCGAAATCGTCGTCACCGCCGAACGCCGTTCGGAAAATCTTCAGAAGGTGCCGGTGTCGGTCGGCGTCGTACAGGGCGATGCGCTGCGTAACCTGACCGCCGGCGGCGGCGACATCCTCGAACTCGCCGCGCGCGTGCCGGGCCTCTATGCCGAAACCACGACCGGCCGCATCTTCCCGCGCTTCTACATTCGCGGCCTTGGCAATATCGACTTCTATCTCGGCGCGTCGCAGCCGGTGTCGATCATTCAGGACGATGTGGTTCTGGAGCATGTCGTGCTGAAGTCGAACCCGGTGTTCGACGTCAATCAGGTGGAAGTGCTGCGCGGCCCGCAGGGTTCGCTGTTCGGCCGCAATACCACGGCGGGCATCATCAAGTTCGACACCAACCGTCCGACCATGGACTGGCAGGGTCGTGTGCAGGCCAGCTATGGCAGCTATAACACCGTCACTTTCGACGGCGGCATCGGCGGCCCGATCGTTGCGGACAAGCTCGCTTTCCGCGTGTCGGCCCTCTATCAGCATCGCGACGACTGGGTCGACAACACGTACAGCGGCCCCAGCGCCGATGGCACCGTGTCCCCCAAGAAGGACGCGATGGGCGGCTATAATGAGAAGGACGTGCGCCTTCAGCTGCTGATGACGCCGACCGAGAATGTGTCGATGCTGACCAGCGTCCATGCGCGCGATTATGACGGCACCTCGACCATCTTCCACCGCGCGGGCCTGACCAAGGGCAGCAACAGCGTGGCGGGCGAACCGCGCAGCAAGATCGCGCTGGACGAAGCGATGAACAACCCGCAGGCGTACAAGACCTATGGCGCGTCGGAAAATATCGCGATCGACATGGGGCCGGTCACGCTGACGTCGATCACCGCCTACGAAACCACCAGCGGTTACAGCCGTGGCGACACCGATGGCGGCGCAGGCGCCGACTATCCGGTCAATGGCGTGGCGAACGGCTTTGGCCAGAGCCAGGGCAATGTCCGCGACCTCGATCAGCTGACGCAGGAAGTGCGCCTTGCCAGCAACGGCAACAGCGCCTTCAAATGGCAGGTCGGCGGCATGTATTTCGACAGCCGCGACACCACCGATTTCTACCAGCGCGCCTATTTCCTGAATGGCACGGCAAACAACCCCAACAACTGGGTCCGCCTGCGCAACAAGAATGAAAGCTGGGGTCTGTTCGGTCAGGCGAGCTATGAAGTCGTCCCCGGCTTCACCATCACCGCCGGCGGCCGTTATACCAAGGACACGAAGGAAACCCGTCTGGTCCGCGCGACCGCCAATGTGGCGGGTGTGTCGACCTATACTGGCCGTCGCTATGTGAAGATGACCGGCAAGGAACCGAGCTGGGACGTCAGCGCGCTCTATGAAGTGACTCCCGAAGTCAGCCTCTATGCCCGCGTCGCGCGTGGCTTCCGCGGCCCGACCATTCAGGGCCGCTCGGCGGTCTTCAATGCGGACTTCACCACAGCGGATTCGGAAACGATCATGTCGTACGAAGGCGGCATCAAGACGAACCTGTTCAACAACCGTCTGCGCTTCAACCTGTCGGGCTTCGCCTGGAAGGTGAAGGATATTCAGCTGAACGGCAACGACGTGAACGGCAATGGCGTGTTGTTCAACGCCGACGCGGCCAAGGCCTACGGTCTGGAAGCCGATCTGGAAGCGCGCCCGTTCGAGAATTTCACCGTATCGGCGGGCCTCAGCCTGCTGCACAGCGAAATCAACGACAAGAATGTCTATGCGCAGGTCTGCACGCTGAACGGCGTCGTCGTCTGCACCGTGGAAGACCCGACCGTCACCAACTCGCGTGGCGTCTTCGCACAGATCGACGGCAATCCGCTGCCCAACGCGCCAAAATACACCGCGAACATCGCGGCCCGCTATGACGTGCCGCTGGGCAATGGCGGCAAGCTGTTCGCGGCGACCGACTGGAATATTCAGGGCTATACCAACTTCGTCCTCTACAAGACGAAGGAGTTCTATTCGAAGGGTGACTTCGAAGGCGGCCTGAAGATCGGCTACACCGCGCCGGACGGCAAATATGAGATCGCCGCCTTTGCCCGCAACATCACGGGTGAGAAGAATATGAAGGGCGTGATCGAAAATTATATGGCGCCGGTGTTCAACGAACCCCGCATCATCGGCGTGTCGCTGAGCGGCAAGCTGTAAGAGTAAGTCCTATTCCTCCCCATCATCAGATGGGGAGGGCAGGGAATAAGGGCGTGCCACCCATCTGATGGCGCGCCCTTTCCATGTCAGCTTGGTTTGATGGTTGGTACAGCTTCCGCCCAATCCGGGTTGCGTTGCATCCGGCGTCCCATGGTCCAGTTCGATTCCAGCCGGACCAGCGGATTGGGCGCACACCATATCTCGCCGCTGTCGGACAATCCCGTGACCCAGATCAGATTATGTTCCTGCCCATAGTCGATGACGGCAAGGGCATAGCCCTTTCCCTTGCCTTCGATGGTGACGGGCAGGGGCGGTTCAAGCTGGGTGAAGGACATGGGGCATGCTCCGGCTGGGGATGCCGGTGACAATGCAACGGAAAGGGCGGGGTTCCTGCCAGAACCGCCGCCCTTAATCGAGATCAGTCAGATTTTTGTCCTCACCACGCATCGCGTGGGGAGGATGGGAAAGTCACGCCCCTTCGAGCAGCTTTTCCTTCTTGATCTTTTCCTGCCACACCAGCGGGGCGAGGCGGTGGACATTCTGGCCTTCGCTGTCGACGGCGACGGTGACGGGCATGTCCTCCACGGTGAATTCGTAGATGGCCTCCATGCCCAGATCTTCAAAGCCGACGACCTTCGACGCCTTGATCGCGCGCGACACCAGATAGGCCGCGCCGCCGACCGCCATCAGATAGGCGCTCTTGTGCCTGGCGATGGAGTCCGTCGCAGCCGGGCCACGTTCGGCCTTGCCGACGCAGGCGGCCAGACCTTGTTCCAGCATCATGTCCATGAACTTGTCCATGCGGGTCGCGGTCGTCGGGCCAGCCGGGCCGACGACTTCTTCGCGGACCGGATCGACCGGGCCGACATAATAGATGACGCGGCCCTTGAAATCGACCGGCAGTTCCTCACCCTTTTCCAGCATGTCGGCGATCCGCTTGTGCGCGGCATCGCGGCCGGTCAGCATCTTGCCGTTGAGCAGCAGGCGATCGCCATGTTTCCAGCTCTGGACGATTTCGGGCGTCAGCGTGTCGAGGTCGACGCGGATCGCTTCCTTGCTGGGCTTCCAGTCGACCTGCGGCCATTCGCTGAGCTTGGGCGCTTCCAGATAGGCCGGGCCGGAGCCGTCCAGCGTGAAATGTGCGTGGCGCGTGGCGGCGCAATTGGGGATCATCGCGACCGGCTTGCCCGCCGCATGGCAGGGATAGTCGTGAATCTTGATGTCCAGCACGGTTGCCAAGCCACCCAGACCCTGCGCGCCGATGCCCAGCGCATTGACCTTGTCGAACAGCTCGATGCGCAGTTCCTCGATCTTGTTCTGCGGGCCGCGCGCCTTCAATTCACCCATGTCGATCGGGTCCATCAGGCTTTCCTTGGCCAGCGCCACGGCCTTTTCCGCGGTGCCGCCGATGCCGATGCCCAACATGCCGGGCGGGCACCAGCCAGCGCCCATCTGAGGCACCATTTCCAGCACCCAGTCGACGATCGAATCGCTGGGGTTCATCATCTTGAACTTGGTCTTGTTCTCGGAGCCGCCGCCCTTGGCCGCGACGTCGATGATCACCTTGTTGCCCGGCACCATTTCCACGTTCAGCACGCAGGGCGTGTTGTCCTTGGTATTCTGACGGCTGAAGGCGGGATCGCGCAGGATGGATGCGCGCAGGCGGTTTTCCGGGTTGAGATAGGCCTTGCGTACGCCTTCGTCGATGACGTCCTGCATCGAGCGGCTGTTATCGTCCAGCCGGCATTCCATGCCCCATTTGACGAAGACGTTGACGATGCCGGTGTCCTGACAGATGGGGCGATGCCCCTCGGCGCACATGCGGCTGTTGGTCAGGATCTGGGCAATGGCGTCCTTGGCCGCCGGATTGGCTTCGGCTTCGTAAGCCGTACCCAATGCCCGGATATAATCCATCGGATGATAGTAGGAAATGAACTGGAGCGCGTCGGCGACGCTCTCGATGAGGTCGGCGGTCTTGATGACTGTCATCTACCCTGGTCCCTATGTTGCGGCCCGTCTGTGACGGGTCCATGCAAGGGGCGGCTATAGGCTTTTGGAAAGACGAGTCCAGTCGAAGGGTTGCGCTTCAGGATGGAAGTGGCCCATCGGCGAAGGGGAATATCGGCCCCTGCTGCTGTTCCTCACCCCGCATGGACCGCAGGGCAGCAGCGGAGAATCGCTGCTGCCCCATATCATATAGGCATAGGTAGTTGTGGCTCGGCTTGACCACATTCCCTTGTGTCTCCACCAGCTCTGCGGTCCCGAATCCGCTATCCACGCATTTGCGTGACAAGCCTCAATTTATTTTTTCTTTTACTTCCGGCCCTTGCCTTTTTCAGGGGTGGCGAAAGTCCGTGCGTCGCTGCCCCGGGCGCTGAATTGGAGCGATGAAATGAATCGGATCAGCGACCAGTCGAGTCCCCATATTGTCATTTACCCTCTTGCGTGTGCGGGCCGCTATGGCACTATCTATGGTATCGGGGTAACGGGGGGAACCCAATAGATTGAGATTGCGCCGCTGGGCTGATGGTCCGGCGTGGGGCTTTTTGACCCCGGTGATCCGATCGATTGGGTCTTTTCCGTGCCCTGCGGGATCGGTTGGTGATAGACTGGCGTGGCCTTGGGTCGCCCGACTTGACCGAATCGAACGTAACAGGAACATTCGGGGGCGCGTATGGATTTCCGCGACTATGAACAAGGTGGTGCAGGCGAAGTGGCGACGGTAATGGACGAACTGATCGAAAAGACGGCAGCACAGATGGCGCCCGAGGCGGCGGCCAAGGTCGCGCCGGTTTCTTCCTCCACGGTGCTGGAGCGTCGCTTCCCGGTGATTACGGACAATAGCCGGGATGCGTTGCTGACGGAATTCGGCAAGGAAACGCTGAACGACCGTTATCTGCTGCCCGGCGAATCCTATCAGGATCTGTTCGCGCGCGTTGCTGCCGCCTATTCGGACGATGCGGCCCATGCCCAGCGCGTTTACGACTATATTTCGAAACTGTGGTTCATGCCCGCCACGCCCGTCCTGTCCAATGGCGGCACGGGGCGCGGCCTGCCGATCAGCTGCTATCTGAACTCGGTCGACGATAGTCTGGAAGGGATCGTCAACACCTGGAACGAGAATGTGTGGCTCGCCTCGCGTGGCGGCGGCATCGGCACCTATTGGGGCAATGTGCGCGGCATCGGCGAGCCGGTCGGCCTCAATGGCAAGACCAGCGGCATCATTCCGTTCGTCCGCGTCATGGATTCGCTGACTCTGGCGATCAGCCAGGGCAGCCTGCGTCGTGGTTCGGCCGCCTGCTATCTCGACATCTCGCACCCTGAGATCGAGGAGTTTCTGGAGGTGCGCAACACCACCGGCGACTTTAACCGCAAGGCGCTGAACCTGCACCATGGCGTGTTGATGACCGACGCCTTCATGGAAGCGGTTCGCAATAATGAGGAATGGATTCTCAAGTCACCCAAGGATGGTTCGCCGCGCGGCAAGGTGAATGCCCGCTCGCTGTTCCAGAAGGTGGTGGAAACCCGCCTGCGCACCGGCGAACCCTATATCGTGTTCAACGATACGGTGAACCGCATGATGCCCAAGCATCATCGCGACCTGGGCCTGAAGGTTTCGACGTCCAACCTGTGTTCGGAAATCACGCTGCCCACCGGGCGCGACCATCTGGGCAACGACCGCACGGCCGTATGCTGCCTGTCGTCGATGAATCTGGAAACATGGGACGAGTGGAAGGATCATCCGACCTTCGCCGAAGACATCATGCGCTTCCTCGACAATGTGTTGCAGGACTATATCGACCGCGCGCCGCCGGAAATGGCCCGCGCCAAATATAGCGCCAGCCGTGAACGTTCGGTCGGCCTTGGCGTCATGGGTTTCCACAGCTTCCTTCAGGCGCGGGGCATCCCGTTCGAAGGCGCGATGGCCAAGTCGTGGAACCTGCGCATCTTCAAGCATATCAATGCGCAGGTGAACGAAGCGTCGATGATGCTGGCGCAGGAACGCGGCCCATGCCCCGACGCCGCCGATCAGGGCGTGATGGAGCGGTTCAGCTGCAAGATGGCGATTGCGCCCACCGCATCCATCTCCATCATCTGTGGCGGTGCATCGGCCTGTATCGAACCGATCCCGGCCAATATCTACACGCACAAGACGCTGTCGGGCAGCTTCTCGGTCAAGAATCCCTATCTGGAAAAGCTGCTAGTCGAAAAGGCCAAGGATTCGAGCGCCGTGTGGAACTCGATTCTGGAGCGGGGCGGCAGCGTCCAGCATCTCGACTTCCTGACCCAGGAAGAAAAGGATGTGTTCAAGACCAGCTTCGAAATCGATCAGCGCTGGCTGCTCGAACTGGCGGCCGACCGCACGCCCTATATCGATCAGGCGCAGTCGCTGAACCTGTTCATCCCGGCCGACGTGGAAAAGTGGGATCTGCTGATGCTCCACTTCCGCGCATGGGAACTGGGCATCAAGTCGCTCTATTACCTCCGCTCCAAGTCGGTGCAGCGCGCCGGCTTCGCGGGCAGCGGCGGCGTGGAGGCGGACAACACCATCGACGCGCCCAAGTTCGAGATTGGCGAGACGACCGACTATGACGAGTGTCTGGCCTGTCAATAATCGCCTGAACCCCTCTCCCTTGCGGGAGAGGGGTGCGGTGCCGCTCCGACGATGATCGAGCGCACCGGCTTAGTCATTTTACGCCTCATGAGCAGATCGAGAATATAGCCTCGGCGCCATGGCGGCCCATCAACAGGATTAAACCCATGCCCCTTCTTCAAGCCAGCAAGGTCTACAAGCCCTTCGAATATCCCTGGGCCTATGAATTCTGGAAGCGCCAGCAGCAGCTGCACTGGCTGCCCGAAGAAGTGCCGCTGGGTGAGGATTGCCGCGACTGGGCGCAGAAGCTGTCCGACCATGAGCGCAACCTGCTGACGCAGATTTTCCGCTTCTTCACTCAGGCCGACGTGGAAGTGCAGGATTGCTACCACGAAAAATATGGCCGCGTGTTCAAGCCGACCGAAATCAAGATGATGCTGACCGCGTTCAGCAACATGGAAACGGTCCATATCGCCGCCTACAGCCATCTGCTCGACACGATCGGCATGCCCGAAAGCGAGTATAGCGCCTTCCTCCAGTACAAGGAGATGAAGGACAAGCATGATTATCTGGCGACGTTCGGCGTCGACAGCGATGAGGATATTGCCCGCACGCTCGCCATGTTCGGCGGCTTTACCGAAGGGTTGCAGCTGTTCGCGTCCTTCGCGATGCTGATGAACTTCCCGCGCTTCAACAAGATGAAGGGCATGGGTCAGATCGTCACCTGGTCGGTACGCGACGAGACGCTGCATTGCGAAGGCATCATCAAGCTGTTCCATACCTTCGTGAAGGAACGCGACTGCCTGACCAATTCGGTCAAGGAAGACATTATGGACATGTGCCAGAAGACGGTGCGGATCGAGGATGCGTTCGTCGATCTCGTCTTCGAAATGGGTCCGGTGCCGGGCATGACGCCCAAGGACATCAAGAAATATGTCCGCTACATCGCCGACTGGCGTCTGGGCCAGCTGGGCCTTAAGCCCATCTACATGATTGACGAGCATCCGCTGCCCTGGCTGACGCCGCTGCTGAACGGCGTGGAACATGCCAACTTCTTCGAAACCCGCGCGACGGAATATTCGAAGGGCGCGACGCGCGGCCAGTGGAACGACGTCTGGGACGCCTTCGACCGTCGTCAGAAGGTCAAGGGCAGCGAACCGGCCAACGCCGACGTCGACCCCGACATGTTCAAGGCTGCGGGGATCGCGGCGGAGTAAGGAATAAAGCGAAAAGCGGGGTCAATGATCCCGCTTTTTTCTTATGGAAGGCGGGCTTTCCACCATGCCCAAAATGTTTGCCTGGAATGGGCATCATTTCCATTTTTACGCGAACGAAGGCGATCCGTGCGGGTCAGGGCATATCCATGTGTGCAAAGGACGCAGGTTGAACTCAGTCGCTCTGGCCTTCACTGGGAAGAGATAGACGAGGATATTTCCATCGCTGGCCTTTTGGCAGGACGTGGTGATCGGACGCGCTCGCACAAGGCCGCAGCCTGACCCTTTCTTAACTCAGAAGCCCTATGCTCAGCGCATGTTCGGTGTGCGGCTTTCCACCATCTTTACCAGTCGCTGGTTTGCGCTGCTGTGGGTGGTGCTGGTGATTTTGACGGCGATCCAGTTCGTCGGCTCCGGCACAGATGACGCCGCGCAAAATGGGCAGGGCGGTGACACGGCTGCCTTGGACGGCCTGGCCAGTGATCAGCGGCAGGCGATCGCCCACGTCCTTTGGGTCTGGCCGCCGCAACAGACCATCATCTTGCCGCCGGCTGAACGCGCGGTTTTGTTCCGTTCATGCAACGTTATTGTTGCACATGGGTTTTATGGTCATCAATCGCATTCCATGTGAAGGACCATATAATGCATTTCTCGTTCAAGCAGGCGATCACCGCCTTTTCACTGGGGGCCATGACGCTGACCGGCATTGCCGCCACGCCTGCGCTGGCGCAACCGAACCGTGATGCACGCGAATATCGCCGCGACGTGCGCGATGCCCGTAACGATCGCAACCGTGACATTCGCGATGCCCGGCAGGATTATCGTCGCGACGTGCGCGATGCGCGCAAGGATTATCGCCGGGACGTGAAGGATGACCGTCGCGACTGGCGTCAGGATCGCCGCGCCAATAATCGTCCCGGCCGCGTCGTCTATAATTATGACTATAATCGCCCCGATCCGCGTTATGGCCGCAACTATCAGCCCAACCGCTATTATCGCAGCGGCTATGCGCCGATCCGCGTCGATCGCAACACCCGCATCTATCGCGGTGGCGACAACCGCTATTATTGCCGCCGTTCCGACGGCACGACCGGCCTGATCGTCGGCGCGGCGCTGGGCGGCCTGCTGGGCAACCAGATCGCGCAGGGTCAGTCGAACCTGCTCGGCACGTTGATCGGTGGTGGTGCAGGCGCGCTGCTGGGCCGGGAAATCGACCGTGGTGGCGTGAGCTGCCGCTAAACTAGCACCAGGGATGGCGGCTGCCATCCCATGTCCGGGCCAGTCCTTCGGCGACCAGCATGGCGCCGATCGACTGGCCTTGGCGTGTCACCACGCGCAATTTCCGGCCATAGCGGTCGGTGTCCCGATCGCCCGTTTCCAACGTGAAAGCCCCGGCGTTCATCAGCGTCTGCAAGCGATCCGTCGCCCGAGCGCCAAGCGCCCCTTCCTGCAAACAGCGCGGGCCATGGGTTTCGGGGGTATCGATGTCGGCAATGCGATATTTCTCGCCGCCAAACCAGAATGTGTCGCCATCCACGACGCAATTGATCCCGCCGCCGCGATGGCAAAAGCCGAAATCAGCGGACAATGTGTCCGATACGGATGATGAGGCCGAAATTGAGGCGGCAGGCCTGTCGAACCGCTTGGCCCAGTCCGGCGCGAAATAGCCGATCATCAGGCCAAGGCAGAGGACATAGGCGAGTGTCGTGCCGCTGATACCGCTACGTTTCGTTTTTACGGTGTAGGAGCGCGCCTGACCGGCATGGCGGGCCTGCGCCAGCCATGCCTGTTCCACCTGATTCCGCCGCGTCGCATGTCTTTTCGCCATGCCACGGCCTTAGCGGGGCAATCGCAAAGCAGGGGTTAAAGGCTGCACCATCTCGTCGCCATTATGGAGGCATGAGTGGCCAAAGGGCTTTTTGACGCGGATCAATGCCGCATGCGCGGCGCCTGTCATGGTGCGCAAGCCATCCGTTTCGGAGACGATCACGATGAATGCCGCTGCGCCGCCCAGCCCCTATGTCCGTATCGGCGGCGCGCCGGTCGTGCGCGCCATCGCCAATCGCTTTTATGATCTGCTGGAGCAGG
This sequence comes from Pseudomonadota bacterium, assembly GCA_021847605.1. Classification (GTDB taxonomy): domain Bacteria; phylum Pseudomonadota; class Alphaproteobacteria; order Sphingomonadales; family Sphingomonadaceae; genus Sphingobium. The sequence continues at coordinate 72,158 of JAJZQN010000011.1, read as the reverse complement.
ATGCCGCCTATGCGGAATTGCGCGCGCTGCACGCGGCCGATCTTGGCCCGGTGCGCCATGGACTGACTCTGTTCCTGGGCGGTTGGCTGGGCGGGCCGCGCGACTGGTTCGAAAGGGGGCCATGCATCATGTCGCTGCATCGCGCCTTTCCCATCACGCCCCAACTGGCCGATCAATGGGCGCTGGCCATGACCTGCGCCATTGCGGACCAGGAGGATATGGATAGCGATATAGCCGACGCCATGACCCAGGCGATGGGCCATATGGCGCGCGGCATGATCAATTTCGGGCTGGATGCGCCCGGAGCCTCTGCGGCGGCCTGAATTTATTCCTCATCCTCGGACGGGCCATAGGCGTCATCCTCGTCATCCATCTGCGGTTCGCCGGCAAAGGCATCCATGTCGATCCGGCCTGACCGGTCCATATCGTTCATCCGCTCGACCAGATCGGGGGTGTCGTCTGGGATGATCTGCGCGGGGTTCGGCGTGCCGCCGGGCTCGCTGTCTTGCGCCATGTCACCGGCGCGGTTGCGGGCGTCCTGCGCGACATCCTGCGCCTGTGTGCCGGCGTCGGCCTGTTCGGCATTTTCATCGATGTCCGTGTCGGGGACCAGATCGGGGGTGGGGCGTTCCATCCTGCATCTCCTTGATGATGGGGCTGTTCCCCTCTCAACGGGTCGCACGGCCCGCTGTTCCCGGCAAAGTGCCCGACGAAAGCGCTGGACAGGGACGGGGTGAGGGGGCAAAGGCACAGGCGATCCTTTCGCACTGCAACAGGAATCCCATGTCCCGCCAGCTCCTTTCCTCCGGCTCGCCCTTTGAGGCGCAGGTCGGCTATTCGCGCGCCGTCGTTCAGGGCGACTGGTGCTTCGTTGCCGGCACCACCGGCAGCGATCCCGAGACGAAGGTCATGCCGGAAAGCGTGGCGGATCAGGCCGCCAATGCGCTGACCACCATCGGTCGGGCGCTGGAACAGGGCGGATTTTCCTTCGCCGATGTGGTGCGGGCAACCTATTATATTACCGACGCGGCCTATTGGGACGAAATCGGCCCGCCGCTTGGCGCGGTGTTCGGCGATATTCGCCCCGCCGCCACCTGCATCGTTGCCGGCCTCATCAAGCCGGACATGAAAATCGAAATCGAAGTCACGGCCTTTCGCGGCTGAACAAAGGGTCAGACCTCATGATTACCATGTATGGCATCAAAAATTGCGACACCATCAAGAAGGCGCGCAATTTCCTGGATAATGAGCGCGTTTCCTATAATTTCCACGACTATAAAGTGTCGGGCGTGGACAAGGAAAAGCTGGAGGAGTGGGTAATGGAACATGGGTGGGAAACCATCCTCAACCGTTCCGGCACCACGTTCAAGGCGCTGGACGCCGGGGACAAGGCGCATATCGACGCGGACAAGGCGATCCTGCTGATGATGGCCAACCCCTCCATGATCAAGCGCCCCATCCTCGACACCGGCAAGGAAATCATCGTCGGTTTCAAGGCCACGACTTATGAAGACGCCTTGCAGGGTGTGAAGGCGTGATTGGCCGGGGCTGGTTGCGCATTGGCCTGCTGGTCGTGATGAGCCTCCTGCCCCTTGCTGCGGCGCGGGCCGACCCGCTGATCATCGCCCATCGCGGGGCGAGCGGGGAACGGCCCGAACATACGCTCGCCGCCTATGAGCGGGCGATCGATCAGGGCGCCGATTTCATCGAACCCGACCTCGTCCTGACAAAGGACGGGGTGCTGGTTGCCCGCCATGAAAATGAGATTGGTGGAACCACCGACGTTGCCGACCATCCCGAATTCGCCGATCGCAAGACGACGAAGACAATCGACGGCATCGGAATGACGGGATGGTTCACCGAGGATTTTACCCTCGCCGAACTGCGCACGTTGCGCGCGCGCGAACGGCTGCCCGAACAGCGCTCAGTCAATGTGCGTTATGATCGCCTGTATCAGATCCCGACCTTCGAAGAGATATTGCAACTGGTAAAGGCCAAGCAGGCCGAGGCAGAGCGCCAGATCGGCGTCTATGTCGAAACCAAGCATCCCAGCTATTTCGCGTCGATCGGCCTGCCGCATCAGGCTGTGTTGCTCGATATGCTGGCCAAATATGGCTATCAGACGGAAACCGACCCGGTCTTTATCCAGTCGTTCGAGGTCGGCAACCTCAAGGCCATTCGCGCCGTGTCGCGCATCCGCCTCGTCCAACTCGTGGATGGAGAGGGCGGTCCTGCGGATGAGCCGGGCACGACCTATGCCGACATGCTGACCCTGCGCGGCTTGTCCGCCGTTGCTGCCTATGCTGACGCGATCGGTCCGTCGGTGCCGCTGGTGCTGAAGCCTGAGGGCGGCGCCACCGCACTGGTCGGCCGGGCGCATGATGCCGGGCTTCAGGTGCATGTGTGGACGCTGCGGATGGAAAATGGCTTCCTGCCCGAACAATATCAGCGGCCCGGCGATATGCAGGGACGCGGCGATTTCGACGGCTATGTCCGGGCGGTTGCCGCGACCGGCGTCGACGCACTATTCAGTGATTTCCCGCGTCAGGCCCGCGCCGCCCTTCGCCAATGGTAAGGGGATGAGGGGGAGAGGCGAGGTTCGTTGATCTCTCTTCCAATCTTCCTGCCAATATCCTTGTAAAAGGCGCCGCTTGGGCGAATAACGAAGCCATGCTGTCCCAGAAGACCCGTTACGCCATTCGCGCCCTCCAGCATCTGGCCGACCGCTACCGCCAGGGTCCGGTGCCCCTGAACGAGATTGCGACGCGGCAGAATATTCCGGCCAAATTTCTGACGGTGATCCTGTCCGAATTGTCGCGTGAGGGGCTGGTGGCGACGCAGCGGGGGCGTGACGGGGGCTATTGGCTGGCGCTGGCGCCGGTGGACATCAGCTATGGCGACATTGTCCGCCTGACGCGGGGGTCGCTGGCGCTGACTCCCTGTGCCAGTCGTTTTGCGCATGAAAGCTGCACCAACTGCCTGCCCGAATCGGAATGCCGCCTGCATCGCGTGATGCTGCGCGTGCGGGACGAAACGGCCAAGGTGCTGGACAGCATCAGTCTGGCCGAACCCTTTGCGATGGCGGCCGAGGCCTGAAGTTGCCGAACGGGCCGGTTGCATAGCGGCGGCGCCTTCGCCACATCTGGGGCATGACCACATCCACGCCCGACCGGCCACTGATGGCCACGCTGATTCCGGTGACACCGCTTCAGCAGAATTGCACCCTTTTCTGGTGTACCGCCACCATGCGCGGCGCTTTCGTCGATCCGGGCGGCGACTTGCCCGTATTGAAACGCGCGGCGGCCCAGCATGGCGTCACCATTGAAAAGCTGCTCGTCACCCATGGTCATATCGACCATTGCGGTCAGGCGGGTGTGCTGGCCCGCGATCTGGGCGTTCCCATTGAGGGGCCGCATGAAGAGGATCGTTTCTGGATCGATCGCCTGGCCGAGGATGGCAAGCGCTGGAATGTGCCGGGGGAAAGTTTCGAGCCGGACCGCTGGCTGCTGGATGGGGATCAGGTGACGGTCGGCAATCTTGTCCTCGACGTGCTTCATTGCCCCGGTCACACGCCCGGCCATGTGGTGTTTCACCATGCGCCGAGCAAACTTGCCATTGTGGGCGACGTCCTGTTTCAGGGATCGATCGGCCGCACCGATTTTCCGCGCGGCAATCACGCCCATCTGATCGAGGCGATCACGACCAAGCTATGGCCGCTGGGCGGTGATACCGCTTTCGTCCCCGGCCATGGCGCGATGAGCAGCTTCGCCCATGAGCGGCGCAGTAATCCCTATGTCGCCGATTCGGTGCTGGCGAAGTAGGTCGACCGGCATGATTAGTAATTTCTGATCCGTTCGCTTCGAGCGAAGTCGAGAAGCGGGGTTCGTCATGACTGGCTATGGCGTTGCCCGCGCAGTTCTGTCTCGTTTCTCGACTGCGCTCGAAACGAACGGGGAGGGGGTTTAGGACAAGGCGGCCATGGATGGCGGCACGGGCAGTTCGCGCGTGCAGCTATAGGCGGCGGTGAGCGCCCACACGGCCAGCGCCAGCAATACGGCCCAGTTGATCATGATGCCGCCCGCCCGCAGAGCGCTGGGCTTGTCTGCGTCCATGCCGAACGCATGGGCCGCCCGCGCGACCACATAGGCGAGAGCGGTTCCCCACAGCCACAGCGATTCTCCCATAGCCATTTCAATGAGGGCAAAGAGAATCAGGACGATCGGCGTATATTCGATGAAGTTGGCATGTGCCCGCATCCGCCGCGCCAGCAGGCTGTTTCCACCATCGCCATGCAACAGTTTGTCGCCGATGCGGATGCGCGAACAGCGAATCGCCAGCCATAAATTCAGCAGCGCACAGGCCGCGGCAAAGGTCAGCGTGATCGGCAGCAGCATCGACTATTCCTCATATTTCCCGGCCTTGCACCCTAGGATGCGCGTCGCAGGAGGCAAGGAAGGACTTGCGCCCCGTTCAAAAAACGCTATAGGCGCAGGGCTTCGCGATCACCCGGGCCGCATGGGTCAGCGGCGCCGTTGGCGTCGATGTCTTTTCGGATACCGGCCAGTCGCACAACCAGATTGATATATGGAATAAGGTGCCGACATGGCTGTCCCCAAGCGCAAAACTTCTCCCTCCAAGCGCGGCATGCGTCGCAGCCATGATTCGCTGCGCGTCGAAGCGTTCAACGAATGCTCGAACTGCGGTGAACTGAAGCGTCCCCACAATCTGTGCGACGCCTGCGGTCACTATAACGGTCGCGAAATCGTCGCCGTCGGCGCGTAAGGCCGTTTCGATCTCCGCAAAGGGGTGAATTCATTGTCCAGCCAGCCGCGAATCGCAATCGACGCGATGGGCGGGGATGAAGGCGTGCGCGTGATGATGGCGGGCGTGGCGCTTGCCCGTCGCCGTCATGACGGGCTGCGCTTCACCCTTTTCGGGGATGAAGCCCGCATCAAGGCTGCGCTCGACCGTCACCCCAATTTGCGGGCGGCGTCCGATGTCGTGCATGCCGCTGACGTGGTCGACGGATCGGACAAGCCGAGCGTCGCCATCCGCAAGAAAAACAGCTCGATGAGCATGGCCATCGCCGCCGTGAAGGCGGGCGATGCCGGTGCCGCCGTTTCGGCGGGCAATACCGGCGCGCTGATGGCGATGGCGAAGCTAGCGCTGCGCACCATGCCGGGCGTCGATCGTCCGGCGCTGGCCGCGATGCTGCCCACGCTGGGCGACAATGATGTCGTGATGCTGGATCTGGGCGCCAATACCGAATGCGACGCCCGCAATCTCGTCCAGTTCGCGGTGATGGGTGCGGCTTATGCCCGCATCGCGCTCGACCTGGATCGGCCGCGCGTCCGTCTGCTCAACATCGGCACCGAAGACCTTAAAGGCACCGACGAGATTCGCGACGCCGCCGCGATCCTGCGCGCGTCCACATCGCTGCCGTTGCGGTTTGAGGGTTTTACCGAAGGCGACAAGATCGGCCGTGGCGATACCGACGTTATCGTATCGGACGGTTTTTCCGGCAATGTCGCGCTCAAGACGGCTGAGGGGACGGCCCGTTTCGTCACCGATGTGCTGCGCAAGGCCTTTACCAGTTCGATCCGGTCCAAGATCGGCTTCCTGATTTCGAAGCCCGCCATGTACATGCTCAAACATCATCTCGACCCCAATAATCATAATGGGGCGGTTTTCCTGGGCTTGAACGGCGTCGTGGTGAAAAGCCATGGCAGCGCCGATGAAAAGGGCGTCGCCAACGCCGTCCATGTCGCCGCCCGTCTGGTCGAGGAAGATATTACCCGCCGCATCGCCGCTGATATGGCCGCGTTGCAGGAAGCCACCGCCGCAAAGCTGGAGCTGTCCGTCAAGTGATCCGCCGTTCCATTTTGTTGGGGACCGGCTCGGCCCTGCCCGCGCGCATGGTCAGCAATCAGGAACTGGCGCAGACCGTCGATACCAGCGACGAATGGATCGTGGAACGGACCGGCATCCGTAACCGCCATATTGCGGGCGAGGGTGAAACCACCGCGACGCTGGCGGCCGATGCGGGGCGCGCTGCGATGGATGCGGCAGGTCTGTCGTTGCAGGATATTGGCCTCATCATCGTGGCCACCGCCACGCCGGATCAGACCTTTCCATCCACCGCGACGAAGGTTCAGGCGATGCTGGGCATCGACGACTGTATCGCCTTTGACGTGGCGGCAGTTTGCTCAGGCTTTCTCTATGCCGTGACGGTGGCAGACAGCATGATCCGTTCCGGTGCGGCCGAGCGCGCACTGGTGATCGGTGCGGAAACCTTCAGCCGCATTCTCGATTGGGAAGACCGCACCACCTGCGTCCTGTTCGGTGATGGCGCCGGCGCGATCGTGCTGGGCGCGGAAGAAAGTGAAGAGGGCAAGCGCGGCATATTGGCGTCGAAGCTGCATGCCGACGGCCGCCATAACCAGCTTTTGTATGTTGATGGCGGCCCGTCCACCACACAGACAGTCGGCAAGCTGCGCATGAAGGGGCAGGAAGTGTTCCGCCATGCGGTGGTCAACCTCGCTTCCGTCCTCAATGAAGTGATGGAACAGGCCGGGCTGTCGGCTGCCGACATCGACTGGCTGGTGCCGCATCAGGCGAATGCCCGCATTTTGGATGCAACCGCGCGCAAACTGAAACTGTCGCCTGATCGCGTGGTGGTGACGGTCGACCGGCACGCTAATACGTCAGCCGCGTCGGTGCCGCTGGCGCTGGATCTGGCAACACGCGACGGGCGTATCAAGCCGGGCGATCTGGTCGTGCTGGAAGCGATGGGTGGCGGTTTTACCTGGGGTGCCTGCGTCCTGCGCCTGTAATGGTTCGATTACAGCGACATCTTGCGTAATCTCTGCGAATCAGACACATTTCAGTCGGATCGGGTCCAGCCGGGATGCCGGCTAACAGGGGATGGACGATGGACGGCATTGGAACCTTGACGCGCGCGGATCTCGCCGAAAGCATGAATCGCCATGTGGGCCTGTCGCGGGCGGAAGCGGCCGCTCTGGTCGAATCGATCCTGGAACATATGTCGTCTGCGCTGGAGCGCGGCGAAAATGTGAAGATTTCCAGCTTTGGCACCTTTGTCCTGCGCGATAAGACGCAGCGTATGGGCCGCAATCCCAAGACCGGGGTCGAAGTCCCGATCGAACCGCGCCGGGTGCTGACATTCCGTGCCAGCCAAACGATGCGCGACCGGGTTGCGTCAGCCTGATACAAAGGCGCGACTTTGCGAGCGTTAACATCATTTTACGGCAGTTGACCTCGGCCGGTCTAAGGGCGCAGTATCGCGGTCATGGAAAAGGCTGAGGGTGCATTTCTGACGATCAGCGAGCTGGCAGCCGATCTGGGTCTGCCGCAGCATATCCTGCGTTATTGGGAAACCCGCTTTCCTCAGCTTCGCCCGTTACAGCGGTCGGGCAATCGGCGTTATTATCGGCCCGGCGATGTCGCGCTGGCCCGCCGTATTCACCAACTTCTCAATGTCGAGGGTTTTACCGTCAAGGGCGCGCAAAAGGCGTTGATCGACGGTAACGGCCATGATGCTGCGCCGCCTAAGCCCTTCATCGCCGCGCCTGCTGCGCCGGAGGTGGATATGGCGCTGGTCGAGAGGCTCGAATCCATCCGATCTACTCTGGCCCGCGCCATCGGTGAATAAGGATCAGGCCGCCGCCACTGGCCCGGCATAGACCAGATCGCGGAACGACACGTCGCCGACCATGAAGGTCGTCTCGCCAATCTCGCGCAGGCCATAGCGTTCGTAAAAACGTCGCGCGCCGTGATTTTGGGGATAGACGGCCAGGAGCAGTCGTTCCGCGCCCCGCTTCCGGGCCTCCGCCATGATATGGTCCATCAACTGTGCGCCATGGCCGCCGCCCTGCCACCCGTTCAACAGATAGATGCGCTTCAATTCGACATCGCGGGCCGGATCGGTCGGCACGGGCAGGGCAGGAGGGGTCATCTGCGCATAGCCGACCGGCGCGCCCAGCGGGGTTTCCCCGATCAGCACTGTCTGCGCCGGGTCCGCCATTGCCGCCAGATAATAGGCATCGTCATGCGCGCGGCGGATATGGTCGATCAGGGCGCTGCCGGGATGATCATGGGCAAAGCTGGCAAGAAAGGTTGCCCCGCCCAATATCGATAGCGCCAGTGCATCCTGCGACGTCGCATGGCGCCAGTGGATCAGCGTCATGATCGAAGGTCAGCGTGAGCCCGGCCCCAGCGCCGGGTCCAGATCGCGCGGGCGGGTGAAGCTGGCGAGCGTTGCGCCATTGTCCGCCAGTTGCGTCCAGCGATCGATAGGCAGTTCCAGCACGGCGAGGCTGGCGGTCGGGAATTTCACCTCCACATCCTCGCGCAGCGGACTGGCGCCGTCATCAGGCACAAGGTCGAGGATCAGTTCCTCAAGGCCCGGATTATGGCCCGCCATCAACACGCTGTCGGCATCGTCGGGCAAATCGCGCACGACGTCCTGCAATGTGGGGGAGGATGCGAGATAGATGCGCCGGTCCCACCGCGCGTCCAGTGTTTCGCCATAGCCTTCGAAAAATGTGTCGAGCGTCTGCACCACCCGCACGGCGGGGGATGCGACCAGCAGGTCGAAATGCATGGTCCGCTTGGCGGCAAATTCACCCATCAGCCGCGCAGCCTTTTCACCACGGCGGTTGAGCGGGCGGTCGAAATCGCGCGCCACCGGATCGTCCCAGTCCGACTTGGCATGGCGCAACAGGGTCAGCCGCTTCATTCTCTCTCCTGTTGGGGCAGGCGGGGTTCATCCCCCTGATGCCCCAAAGCGGACGCTACGCCAAGGCTTTGCTCTCTCGCCTGGACGCTAACGGCGATGATCGCTTCGTCCAATGTCAACCGGCGCACCGGCGTTCCGGGGGGAAAAGCGCTGAGAAGGCGGCTTGGCATGGCGGCGGACAGGATGACGAAACTGCCCTTGTCCTCGGCCCGGCGAATGAGGCGCCCGAAGGCCTGCGCCATGCGCGCGCGAATCAGGCGGTCGTCATAGGCGTTGCCGCCACCCGCCAGCCGGCGCGCGGCATGCAGCACCGTGGGCTTGGACCATGGCACCCCCTCCATCACCACCAGCCGCAGCGAATGGCCCGGCACGTCCACCCCGTCGCGCAGGGCATCGGTGCCCAGCAGCGAAGCGCGTGGATCGTCGCGGAATATGTCGACCAGTGTGCCGGTATCCATCGGATCGACATGCTGCGCGTAAAGGGGCAGGCCGCCCCGTGCCAGCCGGTCGGCGATCCGCGCATGCACGCCACGCAGCCGCCGGATCGCGGTGAACAGGCCCAGCGTGCCGCCGCCCGCCGCCTCGATCAGCCGGGCATAGGCGCCCGACAGGGCCGCGATGTCGCCGCGCTTGATGTCGGTGACGATCAGCACTTCGGACCGGCCGGGATAGTCGAAGGGGCTGGCCGCTTCGAACATCTGCGCCCCATGGGGCAGGTGGATGGCGCCGCTGCGCCGCTGCGCCGTGTCCCATTCGCCGCCGCCCTTCAGCGTGGCGGAGGTGACGAGGACGCCCTGCGCCTGAGTCAGCACCGTTTCGGCGAGCGGGCGGGTGGGGTCCAGCCAGTGGCGATGAATGCCGATGTCATATTCGCGGCCTTCGATCCGGTCGACCGCGAGCCAGTCGACGAAATCCGGGTCGGCCGGGCCGCCAATCCGCGCCAGCAGCGCCAGCCAGGCCGAAATCAGGTCGCGCCGCCAGCCGAGTGAGGCGATGGCGCCCTCGACCCGCGCCCGTGCCGCGCCGTCCAGCCAGTCGGGGGCATCCTCGATCACCGCTTCCAACCGGCGGGAGAGGCGCACCAATGGCTTGATGAGGGCGTCGAGTGCCAAAGCGGCCTCCTGCGCGGCCTCCACCAGTGCGCCGTCCGGCTCAGCCAGTTCGGTTTCCATGCCATAGCCGGCATCCGCTTCGCCTGCATCGGCTGCGCGGGTGTAGACGAGGCCGCGTACTGCCGCCAGCAAGGCCTCCAGCGGCCCGAAGGGTTCGTCGGCCACCACGCGCTTCAGCCAGTCGTCTGCGGGCAGCGCCTGCGCGGCGTCCACGGCTGCGCGGATCGCCTGCCCCCCTTCCTCATCATAGCTGGCGAGGTCGGACAGGCGCGCGGCGAGGCCACGGCGGCGGCCGCGCGATCCGCTCTCCGGCCCCATGATCCAGCGGCGCAGTTCGATTGCTTCCTGCCCCGACAGCGCGACGGAGAAGGTCGAATCGGCCGCGTCGAACAGATGATGGCCTTCGTCGAAGACGATGCGCTGGGGCCGCTGCCCGGTTTCGCGCCCGCGCGCGGCGTTGATCATCACCAGCGCATGGTTGGCGATCACGATGTCGGCATCGGCGGAGGCTCTGGCCGACCGTTCGATGAAGCATTTGCGATAATGGGGGCAGCCAGCATAGATGCATTCGCCGCGCCGGTCGGTCAGCGCCGTGGAGCCATTGCGGCGGAACAGGGTGGGCAACCATCCGGGCAGGTCGCCGCCCACCATGTCGCCGTCCTTGCTGAAGGCCGCCCATCGCGCCACCAGTTGCGCCAAGATGGCGGCGCGTCCGGCAAAGCCGCCCTGCAACGCATCCTCCAGATTGAGGAGGCAGAGATAATTTTCGCGGCCCTTGCGTACCACGACCTTTTGCGCGGCGATGCGCGGATCGGGGAACAGGCGCAGCGTTTCGCGGTCCAGTTGGCGTTGCAGCGCCTTGGTATAGGTGGAAATCCACACCGTCCCCTGCGCCTCCTGCGCCCACAGGGATGCAGGCGCCAGATAGCCCAGCGTCTTGCCGATGCCGGTGCCGGCTTCGGCCAGCAGCATATTGGGCTGGTCGCGATGGGTGCGGGGGCGAAATGGTGCGCTGGCGGCGGCGGCATAGGCGCGCTGGCCGGGGCGCGGCTCCGCCCCCTGTCCAGTCAGCGCGTCCAATCGCGACAGCACCTGATCCTCATTCAGCGAGATGGTGCGCGGTGCGGGGCGCGGCTGTGCCTCGTCCCATTCGGGTAATTTGGAAAAGAGCCAGCGTTCCGCTTCCTTGGGCCGGGCAATGCGGGGGGCGACAAGCGGCGACCATGGCCAGCGCAGTCGGTGCAGCGATTGCGACGCCGTCCATGCGCCCTCCCGCTCGGTCCAGTCGGCCGCATCGATCCGGTCCAGCATCGTCCGCGCAGCGGTTTGCAACAGGGCTGGAATATCGCCTTCATTGGTTGGCTGCGGCAGGCCCAATGCCTGCGCCAGCCCCTTGGGCGTGGGCACCAGAAAGCGGGCGGGATGCAGGAAAGCCCAGAGTTCCAGCAGATCAAGGCCATTGAGGTCGGCATAGCCCAGCCGCTGTCCGGTCAGCGGCGCATTCAGCAGCAGCACCGGCGTTTCGGCGGCATGGGCAATCGCCTGCCCCTTGGCCAGCGCACTGGTGCGGTCCCCTTCGCGCAACCAGATGCCACCATGGCTGGCATGAAGGGCGGGCAGGGCGGCAGGATCGATCACCTGAACCGCTTAGGCGAAGTGGAACAAAAGGAAAACCCGAAAGGCGTTTCGCAGAGTTTACGGCTTTCGCAATGCAGGAACGGTGCGGGCTGCCTCCTCCGGTGTAATGCCGGGCGGCGGGGCAGCAGCGCCCTCTTCTGTATCTGCATCATTTTCGCCGCGCATGATGCGACCGGCCCGCTGGATTGCGCCGCGCAGTCGGGGGTAGATGCCGCAGCGACAGATATTGGTGATCGCCGCGTCTATTTCCTCGTCCGAGGGATCGTTGGTCCGGCGCAGCAGCACCGACGCCGCCATGATGATGCCGGGGATGCAATAGCCGCATTGCGACACATTGTCGGCGGCGAACGCCTGTTGCAGGGGGTGGCCGCGATCGGGCGACAGCGCCTCGATCGTGGTGACGAAGCGCCCCTCGGTCTTGCCGATCGTCACCTGACAGGATCGTACCGCTTCGCCGTCAATGTCGACCGTGCAGGCGCCGCAGTCGCCGGTGCCGCAGCCATATTTTGTGCCGGTCAGGTTCGACGCATCGCGCAGCGCCCACAGCAACGGCGTGTCCGGGTCCATCCGATACTGGACCGGCCGGTCGTTGACGGTGAATTTGGTCATGCGGCCGGGTCCGACTCTTCCTCTTCGGCCTTGTGATAGAGGACTTCGTTGCGGATATGGATGACACGCGACGCCAGCCGGATTTCCTGAATGAAGGTGGCAAAGGCCGCCGCCTGCAACAGCATCGACAGGCTGAACAGGATGGCGATGGGCGTGCCCAGATGCGCGCCGAACAGATTGCCGGCGAACAGCAGGATAACGACCATACACACGGCGCAGGCCGATGCGACCGACAGGAAGATGGCGCCATTCACCACGCTCATCCGCCGGTCCAGCACGCGGATTTCGGCGACCATGCGGTCATGTTCCTTGCCGCGGGTGGTCAGCACGATCCCTTCCACCTTGCGCGCCCGGTCGATGATGCGCGCCAGCCGGCCGACACAGACATTCAGGAAAGCGCCGATGCCCGTCAGCAGGAAGACGGGCGCCAGTGCCAGTTGAATGGTCTGCGCGACATGGGACAATTGGGGCAGGGGGATGGCGGTCATCGCCCTGTTCCTATCAACCGGCGAACAAGGAAGAAAGTGGCGATGCCGGTAAGAGGGGCAGTCAGCATCAATAGCGGCACCCATGGCTCTCGCGCGGCGCAGGCCGTGTCGGGCGGGCAATCACCGATCGCAAAGGCAAGGACGATCAGCAATTGCACAAGCATGACGGGTAGAGCCGCGATACAGCCGCAGCGCCCACCCGTCCTGTCGGGCTGATAACTCAGGCCGCGCCCTTGGACGTGGGCGTGTTGACGCCCATGGATTTCAGATATTGTTTGATGTTGCGCGCTGCCTGACGGAGGCGCTGCTCATTTTCCACCATGGCGATGCGGACGAAGCCTTCGCCATCCTCACCATAGCCGACGCCCGGCGCGACCGCGACCTTGGCATGGGTGAGCAGTTGCTTGGAAAATTCCAGGCTGCCCATATCCTTGAGGGCCGGCGGCAACGGCGCCCAGCAGAACATGGATGCGCGGGCGGCGGGAATATCCCATCCCGCCCGGCCGAAGCTCTCCACCAGCACGTCGCGGCGCTTGTGATAGAGTTCGCGGTTTTTCTGTACGATGTCCTGCGGGCCATTGAGCGCCGCGCAGGCCGCCGCCTGAATTGGCGTGAACGCGCCATAGTCGAGATAGGATTTCACCCGCGTCATCGCCGCGATCAGCTTGCGATTGCCCACGGCGAAACCCATGCGCCATCCGGCCATGGAGTAGGTCTTCGACAGAGATGTGAATTCGATCGCCACATCCTTGGCGCCCGGCACCTGAAGGATGGAGGGCGTCGGATTGCCGTCATAATAAAGCTCGGAATAGGCAAGGTCGGACAGGATCCAGACCTTATTCTCCTTCGCCCAGGCGACGAGCCGCTCATAAAAGGCGAGGTCGACCGTTTCGGCCGTCGGGTTGGACGGATAGTTGACGACCAGAATCGACGGGCGCGGCACGGTGAAGGCCATGGCGCGATCGAGCGAGCGGAAATAATTTTCATCCGGCGTCGTCGGCACCGACCGGATGGTCGCGCCCGCGATGATGAAGCCGAAGGTGTGGATCGGATAGCTGGGGTTGGGCGCCAGCACCACGTCGCCCGGTTCGGTGATCGCGGTGGCGAGGGAGGCGAGGCCTTCCTTCGACCCCATGGTCACGACGACTTCGGTTTCCGGGTCGATGTCGACCCCGAAACGACGCCCGTAATAATTGGCCTGTGCCCGGCGCAGACCCGGAATGCCGCGCGACTGGCTATAGCCATGGGCACTGGGCTTCTGTGCGACCTCGATCAGTTTTTCGATGACGTGCGCGGGCGGCGGCAGGTCAGGATTGCCCATGCCCAGATCGATAATATCCTCTCCACCGGCACGGGCGGCGGCCCGCATCGCGTTCACTTCGGCGATGACATAGGGCGGCAGGCGCTTCATGCGATAAAATTCTTCGGACATTATAGGGGCTTTCCTGAAAGCTCTCTGTAGGGAATAGTGCGTCACGCATCGTTTGCGTGTCACATTCTGGCTATAACCGGCTAAAGGACGACGCGCCAGCGAAAGCCGCGCGCATAGGGATGCCAGGGAGAGGAAGGTGGCCATGGATAAAAGCGACGTCATGGAGCCGCACCTGCCCACGCTGGATGAAATGCAGCAATGGACGCAGGTGATCGGTCGCGCCCAGCAATTGATGCTGGAGCAGGCGGCGGGTACCATGGGGCAGGTTCTGCCCTTCGATCCTGAAGTTGTGGCGCGCATCCAGACCCGCTTTGCCGATGAAGGACTGGCCCTGTGGCAGCGTTTTCTGGATGCGGGCGGATTGCTGCGCGATCAGCCCGAACCGGCACCGGCCGACAGCCCCGCCGCGCGCAAGGACCGTCGCTTTGCCGATCCGGCCTGGACCGAACATCCCTTTTACGACCTGATCCGGCAAAGCTACCTGTTGGTGTCGGACTATCTGACGAAGATGGCCGATGCGGTCGATGGGGTGGACCCCAGGCAGAAGGCGAAGCTGCGTTTTGCCACCAGCGGCATGCTGGATGCGATGGCGCCGTCGAATTTCCCGCTGATGAATCCGACGGTCGTTCAGAAGACGATCGAGAGTGGCGGAGAAAATCTGGTCCAGGGGCTGAAGCATATGCTGGCCGATCTGGAGAAGGGGCAATTGTCCCATACCGACGGCTCGAAATTCGAACTGGGCCGCAATGTCGCGGCGACGCCGGGCAAGGTGATTTACGAAACCCCGCTCTATCAGTTGATCCATTATGCGCCGTCGACCGACACGGTGCTGAAAACGCCGCTGATCATCTTTCCGCCATGGATCAACCGCTTCTATATTCTCGACCTGTCGCCCGAAAAGAGCTTCGTCAAATGGGCAGTGGATCAGGGGATCAGTGTCTTCCTTGTGTCATGGAAATCGGCCGATGCGTCGATGAAGGACATGATCTGGGACGATTATATCGTGCGTGGTCAGATCGACGCGATCGACACGGTACGCGACCTGTTGAAGGTCGAGAGTGTCCACACGATCGGCTATTGCGTGGCCGGCACGACATTGGCGGCCACGCTGGCGCTGCTGGCGGCGCGGGGACAGGCGGACAAGGTGGCGAGTGCGACCTTCTTCACCGCGCAGGTCGATTTCAGTCAGGCGGGCGATCTCACCCTGTTCGTGGACGATGAACAGATGAAGATGGTGGAGCGGCTGTCGACCGGCGGGTTCCTGGACGGGCGCTATATGGCCGCGACGTTCAACCTGCTGCGCGGGCGTGACCTCATCTGGAACTATGTCGTCAATAATTACCTGTTGGGCATGGATTATCCGCCCTTCGACCTGCTCTACTGGAATGGCGACACGACCAACCTGCCCGCGCGTTGGCACAAGGATTATCTGACCCAGTTGTATCGCGACAATCTGCTGGTGGTGCCGGGCGCCATCAGCGTGGACGGCACGCCGCTCGACCTCAAGGCCATTAAGACCCCGGCTTATGTTCAGGCGGGGAAGGAAGATCATATCGCACCGCTGGAAAGCGTGTGGAAGCTGACGACCAATCTGTCCGGTCCGGTCCGTTTCCTGTTGGCGGGATCGGGGCATATTGCGGGTGTCATCAATCCGCCGGCCGCCAGGAAATATCAATATTGGACCAGTGACGCGGTGGAGGCCACATTGGATGACTTCATCGCCAATGCACGTGAGACAAAAGGAAGCTGGTGGCCCGACTGGCGCATCTGGATCGAAGAAATCGATGCGAAAACCGTCGCTGTGAAGGGCGCACGTGTGCCAGGCAAAGGGCATCTGAAGGCTATTGAAGACGCACCGGGGCGCTACGTCAAAGCACGTTGATCCACCGATGCGAGAATAATTGCGATGGATTGCCCGTGGCATAGGCCGGGGCGTGCGTGACGTTTATGTTGCACTGCACAATAAGCCTTGCAACGATTCGCGCCAGGGTTTATTGTGCAGTGCAACAAGCGGAGAATGGTCCATGGCCGTGACACCCAAGAGTGGGCAGGGGAAAGTTCCTGCAAAGAGAGGTTCCACCACGCTGTCTGCCAGCGAGGCGCTGAAGGCGGCGGAGGCTGCTATCACGCCGCCAGCGGTGAAGAAGGCAGCAGCGCCGAAAGCGGCTGTGCCTAAGGCTGCCGCCAAGGTGAAGCCTATCGACACCAATCCCCAGGCTGCATCGGTCAAACCCATCGACACCAATCCTCAGGCGATGTCGGTCAAGCCGATCGACACGAATCCGCAGGCGATGTCCGTAAAGCCTATCGACACCAATCCTCAGGCGAAGGCCGCCAAGCCGGAGCCAATTACCGAGCCGGTCGTTAAGACGCCATCGGTCGCCCCAAAACCGCTTGTTGAAAAAACCGTGCCGCTGCCTGTCCTGGAAGGAACCAAGAAGATGACTGACCTGATTGAAACCGGAAAGAAGTTTGCCGAAGACGCCAAGGCGAAGATGGAAACCGCCTATGCCGACTTTAACGAAAAGGCGAAGGCTGGCGTCGAAAAGTCGACCAAGGCGATCGAAGAACTGAGCGATCTGACCAAGGGTAATGTCGAAGCCATGGTCGAATCGGGCAAGATCTGCGCCAAGGGCATCGAAACCATGGGTCAGGAAGCCGTCGACTACGGCCGCAAGAGCTTTGAAAAGGCGACTGCTTCGTTCAAGAGCTTCTCGACGGTCAAGACGCCGACCGAGTTCTTCCAGCTTCAGAGCCAGCTTATGTCGAGCAGCTTTGACGAGTTCGCCAAGGAAGCTGCCAAGAGCAGCGAAGCGTTCATGAAGCTGGCCGGCGACGTGGCCCAGCCGCTGACCGCGCGCGTCACGCTCGTCACCGACAAGGTGAAGTCGCTGGCCGCCTGACGACCTGACCTGAACAGGCGCGCCTTCCCCATGGGAATGGCGCGCCTTTTCGCGTCTGCGGCGAAATATCGGCGCGATCCGATCGGGTGCTGCCACCGGCCTCTTGCTATAAGGGCGCAAATCGCCATATCCTCGGACATCATGAACAGCATCGCCACATATGCAGCGCGGCCCGCGACGATGGCGGCCGGGGACCGGGACGATCAGGGGGACGGCAATGACGGCCCCAATGTCGGCATCGCGACCCGCACCCGCGCCCGCACCAAAAAGCCGTCGCTTTACAAGGTGCTGATGCTGAACGACGATTATACGCCGATGGAATTCGTCGTGCATGTCCTTCAACATTTTTTCCGCATGGACATGGAGGAAGCGACCCGGGTGATGCTGCATGTCCATCAGCGCGGTGTCGGCATATGCGGCATTTTCAGCTATGAAGTGGCCGAGACAAAGGTCAATCAGGTGATGGACTTCGCCCGCCAGAACCAGCATCCGCTGCAATGTACGCTGGAAAAAGCCTGATCCAATCCGGTCGGGCGATGGCGCATTAACCGCATGCTAACCAGTGTAACGCGGATATTTCAATAAATTACCTTATTGAAATATAATGTTTTTTCAGAATTTCCGGTGATGATGGCCCCGCTTAACCGAAGTGGGGACTTCCATCATGACGAGCATCAACAGCTACTCCATGGGCATGCCGCCATCGCCGCGCATGTCGATGGACAATAAGATCGGCGCCGCCGTCAAGGCCGGCTCCCTGAGTGAGGTGGACGGCGACGCGCTGGAAACCGCGCTCGATAATATCGATACAGCGCTTTCTTCCTCTGCCGCCAGCGACGGCAGTTCCCGGCTCGATCCATCGGGCATGAAGGAGCGGGTCGACTCGCTGATCGATGATCAGGTCGCCGCTGGCACATTGACGCAGGACCAGGCGGCCGCGCTTCAGAGCTTTTTCGCGCAGGGGCCGGGCGGCGCAACCGCCAGTGACGGTAGCGATACGGGACAGGATGATATGAGCATCGCGGGCATGGGCGGTGTCGGCGGTGCTGGCCCGATGCGTGGCCCGCCACCCGGACCCCCGCCTGCTGCATCCGACGATGAGGATGACGACAGCAGCACGACCAGCAGCACCGACGCCACCAGTGCAGCCGATCAGCTCGATTCGATCATCGCCTTTCTGGAAAATCTGCGGTCCAGCCTGTCGCAATCACTCTATGGCTCCGCGTCGACCAGCACCGACAGTACGAACAGCGGTCTGGTGGTCGACAGCCTCGCCTGAGGCATTGACGGCTTTCAGAACAGGCTGATCGGGGACTATCAGGCCGTTCTGGCGATGGACCCGGCGGGGGATATGCTTCCCCGCCGGGTTTTTCGTGCCTTGCTTCCCTTGCCGCCCGGAGCGCCCTACATCGGGGGAGTGAATGAGGAGCAGCCCTTCGACATCGCCGTGATCGGCGGCGGCGTGAACGGATGCGGTATTGCGCGCGATGCTGCCGGGCGGGGCGCGCGCGTGCTGCTGCTGGAGCGGGGCGATCTGGCGCAGGGGACATCCTCCGCCTCCACCAAGCTGATCCATGGCGGCCTGCGCTATCTGGAACATCGCGAATTCGCGCTGGTGCGCGAGGCATTGTCGGAGCGGGAGAGATTGTGGGGCATCGCGCCGCACATCATCCATCCGATGCGCTTCGTCCTGCCATGGCGTCCGGGGCTGCGGCCGCGCTGGCTGCTGCGTCTTGGCCTGTTCCTCTATGATCATATCGGCGGGCGGCGGGCATTGCCCGCGACGCAGGGCATCGACCTGCGCCGCCATGTCGCCGGTATGCCGCTTCAGCCCGGATTCGGCCGTGGCTGGGTCTATTCGGACGGGTGGGTCGATGATGCACGGCTGGTGGTGCTGAATGCGCGCGATGCCGCCGACCATGGTGCGCAGATCGAGACGCGCTGCGCGGTGACGGCACTGGAGCGCGCCGCCGATCGCTGGACGATCAACACCGATGATGGTCGGTCTTTTCAGGCACGCATCATCGTCAATGCGACCGGCCCCTCGACGCTCGACCTGCTGGATCGCGCGCATCGTCCGTCCGACCGGCATATGCGGCTGGTGCGCGGATCGCATATCGTCGTGCCGCGCCTGTTCAACCATGACTTCGCCTATTTCTTCCAGTTGCCCGATGGCCGCATCTTCTTCGCCATCCCCTATGAGCGCGACTTCACCCTGATCGGCACGACCGACCGCGATCATCAGGGCGGCCTGACCGACGTCACCGCCAGCGCGGAGGAGATCGCCTATCTGTGCGATGGCGCGAACCTCTATTTCGCGCAGCGCATCGCTCCCGCCGATGTCGTCTGGTCCTATGCCGGCGTGCGGCCACTTCTGGAGGACGGGTCGGATCGGCCGGAGGCGGCGACGCGCGGATATAGGCTGGAATGGGATGAAGGGGAGGGGGCGCCGCTGCTCAGCATTTTCGGCGGCAAGATCACCACCTATCACCACCTGTCGGCGGAGGCGGTCGCTATGCTGCGCCGGTACCTGCCAAAGATGAGCGAGGCTGACTGGACCGGGATGTCGGGCCTGCCCGGTGGCGATTTCCCGCGAGACGGCCTGCCCGCGCTGATCGACCGGCTGCGGGCCGACTATCCCTTTTTGTCGCAGAGCGATGCCGACCGGCTCGGTCGCGCCTATGGAACCCATGCCTGGCGCTGGCTGGGGCGTGCGGGGAGCGCCGCCGATCTGGGCGAGGATTTCGGTCATGGCCTCAGCGAAGCGGAGGTCGCTTATTTGATCGATCGGGAATGGGCGCGCAGCGCGCAGGACGTGCTGTGGCGCCGCACCAAGCTGGGCCTGCGGCTCGACGCGGCGCAGGTCCGGCGACTGGAAGAGCATATGCAGGAGAGGATATGACGGAGCGCGCGATATTGGTGCTGGATGCGGGGACGACATCGACCCGCGCCATGCTCTACGCCCCCGACGGAGAACGGATCGCGACGGCGCAGCGCGACCTGACCCAATATTATCCCCAGCCCGGCCGGGTCGAGCATGACGCCGATGAGATATGGGATCGCACGCTGGAATGCGCCCGCCAGTTGGTGAGCGAGGCGGGTGGCCCCGACCGGATCGTCGCCATCGGCATCACCAATCAGCGTGAGACGGTGGTCGCGTGGGATCGCCGCACCGGCAAGCCGCTGACCCGCGCCATCGTGTGGCAGGACCGTCGGACCGCGTCGCAATGTGCCGCCCTGCGTGAGGCGGGGCATGAAGCCTTTGTGCAGGATCGCACCGGCCTGATCCTCGATCCCTATTTTTCGGCGACGAAGATGCGCTGGATGCTGGATGAAGTGCCGGCCGTGGCGCAGGCGGGCGATGCGCTGGCGCTCGGCACCGTGGAAAGCTGGCTGCTGTGGAAACTGACCGGCGGCCTGCACCTGACCGATGCCAGCAACGCCAGCCGCACGCAGTTGATGGCGCTGGATGGCGCGGGATGGGACGAGGAATTGTGCGCCCTGTTTGGCGTCCCTGTCGCTGCGCTGCCCGGCATCACCGACAATGCCGGGGATTTCGGTACGACCCTGCCCGACCTGCTGGGTGGCCCGGTGCCGATCCGTGGTCTTGCGGGGGATCAGCAGGCCGCGACGATCGGGCAGGGGTGCCTGTCACCCGGCGCGGCGAAGGCGACCTTAGGGACCGGTGCCTTCATCCTGACGCCGCTGGGGGAGGCGCTGCCCCGGTCGCGGCACCGCCTGCTCGGGACGGTGTTGTGCCAGATCGGCGGGCGTCGCCTTTATGCGCTCGAAGGCTCCATCTTCGTCGCGGGCAGCCTGATCCAGTGGTTGCGCGACCGGATGGGCATGATCGACCGGGCGGCCGATACTGATGCCATCGCCCGGTCCGTGTCCGACAATGGCGGTGTCTATATGCTGCCTGCGCTGGCCGGGCTGGGCGCGCCGCACTGGCGGCCCGACGCCACCGCGCGCATCACAGGCCTGACTCACGCCACGGGCCGCGCGCATATTGTGCGTGCCGCGCTCGAATCGATCGCGCATCAGGTCCATGATCTGGCCGGAGCCTTCGCGGCCGACGGGGCGGCGTGGAAAAGTTTGCGCATCGACGGCGGCATGAGCGCCAATGACTGGATTGCGCAGGATATGGCCGACATGCTGGACATGGTGGTCGATCGCCCTGCCGATGTGGAAACGACGGCTCGTGGCGCGGCGATGCTGGCGGCGGTCGGGGCAGGGCTGTTCCCCGATCTGGACAGCGCCGCCCGCATGACGTCGCCATCCAGCCGCTTCGTCCCGGCAATAGAAAAGCATCGCCGCACGGAACGACTGACCCGTTGGAGCGATTTGCTGACGGAGGGACGCTGATCGGATCATGCTGATGGGGACAATCAGTCAGGGAAGCGATCAGTCAGAACGATTCAATCCGTTTCGTACAAGAAGCCGGGGGGCATAGGCTGCTACACGCTACACCGAGGAGAATGAGCCATGGCCGACAAGCCGACGATGACGACCAGTGCCGGCGCGCCGATCGCCGATAATCAGAACAGCCTGAGCGCGGGGCCGCGCGGCCCGCTGTTGTTGCAGGATTATCAGTTGCTGGAAAAACTGGCGCACCAGAATCGGGAACGCATTCCTGAGCGTGTCGTGCATGCCAAAGGATGGGGCGCCCATGGCACTCTGAAGATCACCGGCGACATTTCCCAATATACCAAGGCCAAAGTCTTGCAGCCCGGCGCGGAAACGCCGCTGATCCTGCGCTTTTCGACGGTGGCGGGCGAACTGGGCGCGGCGGATGCGGAACGGGACGTCCGCGGTTTCGCCATCAAATTCTATACGCCGGAGGGCAATTGGGATCTGGTCGGCAACAACACGCCGGTCTTCTTCGTGCGTGATCCGCTGAAATTCCCCGACTTCATCCACACGCAAAAGCGCCATCCGCGTACCAATTTGCGTTCGCCGACCGCCATGTGGGATTTCTGGTCGCTCAGCCCTGAATCGCTGCATCAGGTGACGATCCTGATGTCGGATCGCGGCTTGCCGACCGACGTGCGCCACATCAACGGTTATGGCAGCCATACGTTCAGCTTCATCAACGAAGCGGGCGAGCGTTTCTGGGTGAAGTTCCACTTCAAGACGATGCAGGGCCACAAGCACTGGAGCAATGAAGAAGCGGCGCAGGTCGTGGGCCGCACCCGCGAATCGACGCAGGAGGATCTGTTCGAATCGATCGAGAAAGGCGAATTCCCCAAGTGGAAGGTTCAGGTCCAGATCATGCCGGAACTGGACGCGGACAAGACAGCCTATAATCCGTTCGATCTGACCAAGGTGTGGCCGCATGCGGACTATCCGCCGATCGATATTGGTGTGCTGGAACTGAACCGTAACGCCGACAATTATTTCGCGGAGATTGAACAGGCGGCCTTCAGCCCGTCCAACATCGTGCCGGGCATCGGCTTTTCGCCCGATAAGATGCTTCAGGCGCGTATATTCAGCTATGCCGACGCGCACCGTCACCGCATCGGCACCCATTATGAAGCGCTGCCGGTCAACGCGCCCAAATGTCCGGTGCATCATTATCACAAGGATGGGGCGATGCGCTTCTTCCCCAACAACCCCAATCCGGCGGCCTATTATGAGCCGAACAGCTTTGGTGGTCCGGTCGAGGATAATCGTTTCCTGGAACCGCCGCTGAAGATTTCGGGCGATGCTGACCGCTATAATCATCGCGATGGCAATGATGATTTTGGCCAGCCCCGCGCCTTGTTCGAACTGTTCGACGATGGCGAAAAGGCGCGCCTCTTCGCCAATATCGCCGCTGCCATGGGCGACATCCCGGCGGAGATCGAGGAACGCCAGTGCAAATTGTTCGATCAGGTCCATCCCGATTATGGCGCAGGCGTGCGTCAGGCCCGTGCCTCGATCAAGGATCGCAACCCGTCGATTTCGGCCCCGACCGATCAGACGCTGGCGGACGCTTCGGCCTGATCTGACATCTAAACCCTCTCCTGTTATGGAGGGGAGCCTGCCTGGCCGGCTAAGGGCGTCCCGCTATCGATGGCGGGGCGCCTTTTCTTTGAACGGGGGGCAAGCATAAATCCTGTCATTCCCTTTGGGGCATATCCGGCATTTCCCCTGATCGATGGTGAGCAAATATTAAGGTCGCCAGCGTAACGGAATCGGGCACATGCTTCGCCCTTTCCTTCCCACCGCCCGGCGCCTGATCCCACCCGCTACGACAGCGGGCATTTATTTCGTTGCGGCTTCGCTCGCGCTGATGGTGTCGCGGTTCGAAGGGGGGCTGGCGTTTGTCTGGGGCGCCAACGCCTTCGTCATGGCAAAACTGCTGACCACGCCCCGCCGTGAATGGACCGGCACCGCCCTAGGCTGTGCCATTGCCAGCGCGCTCGCCACCGGGCTGTTCGGCATGGGATGGCTGGCGGCGATCCCCATGGCGGTGATCAACATGGCCGAAGCGCTGATTGTTGCGACCATTTGTCGCCACGCGCCGGTTGATCGGATGGTGATGGCATCGACGCAATCGTTGGTGACGTTCATCCTGTCGCTCTGTGTCGTCGCGGACACGGTGACGGGCGTGGGCGCGGCGCTGGTGGCGTCATCGCTCAAGCCTGTCGCCTTCGGCGCATCCTGGGTACAATGGTATACCGGACATACGTTGGGCGGCCTCATCTGCACGCCGGTTCTGGTGCTGCTGATGCAGGGGGAATATGCTCGCTGGCGCCGTTCGACCAGCCGCGCGCAAAAGATAGAGGCTATGCTGCTGCTGGCGATATTCGCCATCATCACCGTCCATATCTTTTATAGTGCGCGCTATCCGATGCTGTTCGCGCCGCTGCTGCCACTGGTGCTGATCGCCTTTCGTGTTGGCCATCTGGGTGCGGCGGCCTCCATCCTGATCCTTGCGGTGGTTGGCGGTGTCGCCACCATGACGGGCGTCGGTCCGCTGACCATGATCCTTTCTTCTCCTGGCGAGCGGATTCAGGCGTTCCAATTCTATCTGGCGCTCAGCTTCCTGCTGTCGTTGCCGGTTGCGGCCGAACTGAACGGCCGCCTGCGCCTGTTCCGCATGTTGCAGCAAAGCGAGGCGCGGTTCCGTGCCATCGCAGAACATAGCGGTGACGTGGTGCTGGAAATCGATGTGGATGGCATCATCCATTATGCCTCGCCATCGGCCCATGACCATATCGGCTGCGCACCCGGCCTGTTGATAGGTCAGTCAGCCGCCAACCTTGCCGACCCGATCGACCGGGCACAGGTGATGGCGGCCCACCGCCATGCGCTGGGCCATCCGGGCAGCGTGCATCAGGTGGAATTTCGTCCGCTCGTTTCCGCCGCTGGCCTCGACTGGTATGAGATGGTGTCGCGGGCGCTGGTCGATGCCCATGGTGTACCGAGTGGCGTTGTCAGCACCATTCGCGACATATCCCGGCACAAGGCACGCCAACGCGCGCTTCAGGAAGTGGCCGAACGCGATTCGCTGACCGGCGCGGACAGTCGTCGCGCCTTCCTCGAAAAGCTGGAATCCGCGCTGCTGCACAGCCGCAACGGCATATGCGCCAGCCTGTTGATGATCGACATTGATCATTTCAAGGCGGTCAATGACCGCCATGGCCATGGTGCGGGGGATGCCGTGCTGACCGCTTTCGTCGAACGGCTGCGCCCCGGCCTGCTGCCGGGCGACAGTATCGGGCGATTGGGGGGCGAGGAATTCGCCATCCTTCTGCCGGGCAGCGACATCGACCGGGCGGCCATGATGTGCGAACGGCTACGTGCGCTTCTGGTCGGGCCGATCCAGCTGGACGGCGGAGAAGCGATTTCCGTGACCTTCAGCGCGGGACTGGTCGAACTGGATGGCGCTTCGACCCGCGGCGCCATGATGGAGGCCGCCGATCAGGCGCTCTATCGCGCCAAGCATAGCGGCCGGAACTGCCTGCGCCTCGCGGCATAGGGCCGGGAAGGGCGCGTCGGCCCGCAAAAAATCCGCTATGTTATGTTGTAACTTATGCTGGGCTGCCCTATGTAGCGGCCAGCATGACAACCCGTTTTCGCCACGCCCTGATGACCGGCCGGATCGATCGCATCGCGATCGCGCTGTCGGGCCTGTGCGTCGCCCATTGTTTCGCGACGGCGGTCATCCTGGGGTTGCTGGCGTCGGCCGGGGGTATCTTTGAAAGCCCGATCTTTCATGAGGCGGGCCTCGCCATCGCGATCGCGCTGGGCGCCATCGCTCTGGGCCATGGTGCGATGATCCATGGTTTCATGATGCCCGCAGCGATCGGATCACTCGGCCTCGGCGTCATGGCCGGCGCGCTCACGATGGACCATGGCATGCAGGAAAGCATCTATACGCTGATCGGCGTCGGCATCCTGGCGCTGGGCCACGACCTCAACCACCGCGCCAGCCACTATCATTAAAGTTTGATGATTTTGCATTGATCTGTTCGTTTCTCGGCTTCGCTCGAAACGAACGGAGATTTATGTTTCAACCCGATTACATCCTGCTCTGAAGACGCGGGCTGGCTTTCCTCACACCGGCTTGCGGTCTACCCGATGTTCGCCCTTCACCCAGCGCACCGTGCCGGTGCTGGCGCGCATGACCACGCTCTGCGTCGTCAATTTTCCACCGGGCAGTCGTTTGACCCCGCCCAGCAACGATCCGTCGGTTACGCCCGTCGCCGCAAAGATGCAGTCGCCCCTGGCCAGATCATTCAGATCATAGATGCGGTCCATATCGGTGATTCCCCATTTGCGCGCCCGCAACCGCTCATCATCATTGCGAAACAGCAACCGCCCCTTGAACTGTCCCCCGACACAGCGGAGCGCGGCGCAGGCCAGCACGCCTTCGGGTGCGCCGCCTGATCCCATATAGATGTCGATGCCGGTTTCCGGGTCGGTGGTTGCGATCACCCCGGCGATATCGCCATCGGGGATCAGCATGACGCCGCAACCGATGGCGCGCAGTTCCGCGATCAGCTTTTCATGGCGTGGACGGTCCAGCACGCACACGATGATTTCGTGTGGGTCCACGCCCTTGGCCGCTGCCACCGCTTCCACATTCTCCCGCACCGATTTGTCGAGATTGATCACGCCATCGGGATAGCCCGGCCCCACGGCCAGCTTTTCCATATAAACTTCGGGTGCGTTCAGCAGGCCACCTTCCTCCGCTATGGCCAGTACGGTCAGCGCGTTCGGCCCCGCCTTTGCGGTGATGGTCGTGCCTTCCAGCGGGTCGAGCGCAATGTCGATGCGCGGCCCGCTGCCGATCGCATTGCCGACCTTCTCCCCCTTATAGAGGATCGGCGCCTCGTCCTGTTCGCCTTCGCCGATAACGATGGTGCCGTCCATATAGAGGTCGTTGAAGGCCAGATGCATGGCTTCGGCGGCGGCGGCATCCGCGGCCTTCTCATCGCCCCGGCCGGTGAGGCGCGACGCGGCGATGGCGGCGGCTTCGGTCACGCGGACCATTTCCAGCACCAGCACGCGATCGAGAGTCGAGCTTCCCTGCACCATCGTCATTCCTCGTCCTTTTCTTATGGACCAGCCGATAGGATGCCGGTTCTGCCTTGTCGAGCGGTTAAGGCCGGGTGGTCCACACGGTCATGATGCGGCCATGATTGGCTGTTCCTATCGCGTAATGATCCGCTCTGCCCTTGCCCTTGCGTTGTTGATGGTCCCGATCGGGCCAGCATGGGCGAGCGATGGGGCGAATGATGAGGAGGAAAGCGCGGCCATGGCCGCCTATCGGGAAAAGACGCGGGCGGTGCGCCCTTGCGACCGCAGCGGCGATGCGATCGTCGTGTGCGGCAGTCGGGCGGAACGCAATGCGGCGCAGCGCCTGCCGCTGCCGCGCGAATCGGATGGAAGCGATGGGCCTGTGCGGGGCGATCCGGCCAGAGCCTCCGCCGCGCCGGTGAAGCAGGGCATGTGTGGCATATCGGGTGGGCAGGCGGCCGGGTGCGTAGGTGGATGGAACGGAGCCAAGATGATCGATGGCCTGATCAAGGGCGTGACCGCCATTGTCGATCCCGATGCGGATTTGGCCCCGCCGCCGCCCTTGCCCGATCGATATAAGGGGGCCGGGCGACATTAGGCCCGGCTTCACGCCCTCACATCATTGCCTATTGGCGATGGATCAATCCAATATGTGCATCACCATCGGCGTATCGAGCAGGCTGTCGGACCCGGCCAGTCGCTCCAGTGTGTCCCGAACGCAACGCTCTTCACCTGCGTGAGTGACGATGGCCATGAGTACGCCGTCCCCCTGATTCGCGCCGCGCTGGATCATGCTTTCGATCGACACGCCGGCATCGCGGGTGGCTGCGGCAATCTCTGCCAGCACGCCGGGGCGGTCCTGCACCTTGAAGCGCAGATAGACGCGGCCGCTGCGTGCGCCGGCATCGGCCGTCTTCTGTGGGCTGAGCGCGGCGACCGGCATGGCGAAGGCGTCTCCATATTCGTCGCGCGCCACGTCGATCAGGTCGGCGACCACCGCCGAAGCGGTCGGGCCATCACCCGCGCCGCGTCCCTGGAAGAAGAGGCGGCCGACGAAATTCCCCTCCGCCACCACGGCGTTGAGCGATCCGTCGACATGGGCCAGCGGATGGTCGAGCGGCACCAGCATCGGGTGAACCCGCTGAAACAGTCCGTTGGGACCGTTCTGCGCCATGCCGACCAGGCGAATGCGATAGCCCAATGCGGCCGCTTCGGCGATGTCGGCGGCGATGACGTGGCGGATGCCCGTGGTCGCGACCGCTTCGAAATCCAGCTCTGTACCGAATGCCAGACTGGCGAGGATGGTCAGCTTGTGCGCGGCATCGACCCCGTCGATGTCGAAGCTCGGGTCGGCTTCGGCATAGCCCAGCGCTTGCGCTTCCTTCAGCACCTCGTCAAACCCGCGGCCTTCCTTTTCCATCGTGGTCAGGATGTAATTGCAGGTGCCGTTCAGGATGCCATAGACGCCGCTGATCTCATTGGCGGCGGCGCCTTCGCGCATCCCCTTGATGACCGGAATGCCGCCCGCGACCGCTGCTTCATATTTAAGCGCGATGCCGCCCTGTTCGGCAAGGCGGGCGAGGTCCAGCCCATGATGGGCCAGCATCGCCTTGTTCGCCGTGACGAACGGTTTGCCCACGGTCAGGCACTGGCGGGCCAGCGCAAGGGCAGGGCCATCCGACCCGCCGATCAGTTCCACCACGACATCGACATCGTCGCGCGTGGCCAGCGTCGTCATGTCATCCACCCATTCATAGGGGGACAGGTCGACGCCGCGATCCTTGTGCCGATCACGCGCCGAAATGGCGACAATCTGAATAGGGCATCCGGCGCGCCGCGCAATCAGGTCGCCATTCGTCTCCAGCAGGCGAATGACCCCGCCGCCCACCGTGCCGAGGCCGACGAGCGCGACGCGCAGCGGGGCATGACGGTGCAGATTGGACATGGCGGCTTTCATCCTTCCGGTCTTTGAAAGCCGCGCTGATAGCGGGGGCCGCCCCTCTGTCCAAGTAAAAGCGCCCGCTTGATCTGAAAGCGGGCGCCATATGCTGTTCAGCCTTGCGGACGGGTTCGTCCACAGGGGCCAAGCGCATCGACCACGACCCGATAGTCGGCGCGGGCGGCCTCCGCATCGGCGACAGGCAAAGTGCGGACCGAGCGAGCCGGCAGGGACGTGGGCAGGGCGCAGGCCAACCGATACCAGAGCAATGTGCCCGGTTCGGGCGGACGGGCGGCTTCGTCCACGATTTCGCCCAGTGCTACGGCCCAGCGGGCCGCCTGTCCGGGACGGCGCAGAATGGACAGGGATACCGGATCGCCATTTGCGGTCCGCAGGAAAATCTGTGTTTCGCCTTCGCCCGCGATCGTGCCGGCGACGTGGAATGCGTCGCCCAACCCCAGAATGCGTGGCGGCGCATCGGGGGCCAGCAATCCGGACAGGATGGATTTGATCTGCTGTTCCGCAGCGGGGGTGTAAGGAAGCTGAGCGTCACGCGCGATCAACTGGATTTCGCCCGGCCGACTGCCCGCACGGGCGAACAGGATGCGCTCTGCCTTTTTCAGCTTGGGTATCTTGCCGCGCGAATCAAGAGGGGCATCGAAAAGATAGGTTACGGATGGGCTGATACCCCCTTCACCGCGAATCAGGCCGGTCACATCGGCCTCCAAAAAGAGCCTTTTATATCCCGCCGGGACATTTGCGGCCTGCTCACCCTTCAGGGCGATGATGTTGCGAATACGCACATTGACCACTAGCGGCGCCGCGTCGGCCAGGTCCACAATGTCGGAATAGGACAGGGCGCCCGGCATTTGCGATGGTTGCGGTACCATGGCGGAACTTTGTGCAAAGGCCGGGAAATCCGCGGTGTATGAGGCGGAAATGAGGCACAGCATCAAGGCGCTTGCAAAAGGGATGGTGGATTTCGTCTTCATCTTCGTCCTATGCTGTCGGCCCGTGGCAAGGATGTCACAGGCAAGTCATTCCGCTATGAAAGAGTAAACGCAAATGCCGTTGTCGATAAAGCGTTTGCGTGCCACGATATGCCGCGATAGGAGTTTGTCCTGTAGCAAATGGACGGATAGGGGCCAAAGGCGACCGGGACAAGGCCGGTTGGCTGGGGTCGTTTTTGGCTGATTTGTACAACCCAATGGTAAGATGAGTTAAGGAGTGTCGTTGCCGAATGGCCTATGCTGACCACTCGCAAGGATCGAGTCGGACCGTCTCGATCATCATCGTCGCCCTGGTTCATGCTGTTCTTGGCTATGCCTTTGTCTCCGGTCTTGGCATGAAATATGTCAAAAAGGCGGCAGAACAGCTGAACGTTGTCGACGTGAAGGAAGAACCGCCACCACCGGACGAGGAGCCGCCACCGCCGCCGCCAGATCAGCCGATCGAGCCGCCGCCGGTTGTTGCTCCCCCGCCGATCGTGCAGACGCCGACCCCGGCTCCGCCGATTCAGACGGTGAAGACGCCGCCGCCGGTGTTCAACCCGGTTCCGGTTGCCGCTCCGCCGCCGCCGCCGCCTGCTCCTCCGGCTCCGCCGGTGGCCGCAAGCCGCGCCGCACCGCGTGGCAGCCCGGGGAGCTGGCTGACGGACGCAGACTATCCGAGCCGCGCGCAGCGTGAAGAACGTTCGGGTACGGCTGGCTTCCGTCTGGAAATCGGCGCCGATGGTCGCGTGACCAACTGCACCATCACCTCGTCGACGGGTCATCCCGACCTTGATGAGGCTACCTGCCGCCTGTTGCCGCGTCGTGCGCGCTTCAAGCCAGCCGTGGGTGGCGATGGGCAGCCGATGGCCGATACCTACAACGGCCGCATTACCTGGCGCCTGCCGGAATGATTTGAAAGGGGGGTGCGCGCTCGGACACAGGTTTCCGATCGCCGCCTTCCGCTTGTTATTGATCCTTTGAGAGGGAAGTCTTGAACATGTTGATGTCTATCGCAGCAGCGGCGGCCGCCCCGGCGGCCAACCCCTATGGTCTTAAAGAAGCTCTGGAACAGGGCGGTATCATCGCCCAGACCGTTTTCGGCATCATGTGCATCATGTCGGTCGGCACTTTCTACGTTCTGTTCACCAAGCTGATCGAACAGCAGAAGGTGATCAATCAGGGCAAGAAGGTTCGTGCGACCTTCTGGCGTTCGGCCTCGCTGAAGGAAGGCGCTGCCAAGCTGGAAAAGAACTCGGCCTACAAGCAGATCGTCGATGACGGCATCAAGGCTCAGGAAGAGCATGGCAAGCTGAAGGATCCGGTTGAAGCCCATGACTGGCTGCACGGTTCGCTGGCTCGCTCGGAAGCCGCGATCAACTCGTCGCTGGGTGGTGGTCTGGCCTTCCTCGCTACCGTCGGTTCGACCTCGCCGTTCATCGGTCTGTTCGGTACCGTTATCGGTATCTACCGCGCCCTCATCAAGATCGGTGCTGCCGGTCAGGCCTCGATCGACGCCGTTGCCGGCCCGGTCGGTGAAGCTCTGATCATGACCGCGCTGGGTCTGGCCGTCGCCGTTCCCGCCGTTCTGGCCTACAACTTCCTGCAGCGTCGTAACAAGACGATCGCCGAACAGCTGAACGGCTTCACCGTCGACCTGCTGGCCTATCTGGTTTCGGACGGCGCCGTGAAGCCGACCGTGACTGCCGCTCCGGCCGCTTCGGTTGCCAAGCCGGCTGCTGCGCCGACCAAGGCCTGATTGCCTTAATAATCCGGTTCGGGGACCGGGTGGCGGCTGCGACCGCCCGGCTTCCCCGTCCGGACGTGGGCCATGGTTGACATGGCACCATCGTTATCAAGGTTAGGATAGTATCAATGGCAATGAGTACTGGCTCCGGCGGTGACGACAAGCCGTTGTCCGACATCAACACGACGCCGCTCGTCGACGTCATGCTGGTGTTGCTCATCATCTTTCTCATCGCGGTCCCGGTCGTCGTTCAGACGGTCGATCTGCAACTCCCCAAGGTTGCGTTCGAACCCACCACGACGAAGCCGGAAAATGTTTCCCTGTCGGTCATGACCGGCTCGGATGGTAACTGCGCGGTCTTCTGGGGCATGACCCCCGTCAATTCCAGCGAACTGCTGGATCGTGCGGTGGCCAAGCTGGAAGCGGACGTCAAGAAAGCGGGCGGCGCGGAAAATATGACCCCGGAAGATCTGCCGGAAGTTCATATTCGCGGCGATATCAATACCCCCTATCGTTGCATCGGCGGCACCATCTACACGATGCAGCGCGCCGGCTTCCCGAAGGTGGGCTTCATCTCCGAACCGGAACCCGGTTCGGCTAACACCCGCCTCTGATCGGCCCCACAAGGAGATTTAGCCATGGCTATGAGCATGGGTTCCGATGATGGCGAACCGATGATGGAAATGAACACGACGCCGTTGATCGACGTCATGCTCGTTCTCCTCATCATGTTCATCATCACCATCCCGATCCAGACCCACGCGGTTAAGATCGATCTGCCGCAGAACGCGCCGCCCACCGACAGCGTGGTCGACCCGGTCAAGAACAAGGTCGCCATCGATGCCGGTGGTGTGATCACCTGGAACGGTGCGCCGATCGACCTTCTGACCCTGCGTCAGTATCTTCAGCAGTCGCTGCGTCTGCCCGTCGAACCGGAACTTCAGTTCCAGCCGAACGCGCAGACCCGCTACGTCGTCGTTGACGAGGTGCTGGCAGAGATCAAGCGCGCGGGCGTGACGAAGCTGGGCTTCGTCGGCAACGAACAATATGGCAATTTCTGATCGCTGAATATCGGTCCGCTCCCCGCCTCAAGACTTCCTGAATGGCGGAACGGATCAATCGGCATCGGTAATGGTGAAAGGGCCGTCCTTCGGGGCGGCCCTCTTATTTTGCCTGGCGTGAACCGTTTTCCTGTTCGGCTGCACTATTCAGCCCGTTCCCTTGCCCCGTCTCTTGTCGTTCCTTTCCTGACGCTTCCTATCTGCATCGGTCTACCGATGCCTCCCAGATATGGGTGATATTAACCCTTTGATTACCCTGTATCGTCACTATGGCGCCGCTAACGAGTCAGGGAATTATGGGCGCCGAACGACAAGCGATACCGGATCGAAAGATACGCGCGGCAGAACGCCGGGCTGTCCAGATCGGTGTCCGTGTCCGCCGTCCCGGCGAGACATGGTTCAGCAGCAAGATCGCTGACCTTTCCGTTTCTGGCTTTCGCCTGCAAAGTTTCATGAAACTGACCGCCGGCAGCGAATTGTGGATCATGCTGCCCGGTTTCGAAGGGCGCCGTGCCCGCGTATTATGGACCCGCGCGCATGAAGCTGGCTGCGCTTTCGAACGCCCGCTCCATCCCGCGATCCTCGATCACATAGTACAGCCGGAAACGCCCACGCCGTCCGCGTGATCATTATGTCATAACAAAATAATGGTGTTTCCGCAGGATCCGAGCCGTCATGGTGAGGTCGTCGAGCCTGCTGCCCACTTCTAACTCAGGCAACCGCATCCTGAAACTGTAGCGCCGCCAATCGGGCATAGAGGCCGCCCTGCGCGATCAGGGCGGCATGATCGCCTTCCTCGACGATCCGGCCTTCGTCCAGCACCACGATCCGGTCGGCTGCTCGCACAGTCGCCAGTCGATGGGCGATGACGATGGTGGTACGCCCCTGCATCAACCGGCCCAGCGCGTCCTGCACCAGTCGTTCGGACTCTGCGTCCAGCGCCGACGTGGCTTCGTCGAGCAACAGGATCGGCGCATCGCGCAACAATGCGCGGGCGATCGACAGGCGCTGGCGCTGTCCGCCGGACAGACGCGCACCGCCTTCGCCCAGATAGGCGTCCAACCCCTGTGGCAGCGCCCGCAGGAAGCTCTCTGCATTGGCCGCGCGTGCCGCTTCCCAGATTTGCTCGTCACTCGCATCCCAGCGGCCATAGCGCAGATTGTCGCGGGCCGAGGCGGCAAAGATCACGCTATCCTGTGGCACCATCGCCATCACAGCACGCAACGCCGCCGGGTCTGCATCGGGCAGGGCCACGCCGTTCAGGCGCACGGCGCCGGAATCGGGGTCGTAGAAACGCTGAGCCAACTGGATCAGCGTGGATTTGCCGGCGCCCGACGGCCCGACGACAGCGACCGTCTCACCCGCCCTGATGTCGAGGGTGATGCCGTTCAGCGCCGCCTGATCCGGTCGGGTGGGATAGTGGAAATGCACCTGATCGAAGGACAGGCGTCCGCCCTCGCGCGCCGCAGGAATGGCGGTCGGTGTCGATGGTGCGACAATGTCGGGCTGCACCTGCATCAATTCGTCGAGCCGGCTCGCCGCGCCCGCGCCGCGCAGCAGGTCGCCCCAGCTTTCCGACAGAGATCCAAACGCCCCGGCCACGAGGCCGCCCGTCAGCACAAAGGCGGCGATGCTGCCGCCCGACAGACGCCCGGCTGCGACGTCGAGCGCCCCCTGCCACATGACGGCGGTGATCGACCCGAACACCAGTCCGATGACGAGCGCCGTCATGATGGCGCGCAGGCGGATGCGCTGCCGCGCGGTGTCGAAGCTATTCTGCACGGTCCCGGCGAAGCGTTCCGCCTCCCGCTGCTCCTGCCCGAATGCCTGTACGATCTTCATGGCGCCCAGCACTTCGGTCGTGATGGTGCCGACATCGGCCAGCCGGTCCTGACTGGCGCGGGACAGGCCGCGTACCCGGCGGCCCAGGCCCACCAGTACGATCAGGATGACCGGAATGCCGAGTAACAGCAGCGCCGCCAGCTTGGGCGCCAGCGCGAAAAGATAGATGAGGCCGCCGATACCCGTCACCATATTGCGCAACGCGACCGATACGGTCGATCCCACCACCTGTTCGACGATGGCGGTGTCGGCTGTCATGCGCGACGCGATTTCGGACGGGCGGTTTTCCTCGAAGAAGCGGGGCGCCTGCCGCAACAGATTGGCCTGTGTCGCGGTGCGGATGTCCGCCACCACCCGCTCGCCCAGCCAGGATACGAAATAGAAACGCATCGCACTGGCAATGGCCAGCACCACCACGATCATCAGCAGATATTCGAACCAGCGGCTGATGTCGCCGCCGCCCATGAAGCCCCGGTCGATGACCAGTCGAAACCCGCTGGGTATCGCCAGCGTCGCGGCGGACGACACGATCAGGGCCAGCAGCGCCCCCGCGATCCGCCCCGGATAATGGCGGGCAAAGCGCCAGAGCATGGCGAGTGAACCCAGAGCCGGGCGGGCGCTGGCGGGGGACTGATCTTGCGACGCT
This sequence comes from Pseudomonadota bacterium, assembly GCA_021847605.1. Taxonomy (GTDB): domain Bacteria; phylum Pseudomonadota; class Alphaproteobacteria; order Sphingomonadales; family Sphingomonadaceae; genus Sphingobium. The sequence continues at coordinate 37,484 of JAJZQN010000011.1, read as the reverse complement.
TCCTGCATGGGCGGCGCTTAGCAGGCTGCCGCCCGGCTCTCAATGGGGCGTTCCGCCGACGGCGAACGGATTGTCAGGCGCCGCCCGTCATTTCGCCGGCCAGTTGCATGACCCGTCGCGCATCGGTTTGCCCGGTCAGGGCATAGGCCATGTCGCCCGCCTCCCAATAGGCGACGACATCATTTGCCCGTCGCGCCAGCATCGGCTTTTCTCCGGCCGGGGTTTCGGCCCGATCGGCGAAGAAGGACAGATGCTCGCCCCGCGCCGTCGTCAGGCTGATGGCGATGGCCGGGCTGTCGGCCGTGGGGAATAGCTGGACGTCGGTGATGCGCCACTCCGCCGGCAATTTGGGCAGGACGATGCCGGTCGACCCCTGTATCTCTCCGGGGTTCAGCGTGACGCTTTCCAGTTGCGATGCCATCGCCTGTCGCAGCAGGCCCGCCTGTCGCGATGCCGCCGCTTCGTCCAGAAAATTGCTCGCCTGCGCAGGAGCGGGGAATTCGCCCAGCGTACCGCGCGCGATCCATCCGGTTGCGATCAGCGCCGCGATACCGGCGGCCCGCGACATATGGCGCCAGTTGCGCCCGGCATCATTGTCATTGGCGACCGGCGCAGTCAGGTCGCGCCGTCGCCCGACCAATGTCCCCTTGGTCCCGTCATGCATCAATCGAAAATCGATATGCGGCCAGCGTTGTCGCCAGCGCCGCGCCACCAGCCGCTCGCCCGGCCGTGCCGCATCGTCCAGCAGCACGACGCCATTGGGCGAAAGGCGCGCGAACAGGCTGTCCGCCGCGCCACGCACCAGCGGATGGACGCTCCATGGCGGACCGTCGATGATCAGCAGGTCGATCTGATCCGGCACGTTGTCCAACGCATACCAGCGGCCCGGCCAGTCCGCGATTTCGTGGGACAGGGGCGCGTGGCGAATATCGACGTCCAGCCGATGATCGGCCAGCCATTGGCGCGTCGCATCGACGAAGCCGCCATGCTGGTCGAAACTGGTGAGGCGCCCGCCGCCATGGAGTTGCAACGCGCGCGCTGCGATCAGCGAGGATGCGCCCGCGCCCAGTTCGACCACATTCGCAGGGCGCAACCGGGCAATTTCACGCACGATATGGCGCAGGAACCCGACATCCGCCTTCCAGCTTCCCAGATGGGGCAGCGCGTCGTGCGGCAGGTTCAGTTCATCCAGCAGTGCCCGCTTGTCCGCCTTGCGCCCGCCCGACAGGCTGGCGAGCAGCCATGGCCAGCCGATTGCACCAAAGCCGATCCGCCATGCCATGTCGGACAGGCGGCGACGCATGCCGGTGTCGTCGGCACGCTGTTCGTTCAGGGAAAGAAAGCCGGTCAATTCACGCGATGTCACAGGCGCACGTCTCCACGCATATTTCTGCACCGCCCAGACCATGGTCGTGTGACGTGGCGATGAAGCCACGGCCCGGCCGGTCGATCCATGGTGCAGGGAACGCCGCTGGCCCGTACAATCTCCGTGCGTCGCCGCTGACGGCGACCACTGGTCGCCTCAATAGCCGAGCGTAAGGCCCAGGGAATAATATTTCGGACCGACATTCGCCTTGGCGCGAACCTTGGGCAACAGAGGCATGGCGAGCGTCGCATAGGGGCGGGTATTGTCGCCGCTGAAGCGGGCGCCCACGCCGATCGTGGCGGACAGGGGGATGGTATAGGCCGCCTCGACCCGGCCATAGAGTTTCGTGTCGCCATCGCGCAGATAGACGCCTGCGCCCGGTGTCAGGCTGAAACCCGCCATGTTGAGCGCATAGCCGGCGCCCAGTTCCGTGCCCCAATGCCCGTCCGCCCGGCCATAATTGGCTTCGGCGCCCAGCCCCTCGGCATGGGCGGTGACAGGCAGAATGGCGAACAGCGCGGCCAGCGCAAGGCGATGGGTTTTCATGGCCCAAGGGGCTAGGTGGGTGGCCCGCGCCCGGCAACATATGCGGGACGAGGCGAGTCGCTGATGCGGCAGGACGGTGGATCGACCACCGCCCTGATCCATGTCTTACACGTCTCTCCCGACGGTGCGGACCGCCTGCACTTCGGCATAGGGCATGATCGCCTTGCCATCCGGCCCGGCGGTGATGCTGGTCTGCGTGGGATAGGCGAACTCGATCCCCTCCGCATTAAACCGCTTCCAGATGGCAAGGCCGATGCGATGGCGCATCTGGAAATAATCATGGCTGTCGGGATCTGGCACGTCGAAATTGAGCTGATAGTCGAGCGAGCTGGCGCCAAAGGCGACGATCCCGGCATTGACGAAGATCATGCCCTCGGCCTCGACAATCTCTCGCAGGATAGCGGGCAATGCCTCTGCCTTTTCCTCATCCGTCTGATAGATGACGCCGATGGCATAGGTCACGCGGCGCTGCGTCAGCGTCTGGAGGCTGGTGATCTCCTTTTGCAGCAGATTGGCGTTGGACATCACCTTTTTCTCGCCGCTCATGGCGCGCAGGCGGGTGGATTTCAGACCGATCTTTTCGACCCGTGCGGTCGTCAGGTCATAAGTGATGATCTCGCCACGCTTGAACGGCTTGTCGAAGATGATGGACAAAGCGGCGAACAGGTCGGAAAAAATGCCCTGTGCGGCCAGACCGATGGCGATGCCGCCAATACCCAGACCCGCGACCAGACCGGTGACATTGACGCCCAGATTGTCCAGCACCACGATGGCGGCGATGGCGAACAGGGCAAACGTCACCAGCACGCGGATCAGGCCCATGGCGTTGGCCAGCGTTTCGCCCTGACCATCCTCCGCCAGCGTCTTGCGTTCGATCAGGCCCAGGATGATTTCCCGCGCCCAGATCGCACCCTGAAACACCGATGCGATGGTAAACAGGAAAGCGATCGTCTTGAACAAAGATGCCGGCGGATCGGCATAGCCCGCGACCAGCCGGGCCGCGACCATGATCATGAAGAAATGGGTGGTCTTTGCCGCCGCCCGCCCCAGCACATTGGCATAGCCCATAGGATTGCCGCGCTCACCGCGATAGCGTTTGCCAAATTCCTTGGCCGCCGTCAGCAACAGGTACAGGCCCACACCGACGCCCACCGCAATGCCGATCTGAAGATAATGGTCGGAAACCCAGTTCAGCGTCGAATGCCACATTTCCCGCATGTTGAGCGGTTTTACCGCAATCGCGGTTAGGGTGGGGTCATTCTTGTCGGCCATGCCAATCCTGTCTTGATGATGGGGCGGAATTCAGGCGGCCGCTGCAAGCGGCGCGCACTCCTCGATACTATCCAGAAACGCGATCAGGCCGCGCTCGCTGCGCGACAGATAGCGCGTCCGGCGCGGCAGGCGAAGCCCCTCGCGCCATTCATCCTGTCCGTCCTTGCACAGGGCGATCAGTGCAGGGTGAATATAGGATTTGCGGCTGATCGCCGGCGTATTGCCCAGCGCCGCTGCCACCGGGGCGATCATGTCCTTTAACGAGACATGGTCTGCCGCCAGCGTTTCGAACGCGATGGTCGATGCGCCCCACGTGCGAAAATGCTTCGCGGTAAAGGGGGCGCCCATCGCCTGCGCGATATAGGCGTTGACGTCGCTGGAGCAGATCGGCCGGGCTTCTCCCTCTTCGTCCAGATATTGGAACAGATGCTGCCCCGGCAAATCCTGCACCGCCCGCACGAACCGCAGCAGGCGGGTGTCGGTAATGGTCAGATCCTGCTGCTTGCCCGACTTGGCGCGGTAACGCAGGCGCAGCGATTTGCCCGACAGATCGAGATGGCGGCGGCGCAGGGTCGTCGCCCCGAAACTGCGGTTGGTCGTGGCATAATGTTCATTGCCCACGCGCAGCTTGGCAAGGTCGAGCAGGCGTATGACCGCAGCGATGGTCCTATCCTTACGCAGGCCGCGCTTTGACAGATCGCTTTCCAGTTGCGCGCGCAATTTGGGCAGCGCGCGGCCGAAATCGGGGCAACCGGCATATTTTTCCGCCTCTCGTGCCGCCCGGAAATCGGGATGATAGCGATATTGTTTGCGGCCCCGGTCGTCGTATCCGGTCGCCTGAATATGGCCGTAGGGCGATGGGCAGAACCAGCAGTCGCGATAGGCGGGGGGCAGGGCGATGGCGTTCAGCCGGTCTATTTCCGTCTTGTCGGTGATGCGCGTGCCATCCGCACCGTCATAGGCCCAGCCGCGCTTCAGGGCGCGTCGCGTAATACCGGCAATGCTGTCGTCCGCATGGACGATGGGGGATGTGGCCATCATGGTGTCTCACCAGACCAAACCCCCGATGTCGTGGCTTCGTTCCCCCGTCTGCCTTCTCTCAGGCGAAGCGTCCGGCCAGTCCCCATGGCATCGGCCGTCGCCGCAACATGGACAGATGCGCCAGCGACCATGCCGTGCAGACGACCAGCAGCGGGACCGCAAAAGGCAGGGTGCCGGGCAGGAAAATGGGCGTGACCGCCGCCGCCAGCCCGCTGCCCATCGCCAGCGCCAGTGCGCGCGGCTCTCCATCCGGGCCACGCAGCCAGACGAGGCAGGCGATGACGCCGCTGGTAAAGACCAGCATATGGTGCAACGCGCCGGCCGCGCTGATCCCGTCGATGACCAGCAACAGCGTCAGTGCGCCCGCCACCCAGGGCAAGGACCGCCGTCCCAGTGTCAGGGTCGACAACGGATAGGCCAGTAATTCGCATAGCAAGGCCGCGACGATCACCGCCTGCGCCTGTCCTGCATCGCCAGCGATCAGGGCGACCACGGCGGCGGCGCCCCATCGGATCAGGCGGCGTGGCGCCATCAGGATATGGCTGATCCAGTTCTTCGCGCCGGGGCGCAGGGCAAAGCGGCGATCGGCCAGCCGAAGCTGGAAACCGCCTACCAGCAGCAGCGCATCGATGCCCCATGGCAGCAGGCCGGGGGCGAACAGCGGACAGGCCAGCAACAGGCCCAGAATCAGGCCGTGGGCCAGCCCCAATGCGCGCAACTCTCCGCTCATGCAGGGACGCCCTGTTGCGCTGCCAGCGCGGCATTCAATTCCCGCTTGGCCGCATCTTTGCGCAGCCGGGTCAGATAGGTGTCGAGGCCGATTTGCAGCGACAACAGCATGAAGATGAAGGGCTGATAAGCGATACCCACGAACAGCGATCCGATCATATAGACGATATGCCCCTGTTGCAGGGCCACGGCGAAGGGAGCGATCCAGGCCTCTCTCGGCCCGTCCCGGTTGCGATACATGCGGCGGATCATTTCGGTGCGGACGAAACAGGTGCCGTGGATCAGCAGCCACAGGCAGAAGCCGAAATAGCCCTGTTCGCCCAGCATTTCGAAATAGGCGCTGTGATAGGCGCGCCCCTTGTCGGTGACGAGCCGGCGCTCGACCCGGCTGCCGCTATCGTCGGTAACGACGCTCTGGGCGAAATAGGTAAAGCTGTTCTGGAGATAATTGTCGAAGCCGCCACCGCCCGGATGGGTCTTCACATAGTCCAGAGTCCAGGTCCAAACCGCGACGCGGGTGGAGGCGCTTTCGTCGCCCTGATGATTTTCGATCGTCTGCATCCGCTGCGTGAAGCTGGCAGGCAGGAAGGGGATGGCGGCCAGCGCCGCGACGGCCAGCAGCGGGCCATAGACGAACTTCTTCTTCGACCGCATCAGCATCATGCCGAACAGGATGACGAGGCAGACAAGGCCGGTGCGTGCTTCGGTGCCGATCGGCATGAGCATGCATGCAAGGCACAGGCAATAGGCGAAAGCCTTCACGCGCCAGTCGGGTGGAAAGATGGTGCCATATTGGGTGAACCACAGGATCAGCGGGATCAGCGATATGGCGACGCAACTGATGATGCTGCCTTCGTACAGGCCGCTATTATTGTCGACCATCAGGTTCAGCACGCCATAACCGCCGCCCGACAATGCGGTCTTCATGCCGCCATTGATGATGATGGTGCTGGCGCACAATATCATGAACAGCGTCAGCGCCTCGATCCGCAGGCGCGTGCGCAGCACCAGCGGCAGGAAGATGCCGGCGATGATCGCCTTCCACACCCATGTCCATTTGGTCAGCGCCTCGGCCGGGAAGTCAGCCGTCAGCGTCGTATAGCCGCACCAGGCGACCAGAATCAGCAACATCCCCTGTCGCGCGGAAAAACGGCAATCCTTCTTGTCGTCCATGACCGCCCAGGCGCCGAACATGGCGACAAAGGCGAAGGCGGAAATGGGCACCGAATTGAGCAGGAAATAGCAGAGCCGCTGCGGCGAGACGATGTCGATATAGGAATAGACGGCGACCAGCAGGAATGGCCGACGGAAACCGAGCAGGAAAAAGATGCCCAGAAAGGCGATGAAGAACAGGTCACGCATCGGCGCCCGGCTCCTCTGGTGCCGGATCGCGGTCCAGATCGGGCCGTGACAGCAGGCGCCATGCCGTCAGCATGATGACAGCATGGCTGATCAGCAGGGACAAGGCGTCGATCATGGTGGGGTAGGGTTTCCGGTACGCACAGCGCCGTCCTAACGCGACAGGGTTGACGGGCCGTTAAGCGCGCACCTGCGGACTCTACCTATCGCGACGAGTGGGCCAAACGCGCATTCTGCGGAATATCCCTATGGAGGATCGGATGTTCTGGATCGCGCGTGTTCTGCTATTGATACCTTCGCTGCTGGCTGGATGGTTCGTATCGCGGTCCGACCCGCGTTTCTGGGTCGTGGCATTGGCGATCGGGCTTGTCTTTCTGGCGCTTACCGCGCTGGCGGGCTTTTATGGTCCCGACCTGTTCCGGCGGCGGCGATGATGGTTGCGCTACGTAGTTTATGAGCCGTTAAACCTTTTCCGGCATACAGGCCGGGCTATGACTCGCATTCTCCACGTACTGGACCACAGTCTGCCGCTGCATAGCGGCTACACATTCCGTACCCGGGCGATCCTGCGCGCGCAGATCGCCAATGGCTGGGACGTGCGCGGCATCACCGGGCATCGCCATGTCGCCGCCGGTCCGGTCGAGGAGGAAGTGGACGGCCTTATCTTCCACCGCACCCCCGGTATAGCAGCGACCGGCAATCCGGTGCTGCGCGAATGGCGCGACATCGGCGCCCATGCCAATGCGATCGAAAAGCTGGTGGCGACATGGCGGCCCGACGTCATTCACGCCCATTCGCCGGTGCTGAACGCCATGGCGGCGCAGCGCGTGGCAAAGCGGCACAATATTCCGCTCATCTACGAAATCCGTGCTTTTTGGGAGGATGCGTCGGTCGGCAACGGCACGGGGGCGGAGGGCAGCCCGCGTTACTGGCTGACCCGTCAGCTTGAAACCCATGCCGTTCGCGCCGCCGATGCTGTGGCCGTCATCTGCGAGGGATTGCGGACCGATCTGATCGCGCGGGGCATCGCTGCGGACAAGATCACCGTGTCGCCCAATGGCGTGGACATGGAACAATTCGGTGCGCCGGTTCCGCGTGATCCTGCGCTGGCCGCAAAGCTGGGCCTGACCGGCGCCGACGTGGTCGGCTTTATCGGCAGCTTCTATGATTATGAGGGGCTGGACGACCTGATCGCCGCCATGCCGCGACTCGTGCGCGCACGGCCGCGCGCCAAATTGCTGCTGGTCGGTGGCGGCCCGCGCGAATCGGCGCTGCGTGATCAGGCGATGGCGTCGCCTTTTGCCGACCATATCGTTTTCGTCGGCCGCGTGCCGCATGATCAGGTCGAACATTATTATGCACAGGTCGATGTGCTGGCCTATCCGCGCAAGGCGATGCGCCTCACCGAACTGGTGACACCGCTCAAGCCGCTGGAGGCCATGGCGCAGGGGCGGCTGGTCGCGGCCTCGTCGGTCGGCGGGCACCGCGAACTGATCGAGAATGGCGTGACCGGCACATTGTTCGCGCCCGATGATCCGGTGGCGATCGCGTCGGCGCTGAGCGACCTGTTCGCGAATCGTGACGGCTGGGACGAACGCCGTGCGACGGCGCGCGCCTTTGTCGAACGGGAGCGTAACTGGTCGTCAAATATTCTGCGTTATCAGCCCGTCTATGATCGGTTGCTGGCGCTTGGCGGTGGTGCGGTGCGGGTAGCCGCCTGACATGGTGCGCGGTCGGTCAATGCTGTTGGCGGGCGTGGGGACCGGGCTGGTCCTGATGCTGACGCCGGTGGGGCTGATCGAGATGCTGGTGGCGTCCAGCGGTTTCAGCGAGGCGGTTCCGGCTGCGGCCCCGCCTCTGGCGCTGAAGGCGCGATTGATAATGGCGCTGTTCGTCGCGGTGATGGCGGCGGCAGCGGCGGGATTTTTGGGTCGTAGCCGCGATGAGGCGGCAGAAATGATTGAAGAGACGCGGGGCGATAAAGCCGCGCAGGGAGCAGAAAAAATGGGTTTCGCATTTTCCAGACTGACCGCCCTGGCGCGTGGCCGTGTGGCCTCGCCCGTTGACGACATGGCGCCGTCGCTGCGCCGCGCCGACGCGCATCCCGATGCGCCGGCCCGCGCGCCGATCTTTGCCAGTCGCGATTTCGACGGACTGGATATTTTTCCGCGACACGACACGCATGGCCGACGGGGCATCGCGGCGGGCAATGTCGCGCAGATGGATCTGGCGCGTGTCCCGGTGGCACCTGCCTTTGTCGCGCCTGTCCCTGACGCGCTGGCCATGCCCGACGCGCCGGTCGCCTTGTCCGGCGATCTGCTGCCGGAACCCGCCTTTCTGCGCCCGGCTTCGACCCCGGCCTTCGCTCCACCGGCACCCGAAGCCATGGTCCATGCAGAGCCGGAACCGGCTGCTGAACCGGAAATGCAGGTTGCGCCCGAACCGCTGCCCATGACGCATGCGGCCGAGTTGCTGGCGCCTACGCAGGGATTGACCGTTCGCGAACTGACCGAGCGGCTGGAGCGGGGGCTTGCCCTGCGCAGCCGCACGCCGGCGATGGCGCCGGTCCGCGCGGAAACGGGCGTGATCGCCGACATGGCGGTTGCGGCACCCGTGCCTGTCCGCGCACAGGTGGCGGAGGACACGGATGCCGCTTTGCGCGCCGCCCTTGGCGCGCTCCGTTCGATGGCGGCGCGTTCGCGTTGATGGCCGCCATTACCAGTCGCGGATCGTCAACACCGACAGGGTGATCCATAAACCGGGCTTATCAACGCCATGGGCATCAAGGTTGATGTCCGCGACGAAATGACCGGACAGGGGGAATTGCCGGTCATCCAGATCGCCGGTCAGGCTCGCCGTGCGTTGCCCGGCATCCAGCCCGTCCAGTCGCAGCGTCACGATGTGTCGCCGCCCTTCGAACAGGGCGCTGGCCCAGGGGCGGCTGGACGCTTTTTCCACCTCCGTCGGTTGCCCCGCAATCTTTAGTAACTGCGTCAGCAGGGCAGGTAGGGGATCGCTGTCGCGCATGGCGCGGGGCGCATCCTGACGGATGGGGCGCACCATTTTCTGCGCACCGAAATCATGTCTCGCACTTGTCATGCCATCCGGCTCCTGCGATAGTTGTTCATGAAATGTTCTATACGCCTTTTCACCCGGTTCCCCGGCTGGCGTCCGTTGCGCAGGTCAAAGACCAGCCGCGGATCGCGCACGCTGTGCCGGCCAAAGGTGGCTGGCGACATGTCATGCTGATGAAGGAATTTTTCGATGGCACGCAGAATCATCGACCTCAGTCTCCCTGTTCCGGCCGACTCGCCCGATGCGAGACGATAGGTGATTTCCTATCTTGTTTCCTATTTCTTACTTGTCTAGGAAAAATCCTATATGTATGGAGTGGATATGGATGACTCTCTGGATGTGCGCGCCGCGCTGGATCGGCTGATCGTCGAAAAGGGGGAGAATTATGCCGATCTGTCAAAGATGATCGGCCGTAATCCCGCTTATATTCAGCAGTTTATCAAGCGAGGCACGCCCCGGCGGTTAAGCGAGGAAGATCGCGGGATGCTGGCGCGCTATTTCGGCGTGTCCGAAACCCTATTGGGGGGGCGGGAAGCCCCCGGTTCGGCATTGCGCCTGCGCAGCGGGCGGACGATGCCGCCTGTCGTGATGGTCCCCCGTCTGGCGTTGGGGGCATCGGCCGGCGCAGGCTCGCTAGACGATGATGAAAGAGCCGCAGGGATCATGGCGTTCGATGCCCAATGGCTCCGCAATCTGGGCGTTCGCCAGCAACAGCGCGTGTCGATCATCCGGGTGGATGGTGAATCGATGGCACCGACGCTGAAGGATGGCGACGACATCATGGTGGACCACACCGATGATGCCGCCCATTTGCGCGACGGCATCTATGTTCTCCATCTGGACGGGGTATTGATGGTCAAACGTATCGCGATGGGGCCGTTGCGCGGTCGGTTCAGCGTGCTGAGCGACAATGCCCATTATCCCGACTGGACCGACATCGATCCCGAACTGGTCGATATTGTCGGGCGCGTATTGTGGACCGGCCGCCGGTTGAGTTGAACGCGGCTTCGACTGGCCGCTATTCTTGCGACGAAGGAGCGTGCCGGTGAACGATAATGAAGCGGTGATTCGCAAGGCGATCGAATGGCGCGATGCCCCGATGGCGCTGGCGACGGTCATATCCACCTGGGGTTCGGCGCCGCGTCCGCGCGGCAGTCATATGATCGTCCACGCCGATGGCCGGTTCGAAGGCAGCATATCGGGTGGCTGTGTCGAGGGTGATGTGCTGCAACGCGCCGCAGAGGTTGTTGCGGGACGCCCCGCCCATATTGAAACCTATGGCGTGACCGACGGGGATGCATGGGCCGTCGGCCTGCCTTGTGGTGGGGAAATCGTCGTGCTGGTGCAGCCGGTGGGCACCGGTGGCTTTGCCCCGCATCTGTTCGACAGGATCGAGGCGGCGGCTGCGCATGGCCGGGCGCTCACTCTGGCGACGGACCTGATCACTGGCGTCACGCGCGAAGGAGGTGGGGAGGGCGCTTTCCTCAATCGCTATGACCCGCCCCGCCGCCTGTTGATCGTCGGTGCGGTGCAGATTGCCCAGTCATTGGTGCCGCTGGCGCAGGCGATTGGCGTGCAACCGGTCGTCATCGATCCGCGCGCCCGTTTTCTGACGACGGAACGCTTCCCCGGCGTCGAACTGGACGACCGCTGGCCCGATGAAGCGGTGGCGGCGCGCTTTCCGGGCGAATCGACGGCAGTCGTGACCCTCAGCCATGATATGAAGATTGACGACCCTGCTCTGGCTGCGGCATTGCGCGCGCCGACCGGCTATGTCGCGGCGCTGGGATCGCGCAGGAGCCATGCCGCCCGTCTTGAAAGGCTGGCTGGACTAGGCTTTGAAACGAAGGACTTGGCCCGGATAGACGGGCCGGCGGGCCTCGATATCGGAGCCACCGGGCCGGCGGAAATCGCGCTGTCGATTGCGGCTGGAATGATCGCCGGGTTCAACGCGGCGCGGTGAAAAAAAAGGAACTGCCCCCTGCCGCAAGGGAAGGGCAGGGGGCACATCCTAATGCTGTCGGGCACTAAGGACGCGCCCCCGTAGCAGTCTGTCAGGACAGGACAATACCCCAAATGGGGCATGGTTGAATTTTTCTATCTCAATTTTATGACAGACTATCCTAATATTACAAGCGTTCAACAGCACTTGCCGCCATTTTTGCCGGCAAAGCGCGCTTCCTGCCGGTTGCGGAAGAATGCGGTGCGATCCATCGGCGTCTGATCGGGGTGATGATCGGCCATGTGGCGCACATAGGCGTCATAGTCGGGAATGCCGACCATCAGCCGCGCCGTGCGCTGCATGACCTGCCACAGCCCGCTCATTCTGCCGGCACCATCTGTGCCGGGATTTCATGTGCGGTGGGGGCTGCCACCCGTCGCGCGGCAAGGCAGGTGCGGATGGTGAAGAACAGGATGGACAGCACCACCGCCAGGAACAGTCCGACCAATGCCGCGTCGATCCGGTCGTTGAAGATGATGCGCTGCATCTCCGCCATCGACTTGGCCGGAGCCAGTACCTCGCCATTTTGCGCGGCGGCGGCAAACTTGCTGGCATGGGCCAGGAATCCGACCTTGGGATCGGCCGAAAACAGCTTCAGCCAGCCCGCCGACAGCGTGCAGATGAGCAGCCACACGGTCGGGATCACCGTCACCCACGCATAGCGGTCCTGCTTCATGCGGAACAGCACTGCCGTCCCCAGCATCAGCGCGATCGCCGCCAGCATCTGGTTGGAAATGCCGAAGACGGGCCACAGCGTATTCACGCCGCCCAGCGGATCGGTGACGCCCTGATAGAGGAAGAAGCCCCATGCCGCGACGCAGAGGCCAGTGGCGATCATGCCGGGGGCATGGCTCTTGCTGTCCTTGAACGACGGGACGGCCAGCGCGATCAGATCCTGCAACATGAAACGCCCGGCGCGGGTACCCGCATCGACGGCGGTCAGGATGAACAGCGCCTCGAACAGGATGGCGAAATGATACCAGAAGGCCTTCATCGCCTGTCCGCCGATCACATGGCTGAAGATTTCGGCCATGGCCACCGCCAGCGTTGGCGCGCCGCCTGCGCGGGATATGATGCTATGTTCGCCCACATCCTTCGCCGTCTGGGCGATCAGGTCCGGCGTGATGGGGAAGCCCATGGCCGTGATCGCGGCCGATGCGCTGGCCGGGTCGGTACCGATCAGGGCGGCCGGGCTGTTCATTGTGAAATAGATGCCCGGATCGAGGATGGCTGCGCCCACCAGCGCCATGATGGCGACGAACGCCTCCATCAGCATCGCGCCATAGCCGATGAACGGCGCATGGTCTTCACTGGCGATCAGCTTGGGCGTGGTGCCGCTGGAAATCAGGGCATGGAAACCCGACACCGCGCCACAGGCGATGGTGATGAAGATGAACGGGAACAGGGCGCCCGACCAGGCCGGGCCGCCGCCGCCGATGAACTGGGTCAGTGCGGGCATGCGCAGCGGCGGCGCCATGATGACGATGCCGATGGCCAGCGCTGCAATCGCGCCGATCTTGAGGAAGGTGGACAGATAATCGCGCGGTGCCAGCAGCAGCCAGACCGGCAGCACCGACGCAACCGCGCCATAACCAATCAGGATCCAGCAGAGCTGAACCGGGGTGAAGGTGAAGATCGGACCCCAGACCGGCGATTGCGCGATCGACTGGCCATAGACGATGGCGGCGAACAGCCCGATCAGGCCCAGAATGGATACTTCGCCGATCCGGCCCGGCCTGATCCAGCGTGTATAAATGCCCATGAACAGGGCGAGCGGCACGGTCGCCGCCACGGTAAACATACCCCATGGGCTTTCCGCCAACGCCTTGACCACGATCAGCGCCAGCACCGCCAGGATGATGACCATGATCATGAAGGCGCCGAACAGGGCGATGGTGCCGGCAACCTGACCCATTTCCATGCGGATCAGTTCACCCAGCGACTTGCCGTCGCGGCGTATGGAAATGAACAGGACCATGAAATCCTGCACCGCGCCCGCCAGCACGACGCCGGCGATGATCCACAATGTTCCCGGCAGATAGCCCATCTGCGCCGCCAGCACCGGCCCGACCAGCGGACCCGCCCCCGCAATCGCCGCAAAATGATGGCCGAACAGGACGGTGCGGTCGGTCGCGACATAGTCCAGGCCATCGGCGCGGCGCACCGCCGGGGTCGGACGGTTGCCGTTCAGCCGCATCACATGACGCGCGATATAAAGCGCATAATAGCGATAGGCGACGAGGAAGCTGCTGACCGCCGCGACCACGATCCAGAGCGCGTTAATGGTTTCACCGCGCGACAGCGCCACGACCGACAGCGCGAACGCGCCCACGATCGCTATCAATAGCCAGGGAAGATGCCGGGTCATCGCCTCTCTCGTTTCTTATATCTTGTAACTGTGGAAGGATGCCACACTAAGACGCCGTACCGGAAAGACAATCGCCGGTTAGTAGGGGGTGGCAGAAGTTTTTTCGATGGCGGGTCCGGCCCGCGGGATCGTCCCACTTATCAGGGAATAAGGAAGGGAGTTTTGCCAATGGCCAGATCGGACATGGAATTTTCGCGCAGGACCATCTTGGGCGGCGCGGTGATCGCGGCCGGCGCGCTCTGCACCGCTGGACGCGCCGCCACTTCAGCCAGTCTGCGTGACCGCTTCCTGCTGGCGCCGGGCCTCCATTATTTCAACGCTGCCAATATCGGCCCGGCCTTCCGCTCCGCAGTCGAAGCGCATGAGCGGGAAACGCAGAAGTTTCAGGCGAACCCCTCCACCCAATATCGCGAAAAATATCCGAAAGAAGCCGATGCGCTGCGCGCGCGCCTTGGCCAGCGATTGAACGTCACGGCGCAGGAAATCGCCCTCGTCCGCAACAGCAGCGAAGCGAACACGGTCGCCGTGCGCGGGCTGGCGCTCAAGGAAGGGGATGAGATCATCCTCACCGACCATAATCATCCCTCTACCCTCGAAACATGGAAGCTGCGGGCGGAGCGGGAGAAACTGTTCCTCAAAATTCTGCCCGTTCCCGTCTATGCCAAAAGCGCGCAGGAGGTGGTGGATCAGTTCGCCGCCGCCATCACGCCGCGCACCCGCGCCGTCTTCCTGTCGCATATGTCGAACATCACCGGCCTCATCTTCCCGATCGCCGACATCGCAAAGCTGACCCGGCCCAAGGGCATCTGGCTGCATGGCGACGGGGCACAGAGCTTTGGCTGGCTGCAACTGGATCTTCAGGCGCTGGGCGTCGATTCCTATTCGGGCAGCACCCATAAATGGATGATGGGGCCGCTGGAGGGGGGCGTTCTCTATGTCCGGCGCGAGGGGCAGGCCCGGTTACAGCCGGTGATGATGAGCCATGGCTATTGGCTGACCGATCCCGCCAACCTCGATACCGCCCAGAAATATGAGATATTGGGCCAGCGCGACGACCCCAAATTATCCGCCATCGCCGCCACGCTCGACGCCCATGACGCCATCGGCGCGGCGGAGGTGGAGCGGCGTACTTTTGCCATCGGGGCTGCGATGCGCGACATGCTGCTGGCGCTGCCCGGTGCGAAGCTGATCGGCACGACCGCGCCGGGCCTGTCCGGTCCGGTGCTGACCCCGACCTTCCCGGGCAAGGATGTCGTCGCTATCCGCAAGATGCTGTGGGACAAGGGGCAGGTGGCCGTCGCCGGATCGAAGGCGGACGGTCAGGTGACGATCCGCTTTTCGCCGCACATCTATAATGATGCGGACGAAATCGCCCTGATCGCAGACCTGCTAAAAAAGGCCTGACCCTTTAGCGACGACGCCGAAAGGGCCAGTCGGTAACGCCGCTGGCCCATAAGGCCCACCAGATGATGACGGGCTGCAACGCCAGCCGCGGCCCATGATAGGCCCAACTCAGATGCGTGCCGCCCAGCGCGATGTCGTTGAACGCATGATTGAAATTGGCCGGCCACACGCACAGCGCATACAGCGCCAGGCCGATGCCCGCAGGTCGTCGCAACACAGGGGTCAGAAGTCCGATAGCCCCCGCCAGTTCGGCCACGCCAGTCAGCGCCACAATCATCTGCGGTTGCGGCACCCAATGCGGCGTGATCGCGACGAAGCCGTTCGGCCTCGCCAGATGCGCGACCCCCGCCAGCATATAGGCTGCCGCCAACACGCCACGCGCAATGCGACGGGCCTTGCTATCCTTTATAATGCCAGTTCGCCTTCATCCTCGCCGTCCCAATAATGGGCGCGCTCGGCATGGACCTTGATCATCACCAGGCCCGGCGTATCGGCCCCGTCGGCGAACCAATGTTCCAGATCGGGGTTCCAGTGATCCTCGAACATCTCCCGATCACGGATCAGGTCCGCCTTGCCCTCCACCGCAATGAACAATGGCCGCTGGCCGAACAGGCCGCTCTTGCCATGAAAAGACAGGCTCACACGCGGATCGCGTTCTATGTCACGCACCATCATCGTGTCTTCGGTCGTGAAATAATAGCTGTCACCGCCATAGGCGACATCCTGATTATTGCTCATCGGCCGTGCGCCGATATGGCCGTCATCCGTATGGGTCGACAGCATCGCGAAATCGATATGCTGCATCTTGTCGGCCAGACTGGCCATCGTGTGGTGGACCATGGGCTGATCTCCTTCATCCGATGCCCCTGTAAAGCCGAATAGGCGAGTCGGGTTCCACAGCCACGGATTCGACTCTGGGGTGATAAGAACATATCAGGAACATTGTTCCCGAGTCGCACAGGATCATGCCATGACCACCCCTGTAACGCCGCTCTATCGGCTCTTCTTCGCGCTCCAGCCGCCACCGATCGTCGCGCGTCAGATCGATCATTTCGCGTCTGAGCTGGCGCCCGATGCCCGGCGCATCCTGATCGACCATCAGCATGTGACCATGGGGATCAGCCCGGACTGGCCAGACTATCCCTATGAGCAGATCAAGGCGCTGCGCCGCGCAGCCGTGGCGATAGAGGCAGATCCGTTCGACCTGTGGCTCGATCGGCTGAGCGAGGGCGGCCGATCCGCAGCCTTGCGCCCATCGCACAGCATCGACGGATTGAAAGCGTTACAGCAGCAGGTGGCGATGACGATGAAGCGGGCAGGGGTGATGTCTCGCCCGGACTGGAGCTTCAGCCCACATCAGACGCTCTTCTATTGCGATGGCCGGCCGGATCAGCGGGCTATCTCGGGCTTCGGCTGGCATGTCGATGAACTGGTACTGATATGCAGTCATGTGGGCCGCACCCGGCATCAGCCGGTAGGGCGCTGGCCGCTTACGGGGAGCGGCCAATATAGCCTGTTCTGATGATTTCTCCCCGGCACGGGGGAGGGAAGAAGCAGACCCGCTTCACCCCATATCTCACCGCTTCCGCACAAACTCCGCGCGCAGCACCAGCCCCTTGATGCCGTCATATTTGCAGTCGATTTCCTGCGTATCCCCGGTCAGGCGGATCGATTTGATCAACGTGCCGCGCTTCAGCGTCTGTCCTGCCCCTTTGACGGTCAGATCCTTGATCAGCGTCACCTGATCGCCGTCGGCCAGCAGATTGCCGACCGAATCGCGCACTTCGACCTGATCGGCCGCGCTCGCACGGTCGGCTGCGTCTGCGGCGCTGATCTATTCGCCGCTGACTTCGTCATAAATATAATCGTCGCCAGCCATGTCTCTTATCCCTGCGTCACGCTTTCCAGCACGGCGGCGCGCAATTCCGGAATGCCCATCCCCTTTTCGCTCGACGTGGCGATGATGTCGGGGTGGGCGGCCGGGCGCTTGCGGATCGAATCCGCCGTCTGCTGCATCACGGCGGCCAGTTCGGTCGCCTTGATCTTGTCGGTCTTGGTCAGGACGATGCGATAGCTGACAGCCGCGCCGTCCAGCATGTCCAGCATGTCGGTATCGACATCCTTGATGCCATGGCGGCTGTCGATCAGCACCAGCGCCCGCTTCAACGCGGCGCGCCCGCGCAGATAGTCGTTCACCAGAAACCGCCATTTCTTGACAATGTCCTTGGGCGCCTTGGCATAGCCATAGCCGGGCATGTCGACGAGGCGGAACTGCAACGGATCGCCCACATCGAAAAAGTTGAGTTCCTGCGTGCGGCCCGGCGTGTTCGACGTGCGGGCAAGGTTGTTGCGGTTGGTCAGCGCATTGAGCAGCGATGATTTGCCCACGTTCGACCGGCCCGCAAAGGCGACTTCGTTCACCGCCATGTCGGGCAGGAATTTCAGGTCCGGCGCGGACTTCAGGAATGTGATCGGCCCGGCGAAAATCTTGCGGGCTTCCTCGATCAGGGCGATGTTGTCGTCTTCTGTCATCTCTGTCTCCTTCCTCCCCTGCAAGGGGAGGGGGACCATTTGCGGAGCAAATGGTGGAGGGGTGTCACGCTATCGATAGCATGACACCCCTCCGTCTGGCCTATGGCCATCCACCTCCCCTGCAAGGGGAGGAACAATGTCACTTGGTCGCCGGTGCCGTGTTCAGCACGGGGTGGCGCTTGTACAGCCACCATTGCTGGGCCATCGACAGGCAGTTGTTGGTGATCCAGTAAACCAGCAGGCCCGCAGCGAACGGCGCCATGATGAACATCATCATCCACGGCATGATCGCGAACACCTGCTGCTGCATCGGGTCCATCTGCGCGGGGTTCAGCTTGAACTGGAAATACATGCTGATGCCCAGCAGCAGCGCCAGCACACCGATCGCCAGGAAGGATGGCGGGGTGAAGGGCAGCAGGCCGAACAGGTTGAAGATGTGCAGCGGGTCGGGCGCCGACAGATCCTTGATCCACAGCACGAACGGCTGATGACGCATTTCGATCGTCAGCTGCAACACCTTGTACAGGGCGAAGAAAATCGGGATCTGGATGAAAATGGGCAGGCACCCGGCCAGCGGATTGACCTTCTCCTGCTTGTACAGCTCCATCATCTTCATCTGAAGCTGCTGCTTGTCGTCCTTATATTTCTCCTGCAGCGCCTTCATCTTGGGCTGCACCGCGCGCATCGCCGCCATGCTGGCGAACTGGCGCTGGGCGACAGGGAACATCAGGGCGCGGACGCAGAAGGTCAGGCAGATGATGGCGACACCAAAATTGCCGATGACGGTGAACAGCCAGTGCAGCAGGGCAAAGATCGGCTGTTCGAACCAGTAGAACCAGCCCCAGTCGATCGCGCGGTCGAACAGGGGGATGCCGGCGCGTTCATAGGCCTGAAGCGTCTTCACTTCCTTTGCGCCCACGAACAGGCGGTTGGTCTGGGTGATCGCCTTGCCCGGTGCCAGCATGACCGGCGCCAGAGCGATGTCGGTCTGGAACTGGGTGCCGGCGCCCTTGCGCATCTGGCCGGTGAAGGCGTCCTTCTGATCGGGGACCAGCGCCGACAGCCAATATTTGTCGGTAAAGCCGATCCAGCCGCCGGTCGACTGGAAGCTCTGCGACGCCGGACCCTTTTCCAGATCCTTGTAATTCACGTCATAATTGGCCGCGCCGTTGAACACGCCCATCGGGCCGACATGGATGGTCCAGGTGTCGGGATCGGCCGAAGGCGCCGCACGGCTGACATAGCCATAGGATTTCACCGCAACCGCGCCGGCGCCGCTGTTCGACACCTTCTGCGCGGCGGTGATCATGTAATTGTCGTCGATCGAGTAGCGAATCTCGAACGTCTGACCCGCGCCATTGCTCCAGCTCAGCGTAACAGGGCTGGTGGGGGTCAGTTCGGTGCCGCTCGCGGTCCAGACCGTATTGTTGTTCGGAACGTTCAGCCCTTCGCCCTGCCAGCCGAAACCGGCGAAATAGGCGTCCTTGGTGCCGCTGGGGCTATACAGGCGGATCGAGGGCGAATCCTTGGCGATCGTTTCCTTGTAGGTCGGCAGCACGATGTCATCGATGCGCGCACCCTTCAGGTTGATCGAACCGACCAGCTTGGGCGTGCGGATCGCGACGCGGGGGCTGTCCTTCAGCACGACGGCGCGGTCGCGGATCGCGGTGGCGGCGTCCTGCGCGGGTGCTTCGCCTGCGGGCGTCAGCGGCGTCGTCTTGCCGCCTTCGATCTTCGTCGCGGGCGGATTGGCCGCCGGGAAAAATCGCTCGGAAAGATAGGGCCAGCCGAACAGGATCGCGGCAGTCAGCAAAACCGCCAGAATGATATTCTTCTTGTCGTCCACGCTATTCGGCTCCGCCGTCTTTATGGTCTGTGTCAGGGGACCGGGTCATAACCCGAACCGCCCCATGGGTGGCATCGCATTAGCCGCTTGGTCGCAAGCCAGCTACCCTTGATCGCGCCATATTTGCGCATCGCGATAATCGCATATTCCGAACAGGAGGGTGCATAGCGGCAGGTCGGCGGCAATATGCGGGAAGGGCCAAGCTGCCAGGCGCGCGCAATCAGGATGAGCAGGCGGGCGATCACTGGCTTTGTGCCGGCAATGTGGGCGCTTGCGATTTGACCGGGCGCTTTTTTCCCCGTGACGAATCGCGCGGCGGGTCGATTGGGCGGGTCATGATCTTGCCCAGCGCCTTGGTCAGTTCCGCATGCAGCAGCGTGAAGTCGCGCTCGATTCCGCCTTCGCGGCCGATCAGCACATGATCGGCGCCGGCAATGCCATGCGCAGGCAAAAGGGCGCGCGCCAGCACGCGAAAACGGCGCTTCATCCGGTTGCGGATGACAGCGCCGCCAATCTTTTTCGTGACCGTGATGCCATATCGCATCGCCGGATCGCCATCACCGCGCTCACGCACCAGCAGGACAAAGCCCGGCATGGGTGCGCGACGTCCGCGATTCGCCGCTAGAAAATCCGCGCGCCGCACCATCATGGCCGGCGCTGCGGTTTCCAGCGACTCTATGATCAGGCGCTCAGGCTCTTGCGGCCGCGGGCGCGACGCGCACGAATGATGTTGCGGCCGCCGGGGGTCGCCATGCGGGCGCGATAACCGTGACGGCGCTTCCGAACCAGATTGCTCGGCTGAAAAGTGCGCTTCATCGTTCATTCCTCAAAAACAAATAGAGAATCAGGCGTGACAAAAAAGGGCCGCCAAAGCAGCGGCCGCTAGTCAGGGGGCGTCCGATAGGGAAAAGGGGGGGCGAAGTCAATGGCGGGCTTCAGCCCTTACCCCTATATTCGTTCGTTTCGAGCGACGTCGGGAAACGATGTTATGCGGCGTTGAGCGATGCCAGCGCCGCGCGCTTCCCGACAGGATCGAAGCGAACGGAAAGGGGATTATTTCCCCCGTGCGCTCGCCACTCCGGCCTGCAACGCATCGAATCCGACGGCACCGTTCAACACCTGATCGCCGATGACGAAGGTCGGCGTGCCGCTGGCCTGCAATTTCTGGGCGAGGGCGATGTTGGACTGGATTTCGGCGTCATATTTGCTCGATGCGATCGCCGCTTCGGCATCCGCCTTGCTGATTCCCGCCTTGGCCGCGGCCGCGAGAATCGTGTCGCGCGTCACCCGGCCCGCGCCATAAAGCGCCTTGTGATAGACCATATACTGGTTCCGCTCGGCTGCCAGCAGCGACACCTTGGCCGCGCTGCCGCTTTCCTCCGACAGGATCGGCAGTTCGCGATAGACCACCTTCACCTTGGCATCTGACCCGACCAGCTTGGCAAGATCGGGCAGGGATGCGCGGCAATAGCCGCAGGCATAGTCGAAAAATTCGACGACGGTGACGTCGGCATTGGCGGCGCCCTCCCATGCCCCGGCATAGGGCGTCTGGATGGCGCTGCGATTCTCGCCGATGGTGCCGGACAGGCGCTTGGCCTGAAGCCTTTCCACCGCCTGCGGGATGATTTCGGGATGTTCGAGAATATAGTCATGAACGATCTTTTCGATCGCCGCCTTGTCGGCGCCGTTGACGCTGGCGGGCGCCTGCGTGGCGAAAGCGGTGCCGGCGGCAGCCGCGATGAGGGCGAAGGCGCCTAAGGTCATCTGCATGGTCCTGTTGGAAAGGGCGGCCCTGAAAGTCGGCCGGGTCTGGTCGGTCATTATCGTTTCTTCCGCTTCTGCTCGATGGCGGCGCGCGATACCATCGCAATATCCTGCGCACGCAGATAATCTTTGGTGCCCTGCTGCAATCCCTGCATGGCGGCGTCCGCGCTGCGCAGCGCCATTGGGTTGTCGCCCATCATCGAATAGCGCTCCGCCGTGGCCAGTGCCGCGCGCGGCGTATCGCCCCGCCGTTCATAGACGACGCCAAGCTGATACCAGGCAAAGGGATTTTCCCGGTCGCGATTGACCGCGATCCGCAGCACCTGTTCGGCTTCCGCGAAATTGCTTTCATCTTCCGTCGCGATGAGGGCATGGGCCAGCAGCACGGAAATCAGTGGCTGATTGGTCAGCTTCACCGCCTCTCGCAGCGGAGCGATGGCATCCTTGGGCCGACCGCTTTCCAGCAATATCTGCCCCTTCAACTCCAGAAAATAGGGGTCATGGGGCAGGGCGGCCAGCAGCGCATCGGCCTCATCCAGCGCCTTTTGCGGATAGGCGCTCTTATGCCAGGCATAGGCGCGGGCATAATGGGCGGGCAGCGACTGATCGCTTTCGGGATATTTCTGCAAGGTCTGCGTGGGTTCGGACACAAATCCGATCAGTTTCGCCTTGATCCGTTCGAACCGGGTTTCCAGCGCCCGGTCCATCGGCTTGTTCCATGCCGGATCGACCTCATACACCTCGCGCAGCACGTTGATGCGCTCGCCCGACAGCGGATGGGTGCGCCCGTAACTATTGTCCTGCGGAATGGCGAGGCGATATTCCTGATTTTGCAGCTTCTTGAAGAATTCCAGGCTGCCCCGGCCGCTGATGCCGGCGGTGTGCAGGTATCGCGCGCCCGCCAGATCGGCAGAGCTTTCCTGCGCCCGTGAAAAGGCCAGAAAATTGCTCATCGCCGCCTGCTGGCCCAGACCCATGATGCCCATGCCGGCCTCACCTGCGCCGGTCGCGATCGCCGCCGCGCCTAATACCAGGCTCAGCAGCGTGACGCTGGTTGCCGCCTTGATGCCCTCACCCGACCGGATGATATGGCCGCCCTCGATATGGCCGAGTTCGTGCGCGACCACGCCCTGCACCTGATTGACATTGTCCGCCTGCGCCAGCAGCCCGCTATGCACCCAGACATATTGCCCCCCCGCGACGAAGGCGTTGATCTCCGGGTCGTTGATGACCAGCACCTGCACGTTGCGCGGTTCCATGCCCGCCGCCTTGACCAGCGGACCGGACATATCGGCCATGAAGGCTTCCGTCTCGGCGTCGCGCAGGATGGATTGGGCCTGAGCGGGCAGGGCGGTCAGCGCCGCCGCTGCAAGCAGCGCACAGGTCAGCGTCCGTCGCACCGGATGCGCGCGTGCGAAGATCGGGAGGCGAGCCATCGGCGCCGGGCGATGCCATGCCGCCCCTGAACCTGTCGTGAAGGCATCCGCCCGATGACCGTCCAGGCATCGCCCACGAAAAAGCGCCGCTGCGCGCCGGGTCAGACCCATTGTGCAGCGGCGCTTGTTCATGATTTCAACGTCCGGGATTATCGGGCGTCCGATTACTGGCCGAAAGTGCGCTGCCACCAGCCACGACGCGGCTCGCCGGCTTCTGCTTCACCATCGGCTTCCGATGCTGGCGCGTCGGCGGTGACGGGCGCTGTCGTGGCGGCCGGGGCTGCTTCGACGGCTTCGACGGCGGCCGGTGCCGCAGCTTCTTCGGCTACGACGTCCGCCTTCTTGCGGCGGGTGCGCTTGGGCTTGGCTGGCGCGGCCTCTTCTGCGGCCGGGGCTTCCACCGCTGCGGCGGCGGCTTCTTCGGCCACGATGTCCGCTTTCTTGCGGCGGGTGCGCTTGGGCTTGGCCGGGGCTTCCGGCGCGGCTTCTTCCGCTACCGCTTCCGCAGGTGCGGCGGCCGGTGCTTCGACGGCTTCGCTCACCTCGACCGGCGCTTCTGCATCGGCCTTCTTGCGAGCGCGGGGACGACGGCGGGTCTTGGGAGCCGGCTCGGCCGCTTCCTCGACGGCAACCGCCTCGACCGGCGCTGCTTCCGCCACGGGTTCGACCGTTTCGACTTCTGCCGTTTCCACGGCTTCGGCCGTTTCAGCCGTCTCGCCTGCGGTTTCGCCACCTTCGCGACGACGGCGTCCACCGCGACGACCGCGACGGCCACGGCGGCGCGAACCGCCTTCTTCCTCGGCGGCTTCACCTGCTTCGGCAGCGACCGGCTCTTCTGCGGCGTCGGCTTCGTCATCGGCCGCTTCTTCACCGGCTTCGCTTTCGCCTGCGGGCTGTTCGGCCTGATCCTCGTCGCGCTGGCCGCCACGACGACGGCGACGGCGACGACGGCGACGGCCGCCTTCACGATCGTCATTGCGTTCGCCGCGCTCTTCGGCTTCGGATGCGGCTTCTTCTTCCTCCGCTTCCTCTTCTTCCTCTTCCTCGATCAGGTCGAGGTCGTCATCCTCTTCCACCATCGGGGCATAGGTGACGACGCGCTCGGGGCGGGGGCCGCTCGGCTCCACCGACATGCGGGCGCCTTCGACTTCGCCATCCGGCAGAACGACGATCATCACGCCATAGCGCTGTTCGATCTCGTCCAGTTCGCGACGCTTGTTGTTGAGGACATAGAAGGCCGCTTCCTGGCTGGCGCGCAGCGTGATGACGCTGCCGCGACCACGGGCCGCTTCTTCTTCCAGCATGCGCAGCGCGCCAAGACCGGCCGACGACGCGGTGCGGACCAGACCCGTGCCTTCGCAATGCGGGCACTGGCGGGTCGACGCTTCCAATACGCCGGTGCGCAGGCGCTGGCGGCTCATTTCCATCAGGCCGAAACCGGAAATGCGGCCGACCTGGATGCGGGCGCGATCGTCCTTCAGTGCCTCCTTCATCGCCTTCTCGACCTTACGGATGTTGGAGTTCATCTCCATGTCGATAAAGTCGATGACGACAAGGCCGGCCATGTCGCGCAGGCGGAGCTGGCGCGCGATTTCGCGCGCCGCTTCCAGATTGGTGGCGACGGCGGTCTGTTCGATGCCATGTTCGCGGGTCGACCGACCCGAGTTGATGTCGATCGACACCAGCGCTTCGGTCGGGTTGATGACCAGATAGCCACCGGACTTCAGCTGCACGACGGGGTTGTACATCGCCGCGAGTTGATCTTCCACGCTGGCGCGCTGGAACAGCGACACCGCGTCGGCATATTGCTTCACCCGGCGCGCATGGCTGGGCATCAACAGGCGCATGAAGTCCTTGGCGGCCTTGTACCCATGCTCGCCCTCGACGATCACTTCCTCGATATCCTTGTTATAGATATCGCGGATCGCCCGCTTGATGAGGTCGCTGTCATTGTGGATCAGCGCGGGTGCGTCGGACTTCAGCGTCTGTTCGCGAATCTCGTCCCACAGGCGGGCGAGATAGTCGAAATCGCGCTTGATTTCCGGCTTGGTGCGCTGAAGGCCGGCGGTGCGGACGATGCAGCCCATCGAAGAGGGCAGGTTCATTTCCGCGATGATCGTCTTCAACCGCTTGCGATCGGCCGCATTGCTGATCTTGCGCGAAATGCCGCCGCCATGGCTGGTGTTGGGCATCAGCACGCAATAGCGACCGGCCAGCGACAAATAGGTGGTCAGTGCCGCGCCCTTGTTGCCGCGCTCTTCCTTGACGACCTGCACCAACAGCACCTGACGGCGCTTGATGACGTCCTGAATCTTGTAACGGCGGCGCAGCGCCATGCGCTTGCGGCGCAGTTCGTCGGCGGCTTCGTCGCCCTTGCCGCCGCCACGACGGCGATTATTGCCCTTGGGGGCTTCGCTCTCGGTGCCTTCCTCATCGTCATGATGATGGCTGGCTTCGACGACTTCTACGCCGTCCTCGCCATGATGGCCGTCATCATCCTCATCATCATAGTCCGCACGCAGCGCGGCTTCTTCCTCGGCATGCTCGCGTTCTTCACGCAGCAACGCCTCGCGGTCCTCGCGCGGGATCTGATAATAGTCGGGATGGATTTCGCTGAAAGCGAGGAAGCCGTGGCGGTTGCCACCATAATCGACGAAAGCCGCCTGGAGCGAAGGCTCCACGCGGGTCACTTTGGCCAGGTAGATATTACCCTTGAGCTGCTTGTGTTCGGCCGATTCGAAATCAAACTCTTCGATTCGATTACCCTTGACGACCGCGACACGGGTTTCTTCCCGGTGGCGCGCATCGATCAGCATACGCATTGTCATGTATAAATCTCCGGCGTAGGCGGCCTCCGGCTCTGGGCCGGGCCGCCACGCGATAGTGAAGGGACGGCCGCGCGTGCGCCGAAAAGGGCGCGAATTGCGGCATCATCCGGTTTTGAAGGAAAAACTTCGCGTCTGCTGCATTGGCCGGGCCGGACCATATGCCGGGCCACACCAACCACGCCGCATCGCCCGTTACCGGGGCAAGCGTGGATGGAAATTCAAGCCTCATGCAGCATCAACCTGTTCTGGCATCGGTCCGGCAAGGCCGCCGATGCCCAATTAAAATCCCGCAGAGCCGCCATCATATGGGCGGTCCATGCGTGAATATGAATGGGTAGCAGCCAAATACCCAAGGGGCAACGGCTGCCGGAAATAATGTGGCGACTCTGTGACGCGCCTCTCCGCTTATCGCTATAAATGGTAAAGGCCCGTTTAACCCTCTCATTTTACGGAGCTAAAAGGGGGCGATGATTAATCCGGTCTTCAGCGTGGGGACGCTGGACGGATTTGCATCATGAATTTTGGCTGGACGGCCGACACGAGCGCGTTGCACAAGCGACGCATGTTGCAGAGCCTTGCCCTGGCAACCCTGATGACCGTGGCGGCGCCCGGCGATGCGGGCGGTATATCGGGGGTGGATGTTCAGGACGACCATGTGGTCGTTCGCTTCAGCGGCCGCGTGGACGGTGCATCGGCGTTTCTGCTGGATGCGCCGCGCCGTATCGCACTCGACATTGATGGCGCACAGATTGCGGGGCGAAATTTTGCCCCGGCCGGTAACGCCATCACGGCGGTTCGTCAGGGACAGCTGAACGGCGGGACTGCGCGCGTGGTGCTGGACCTGACCAGCCCCGCGACGATCGGTAATCCGCGTATCGCCGACGATGGCAAGTCCCTCAGCTTTTCGGTGCAGAGCGTGACCGATGGCCGTTTCCGGTCGGAAGTGGGCAAAGGGCGCACGCATTTCGACGCGCCTGCCAATATGGCGCCGCGTCCCACAAAGCGTATCCATTCCATCACCGTGCCCATTCCGGCCGTTGCGCGGGGGATTTCGCTCCCGGCTGTGGAAGGATCGCATGACGGCGCCCGGCCGCTGGTCGTGATCGACGCCGGTCATGGCGGTCATGATCCCGGCGCCATCAATCGCGACAATGGCGAACGGGAAAAGGATGTGACCCTCGCCATCGCACAGGCGATCCGCGATCAGCTTGTCAAATCGGGCCGGGTGCGGGTGGCGCTGACGCGCGACGACGACAAGTTTCTGGTGCTTCAGGAACGATATGGCATTGCGCGCCGGTTGGGGGCCGACCTTTTCATCTCCATTCATGCCGATGCCGCTGAAAATGCCGATGCCCATGGCGCGACCGTCTATACATTGTCGGAAACCGCGTCGGACCGCGAAGCGGCCCGGCTCGCCGCGCGGGAAAATAAGGCTGACATTATCAATGGCGTGAATATGGGCGGTCAGTCGGGTGACGTGTCCTCCATCCTCATCGACCTGACGCAGCGCGAATCGCTCAATATCTCGGCCAGTTTCGCCCGGTTGCTGCAACGGGAAGCCGCGCCCTATGTGCCGTTCCGCACCGCCTATCACCGCTTCGCCTCGCTCATGGTGCTAAAGGCGCCGGACACGCCGTCGATCCTGTTCGAAACCGGCTATATCAGCAATGCCGCCGATGCCGCTTTCCTCGCCTCGCGTGAAGGACAGCAAAAGATCGCGCGCGGCGTGGCACGGGCGATCGACGTGCATTTCGCCCGAAAGCTGGCGATGGCCGGCGGAGCGGCGGGCGGCTGATCCTGCTTCAGGGGGTGATGATCGGGACAGCGTGTCCACGCGCAAACGCCGTGTGGATTGGGCTGTGCGGATCAGAGCGCGATGAAATCGGGTTGAATCACAAATTTCCGTTCGTTTCGAGCGAAGTCGAGAAACGATCAGCGCGCCGTTTCTCGACTGCGTTCGAAACGAACGGATCAATGCAAAATCATCAAAATCTAAGCTGTCCTACGCCTTGCCGATTGTCGGATGATCGCTCCTGACATTTTGGGGTGGGCTTTCTGATAAATGCGCGAGTTGGTAATAAAAAGACAAAATCACCGGGAAATATGCGAAGCTAAGCGACGGAATTCCAACAATTGGCCGTCGGATTTTCGCTTAACCGTTCGATTTGCCCTCCTGCCTCAGGGGCAGTTGCGCCCGATTGCGTCATCCCCACTGGCCTTGGCGTCATTTTGACCCTAGAGCCTCTTCCCCATGGAAGAGGCCCGTTCCGATACCGCCGCAACATCCTTCGCCTATCGCCTGCGCCGTGACGCCGGCGGTCTGTTGGGGCGTCTCCGTCCGCTCTGGGGGCGACGGCTGTTCCGCTGGCTTGCCATATTGGCGGGCGGGTTCCTGCTGGCCTGCCTTGCCTTCTGGCTCATCTTCGCGCGCGGCCTGCCCGATGCGACCTCGCTGCTGGAATATGAACCGCCGCTGCCCACCATGGTGCGCGACATCAATGGCCAGCCGGTCCACAGCTATGCCCGCGAACGCCGTGTTCAGCTGCAATATAGCGATTATCCGCAGCAGTTGATCCACGCCTATCTGGCGGCGGAGGACAAGACTTTCTTCGAGCATCATGGCGTCGACATCCCCGGCTTCGCAGGCGCCGTCATCGATTATGCCAGCAAGCTGGGTTCGGGCCAGCGCGCCCGTGGCGGCTCCACCATCACGCAGCAGGTGGCAAAGAACCTGCTGATCGGCGACGAATATTCGCCCACGCGCAAGGTGAAGGAGATGATCCTCGCCTGGCGCATGGAAAATGTCCTGTCGAAACAGCAGATCCTCGAACTCTATCTCAACCAGATATTCCTGGGCCGTAACGCCTACGGCGTTCAGGCGGCAGCCCGCGCCTATTTCGACAAGGATGTCGCTGACCTCAAACTGCATGAAATGGCCTATCTCGCCATTCTGCCCAAGGGGCCGGCCAATTATCGTCCCGAAAGCCCGACCGGCCATGCCCGCGCGTTGGAACGGCGCAACTGGGCGCTGGGTGAGATGGTCAAGAATGGCTGGATCACCACGGCGCAGCGCGATGCCGCACAGGCGCAGCCGCTCGGCACGGTCGCGACCCACGGCTCCAGCTTCGACGCCCGCGCCGGCGGCTATTATATGGAAGAAGTACGCCGTCGCCTGATCGAACAATTTGGCGAAAAGGCAGATGACGGTCCCAACAGCGTCTATGCCGGTGGCCTGTGGGTGCGCAGCCCCTATGATCCGGTGGTGCAGGATAATGTGCAAAATGCCCTGCGCGCTGGCCTGCTACGATTCGATGCCGGTCGCGGCTGGTCCGGGCCGGTCGGGCATGTGAATATCGAGAATGGCTGGGAACGCGAACTCGCCGCCAGCTATATCGACGTTGATTATGCCGAGTGGCGCGTCGCCGTCGTCATCAGCCGTTCGGGCATGGATATGCAGATCGGCTTTTCCGATGGCAGCACCGGCACCTTGCCCGCCAATGCTGCGCAAATGCTCTATCGCCGCACCGGCGCGCCGGCCTTTTCGGCGATGAAGCCCGGCGACCTGATCGTGGTTACGCGCAATGGGGCGACATGGGCGCTGCGCAATATTCCCGAAGTGTCCGGCGGCATGGTGGCGGAGGAGGTTCATTCCGGCCGCATCCGCGCCATGCAGGGCGGTTTCGATTCACGCCTCTCCTCCTATAATCGCGCGACCCAGGCCAAGCGCCAGCCCGGTTCCACGATCAAGCCCTTCGTCTATGCCGCCGCGCTCGACAATGGCATGACGCCCGCCTCGATCATCGTCGACGGGCCGCTGTGCGTCTATCAGACTGCCAGTCTGGGCCAGAAATGCTTCCGCAACTTCTCCGGTGGCAGCGCCGGGCCGCAGACGATGCGTTGGGGCGTCGAACAATCGCGCAACCTCATGACCGTACGCGCCGCATCGCAGACCGGCATGGAGCGCGTCGTGCGGACCATCAAGGCGATGGGGATTGGCGATTATCAGCCCTATCTCTCCTTTGCGCTAGGCGCTGGGGAAACGACGGTCGAACGCATGGTGAATGCTTACGCCACGCTCGCCAATCAGGGGCGGCAATTCCCGTCCAAGGTTATGGACTATGTGCAGGATCGTCGCGGCAAGGTGATCTGGCCGGCAAACTGGCGCCCGTGCGACGGCTGCAACATGGCCAATTGGGATGGCAAGCCCATGCCCCGCTTCGGCTTTGAGGGCAAACAGGTGATGAACCCCATGACCGCCTATCAGGTGGTTCACATCACCGAGGGCGTCATTCAGCGCGGCACCGCGACGGTGCTGGCCGACCTCAATCGTCCGCTGTTCGGCAAGACCGGCACCACCAACGGCCCGACCAATGTCTGGTTCGTGGGCGGATCGCCCGACCTCGTCGCCGGCGTCTATATCGGCTATGACCAGCCGCGCAGCCTGGGCGGCTGGGCGCAGGGTGGCCGTATCGCCGCCCCCATCTGGAAGGCGGCGATGGCACCGATTCTGGAAACCATGCCCAAGACGCCGTTCGTCGCGCCACCGGGCATCCGCATGGTCGCGATCGACCGTCGTTCGGGCAAGCGCGTCTATGGCGCCTGGCCCGGCACCGATCCTAAGCCCGCGGTCATCTGGGAAGCCTTCAAGCCCGAATCCGAACCCCGCCGCTCGATTCGTAAGGAAGAGGCGGAAGATCTGGCCAGGGCGGCCGCTGCCCGCGCCGCTGCCGCGACCCAGCGTCGTCAGCGCACCGACGCCGATTTCCTCGAAGGGCAGGGCGGCATTTACTGATAGGGGAGGGCGGTCGTCAGGCTGCCCGGCCATTCCTTTTCGCGCCCCTCGCCGCATCTGCTTGACGAACGGCGATTTCGACGGAAAGGACGCCCCTTCGACAAATGGGGCGCGAACGCCTAATAGGGGCTTTTCCGCCGCAGGGCGTGAATGATGGAGAACAGATCATGCGCGCCGAAGCGCAGCAATATATCGACCGTATCGACGCCGCGCTGGATTTGCTGCGCCGTTTTCTGGACTGGGACCGGGCGCTGCGCCGGCTGGACGAACTGAATGCGCGCGTCGAAGACCCGACCCTGTGGGACAATGCGAAGCTGGCGCAGGAAGTCATGCGCGAGCGTACCCGGCTGGACAGCGCGATCACGGCGACCCGCTCGATCGAAAGCGAAAAGGTCGACAATGCCGAACTGATCGAAATGGCCGAGGCTGAAGGCGACGAGGATATGGTCGCAGAAGCCATCGCCGCCCTGAAGGCGCTGGCCGACCGCGCGGATGAGGACAAGATCAAGGCGCTGCTGGCGGGTGAGGCCGATGCCAGCGACACCTATCTGGAAATCCATGCCGGTGCCGGTGGCACCGAAAGCCAGGACTGGGCCGAAATCCTGTCGCGCATGTATCGTCGCTGGGCCGAACGGCGCGGGTATAAGGTCGAACTGGTCGATTATCAGGCTGGCGAAACCGCCGGCATCAAGTCCGCCACCTTCCTCGTGAAGGGCGAGAATGCCTATGGCTATGCCAAGACCGAAAGCGGCGTCCATCGTCTGGTCCGTATCAGCCCTTATGACAGCGCCGCGCGCCGTCATACCAGCTTCTCGTCGGTATGGGTCTATCCGGTGATCGATGACGACATCGATATTGAGGTCAAGGAAAGCGACCTCAAGATCGACACCTATCGCGCGTCGGGGGCCGGTGGTCAGCACGTGAACACGACCGATTCGGCGGTTCGCATCACCCACGTTCCCTCGGGCATTATCGTCGCATCGCAGAATGACCGGTCGCAGCACAAGAACCGTGCGACGGCGATGAACATGCTGAAGGCGCGCCTGTACGAAGCCGAACTGCGCAAGCGGGAAGAAGCGGCCAGCACCGATTATCAGGCGAAGACCGAAATCGGCTGGGGCCATCAGATCCGATCCTATGTGCTGCAACCCTATCAGTTGGTGAAGGATTTGCGCACTGGCGTGACCTCGACCGCGCCCGACGATGTGCTGGACGGTGCGCTCGATCCCTTCATGGCCGCAGCGCTCAGCCAGAAGGTGACTGGTGAGAAGGTCGATGTGGAGGATGTCGACTGATGCATCGGGCGGTCGTGGCGGGGGCGCTTTTCCTGCTCGCCGCCTGCGATCAGTTGAGTGGCGGCAACGGAACCCAGCGTTCCGCCACCGCTGAACCCTTTCCGCGTGCCGACCGGCCGGTGGCGCCGATCGTGTCGACCCGATGGTCGAACGAGGAGGCGCGCGATCGCGTGAATGAGGCGGAGGACATCATGGATCGGGCGGGAATCCGTCCGGGCATGACAGTGGCGGACATTGGCGCGGGGGAGGGCTATTATACCGTTCGTCTCGCCAGAAAAGTGGGGCCGGGCGGCCGTGTCCTGGCCGAGGATATTTTGCCGGAGGTGATAGAGGCGCTGTCCCGGCGTATCACTCGCGAAAAATGGGATAATGTCAGCGTCCGTCTGGGCGATCCGGCCGATCCCAAACTGCCTGAAAACAGCTTCGACCGCATCTTCATGGTGCATATGTACCATGAAATTGCCGAGCCTTACGCCTTCCTCTGGCATCTCAGTCCGGCGCTTCGCAAGGATGGCGAACTGATTCTGGTCGACGCCGATCGCCCCACGGACCAGCATGGCACACCGCCGCGACTGTTGACCTGTGAGATGGCGGCGATGGGATTTCGTCTGGAACAACTGGTGCCCCGACCGGGCGCCGGCGGTTATCTGGCACGGTTTCGCCGCATTGTTTCCCGCCCCGACCCGGCCAGCATCATACCCTGTGAGCTGCACGGCTGATCCGGCGCAGCATTTCTTTCTCTTGCGTCAGCTTTGCTTGCAGGACATCTCTCTACTGTGAACATAGATAAAGCGTGCCGATTCGCAGCACGCAGGAGAGAAGGCCATGGACCGCAAGGACGAACAGGACGCTTCGGCGCGTCCGCTTGGCGAACGCCTCAAACGTGCCCTGTTTCGCGAACCCTCTGTCGTTCTTCTTGAGCGTGGCCCAGATAGTGGGCGGCGCCAGCCAGTTGAAAATCTGCGCGATTTTGCGGCCTGACGCGGGGTTGTGACTTTTCCTGCCGATGCGGGCACCCTACATCGACGATAATATCCCGCCCTCATTTCAGGAGTAGCCATGGCTAGCCAGCCCCGCACCGTGTCCCGTGCCGTAGAACCGCTGTTCCTCGATCGCTGGTCGCCTCGCGCCTTTGATTCGAGCGCCATTCCTCAGGCCGATCTCGACACTATTTTCGATGCTGCGCGCTGGGCGCCTTCGGCTTTCAATTATCAGCCCTGGCGTTTCCTATACGCCCATCGCGACGATGCGAACTGGTCGCGCTTCCTTTCCGTGCTGATGCCCTTCAATCAAAGCTGGGTGCAAAATGCCGGGGCGATTATCTTCATTCTGTCCGACACGCTGATGGCGGCGCCTGGCTCGGATGATTTCAAACCGTCTTATAGCCATAGTTTTGATGCCGGCGCGGCCTGGGCCTTGCTGTCGTTGCAGGCGACCCGGCTTGGCTATCATACGCACGGCATGACGGGCGTCGATTTCGACAAGGCGCGTACCGAACTGGGTGTACCCGATCGTTTCCGTATCGAGGCGGCGGTGGCCATCGGTCGTCAGGGTGACAAGGCGATCCTGCCCGAAGGGTTGCAAGCCCGCGAAGTCCCCAGCGATCGCAGCCCGATCGAGGATTTCGTCTTCGCCGGTAATTTCCCGGCCTGATACGGCCCTGATGAAATGCGGTGCGCCGGGAACAGCGTACCGCATTTTTGGTACATGCGCTTGCGAGTGCCTGTCCCTTTGGGCAACATGGCATGCCGCACGATCATGCGAGTGCCTGCCGTCCATGTCTGTTTCCGAAATGATTGCCGGCAGCGCCATCGCCGCCATCCTTTGCAATCCACGCCTGCCCGACAATCCGGTCATCGAATGCAATGACGCCTTTCTGGCGCTCACCGGCTATGTGCGGGAAGACATTGTCGGGCGCAATTGCCGCTTCATGGGTGGTCCCGATACCGAGCAGGCGCAACTCGACATTTTGCGTGCAGCCGTGCGTGATCGCCGTCCCGCCCTTGTTGAACTGTGGAATTATCGCAAGGACGGCACCCCTTTTCGTAATGCCGTCATGATCGCGCCCATTTTCGGTGCGGATGGCCAGCTCGAATATTTTCTCGGATCGCAAATGCCGGTCGATATGATCGCCGTGGAGGATGGCGAGCGGGCGGGGGAAGCGCGGGGCCGGATCGATGCCCTGACCCGGCGCCAGCGGGCAGTCCTGATCGCCATGGCAGAGGGGAAACTCAACAAGCAGATTGCCTGGGATCTTGGCCTCACCGAACGCACGGTGAAGATGCATCGCGCCGCCATGCTGCGCGGCCTTGGCGTGCGAACCGGGGCAGAGGCGATCCGGCTGGTGATAGAGGCTGGCCATTGAATGTGGGTGCTGCTCGGCATCGCCGTCATCGTCGCAGGCTTCCTGCTGCGCTATCATCCGCTGCTCGTCATTCTCGCGTCGGCGGCTGTTACTGGCATAGCTGCCGGGCTTGATCCGCTCGTCATCCTTGCGGCCTTTGGCAAGGCGTTCAATGACGCCCGTTATGTCAGCATCATCTGGATCGTGGTTCCGATCGTCGGCCTGCTGGAGGCACACGGGCTTCAGGAGCGGGCACGTGGCCTGATTGCCCGCATGCGTGGCGCAACGGCGGGTCGTTTCCTGATTTTCTATCTGCTGTTGCGTCAGGCGCTTTCGGCCATCGGCCTGACATCGGTTGCGGGGCATCCGCAGACGGTTCGTCCCCTCGTCGCACCGATTGCAGAGGCCGCCGCCGATACGCAGGCGGGCGGGTTGGATGAGGCCGAGCGTGAGAAGGTCCGCGCCATGGCGGCGGCGACCGATAATATCGGGTTGTTCTTTGGCGAGGATATTTTCCTCGCCATTGGCTCTATCCTGCTGATCCGGGGGCTGCTCGATCAATATGGCATCCATCTGGAACCGATCCAGCTATCGGTCTGGGCGATCCCTACCGCTATCGCGGCCTTGCTCATCCACGGCTTCCGCCTGTGGTTACTCGACCGGCGACTTGGCCGGATGAGGCGATCATGATGGTGACGCTTCAATGGGTCTATATGGTGGGCGGAGCCATTTTCGCGGCTTATGCTTTGCTGGGCTTGCGGGATGCCACCAATCCGCGACGCTGGACCACATCGGCCTTTTGGGGGCTGCTGGCGCTTTCCATGTGGGCGGGGGATTATCTGGGCGATGTCGGCAACGGCGTGCTGGTGCTGGGCCTCATTGCCATCGGCGCTTTGGGCCTTGGACGCGGCACCACCATGATCGCAGCCGATGTTCGACAGATGCGGTCTGAACGTTTCGGCAATCGCCTGTTTCTCATCGCCCTCATCATCCCGATCACGGCGCTGGCCGGTACATTCCTGTTCAAGGCGTTACCGACTATGTTCGACGCTAAACAGACGACGCTGATCGCGCTGGCGCTGGGTGTGTTGATCGCGGGAACTGTGGGGTGCCTGTGGCTGCGCGCCGGGCCGATCGTTCCGCTGGAACAGGGGCGTCGCCTGATGGACAGCGTGGGTTGGGCGGTCATCCTGCCGCAGATGCTGGCCAGTCTTGGCGCCATCTTCGCGCTGGCGGGCGTTGGGGACGTGGTGGGCGACATAGTGCGTCACGCCATCCCGCAGGGCAGCCTGTTTGGCGCCGTTGTCGTCTATGGCATTGGTATGGCGCTCTTCACTATCGTCATGGGCAATGCCTTTGCCGCTTTCCCGGTCATGACCGCCGCCATCGGCATCCCGCTGCTCATTCAGACCTATCATGGCAATCCGGCCATCGTCTGCGCGATCGGCATGCTGGCGGGCTTTTGCGGTACCTTGCTCACGCCCATGGCCGCCAATTTCAACCTTGTGCCGGCTGCGCTGCTGGACCTCAAAGATCGCAACGGCGTCATCCGGCAACAGGTCGGCACCGCGCTGCCGCTGCTGGCAGTCAACATCCTCCTTATCTACTGGCTGGCCTTTCCATGACATATCTGACCCAGGACATTGCCGACCGTTTTGCGAGTCTGACCCTCTCTCATCTGGGACGGCGCTATCCTTACAAAATGGATCTGGTGCTGAACGGGCCGGAAGATGCGCGCGAACCGGCGGAGCATCATCCGATCTTTCACGGCAGTTTCGACTGGCATAGCTGCGTCCATGGCTGGTGGCAGGTGATGCGCCTGATGCGCCTCTATCCCGCCATGGCGCACGTACCCGCGATCAGGGCGCGGGCCGATATGATGCTGGTCCCGGACAAGGTGGCGGGGGAGCTTGCCTATCTGCACCGCCCGATGAGTGCGGGTTTCGAACGCCCCTATGGCTGGGCCTGGCTGTTGGCGCTGCATGGCGAACTGGCGCGGCATGACGGGCCATGGGCGTCTGCGCTGGAACCGCTGGCCCGTGCATTTGCGGCGCGTTTCCACGCCTTCCTGCCCAAACTCACCTATCCGCTGCGGGTCGGCACCCATTTCAATATTGCCTTTGCCCTCATCCTGACGCTGGAGTGGGCGCGCGATCATGATGCGCCGCTCGCCGCCCTGATTGCGGACCGGGCGCTGCATTGGTTCGGACAGGATCGCGCCTGTCAGGCATGGGAGCCGGGTGGCGACGAGTTTCTGTCGCCCGCCTTGTGCGAAGCCCTGTTGATGAGCCGGTTGTTGCCCACCCCTGATTTCGCAAACTGGTTCCATGCCTTCCTGCCTGATTTGACGGAGGGGCGTCCCGCGACGCTGTTCACGCCCGCAACCGTATCCGACCGCTCCGATGGCAAGATCGCGCATCTCGACGGCCTGAACCTCAGCCGGGCATGGTGCTGGCGCGGAGTAGCCGCTGTGCTTGGGTCGGATGATCCGGTGTCGCCGTTGGCGCGAAAGGCGGCCGACGATCACCTCGCCGCCAGCCTGCCGCATGTGGCGGGCGATTATATGGGCGAACATTGGCTTGCCACGTTCGCGCTGCTGGCACTGGAGCAGGGCGATCAGCCGTGGATTTCGACCGGATGCACGAACATATAGCCTTCGTTGCGGATGGTGCGGATTACCGGGCCTTTCAGGCCGCAAGCCGATAATTTCCGACGCAAGCGGCAGAGTTGCACGTCGATTGAGCGGTCGAAATAATCGCTCGACTGCCCATAGACGCGATCGAGCAGTCGCCCCCGGTCCAGCACTTCGCGCGGATGTTCGATGAAGACGCGCAACAGTTGAAATTCGCCGTCCGACAGCGGGACCGGCGCGCCGGTGGGATCGAACAACTGATTGATCGTCAGGTCGATCCGCCATCCTTCGAACCGGGCGACGCTTCGTTTGTTCGCTCCATGGCGATCATTGCGTCCGCGCAGGGCGCTGCGGATGCGGGCCAGCAATTCGCGCGGGTTGGCGGGCTTTTCGACACAATCCTCGGCACCCATTTCCAGCATGGCGATGCGTTCCGCTTCGCTGCATGCGTTCGAATGCACGATGACCGGCAGGTCATGGACAGCGACCAGTTCCCGCAGCAGCGCCGTGCCGCCGGGCATGGCAATGTCCAGCACCACCAGCGCCATGTCGCCATGGGCGATGCGCCCACGGGTTGCGTCGGTCGACGCCACACCCTCGGCAACAAAGCCGTAGGGCGCAAAATAATCCGCCAGCTCGTTTCGCAGCGGGTAATCATCATCAACGATAAGCAGGCGCGTCATGCACCTATGACGCTATGATGGCCGATTATCCGTCTTATCCGTCCTAGGCTCAGGACTCATTGATTGATCCAGAAGATGACGGTTGCGGCAATGCAGATGGCTGACATGAAGGTGTGGGCGCAGCGGTCGTAACGGGTATGGATGCGTCGCCAGTCCTTGAGCCTGCCGAA
>JAJZQN010000097.1 GCA_021847605.1 Pseudomonadota bacterium | reverse complement strand
AAGGACGAAGCCACCGCCATCGCCGAAGCCATCGCGGCATGGAATGAAATGATTGCCCAACGCCGTCCGCTGGAAGACTGAATTCGCTCACCCGATCGAGGGCTCCGCCCGCCGCGCTCCCGAGCGCACGCGGTTTCGGGGCGGCGCTTATCGGCGGCTCATTTACTGTAGTCGGTCTCGGGCGCTTCGATGGCAACATGATTCCTCTTCAGCAGGCTGCCGAGATCGTATAGGCGATTGATCGATAATTCAGTAAAGACGTGCCCGGATGACAAGAGCAGGGTCCCATCCGGAAGATGGATATCTTCACTTAGGACCATTCCGGGACGCAGCCTCTGTAGCGCAACGAGGGACTCGCTCCGGCCCTCGCCGCTTCCATGTCCTGGTGGTGCGGGCAAGGGAATGGAAGCACCGCGGTACGCATTCTGAGGCCGAGCCTCGGTAGCCGACAGACGCTGCAGCTTCGTCCTGACGGCTTCATAGGCCAGCGGCGGATGAAGATGGAGCTTCTCAGCCATGGCATTGACGAGCTTTTCATTGACCATGGCCGGCGTGATGGGCTTGACCAAGAACCCGTTTATGTCCAGCGCCAATGCGGTCGCGAGGATCTCGGTTTGCGAAAAGCTAGTGAGAACAACGAATCGGGTTTCGCGCTGCGCAAGCGTTCTCCCGGCCCGGATCATCTTGATGAACTCCAAGCCGTTCATGCCGGGCATGTTGATATCGGTTACGACCACGTCGAACGGATTCGACTCAAGAAGCTTTATCGCGGATTCTGCATTGTTAGTATCGGTGACCTTGCCGAATCCCAGATTGCGGAGTACGGATAGCACCAGCTTGCGAGTGAAATCGTCATCGTCGACGACAAGAATATTCTTGTTGCCCTGATCCGGCAGGGACGGCGGCGATACATCCTCGAGCCGACAGCTGTAGGTCTCGATAAAATGATGAAACGCCACCAGATCCATCGGCTTGGCAACGTAGTATCCCTGCGCCGTATCCGCCCCGATCGTCCTGAGCGTGTCCCAGTCCTCTTTTGTTTCCACGCCTTCGGCTACGCTCTTCATCCCCAATTTGTGCGCCATGTCGATGCTCGACTCGACGACAACGCCCATTGCCGCGTTGTCGGTAAAGTCCTTGACGAAAGATTGGTCAATCTTCAATTCGCTGAAGGCGATACGGGTCAGTTGCTGCACGCTGGAATAGCCGGTTCCAAAATCGTCGATGGAGAGCGCGAAACCATTCATGCACAGGCGCGCCAGATTCTCCAGCGCGAGAGCGACATCGGTCATGGCGGCTGACTCGGTGATCTCTAATACGATGTACTCGGTGCCAACGCCGGCATCGCGCACCATTTGGGTAATCTTTTCCGCAAGCGCTGAATTGTTCAGCGACAGCAACGAAAGATTGACCGAAACGGTCAGGGGATACCCCCTCTCCAGAAACGACCGGCACGCTAGCGCCGACTTCCTGAGCATGAGGAATGTGAGGTCGTCAATATTTCCGCTCTGCTCGAGCGGTGAGATAAAGGCATTGGGCCCGATCACGCCATGCTTCGGGTGGATCCAGCGCGCCAACGCCTCCGCCCCCACCAACCGGCCCGATTTCAAATCCACCTTGGGTTGAAAGAATGGCTCGAATTGATCTGCGCAAATTCCGTCGCATATCTCATCAATCGTGAAGCACACGGCGTCGCTGGCTTGTGGCAGTTTTTCCTTTACCTGATCATGCTTCTTCAGGAGTTCCCTCAGGCATTCCAGAACGACGGGCTTCTCAATGGTTCCCAGGAGCCGGATGCCATACATTCTGGCCATTCTCGCAACCGAAGAAAGCAACTTGCTGTCCAGCGCGCTGGTGATGACGATCGAACCGTTATGGCCTTCTTGCCCCAAATGCCGTATGAATTCCATGCCGTCCATCTCCGGCATCTTCAAGTCGCACAGCGTCACATTCACGGGCCTGGTATTGGCCCCGCGGATGATATCGAGCGCCTGCCTGCCGTTACCGGACTCGGATACCGACATTGCGCCCAAGGATCTCAGCATATCGACAGTTAATCGGCGCTGGAAGTCATCGTCCTCGACGACCAGGAAATGTAATTCGCGGAATATCATGAGACCGTCCTCAGCGCTGATCCACGGATTTGGCTAGTTCGTCGAGATACGCGTCGAGATTCCCGGCCGCTTCGTCCAGCGCCGTCCTCGCGGCACGCGCGCCTGCCGGATCCCCGTCCGCTGCCGCCCGTTCGAGGGCCGCGCATGCTTTTGCCAGAAACACGGCGCCGACCATCCGACTGGATCCCTTCATGCGATGGGCCGTGATCACGACATTGTCGAGATCGCCCTGTTCAAGCAGCCCAAGCACCTTGGCGCAGTCTGCGCGCAGGTATCGTTGAAAGTCCAGAAGCACCCGAACGTGCGTGGCGCTGTCCGGGACCACCTGCGTCAGCGCCGCATAATCGATCGGCCGCGAGCGCTCATCGACGCCGGCGTCCGCTGCAGAAGCCGCCGGCTGGCTGTCTTCCGCTTCCGGAAGCGACAAGCAGAGCGTCAGCGTCCTCTTCAGTTGCGCCAGATTGTTCGGCTTGACCAACAATTCATCCATCCCGGCTGACTGGCATTTCGCGCATTCCTCCGGGTGCGCATTTGCTGTCCAGGCGATGACCGGGATGTGCGGACGAGCTTCTGCGGCCTCGATCTTGCGAATCGCCCGAGTAAGCGCATAGCCATCCATCTCGGGCATATGGCAATCGGTAATGACCGCGGCAAAGCCGCCCTCTCGCCACATCGACAGCGCCATTTGCCCGTCTTCGGCTGTCGCTACGCGCAATCCGAGCAGCGCGAGCTGGCGCGCCAGCAAGTTGCGGTTGATTGGATGATCGTCCACCGCCAGCACCATCGGCGCGTTCCCGCCGCCGTCGAACAAGGGCATGACCGTCCTTTGTTCCACTTCGGGATGCGCGTTCAGAAGCATCGACTCCGCCTGGGCGGAAACGGGCAGGGTCAGTACGATGCTGAACGTGGCACCCTGCCCCGGTTCGCTTGCCA
This sequence comes from Pseudomonadota bacterium, assembly GCA_021847605.1. Taxonomy (GTDB): domain Bacteria; phylum Pseudomonadota; class Alphaproteobacteria; order Sphingomonadales; family Sphingomonadaceae; genus Sphingobium. The sequence continues at coordinate 2,258 of JAJZQN010000097.1, read as the reverse complement.
ATTCCACTTGCCCGTCCATCAATTCCGCCAGGCGGCGGCAGATCGCCAGGCCCAAGCCCGTGCCACCGTACATGCGGGCAGTGTCGGCCTGTCCTTGCCGATAGCGCTGGAATAGATGTTCCTGGACCTCCCTTGCGATGCCGATACCCGTGTCCTTGACCGAGAAGCGTATGCGCTCGCCGCTATCGAACCGGTCCAGAAGCTCGGCGCGAATCTCTATCTCCCCATGTTGGGTAAACTTGATCGCATTGCTGACGAAGTTGTTCAGAACCTGCGAAAGGCGCAGAGAGTCTACGCTGTGCGCCGCGCTGAGGCGCGCATCGGCATGCTGCCACAGCACCAGGTTTTTCGCGCTGGCAACGCGCGAATAGGTATTGACGACTTCCTGCAGCAGTTGCTGAAGCGAGATTGCTTGCGGCGCCAGTTGCAACTTGCCCTCCACGATCTTCGACCAGTCCAGTATGTCGTTGACGATGCGCAGCAGTCCTCTCGTCGAACCCCACGCCGCATCCAGGGTGGCGGCCTGTTCGTCATCGAGACGGGTCATGGACAGCAGTTCCAACATGCCCAGCATGCCCGTGAGCGGCGTGCGGATCTCATGACTCATGGTGGCGAGGAAAGAATCCTTGGCGCGATTGGCCTGCTCGGCGTCGGCCCGTGCCTGAGTCAATTCCTCGATGAAGCGCTTGCGCTCGCGGATGTCGCGCAGGGTGCCGATGAAGAAGCATTGTTCACCGACGCGATATTCGGTGACTGCCAGCTCCAGCGCGATGCGCTTGCCGTTTCGGTGCAGGCCCTCAACCTCGCGCCCGCTGCCGATGACGCACGCCACGCCAGTCCGCTGGCAGTTGTCGAGGTAGGCATCTCGAGCGGATCGGTGGGGCTCAGGGATGATCATCGAAACATTTTTCCCGATCAGATCGCTGGCGGCGTAGCCCAGGATCCGTTCCGCTGCAGGGTTCGCGCTACGCACGATGCCCTGGCTATCGATGGTGATGACGCAGTCGTACAGGTTTTCCAGAATGGCGCGGAGTTCTGCCTCCTTGGCGTGCAGAGCTTCAAGTGCGATCGAACGCTCTTCAACACGATCCTTGATCTGCCCATTGAGCCGTTCCAGGTCCACGGTCTTTTTGCGCTCGCTCTCATGCGCTTTGGCGAGCCGAAAATAGAGTTTGGCATTCTCCGTCAGCAGCGCCATGAGCACGAAACTGGCCGCCAGCAGGCCGTAAATGCGTCCGGCATACCAACCGAGATCATAGCGGCTGTGGTTCAAGACTGCGGCCAAGGCGCTGTCGAATATCCAGGCGCACAGCACAACCATCAGCCACAGATCGAGCACTGAGTGCGGTCGCCGTCGCCAGAGAATAGCCAGCGCAATGAGGCTGAGCATCCATACGCCCGTGGCGACGATGAGCTTCGCGGGCGCATCCATATTCCCCGACATGATTACCGGCAGGAGGCCCTCGCCGATCGTGGCGAGAAGGCTTAGGCCGCCCACCAAGACGAACACTGCGACGACATAACGCAGCACGACCGCGGATATGCGCGTACCCGGCGAGGGCTGCCCGTGTTCCTCATCCTTGAGCAGGGTATAGCCGACGACAAACAGGGGAAAGCCAGCGTGCCACATGAAATAGAGCCACGCGGTAGTCTGCGGTCCGGCGTCGAGCAGCCCTGTCGGCGTGAACAGGCCTGGAAAGCTGAGGGCGTGCGCAACAGCCATCGCGGCACTGAACAGGTAGCCGCTGGCCAGTACGGAGAGAGCCCGCGACCGCAGGATGCTGTACTGCCCAAACAGCAGGACCGCGGTGATCAGCTCGTTGATGATCAAGGCGGATTGATAGATCGGCAGGAATGCCGGGACTTCGGGCAGCAGAGTTTTTGCAAACGGCGCCGCAACGAGAAAAGCGACGACAGATAAAGACACGACAACGCGAGCGAGCCGGATCTCGCTGCGCTCCGCAGGCACGATCGACAGGAATACCGGACCTTCATCCGGTGGCTCAGAATCCATCCTTGCCCTCCCATATTGAGGCGGAATTCGGACCTGCTCTCGGCAAACCTAAATCTACATTACTAACGGCTTATATATAAAAGACCATTTGATGATAGGAAACCGAATTAGTTCAATCCGTGCTTATCCGGTTGTCTCCCAAACCCACTAGATGTAGTGGGGCGTCGGCGATTTATGGGCGGTCAGCGAGCCATGTGGCAAGGGGCGTCCCGACCATATGGGCCGGGACGCCTTCCCATCACAG
>JAJZQN010000047.1 GCA_021847605.1 Pseudomonadota bacterium | reverse complement strand
ACGGCAGACCATCGAACATCGGCGCTTGCTTCACCGCAAGCTCGCCGCCTAACATCAACCCCCAGACGAGGCCCGCACTCCGCTAATTTACGCCGCGAGTTGCGCCAAATGTTCTGACGACGGACATGCCAGTGAGTATCGACAAAGCCGGGCATCAGGACATGCCCTGACAGGTCGATGACGTCTGCCTCGTCGACGGACAGGTTGGGACCAATCGCCTCGATCCGGCCGTCGGAGATGAGCAGGTCCGTTTTCTGGCGCGGCGCTCCGGTCATCGTCAGCAGATGATCCGCGCCGCGCAGCAACAAGCGGCGCGGAGATGCCGCTCGCGCTGGCATCGTCACTGCCAATGGCGCGGTCGCCAGCAGAGCGCTTGCCTGCCTGCGGTTCATGATGGACGGCAATGGCGATCCTTTCCGGTCGGGTAATTTCACGGTTCAGCAAAGGCGGCAGCGATCTCATCGATCTGATCCGGCGGAATGCGGCGCGCGATGACCGCCATGCCATGGGGAGGTTTGCGCGCATCGACCACGGTCGGGTCGCCCTGCCAATGGCGCAGACGTGCAGCGAGATAGCTGCTTCGTTGGCCGGACAGAGCAGGCGCGTTCTTGCCCGGCGCATGGCAATTGCCGCAGGCCGGCAACTGCCGGGCAGGATCGCCCTTCGCAATGATGGGCAAGGTCGGCATCAGTCGCTGTTCCATCCCCGGCATCGCTGCGAAATGTGCAACCAGCCTCTTCATCTCCTCCTGAGTGAGTGCGGCTGCGGCCACCTGCATCGGTGCGCTTTTGCGAGTCCCGGCCGCATAGTCGCGCAAGGCCGCAAGGAGCGAGGCTGGCTTTTGCCCACCCAGCAATGGAATATCGCGCTGCCCACGCCCGCGTCCGTCGCTGCCGTGACAGGAAGCGCATGCGGTCAGCGTGCCGGGGCGCGTGCCCGGAAGGTCGGCTGGCACGGCTTCCTGCGTCAGTGCGTGATATTGCTCTGATGTCATACCGGGCAAGCGCCGCACGAAGCCGACCATCCGCCAGATCTCGTCATCGCGATCCTCCACCGGCCAGGCCGGCATGGCGGTAAATTTGACGCCATGGCGGATGATCCAGAAGAGTTGGCGATCACTCCATTCTTTTGCGGTGACCGACAGGTCCGGGGCTGGGGGTGTCGATGCCTGCATGACCGGGGAGGGCTTCACGCCCGGAGCCCCATGGCAGACCTGGCAAGCCTGCCGAAAATGACCGGCTGCGCTGACGAGATCGCGCTCGGGCGCCTTGCCTTCGGGTGTCTGAAAAGTGGAATAGGTCCGCACCGAATTGCGCATTACCCAATGAAGGAACCAGTCGGTTACCTTCCAGTGGCCCGAAGACGCTGACACCTGCATCACGCCAGACCAGGCGAACAACATCCCCGCCGCAAACAGTAAGGAGACAGCGATGATCGCGCGCTTCCAAGTGATGCGAATGATCATGCCGGTGCGTCCTCTCTCGTCCTGAGCAGTCCGGCCAGCAGGACCAGCCCGCCGATCATGTAGCTGGCGCCACCGATGACGAGCATGACCACGCCGCCAAGCTGCTGGTCGGCAAGGGCATCGAGGCCGAAATTTGTGTCGTGATGGGGGTAGAGCGGGCGAGGGGCGAGACCGATTAGCGCGCCCAGCAGGGTCATGTGCATGGAGGTGAGAAGCAGCGCGCCAATGCCGACGATGCGCTGCGACGCATGAAGGACCGATGACCAGAGCAGCAGGCCGACCATGAGGAAGCAGGCTTGTTCAATCGCCATCACCAGCCATGAACTATGGGCGGCGGCGCGCAGGCCCGGCAGGTGCCAGAGCCAGACCGTAGCGAGTTCGACCAGCATCATCGCCATGGGAGAGACGATGCGCGGCCAGCAGGCTGCGGGATCGACGCGTGTGTTCGACAGGCCGTGGGCGATCAGCGGCGCGGCGATGGCGACGGTCGTCATATGGCCGACCATATGGCCGACCATGCCCATGTCGCTGGCGATCCAGCCCAATGGCAGCAGCAGGAGGCCAGAGATAAGGCTCGTGCGCTTCACAGGCAGTCTCGCAGATAGATGACAGGCAAGGCGGTGAAGAGTACGGCAACGAAGCTGAGGCCCGCCAACAGCAGCGTGGATTTCGCCAGAAAGCGCAGCCGGTCGATTTCGGTCGAATCCTCATGCGGCGTGCTGCCGCCGGGCATGCGGCCCTGGTTCCAGGCGATCCAGCCGGACAGGGCAATCAGGATGAGGGCAAGGACAGTGCCGACGACGAACAGCGTGGGGAAGGTGGCAAACTGCCCGGCCTTGGCGCAGGATATGGACGCCCAGAGATAGGAGAAGAGGAAATGCCCCGTCCAGATGGTCGGCGGGACAATCAGCGTCCAGAGCGTGACCTTCAGCCGCTCGGACCAGTGGGGGCGGCGATCCTTCATGGTTTGGCGCTCATGACAGCACCGGGAACAGGCCGATGGTCGCATAGGCCACTACCGCAGTCAGCGCGAAGAAGTGCATGTAGACCGTGACGTTGCGAATGTCTGCGTCATGCTGTGGGTTCATCTTGCCTGCCATGCTGCGGGCAAGGGCATAGCTTTGCATGATCGCGGCGAAACCAGCATGGGCCACGGTCCAGATGACGAGCGTCCACACGATTGCGGGATAGCTGTGGCTTTCCGGGTCCATGCCATGGGTCCATGGCCCGACCAAGCCCGTACCGATGCCTGCAAGGCTGGCGGCTATGCCCATCACCAGCAGCAGGCGCGCGATCCCGACGCCACCGCGTGCGTGGACTTCGCGCGCGGCGATGGTGGCGAGCCAGCTTGCGCCCCCGAGCGCCAGCGCCACCATCGGCCAGTAAACACCCGGCCCGTCGGCCATGGCCATGGGTGGGAAGTCCGCATGACGGGTCCAGAAGAAATAATAGCCGAAGACGAGACCGGAAAAGGCGGTCGCGTCGGCCATCATGGTGATGAACATCGCCCACCAGCCGGGCGCGGCGGGGCCGGACATGTAGAGTGGCAGGTCCATGCCATGGCCGATCGGCTTGCACGGCTTTTCGGGAATCTCCGCTGTCCCAGTCCACAGCCACCAGATCGAACAGGCCAATGTCGCCACGGCGCAGGCAAGCGCCGCCCAATAAAAATGATAGGTTGTGAGGATGAAGACGCCCCCCAGCGCGATGGCGGTCAGCATGGGGATGACGCTGGGCGTGCCGAGACGGATGACCGCCAGCGGTCGGGCGTCCAGAACGGTCGTTACGATGGTTTCGCGCCGGCCTTCCTCGGCGTCTGGCAGGAAGAATCTGCCCTCATCGACCTTCTTCACGAAATCCTTCTGGTCCCAGATCGGATAGCGGCTCTCGATCAGCGGGACCGAGCGTATGCCCCAATCCTCGTCATCGGGATGCGCCAGCCATTCGAGCGTCCCCGCCCCCCAGGGGTTGCGCTGAGCCTTTGACCGGCGCGGCGAGAGGGCGAGGTCGATGCAGATTACTGCCACGCCCGCCGCGAACAGCCACGCTCCGATGGTGGACGCCATGTTGAGGCCGCCCAGCCCGAGTTCTTCGGGATAGGTGAAGACCCGGCGCGGCATGCCCATCAGGCCGGAGAAGTGCATCGGAAAAAAGGTGATGTTCGCGCCGACGAACAGCATCCAGAAGGCGATGCGGCCGAGCCGGTCTGACAGTTTCTTGCCGGTAATCAGCGGCCAATAATAATAAAGGCCCGCGAACAAAGGCAGGAGCGTGCCGCCGATCAGCACATAATGGAGGTGTGCGACAATGAAATAGGTGTCATGCGCCTGCCAGTCGAAGGGCGCGACGGCGACCATCACGCCGGTCAGGCCGCCGATGACGAAGATGGCGAGGCTGCCCGTCGCATAGAGCAGGGGCGTCGACCAGGTGACACGGCCCGCCCATAGGGTCGCGATGAAGGCGAATATCTGCACCGCCGTCGGGATCGCCACGGCTTCGGATGCGGCGGAAAAGAAGGCAAGGCTGATCTTGGGCAGTCCCGTTGTGAACATGTGGTGGACCCACAGGCCAAAGGACAGGAAGGCCGTGCCCACCGCCGCCAGCACGATCCAGGGATAGCCCAGCAGATGGCGGTTGGAGAAGGTCGGTACCAGCATCGCGAACAGGGCGATGGAGGGCAGGAAGACGATATAGACTTCCGGGTGGCCGAATATCCAGAACAGATGCTGCCAGAGCAACGGATCGCCGCCCCGGCTCGCGTCGAAGAAGGGCCAGTTCAGCAGCCGCTCCATCTCGAACAATATGTCGCCCGCGATCAGCGGCGGGAACGCGAACAGGATCATTACCGCCACGACCAGGATGTACCAGGCATAGAGCGGCATGAGATTGAGCCGCATGCCCGGCGGCCGGCATTTGAGCACGCCCACGATCAGCTCGACGGCCGCTGCCACCGACGAGACTTCGATGAAGGACAGGCCCAGCATCCAGATGTCTGCGCCAAGGCCGCTCAGGTCCGTTCGCGTGGTGAGCGGCGGGTACATGAACCATCCGCCATCAGGCGCGGCGTTGAAGAAGATGGAACCGCCGACGAACACCCCACCGAGCAGGAAGGACCAGTAGCCAAAGGCCGAGAGGCGCGGAAAGGGCAGGTCGCGCGCGCCCAGCAGCTGCGGCAAGAGGATGATCGACACGGCCTCGAACATCGGCACGGCGAAGAGGAACATCATCATCGAGCCGTGCAGCGTGAAGAGCTGGTTGAACGTCCCTGCGCTCACCAGATCATTGTCGGGCACGGCCAGTTGCGTGCGCATGATGAGCGCCAGCACGCCGGCGAACAGCATGAAGGCGAAGGCTGTCAGCACATACCAGACGCCGACCCGGTTATTGTTGCAGTCGGTCCAGCGCAGGAACAACCCCTTGGGCGGCGCCCAGACGGCTCGCAGCCTCTCCTCCTGCGCAGCGCGGAGCGCGGGATCGTCCTGATTGTGCAGGCTCATTTCATACCCTTCAGATAATGAGCGATAGCACTGGCATCCTCTTGGCTGAGCTGCGGATAAGCGGGCATGCGCACGCCGGGCTTGACCTGCTGCGGCGTGCGGATGAAGGCGGCTATATTGTCGATGGCTGGCGGCAATATGCCTGCGCCCAGCGTCATCCGCTCGCCAAAGCGGCTGAGGTCGGGGCCGATGGTGCCGGCATGCGGCGTGCCCCGAATGGTGTGGCAAGCGCCGCATCCCTGCACGTCGAACAGGGCGCGGCCAGGCGTGGCGATGGCAGGAAGTGGTGTGATGGCGCGGGCATCGGCTAGCCATGTGTCGAAGGCCGCCGGTTCCATCGCGATCACATCGAACGCCATCAGCGCATGACTGAGGCCGCAAAATTCCGCGCATACGCCACGATAGCGTCCCGGCTTCTCCGCCTTCACCACTAGCCGGTTGGTGCGGCCGGGGATCATGTCCATCTTGCCGGCAAGGCCGGGTATCCAGAAGCTGTGGATCACGTCTTTGGCCATCAGTTCGAATACGACCGTCCGGCCGACGGGTACGCGAATTTCGTTGGCCGAAGACAATGGTGGAGCATTATCGGACGGCCAATAGGCAACCCGCCACCAGAATTGCTCGCCTTCCACCCGGATTACCAGATCGCCCGGATCGGCCGGGCGGGGACGCATGGCAGGCAAAGCGTAAAGCAGCAGCGCAGTCAGAATGAGCGTCGGCCCGATCGCCCCGACCCAGAGGATCATGCGCATGCCCTGTTCATGGTTGAGGCTATGTTCGGGCGCACGCACGGCACGAACATAGAGCGCGACAGTGATTGCCAGAATAATGACCGCGCCTGACGTCAGAATGATCGCGATGTGCCGGATTGCACGCGCATCTGCGCCGAATACCTCCAGCGTCGATTGCTCTGCGTTACAGCCGGTCAGAGCAGCGACCAGCATGGTCAGAAGCAGCATCCGCGCCATTCTGTGTGATAACCCCCTGTCGCTTCCCTGCGTTATATTCTCTCCCAACCCATCAATTGCCGGGAGGTTCAAACATTTCTGCGGCGCAACAAACGGGCAATCGGAAAAGGGGTATCGACATGGGTGCCGGAACCGATACCCTATCGAAATGTTCTTCCTCTCGAATAGTCGTGAAGGGGAATATATGTCGGACGCCATCGCATCGCAGGCTGAGCCTGCCCGTCTTTCCGATGCCGCCTTCAAATCCGAATTGACGAGGGTCATTCCGCAGTTGCGCGCCTTCGCCCGCAGCCTCTGCGGCAACCACGATCTGGCGGACGATCTTGTTCAGGAAACGATGATGAAGAGTTGGGCCGCGCGGCAACGCTATGTCGCGGGCACGAATTTTCGTGCATGGTCCTTCACGATTCTGCGCAATCATTATTTCAGCCTGACACGTCGCCGGCGCTTCACTGGCGAATGGGACGACCTTGTAGCAGACCGTGTTCTGGCCGCGCCTGCCTCTCAGGATACAAGCATCGAATCGCGTGACCTGATGCGCGCGCTCATGCAATTGCCCGAGCCGCAGCGCGAAGCGTTGATCCTCGTCGGGGCCGGTGGAATCTCCTACGAAGAAACGGCTGAAATCACGGGAGTCGCCATCGGCACGGTCAAGAGCCGTGTGGCCCGGGCGCGCATGGCGCTGGAAGCCCTGATGAACGGCGGGGTTCTCGAAACTGCGCGCAGCGATTTTGACGATGAAGAAGATGCCGTCGTCAGCATCTTCGCCTATCTCGACAAGATCCAGACCCGTCAGCCGGTTCGACCTGGTGTGTCAGAACTGCTGGCGCTGGCCGCCTGAGCGGATGATGAAGCGGAGCAAGGTTCGATCCGGCCCCGCGTTCTGTTGTCGTTTGGGCATTAGTCAATGACATCCAATCCAGATCAGCCGTTTGCGGATGATGCAAGCGTGCCTGATGATGCCTTGTCGCCCGATGAGGCACAGGAGGTTCGGCGACGGCAGGCCAGCTCGCACATGGTCGTGCATGAGGCCGTGCGGCTTCAGGGCGAGGAGGAACTGGCAAGGCCCGTCGTTGCTCTACTGCTTTCGGGTCTCGCTGCTGGCCTCGCCATCACCATATCGCTGCTGGCGGAACTCTATCTGCGCATGCGCTTGCCGGACGAGCGCTGGGCCGAACTTGTCTATTTGCTAGGCTATCCCGTCGGCTATGTAATCGTGATCATGGGGCGGCTACAGCTTTTTACCGAGAGTACCGTAACTGCTGTGTTGCCCGTGGCCGCACGGCCCAGCATTGCCGGGCTGGCGCGGCTTGCAAAGCTATGGTCTGTCGTATTGACCGCAAACCTCATCGGTGTGCTGATCGTGGTTGCGCTGATGGCGGGCGAGGTCATCATCACGCATGAGCAGCGGCTCGTCGCAATCGATATCCTGCAAAAGCTGCCCGCGCAGGAGGGCATGAAGACGCTGACGCTGGGTATTCCGGCCGGTTTCCTGATGGCGTCCATCGCCTGGCTCCTGCCCAATGCGAAAGGTAGTGAATTCTGGGTCATCTCTTTGCTGACCTATGTCATTGCGCTTGGCGGCTTCAGCCATGTCGTGACCGGCTTTTCGCAGACGGCCTTTCTCTGGCTGAACGGTTCCATGACCGTTGCGGACATGCTGATCGACTTTCTTCTCCCAGCGCTTGCCGGGAATATCATCGGAGGCACGGGGCTCTTCGCGGTTCTGGCACATGGCCAGATGCGGGGTGATAGTGAGGCGGCGGAAGAGAAGGGCTAGCGAACCCTCATTCCTGAAAAATGACCTGCGTTGAAGTGCTGGTCATCTGCGCCAGACGCGCTGCATCCCAGTTGCTCAGGCGAACGCAGCCATGGCTTTGCGAGCGTCCGATCCGGGCCGGTTCGGGCGTGCCATGAATGCCATAATGGGGCTTATCCAGGTCGATCCAGACCACGCCGACGGGATTGTTGGGGCCGGGCTGCAACACGGCTTTCCCGTCACTGTCGGCGGCATCCCAGAACAGGTCCGGATTATAATGATAGGTCGGCAGGAAGGCGATCGCCTCGATAGCCCATTGGCCGATCGGCAGGGGATCATGGTCGCTTCCGGTCGTCGCAGGAAATTGCGCGACGAGACGATCCTGAGCATCAAAAACCTTGAGCAGGCTTTCAGATTTATCGACGATGATCTTAGCCGCCTGTGGCTGTCGCGCGCTGATATTGAGCGTCGCGAGCGTGTCGCGCCATTGGGGGGACAGACTATTGTCATAGGCCCGATCGGCCGGGATCAGACTTGGCAGTCGCAGTTCCATACCGGCCTGCGGCGCATTGAGTGCCGGATTGAGCGCGAGCAGAACTTGCGGCGTCGTATGAAATCGCTCGGCAAGGCGTTCCACGATATCGCGGTAGCCCAAATTGGGCAGAGCGGCCTGATCTACGATCTTTGCAGGAATGTCGGGCGTGAAGTCGGCTGCGAGGGCATCGTCCTTCAACACCATGGTCATGAGGGCAGGGGCATCATCCTTGTCGAGGGCGACCCGTGTTGCATCATCAAGCTCGCCCGATTGTGTCAGGCCTTGAGCCGCCTGATAGCCCTTCACCGCCGCGGTGAAGAAGCGCCCTTTACGCCCGTCGATGACTCCGGGACCAAAGCCTGCCCGGTCCAACTGGACCTGAGTGCGGAATATGGATGGATCAATGTTGGCCGCCCGGAAAGCGGCGGCCGGCGCTGCGGCCGGGTTCGGCACCTGTGCGCTGGCTGATGCCTGTATAAGGCCAGCAGTGGCCAAAATCAGACAGCGCCATGGAACCCATCTTTTCATCCAGAAAATGCACCCTATATCTCAGTGAGATAAGTAACGCGCGGGTGCGGCTTTATCTCCCTGACACGATTTCGGGACGAACGACTTACATGTTGATGGATAGACGGGCGGTGCTGCTGGGCGCCGCTGCTTGTGGTGCAGCGCAGCTTTTTCCTGCCACCACATGGGCCGCTCTGCCGGAGCGGCGCCTGTTGTTTCGCAATGCGCACAATGGGGAGAAGGTGGACGTCTGCTATTTTTCGGGCGGACGTTTGCGGGCTTCGGGGATTGCCGAGCTTAATCATTTCCTGCGCGACTGGCGCACCGGGGAAGTGACCCGCATGGACACCGATCTGTTCGATACGCTGGTGCAACTGCATGCGGCGACCGGCGCGGACAAGCGGGCCTATTTCACGCTGATCTCCGGCTATCGCTCGCCAAAAACCAATGCCCGGCTGCACCGAGGCAGTCATGGCGTTGCGTCTAAAAGCCAGCATATGCGGGGTAAGGCAGTCGACATCCAGCTTCGCAATGTTCGTCTTGCCAACCTTCAGAAAGCGGCGCTGTCCCTGAAGGCGGGAGGTGTCGGCTATTATCCCGACGACGGCTTCGTCCATGTCGATACCGGGCCAGTCCGCCGCTGGAACGGCAGCTAGGTCAGTCGTCAGGGGCCGATATCGGCCCCTGATCCGCGCAGACGTGCGCCGCTGCCAGCCTTGAAGCCGAGTGCGACCGAAACCCTGTCGTTCCAGCCATAAGGATCGGCGCGCACCACAGGTTCGCCCTGATCATCGAACAGCACTGTCTGGTAGAGCAGGCGAACCGGTATTTCGCGGGGCAGGGGCACGAAGCTCTCCTTTCCTGTTGCACGGGCCTGGGTCCATTGATCCGTAATGCCCGCGTCCTGCGCCAGCATCGCGGCGAAACCCTCCGCATCCTCGACCCGGACGCAGCCATGGCTGCGCTGGCGCTGCACCTCTGCGAAGAGTTGCTTGGCTGGCGTGTCGTGCAGATAGATCTGATGCTCGTTCTTCATGTCGAACTTGACGAGGCCGAGCGAATTTTTGGGTCCGGGTTGCTGAACGATCCATCCATCCTTGCGCGCCATATTGCTGCGCCGCAGATAGGCTGCGCCCTTGCTGGCGATCTCCTTGCGCTCGATCGAGCGGGGCACGGTCCAGGTCGGGTTCGCCACCAGTCGATAAATGGGTGATCCAAGCTGCGGTGTTTCGGTGTCAGGCTCCCCGACCACGACCTTTCGGATATTTGCGAGCTTGCCCTCGCGCCAGTAACTCAGGCGCGCGGCGGCGAGGTTGACATCGATCCGCGTGGCGGGCGGAGCGCGATCGAGCCAGCGTGTGCGCTCCATGGCGACGGCGATGGCGCGCGCGCGATCCGCGTCGGACAGGTTCAGGATTTCCAGTGCCTGACTGCCGATCGAACCGTCGGGCTTGATACCGAAATCCTGCTGCATCCGTTTGATCGCTTGCACCATCGGCTCGCTGTAGCGCTCGCCGCCCGCCTGCCCCTTGTCGAGATAGTCGGACGCGACCAGTTGCCGGGCAATGGCGGGAATGCGGCCATCGCTCTGTCCCGGCTCGATGGCTTTGCTCGTGGCAGGGATAGCCGCAGCGGGCGCATCGGCCTCCCGGCTGAGAGCCACATAGGCTTTGGAGAGCGCGCGATATTCGTCGCTCTGAGGCGCAAGGCTTTCCAGCCAGTCGGACAGCGTGCCGTCCGCCATCGCCTTGGTCAGGCCTGCGCGCAGATCAGGGTTCGGGCGCGGGACCGTGTAGACGTCGTAGAGTTTCGTGGGGTCGCTCGCGCCATGAGCGAGGGCCGCGGCATAATGCAGCGCGAGTTCCGTCTGCGCCTCCGGTCCGTCGCCCTTGGCCTCGAACTTGAGATGATCGAGTCCATGCCGGGCACGGCGGTCGATCGTTTCGCGCAGCTGCCGCAGATTGCCGTTTGTCCACTCCGCCTGCCCAGCGGAGGCCGTGCTGTTCTGGGTCGTGACGATGTCGCAAGCGACGAGAGGGAGGGACAGGGCAAGGGTCGAACCAGCAATCAGAAGTCGGCGTAGCATAACATCCCTTTCACGTCGGATATGTTCAACGCGCCACGGCGCTTTGCGCTCCGTCATGCTGTGCGATCAGGGCGATGCGGGGACCAGGATCAATGTTCTGCCTTCGACGCGCCAGGAGGCGAGTTGCGACAGGAAGTTCATGCCCAATATGTCGACTGGACCCAAGGCAGGAGAAATGACGGTCTTGAGGTTGCGCGCCTGTATGGAGCCGACGGTGAGGCGGTCTATCGAGCCAGTTTCAGCCCGCACCGCGCCATTGGCCGTCTGAAGGACGACGGGCATCAGGCTGGCACCCTTGGCTATATTCGCTTGGGCTGCGGTTTCCTCGGAAATGGCCGAGATGGTCGCCCCGCTGTCGATCAACATGCGGCGCTGGACCCCATTGATCGACACGCGTGCCCAGAAATGGCCATCGGGGCTCATGGCGATGCGCACATCCGTGCCGGTCACGCGCTGGTCGTCGAGGCCGAGTTGTGCCCTGATCCGGGAGAGCGTCGGATCGAAAGGCGCCTGCTGGAACAGGAGGAAGAGGCAGAGCGCCAGCAAACCGATCGAGAACAAAGTGCGCAAGATGCGGCCGACGAAAGGAATGTTGAACAGGATGATGAGGATGACGGCAGCGCCCACGGCATAGAGTGCCAGTTGCTGCCATTCGGGATTGGCGCTGATCTCGACTGGCCCGCGCCAGCGCAGGGCTGCGATCATCGGGTGGGCGTGGCACGGGCGGGTGCGACCCGCCAGACCGTGTTCGACAGGTCGTCTGCGACGATGAGGCTCCTGCGCGACGGATCATAGGTCACGCCGACCGGGCGACCGCGTGCGTGCCCATTCTTGATGAAGCCCGTCAGGAAATCGACTGACTTACCAGCTGGCCGACCATTGGTGAACGGTACCCATACGACCTTGTAGCCGGACAGATCCTGCCGGTTCCAGCTGCCATGCTGCCCAACGAAAGCGCCCTGTGCGAAGGACGGGCTAAGACCGGCACCGGTTACGAAACTGAGGCCGAGGGCGGCCACATGGGAGCCCAGCGCATAGTCGGGACGGATCGCCTTTTCGATCATCTTCTGGTTCTGGGGATGGACGCGCGGATCGATATTGTTGCCCCAGTAGCTGTAAGGCCAGCCGTAGAAGGCACCGGGGCGCACGGAAGTGAGATAGTCTGGCACGAGCTGTGGTCCTAGCTCATCCCGCTCGTTCACGACCGACCAGAGCGCCTGCGTCTGCGGATTGATGGCGAGGGCCGTGGGATTGCGGATGCCGCTGGCAAAGGTTCGATGTGCGCCGGTTGCACGATCGATTTCCCAGATGACGGCGCGATCTTCCTCCACCGCCATCCCGCGCTCGCCCACATTGCTGTTGGAGCCGACGCCGACATAGAGTTTGGTGCCGTCCGCGCTGGCCGTCAGCGCCTTGGTCCAGTGATGATTGAGGCGAGAGGGGAGCTTGGTGACTTCTTGTCCGGCCGCCGTCATCCGCGTTGCACCGGGCGTGTACGGGAAGCGCAGCAGCGCATCCTGATTGGCGACATAGAGGTTGCCGTCCACGAAGGCTAGGCCGTAGGGTGCGTTGAGGCCAGTGATGAAGGCGGTGCGCACCTCCGCCTCGCCGTCGCCATCGGCATCGCGCAGCAGCGTGATGCGATTGCCGCCCTTTTCCGGCGTCTTGCCCATGCTCTTGATATAGCCGGCGATGACATCCTTGGGGCGCATCGGTGGCGCGCTGCCGCCTGACCCTTCTGCCACCAATATGTCGCCATTGGGCAGGACAAGTGTCTGGCGCGGTACCTTGAGGTCGGTTGCCAATGCCGTGACCGTGAAGCCCTGTGGCGCGGTCGGGCTTTCGCCGCCCCAGCCCTTGGGCGTGGCGATCCTGATCGGGGGCACCAGCGTTTGACGCTGTGCGGGAAGGTCAGGATTGGCGCCGGTCTGGTCAAGCCCGGGCTGGCTGTTGCCGCATCCGGCGAGCGCTAGGGTGAAGAGGGCGGTGCGAAGGCTGCGTGTAGGAGCGATGCTCATCGGCCAGTCTCCCGAACGGTGCGGTGAGCGACCCAACTGGCCACTAGGGCAAAGACCGCGCTGATGATCGACAGGATGAGGCCGGTGACGCCAACCGAACTCCAGGCGTCCTGACTATGCTGGAATGCGTTCACCAGACCTGCGGCCCACATGATGGCGATCAACACCGCGTAGATCAGCGATGGCTGTCGATGCGCCCTGTGCCGGGCGGCAATCGTGAGAAAGATGCTCCAGATCAATACCAGGCCGCCAGCCAGCAAGGCGCCTACGATCAGCCAGGAGGAGAAATTGCTCCACTGGATTTCAGCGGTCTGAAGATAGGCGATGTCGGTCAATAGTGCGAAGGTGAACAACGCTACTGGAAATGCGAGGAGCAGGCCATGCAATGGATGCAGAAAGGGCCTGAAGCCCATAGGCATATTGGGCAAAGATGGTCTCCTGCTCAAATAGGAATAGGAAGAGAATGCGCCGACTACTCCAATGGTTGCGGCAACGATGCGGCGCCTATCGGTCCCGGCTATAATCCCATAGGCGGCGTCGCGCCGTCGATGTCGCAGCATCATGGTGGCCGCCCGACGCCCGGCGGTTCATCTCGCCAAGAATGGCCTGATCGAAAGAAGCGTTTTGTCCGGCTTCGGCTATCATCAGGAAGGCTTCGACCAGATCCTGATCGCCCCATGTCTTGACGTCTCGCTGGTCGGTTCCATGGCCAGACATGTGTAACTCTCCAATGCCCGCACTATTGCGGCTCGTACAGCAGAACCACGCGCACGAGCCTGTGTTCCCACGCCTTGATGCAGATCAGCACGCTTTTCCGCACGGAACAGAGCATCTTGAAGGCTGTCCTGACAGAATAGGAGAAAGATGATGCATAAGGAAAAAGAAGACGGCGAGGTCGTGACGCACATGTCGACGACGGAAGCGCGCAGCGGTTCGCCAACCCGCATGACGCGCAATATATTGGTGATCAGTCTGGTCCTGGTGGCGATCCTGCTGGCCATCGCCATTGGCCTGGGTTTCTTTGAGACAGGCCAGACAGGCGCTGACACCATCAACGCTGACAATATAGCCGCCGGATCTGTCAATTGAAGCGACCATGCAATTGCTTTGACTCGGATGCGTATCTAACCCTTGAGCCGTGACAGCGATCGAACATATCGGACAGCCACAGGCGCGGCGCATCGCCTTGGGCGCGCAAGGGTTCGCGCAGAAGCGTTCCGGTGCGGCCGGGCGCCATCATCTGCGACAATTGTTGAACAGACTTCATCTTCATCAGATCGATAGCGTGAATGTTCTTAGCCGGGCTCATTATCTCCCCGCCTTTTCGCGGCTGGGACGCTATGATCGTATTGCAATGGATGCACTTGCCTGGGGCAAGCCGCGCGAACGCAATCTTTTCGAATATTGGGCGCATGAGGCATCGCTTCTGCCGTTCGAATTCCACCCGTTGCTTCGCTGGCGCATGGCACAGGCTGATCGCGGCGAGGCTGGTTGGACAGGCATGCGCGTTTACGCGACCGAGCGGCGCAATGAAGCGATGGCGCTTCTCGATCGAATTAGGATCGATGGACCTATGGCGGTGTCGGATTTCGAATCGCACAAGGGTCAGACCGGATGGTGGGAGTGGAGCGATACCAAGCGCGCGCTCGAATGGCTGTTTTGGGCAGGGCACATCACCACGGCCAGCCGGCGCGGCAATTTCGAGCGGGTTTATGACCTGACGGAGCGCGTAATTCCGGCAGCTATCCTGAACCAGCAGACACCGTCGGACGTCGATGCACACCGCGCTTTGATCCAATGTGCAGCGCAGGCACATGGAATCGCGACCAGCGGTGAACTGCGGGACTATTTTCGCCAGTCGCCGCGCGATGCCATGCCCGCGATCCATTCGCTTGCCGAAGAGGGAATATTGGTGCCCGTCCATGTGCCCGGCTGGCGTCATGCCTGGCTGCATCGTGACGCGCGGCGTCCCCGCCGCATCGACGCGCAGGCGCTGCTCGTGCCCTTCGATCCGCTGATCTGGGAACGCGACCGCACAGAGCGACTATTCGGGTTTCGCTACCGCATCGAAATCTACGTCCCCGCCGAAAAGCGGGAATATGGTTATTATGTCCTTCCCTTCCTGCTTGGGGACAGCCTTGTTGCGCGTGTCGATCTCAAGGCTGATCGCAAGGCGTCGGTCTGCGACAGGTCCCTTGCCAGATCACGAGCCCCTTTCATGGATTGAGCCCAGCGTTGCCTGGTCAGCACTGGGTCCGCAGATCGCATGTGTCGCAGTCTGTCTTGCGGGCGCGATACTTGTCGATGCCATCGAGCGGGGTTTTGCCTTGGCGGCACGCCCCTCCTGCCAATAGCGCCTAAGCTGCCTGCCGGCGGGGCAAGTGTAGCTGTCATCCGCACGATTGTAGATGAAGTCCGTCCGGCCGAAGGCTCCATCGATTCTGTCTTTTGAGAACACCGGAATATGCGGCTCGATGCCCTGCTCATGGACCAGCCAGGCGAGGTTCGCTGCGTCGCCATATCCCATGTTGGCAGCCAGACGTTCGGGCCAGATGCCGAAGCGTTCGCGGGGCCGCTCGATCATGGTCCGCTGCGCCGTGACTTCGGCCTGGCGGACGGCGGTGGTCGCCTCGACGTCCATGATCACCGCGTTCTTGAGATCGACCAGATAGTTGGTGGAATAGGCACAGAAGGCCAGTCCGCCGTTTGCACCGGTCCAGCGCGAAGCCGGATCGGCAATCGAAATGAATTTGGGCGTGACCGGTGTCGCAGCCCCGAACGCAGCCTGGTCCAAGACCTCAAGAGACTCACGGACGGCGTTGTTTGCAGCGTCTGGCGGCAAGCCTTCCGCGCCTGGAACCGAGCGCTGGCGATTGGCGTCCGCCTTGATCAGGCTGGCATCGACGCCAAAACCTTCGCCGCCCACAAGTCCTTCTGTCATGCAGCGAGCCACTGTCATCTCGAACAGTTCGCGAAGCAGGCCGCTGTCTCGGAAGCGACCATGCCGGTTTTTTTGAGAAGGTTGAGTGATCTGGTACTGCGCCATCGAGCCCCAACCGGCAAAACCAGCGATAGGCGAGATTGAGGTGTACTTCCTCACACAGACGCCGTTCCGATCGGATTCCCATACAGTATCCGACGATCAGCATCCGGATCATCAGTTCAGGGTCGATCGAGGGGCGTCCCATATCGCTGTAAAACGGCTAAGGTGTTCGCGAATGCCGGCAAGATCCACAAAACGGTCGATCCTGCGAAGGAGGTGATCTTGCGGAACGTGATCCTCGAGGCTGAAGGCGTAAAACAGCGCTTCCTGCATCACCGTCCGCTCGCCCATCATCAGCATGTCCCCCGCCTGCGAGAATGCGGAATCATCACTTTACGCCTACTTCAAGGACGAGTTTTTCAACACTATCGGCCCATACCAGTCATTGTTGCGGCCACATAGGTTGCCCAGAACTGCTTGCTGCAGCTTCACTCTGAATCGACCTGCTGTTATGATCGCGCCCAAAGGGGCGCCAATGCGAATTGTCATTATCGACGACAGCGGGCTGCGTGCGACGGTCCTGGAAGAAGGGCTGCGCGATGCTGGCTATGACGACATTCACATCGTTCCACCACGCGGCGCCTTCGTGGCGCGGTTGGAGCGGATGGCGCCCGATGTCGTGCTGATGGATCTGGGCAGTCCCAGCCGCGATACGCTGGAAGAGATGCTGATGGTCAGCCGCGCGCTGGCCCGGCCGATCGCCATGTTTGTGGATCAATCCGATGATGCGATGATCGGCGCGGCGATCGATGCGGGCGTTTCCGCTTATGTGGTCGACGGGCTGCGCAAGGAACGGGTGAAGCCGGTGCTGGAACTGGCAGTACGTCGGTTCAACGCCTTTGCAAAGATGCAGACGGAACTGGACGAGGCGCGCACTGCGCTGTCGGAACGCAAGATCATCGACCGCGCCAAATCCATTCTGATGAATCAGCGCTCGCTTAGCGAGCAGGATGCCTATGCGCTACTGCGGTCGAGCGCGATGAACCAGGGCAAGAAAATCGTGGATGTGGCGCAGGCGCTGATTACCGCCAGCGATCTGCTGGGAGGAGGATTATGACGACGAGCCTGCGCATCGCCTTCCTGCCATTGACCGATGCTGCCGTGCTGGCGGTGGCGCGCGAACAGGGGTTTGCCGAGGAAGAGGGGCTGTCGCTGGACCTGATCCGATCGACAAGCTGGGCGACGCTGCGCGACCGGCTGGTCTATGGGCAGGTGCATGCGGCGCAGATGCTGGCGCCGCTGGCCGTGGCGGTGACGCTGGGGTTGAGTCAGCAGCCCGCTGCGCTGTCCGCGCCCTACAAGCTGGGCGTCAATGGCAATATGCTGGTGATGGCGAGCGATTTCGCCGCCGCGCTCGACCCTGATTCCGGTCGGCGCCTGTCCGATCCGCTGGGCACCGCGCATGATTTCGCCGCGGCGATTGGCCTGTGGCGGCGCAAGCCGGTGATCGGCGTGGTGCATCGTTTTTCCAGTCATTCGCTGATGCTGCGTTACTGGCTTGCCAGCGCGGGTATCGATCCGGACCGCGACGTGGTTCTGCGCGTGCTGCCGCCGTCGCTGACGGTGGAGGCGATGCGCGCGGGCGAGATAGATGGCTTCATTGCCGGCGAGCCATGGGGCAGCGCAGCGGTGGAAGCAGGGCTGGCCGAGACGGTTGCGATCGGCGAGCGCATCTGGCAGCGGGGCGTGGAAAAGGTGCTCGCCTTCCGCACGCCCTGGCTGGAGGAAAATCCCGACATTGTGGATCGACTGCTGCGCGCGCTCATCCGGGGGGCCGCCTGGTGCGATGATCCGGCCAATCATGAAGCGCTGGCGCAATTGCTGTCCGATCCGCGCTATGTCGATCAGCCCGCCGACCTTATCGCTCGTGCGCTGACCGGGCAGATTATCGTGCGCCAAGGCGAAGCGCCTGTTGCCAGCCCCGATTTCCTGCTGTTCTCGCGGGAAGCTACGCCCTTTCCATGGCGTAGTCAGGCGCTCTGGATCTATTCGCAATTCGTCCGCTGGAACATGGTGGAGCATGGGCCGGAGGCTTTGGCGAAGGCCAGTGCGGTGTTC
The DNA here is from genome assembly GCA_021847605.1 of Pseudomonadota bacterium. Taxonomy (GTDB): domain Bacteria; phylum Pseudomonadota; class Alphaproteobacteria; order Sphingomonadales; family Sphingomonadaceae; genus Sphingobium. The sequence continues at coordinate 11,901 of JAJZQN010000047.1, read as the reverse complement.
CGTCCCGATATCTTCCGCCGGGCGCTGGCCGACGCGGACGTGCCGATGCCGGGCGCCAGCATGAAGGTGGAGGGGGCATTGGGCCTGCCGCTGGCGGTGGGATCACGCAAGGGCGGGTTGACGCTGGGACCGGATCGCTTCTTTGACGGGCGCGTGTTCGATCCGGAACGGATGGACGACTATCTGGCCAATTTTGTGTCGCGGCTTTGAAACGGCGGGAAATTTTGTGCCTTGCAACAAGATGCGATTCGCGAGATAACATAAGGGTCGCGCGACGAAGCGCGCTTATCTGGGTGCGCCGTCCCAATGGTGGGGCCGCCATCCTCACTATATTTCGCAGCAAAGCCGCTGACCGGATCATCCCAAGGGATGCTGTCCGGGCTGCGGCTTTTTCGTGTCCATTTTCCGTTTATTGGGGGACGTACCATGGCAACTGCTTATTGGGACCGCGAAGCACAGGATGCCGCGCCCGCGCCGACAACCAGTTTCTGGAAGGCCGGCCACGCGCCGACCCTTGTTGCTGCCTTTCTCTATTTCGACCTCGCCTTCATGGTTTGGGTGCTGCTCGGCCCGCTGGCGCCGATGATTTCCAAAACGCTGGCGCTGACCCCGGCTGAAAAGGGCCTGATGGTCGCCACGCCGACGCTGGCCGGTGCGCTGCTGCGTGTGGTCAACGGCCTGCTGGTCGACCGGATCGGGCCGAAATTGTCGGGCGCGATCAGCCAGATCATCGTCATTGCCGGCCTGTTCACCGCCTGGGCGGCGGGGATTGACAGTTTCGGCGGTACGCTGGCGCTGGGCGTGATCCTGGGCTTTGCTGGCGCCAGTTTCGCGATCGCGCTGCCGCTGGCCAGTCGCTGGTATCCGCCCGAACATCAGGGCAAGGCGATGGGCCTTGCCGGCATGGGCAATTCGGGCACCGTGCTTGCCTCGCTCTTTGCCCCGGTGCTGGCCAAGATTTTCGGCTGGAACGCGGTGCTGGGTCTGGCCTGCATCCCGCTGGCGATCGTCTTCGTCCTGTACATGATCATGGCGAAGGACGCGCCCAACGCGCCTGCGCCCAAGAAGATCGTCGAATATTTCCAGCCTTTGAAGCAGGCTGACGCCTGGTGGCTGATGGCCTTCTACGCGGTCACGTTCGGCGGGTTCGTGGGTCTGGCGGCCAGCCTGCCCATCTATTTCACCGATCAGTTCGGCCTGACGCCGATCGTGGCGGGATATTGCACCGCCGGCTGCGTCTTTGCCGGATCGCTGGTTCGTCCCATGGGTGGTGCGCTGGCCGACAGGATCGGAGGCTCAAAGGCGCTGATGATCGTCTATGTCGTGGCCGCCATCGCTCTGGCGGGTGTCAGTCAGGCGACGACGCTGGCGGCGGCTCTCACCTGCTTCGTGGCCGCGATGCTGGCACTGGGCACTGGCAATGGTTCGGTGTTCCAGCTGGTGCCCCAGCGTTTTCAGGCCGAAATCGGCATCATGACCGGCCTTGTCGGCATGGCGGGCGGCATTGGCGGCTTTTACCTCGCCAGTTCGCTGGGCCTTGCCAAGCAGCTGACCGGCAGCTTCGCACCCGGCTTCCTGATCTTTGCAGGGCTGGCGACCGTCGCCCTGCTGGGGCTGACGCTGGTGAAGACCAAGTGGCGCGCAACCTGGAAGACGGGCGCCCGCATCTGATCCGGAGAGCAGGGCGGCGGCGAAGACCGCCGCCCCATTCGGGTCGCATCTATCTCGTCCGAGGGGGGGCGTGCTTTCCATGAAATATCTTCTCGTATCGGCGGCCGCGCTGGCCGTCATAGGGCCGGCTTGTGCCCAGACCATCAGCCTGAAACCCGTTGCCGAGGCGCGGCTGCGCTATGAACATGCCGATCAGGAAGGATTGCCGGAGGAAAAGGCCGATGCGCTGACCATTCGCGCCCGCACCGGACTGACGGCCAGCAGCGGGGCGCTGTCGGCGACGATCGTGGGGCAGGGGACGCTGGCGCTGGTCGATAACTATTATGACGGCGTGAATGATGCGGCCACCCGGCCGATCGTGGCCGATCCTGAAAATATCGCGCTCTATATCGCCCAACTGCAATATAAGACGAAGGCGCTGACCCTGACCGGGGGACGGCAGAAGATCGCGCTGGATGACGAGCGGTTCGTGGGCAATGTCGCCTTTCGCGACAATGGCCAGACCTTCGACGCCGTGCGCGCGGAAATCACGCCGGTTAAGGGCCTGAAGCTGGATGTTGCCTATGCCTGGTCCGTCCGGACCATCTGGGGTTTTCAGGGCAAGGGGGCGCGGCAACAGGCGGTCAGCGGCGACAATATTTTCGCCAACCTGTCCTATGCCACGCCCGTCGGCACGCTGAGCGGCTTTGCCTATCTGGTCGATCAGGATGAAGCGGCGGTGCAGGCGTTTCGCCTGTCCAGCCAGACCTATGGTGTGCGGCTGATCGGGGCACGATCGCTGTCGAAAGTGGCGAAGATCAGCTATCAGCTCAGCTATGCGCGCCAGTCGGACTATCACCGCAATCCCAACGTCTACAGCGCCGATTACTGGCTGGCGGACGGCACGCTGGACGTGAAGGGGTGGAAGCTGAATGGCGGCTATGAAGTGCTGGGCGCCAGCAGCGGGGCACCCTTCGCCAGCTTCCAGACGCCATTGGGCACCAATTTCAAATTTCAGGGCTGGGCCGACAAATTCCTGACCACGCCAGCCAATGGCATCCGCGACCTCTATGTCGGCGGCGGCTATGGCTGGAAGCAATTGGGGCCGCTGTCGGGCGTGGCGCTGTCGGCCAGCTGGCATCGGTTCGACAGCGACCGGCTGTACCAGCATTATGGCGATGAGATCGATCTTCTTGCGTCCGCGAAAGTGAAGAAGGTGATGCTGTCTGTCCGTTATGCCCATTATGACGCGAAGGCGATGGCTACCGACACCGACAAGCTGTGGATTCAGGCCGACTGGGCCATCTGATTGAAAAGCATATCAAGGATTCGCTTGAGCCGTCAGGCGAATCCGCATATGCTGCACTGCAAGGGACAAGGATGTCCTCCTTCACATAGCTGCGGCGGTTCAGGGTAGGACCGGCAAGGCGCGATATGATGGCAAAGCCGCCATCCTGACTCTCGGAAGCGAAAAGCTCCGGGGGTCAGGATGGCGGCTTTTTTCTTTTCTGGAGTCACGGGGATGGAATTTCAGGACGGATTGGCACCGGCGGCAGAGAGCCACGAGGATATCCTCGTCCCCGCCGACGATTTACGGGAACATCTGGTGGTCGTGGGCAACGGTATGGCCGGTTGCCGCGCGGTCGAGGAATTGCTGGCGCGGGATGCGGGACGCTATCGCGTCACCATCTTCGGCGCAGAGCCTTATGTGAACTATAACCGCATCATGCTGTCGCCGGTGCTGGCGGGGGAGAAGACGTTCGAGCAGATCGTCATCAACGACCGCGCCTGGTATGACGACAATGGCATCGAGTTGATCGCTGGCGATCCGGTGACGGGGATCGATCGGGGTGCCAAGACCGTCAAGAGCCAGTCGGGTCGCACCGTCGGCTATGACAAGCTGCTGATCGCGACCGGTTCCGACCCGTTCATCATCCCGGTGCCGGGCAAGGATCTGCCCGGCGTGATCAGCTTCCGCGACATGAAGGATGTCGACACGATGCTGGCGGCGGCGGATCAAGGTGGCGCGGCGGTGGTGATCGGCGGCGGTCTGCTGGGGCTGGAAGCAGCGCATGGCCTGACCCTGCGGGGTATGAAGGTGACAGTCATTCACCTGATGGACACGCTGATGGAGCGGCAGCTGGACGAGGCCGCCGGCTGGCTGCTCAAGAGTGCGCTCGAAGGGCGCGGCCAGACCATTCTGACCGGGGCCAATACCGAAGCCATCTATGGCGATGGCAAAGTGGAGGGCGTCCGCCTGAAGGACGGCCGCGAAATTCCGGCCAGCCTCGTTGTCATGGCGGTGGGCATCCGCCCGGCGACTGCGCTGGCGCGCGAGGCGGGGCTGGAGGTCAATCGCGGCATCAAGGTCGACGATCATATGGTCACGAGCGACCCCGATGTCCTGTCCGTCGGCGAGTGCGTCGAGCATGACGGCAATGTCTATGGCCTTGTCGCGCCGCTGTGGGACATGTGCCGGAGCCTGGCCGACGGGCTGACCGACCAACACAGTGGCTACAAGGGTTCGGTTACATCGACCAAGCTCAAGGTCGCGGGTCTGGACGTCTTCTCGGCCGGTGACTTTTCCGGTGGGGAAGGCTGCGAGGATATCGTGCTGCGCGATGCCTCACGCGGAGTCTACAAGCGCGTCATCGTCAAAGACGACAGGATCGTCGGCGCGGTTCTCTATGGCGATACCGTCGATGGCGGCTGGTATTTTGATCTGCTCAGGCGCGAAGAGAATGTCGCCGATATCCGTGACCTGCTGATCTTTGGTCAGGCATTCGCCTCTGGAGGAGGCGCGCTGGACCCTAAGGCTGCCGTTGCGGCGCTCTCGGACGATGCCGAGATTTGCGGCTGCAACGGCGTCAGCAAGGGCCAGGTCGTCTCCTGCATCGAAGCGGGCAATTGCAGCCTCGACGCGGTGCGCGCCAACTGCAAGGCGTCGGCCAGCTGCGGCAGCTGCACCGGACTCGTTGAAAATCTGCTGGCCGTGGTGCTGGGCGACGATGTGAAGTCCGGCCCCAAGACGATGTGCAAATGCACCAGCTTCACCCATGACGATGTCCGTCGCGAGATCGTGGCGCAGAATATGCGCTCCATCCCCGAAGTGATGCAGTTGCTGCACTGGTCGACACCGGATGGCTGTTCTTCCTGCCGCCCAGCGCTGAATTATTATCTGCTCTGCGCGCTGCCCGGTGACTATGTCGACGACCAGCAGAGCCGCTTCGTCAATGAGCGGATGCATGCCAATATCCAGAAGGACGGCACCTATTCGGTCGTTCCGCGCATGTGGGGTGGCCTTACCAACCCCCGCGAATTGCGCGCGATCGCCGATGTGGTCGAGAAGTTCAACGCGCCGATGGTCAAGGTCACGGGCGGCCAGCGGCTCGACATTTTCGGCATCAAGAAGGAAGACCTGCCCGCCGTCTGGGCTGACCTGAATGCTGCGGGCATGGTGTCGGGCCATGCCTATGGCAAGTCGCTGCGCACGGTGAAGACCTGTGTCGGTTCCGAATGGTGCCGCTTCGGCACGCAGGATTCCACCGGCCTGGGCGTCAAGATCGAGCGGATGACTTGGGGATCGTGGATGCCCCACAAATTCAAGATCGCGGTGTCGGGTTGCCCGCGCAACTGCGCCGAAGCGACGATCAAGGATTTCGGCGTGGTCTGTGTCGACTCCGGCTATGAACTGCATGTCGGCGGCAATGGCGGCATTCATGTCCGCGCCACCGACCTGCTGTGCAAGGTCGCGACCGAGCAGGAGGCGATGGATTATTGCGCCGCCTTTACGCAGCTCTACCGCGAGGAAGCGCGCTATCTGGAGCGCACCGCGCCGTGGATCGAGCGGGTCGGCGTCGACTATATCAAGAGTCGAATAGTGGAGGACGATGCAGGCCGTGAAGCGCTGCGCGCCCGCTTCCTCTATTCGCAGAGCTTCAGCCAGGAAGACCCATGGGCAGAGCGTGCCGCCGGTGCGCAGGCCGAACTGCACCAGCCGCTTGCCCCTATTGCCATCGCTGCGGAGTGAACGACATGACCGACTGGATCGACATCGGAACGCTGGCCGACATTCCCCAGCGCGGCGCCCGCACGGTACAGATTGCCGGGGAGAAGGAAATCGCGGTGTTCCGCACCGGCGACGATCATGTCTTCGCGCTGGTCAATGAATGCCCGCACAAGAAGGGGCCACTGAGCCAAGGCATCGTCCATGGCCACAGCGTCGCCTGCCCGCTGCACAACTGGAACATCGCCCTGAAGACGGGCGAGGCACAGGGCGCGGATGAGGGCTGCACGCCGACCATCGCGGTGCGGATGGATGGTGAGCGCATCCTGATTGCGCGGCCGGTCGCTATGCAGGCGGCGGCCTGATGGGGCAGGCGGTCCGCACCACCTGCGCCTATTGCGGCGTCGGCTGCGGCATTTCGGCCACGCCGACCGGGCCGCGATCGGTGGTCGTCAAGGGCGACGAGGCGCATCCGGCCAATGGCGGGCGCCTCTGCTCCAAGGGCACGCATCTGGGCGAAACCGTCGGCCTGACCGGCCGGTTGCTGCATCCGATGATCGGAGCCAAGCGGGCGAGCTGGGACAAGGCGCTGGACCTTGTGGCGAAGCGCTTCAAGGAAACGATCGACCGCCACGGCCCGGACAGCGTCGCCTTCTACGTCTCCGGCCAGCTGATGACCGAGGATTATTATGTCGCCAACAAGCTGATGAAGGGCTTCATCGGTTCGGCGAACATCGACACCAATTCGCGCCTCTGCATGTCGAGCGCGGTCGCCGGGCATAACCGGGCGTTCGGCGAGGACATCGTGCCCGCCAGCTATGAGGATCTGGAAGAAGCCGACCTGATCGTGCTGGTCGGCTCCAACACCGCCTGGTGCCACCCGATCGTCTATCAGCGCATTCAGGCCACCCGCGCCGCGCGCGGTACGAAGCTGGTCGTCATCGACCCGCGCCGCACCGAAACCTGCGAGGGCGCCGACCTGCATCTCCCACTGAAGCCGGGCACCGACGTCGCGCTGATGAACGGGCTGCTGGCATGGTGTGATGCGGAAGGGATCACCGATCCGGCCTATCTGGCCGATCATGTGGACGCCCCCGGAGGCTTCTGGGAGCATATCCGTGACCGTCATGACCTGTGGACCACGGCCGCGACCTGCGACATCGAACCGGCGCTGCTGAAGCAGTTTTTCGAGCTGTTCGCCGCGACCCCGAGCACCGTCACCCTGTTCAGCCAGGGGATCAACCAGTCGATCCGTGGCACCGATCAGGTCAATGCCATCATCAACGTCCATCTGGCGACGGGCCGCATCGGCAAGCCGGGCGCGGCGCCTTTTTCGATCACCGGTCAGCCCAACGCTATGGGCGGCCGCGAAGTCGGGGGCCTCGCCTCTACGCTGGCGGCGCATATGGACTTTGCGCCCGAGAATGTCGCACGGGTCGGCCGCTTCTGGGCCGCGCCGACCATGGCCACCAGGCCGGGGCTGAAGGCAGTCGACCTGTTTCGGGCGATCAACGAAGGGCGGATCAAGGCGCTGTGGATCATGGCGACCAACCCGGCCGTCTCGCTGCCTGATGCGGGCCGTGTGCGTGAAGCCCTGGAGTCGATCCCCTTCCTCGTCGTGTCGGACATCATGGCCGATACCGACAGCAGCACTCATGCCCATGTGCGCCTGCCCGCCGCCGGATGGGGCGAGAAGGACGGCACCGTCACGAACAGCGACCGGACCGTCAGCCGGCAGCGCCCCTTTTTGGCGCTGCCGGGCGAAGCGAAGCCGGACTGGTGGATCGTCAAGGAAGTCGCGCGCCGCATGGGCTGGCGCAATGCCTTCGCCTATGATCGCCCGGCTGACATCTGGCGCGAACATGCGCGCCTGACCGCTTATCAAAATGACGGGCAGCGGGTGCTGGACCTGCGCGCGCAGGCGACCATCGGCAATGACGCCTATGACGCGATGCACCCCTTTCGCTGGGGCGGCCGGCCTTTTGCCGATGGCCACTTCCCTACGCCGGACGGTAAGGCGCGGCTGGTGCTGACGAAGCAGATGGAGATCCAGGAACCGCTGAAAATATGGCCGATGACGCTCAACACTGGCCGCTATCGCGACCAGTGGCATACGATGAGCCGCACCGGCCTGTCGCCGAAACTGGCGCGCCATCGCGAGGAGCCGCTGGTTGAAATCCATCCCGCCGATGCCGCTGCCCTCGGCATCGTCGATCGCGATCTCGCCCGCGTTCAGACCGCGCAGGGCAACAGCATCTTCCGCGTGAGCGTGAGCGAGGGGCAGCGTCCGGGCGAAATCTTCACGCCGATTCACTGGACCGACCAGATGTCGAGCGGCGGCCGCACCGGCTTGCTCCCGCGTCCGCTGGTCGATCCCCATTCGGGCCAGCCGGGCTTCAAATCGACCCCGGCCAGCGTCGAGCGAGTCGCGACCGAATGGCAGGGATTCCTGATCCTGCGCAGGCAGGATGCTGTGAAGCTGCCCTGCCTGTGGGCGACGAAGATCAGCGTGCCGGGTGGCGTGCTTTACGAGCTTGCGGGAAATGGCGATCCGGCCCGGCTCGACGCTTTCCTGCCCAAAGGTGATCGGGTCGAGGCGATGGATATGTCGCGTGGCACCCGCCGTATCGCGACGATCAGCGAAGGCAGGCTGAATGGCGTGCTGTTCGTCATCCGCACCGGCCTGTTGCCGTCACGTGACTGGCTGATCCGCCAGCTGGAGGCCGATAATGTCGGCGGCTCGGTTCTCGCCGCGCGCGGCCCCGGCAGCCAGCCGGACAAGGGCGCGACCATCTGCGTCTGTTTCGACATCGGCCTGAACCAGATCGTCGCCGCCATTCGCGACCAGCAACTCGTCGATGTGCCCGCCGTTGGCAAGGCGCTCGGAGCGGGGACCAATTGCGGATCGTGCCGCCCCGCGATCGCCAATATTCTTGCTCAGACCACGCAGGAGACGCTTCATGCAGCCGAATGATTTTATTGCGCCGGGTGAAGTGTGGCTAGTAGGGGCGGGCCCGGGCGACCCGGACCTGCTGACCCGGAAGGCCGAAAAGCTGATCGCGGCTGCCGAGATCATCTTTTACGATGCGCTGGTGGGGACTGGGGTGCTGGACTTGATCCCAGCCCATGTCGAGGTTGTGAGCGTCGGCAAGCGATCCGGGAGGCATTCAAAAGACCAGCAGACGATTGACCAAATGCTGGTCGCGGCTTCGCTCGCGGGCAAGCGCGTCGTGCGGTTGAAAGGTGGAGACCCGGCAATGTTCGCCCGCGCGACTGAGGAGATCATGGCCCTGCGTGCGATCGGCGCCTATGTGCGTATCTGCCCCGGCGTAACCGCCGCGAGCGCCGTGGCCGCATCGGCGGGTATCTCTCTCTCGCTCCGCGGCATTGCACGCCGCGTTCAGTTCGTCACTGCGCATAGCAGACGGGGGCAGGCGCTCGATCTGGACTGGAATGCGCTTGCTGATCCGGCCTGCACGCTTGCCGTTTATATGGGGCGGGATGCGGCGCCCGAACTCAGTCGCGCGCTGATCGCTGCCGGCTTGCCCGGAGCGACGCCTGTGCTTGTCGCCTGCGATGCGTCCTTGCCACAGGAGCAGATGTTGCGGACCCGGCTGGACCTGCTGCCATTGGTGATCCAGTCCTTTGTCGAAGATCGCCCTACATTGATACTCATCGGCGAGGCGGTAGCGCAGGCCCATCTGGCTCCCCCCGCCGGGGTGATGGCCGGCGCCATGGTGCAAGGCTAGTCTGGATCATGGCGAGCCTTCCAAAGACACCTTGTGCAGCCACCATAGGCTTTGACGAGGCGCAGGATATCATATGTGACAACAGCGTGCCGCTGGGTGTGGAGTTTGTGCGCCTCGGCAAGGCAGGCAGGCGGACGCTCGCCCGCGATGTCGTGGCGGAGATTGATTCTCCGCCACGGGATTGTGCAGCCATGGATGGATATGCTGTGCGTTCCAGGGATCTTGCGGAGGGGATCGTCCGTTTTCGCGTCTCCAGCGAAAGCTGCGCTGGCGGACCGCCTCCGGGCATGTCCCTACCCGGAGTGGCGGTGAGGATATCGACAGGCGCGCCAATGCCTGCGGGCGCGGACCGTGTAGTGATGCGGGAATATGCGACGGTGAACGGCAAGCATGTGATCATTACGGGCCGGGGCGGTAAGCCCCATGTCCGCAAGCGCGGCGACGATTTCGCACAAGGTCAGCTATTACTGATGGAAGGGACTCCTATCGATGCGCGGGCCATGGTCGTGGCTGCCGCAGCTGACGTCGAAGGCGTGACCGTCTGGCGTCGGCCGCGCGTGCATATCATGACCAATGGCGACGAACTGGTCGAACCGGGCAAGGCGGCGATGGACTCCAATACCGTTCCCGACAGCCTGAGCGAGGCGTTGATGCTCATGGCACGGCAATGGGGAGGCAAGCCTACCGGGATGTCGCGAGCGCCTGATCGGATCGACATGGTGCGCGATGCAGCAAAGGCCGCGCTTGGAGAAACGGACATTCTCGTGGTCGTAGGGGGAGCCTCGCACGGGCATCGTGATCTCGCGCGTACAGCGCTCATGCCGCTCGGTTTGCGGCTCGCATTCGTCGGCGTCGCCATGAAGCCGGGCAAGCCCCTATGGTATGGCAGGATCGGCACAACCCATGTTCTGGGTCTGCCGGGAAATCCGACTGCGGCCCTGACTACTGCGCGTCTGTTTCTTGCGCCAATGATCGCGGCCATTTCAGGCTCAGGTTTCGCCTCCGCCCTGCGCTGGTCCTGCCATCCAGCCTCCCATGCACTTGAGACAGGAGGAGATAGGGATCAGTTCCTGTGCGGGTTGATGGAGGCTGACGCCGTCCGAATAATCGAACGCCAGCAGGCTTCAGCGCAGTTGATGCTGGCGCAAGCGGATATGCTGATAGAGAGACGGGCGGGCGCATCTTCGGGGCCTGCAGGCTCCTTGCTGCGATGTCTGCGCTTCTGAGATGGCGCTGTTGGGAGCGATCATCGCAGGTGGCATGTCTCGCCGCTTCGGCTCTGACAAGGCCATGGCGCGGATTGATGGCGTTGCGCTTTTGGATCATGTCTATGCGGCACTGAAGGCCCAGGTCGACGATGTCGTTCTATGCGGGCGCACATGATTGGATTGGCCTGCTATCCCGGACGTGTCCGGCCCAGGGCTGGGTCCACTGGGCAGCATGGCTGCCGCGCTGTCATACGCGAGCCAGAACGATTTCGATGCCGTCTTGACCGTTCCGGTGGATACCTATCCGCTGCCGATGGGCCTTGGCGCATTGCTTGGGGCTGGGCCGGTTTGCTTCGCCGACCAGTTTCTGATCGGTCTCTGGCCAGCATCGCTATGCACTACATTGCACGCACATCTTGTCAGTGGCTACCGGTCCGTCAGGTCATGGATCAGTGCTTCCCACTGTCGAATGGTGGACGGCGAGAATCTCAACTGGAGAAATATAAACGCTGTCACAGATCTGCCCGATGGGCATGATGAATGTACCATCATCGCAATGCGGGGCTCGCATTAGGCTGGCGGGTGATACCGTGTGCATGGCAGCTATCCGCGCAACCGACTCCGAAACAGACATTCGCCTACCGGCCAGAAGCAGTCCTTTATATGGCGAACCGAGAACGACGGCTTTGCCTCACTTGCCGACAGATCGTCTGAGGCTCTGTGATGTTGGAGCATTACCGAATTGGAGTACACGATCGATCTCAAATGGTGATTAGGGAGGGGCAGCTTGCGATCAGGCAATTTGCGATGAGAAATCTGAGATTTCCCGACGACCTAACGACCGTCTCAGCCAGGTTGCGAGTTCGTGTGCTGCCGGAGGATTCGAACCAGCTAGGTTGTAAATCGGTTTTGACCATCCGACATACAAAGTCGCCTATATAGCGGTCTTAGGACGCCCTTTCGCTCGACGTTCCACCGAGATGATACATCGCGCAAGGCGGTCGTATGCTCCGTCCCCGGAGGATTTCTCATTTGGATGCGAGGCCGTCGCAGTTTTCTCACCGCCGCCTGAGAAAATGTAGTTTGAGGGCAAAGCGCTCTCCCGCAACCAACGACATAGAACGCATAGCGCCGCCCCAAGGGGCGGCGTTGTCGTTTATGGCTGTCCGTCGTCAGAACATTTGGCGCAACTCGCGGCGTAAATTAGCGGAGTGCGGGCCTCGTCTGGGGGTTGATGTTAGGCGGCGAGCTTGCGGTGAAGCAAGCGCCGATGTTCGATGGTCTGCCG
>JAJZQN010000096.1 GCA_021847605.1 Pseudomonadota bacterium | reverse complement strand
GTGACGCAGGTCTGGTAAACGAATACCGCCGGCGGATCGTATTTCTCGATGATCTCGCGGATCGCCCTGAACAGGCGTTTTGCCCCGCCGTAGATCACATCCAGCTCGCCGATGTCGGTCGTGAAGCCGGTACGATAAAGCTTCGGCCCGCTCGAAGCCGCATGGCGGTTGTCCCAGGAGTTGCCTTCACAGGCGATCGGCCCGTGCACCAGATGGGCCACGTCCACGATCGGCTGCAGCGCGATCTTGGCACCGTCGAAGGCGCATCCACCCGCCGCCGCGCCGGGCATGAGCGGCTTGCCGCAACCCTTCTTGCGTTCCTTTTCCGGCTTGCCCTGATTGGTGGGGCAGGCCGGTTCGTTGAACACCACCTCGACTTTGCTGGTTAATGCGCCCATTGCGATAATCCCGACAAAAATTCCATTTGCCTTTCACCATGCAAGTCCCGTGCCATTCCGATAGCTCGCTCGAAAAGCATGTAGATACCGGGTTTATCGAATACACAACAAACTTGTGTCGGGTTTTCAATGGTGGAATGTCCGATTTGCGACCAATGTGTAGTTGCCGGGCGCAAACGGGGATGGAACCAGCACCTCCAGCCCGGATGGAGCAACGCGTGATCCGGGTTGCGGGTGTTCACGGGATCGGGCATAGGATGTCTTCCCCGGAATCCGCTTCGCTTCTTCCGGGCTACACTTGTTCCAGTTTATATTTGGCTGGGAGTGGCAGGCCGTAATATGTCAATATCATCACACAAAGCCCCCAACTGGTGGGGCTTTGCCAGCATGCTGGCCCATCGGGTAAGCGATGGGCTTTTTTCATCGGAACAGCAACACAGCGGTGCGCCAATACATGCCGCTTAAGTCATCGGCCTATTTGTCCTTGATGAAGCCGTACTTGACCAGCCGCAAGTCCTCGTCCCTGATGAGCCCAATCTCGGGAGCATAATATTTGTACTCATTTGCGGTTATGTCGATGGCCGAGCCTTCCTTGACTTTCATGCATCTGGAGAATGTTCCCGCAGGTGTCTTGCACGTCTCATCGAGGCTGACGATCTCCGCCCGGTCCATCGCGATGCCGGGCGCGAGCTCCTGATAGTACTTCATTTTCAATTTCGGCTTTCCGGCCATAGCCAGACCGGCCCGGTTTCCGTTTACGCCCGCGAGCCACGAACCGTCGTGCTTGACCACTTTGCCGTTTTCGTAGAAATCCACGTCTTCACCGAAATAGAAGACATCCTTGGTCTGCTCGCAAATTGCGAAGTAATTTCGTGCAATTTCATACAATTGCCCGTCTTTCCATTCTTTCTCTTCGACGACGCGCGTGGCGACCCCGTCGACCGTCCTGGTTTCATTGAGGACGGTGATCTGGAGCTTGGTATCCCCGCCTTCCAGAACGAGCTGAAAGCCGGGCTCCAGTACCTGGTATTGATTTCGGCCTGTCGTCAGCAGATTGCATTGCGAGATGGCGAATTCTTCCTGCCATTGTGGTTTCGTTCCCTTGCTATCCGCGCCTGCCGTGGAAAACGCAAAAACTGCCGCAGCGGCAAGGATGACGTGAAATATTCGCGTAATCATTGATTTTCTCCTTTGTCTCAGACCAGATTCATACCATTGAACTGCACGCCAGATAGCGCAGCCGCAGGGCTCCAACTAAAATCAATTGCTTGCTTTATCTACGTCCCGCGGGTTTTACCACCAGAACTTGGCAAGCATGCTGACCCCCTTGTGGGCACGGTGGATGTTGGGGTTCTCTTCGTCGCCGTCGTTCCTGAGAAAGGCTTTTCCCGGAAAGAACCAGCCCGCTCTCAAGTCGATGCCGAACCGCCGTATGCCGAACACATTGCGAAACCCGACGACAATGTCGAGCGCCTTTCCCACGTCCTTGCTCAGATCTGTGTCCACCTGGTTCATTTGGGCTGTCAGCGCCCAGTTGCGAACCTCATCCGCGATCTCGTTCAAGCGGTATTGATGGTAGACAAGGTCGACAAAGATGTTCTGTACCGGACGGAAGCCGAAGCCGGCAGTGAAAATCCCGATATTGCTCAGGTCCGGGTCGAGCACCTCGCCGTAATATTTGAATTTGGAAACGCCGGCGGACTTTATTTCATTCGACTGCAAGCCGGTCTGGCGGAATTCCTTGTTTGTTTTGTCGTTCGGATTGCCGTCGCCGCTCCCGTAGGCGTAGCCCAGGGTGATGCTCGGGCGGAGTGGGTGCTCCGTGTACCGATACGTGCCGCCGACATCGACCGCATAAGCTGAAAAATCCCGTTGCAGTTCATCCTTGCCGCGCAAGAAAGCGAGCTCGGACCAGAAGTTGAACTTGTCGGAGGGCATGCCGTAGGCGCGCAGACCCATGTGCAGCGGCTTTCCTTCCTTCCCCGCGTTGTCGTAACTGTAAATCGTGTAGCCGGCCAACCTGATGTCTTCGATGCCGCGGTAGTCGACATACAGCATGTAGTTATCGATATGACCAGTCGGTACATTCCTGATCAGGTCCAGGTTCCATCTGTCCTTCCGTGCGGCGGTCAGCTCGACGATGAAATTGTCCAGCTTCGTCCTGGCAAAGATCGCGTCCAGCGAGGTGTCATACAGCCAGTGCCGCTCGTCCTCGAAATTCCGCCGCCCGAGCGTCACGTCGAAGGGTCCGACGTTCTTGAACTTCACCCATGCCTGGTCTACCAGCAGAGACGTGCTCCGGTTTTGCGCAACCCGCGTTTCCCCGTTGGGAAGCGTGATGATCGGTTCTTCCTGCGCAGCGATTTCTTGCTCCAACATCATCTCCAGCATGAATTCCAGCGAGCTGTTCGGGCGATAGAGTACGTAACCGTTCACCTGGGGTGCCAGGATCGTGGAATTGTCCCGGACGGCCGGGTTGAGATCCGGGTCGCGGCGGTAAGTGATGTCCGATTCGCTGCCGTATGAATACTGGTGCTGCAGGAACTGGGTCACCGGCCTTGGCGGCCCACCGCTCGTCCCGCGCGCAGCAGCCGGAGGCAACGTGAATATCGCCATCTGGGCGAGGTTTACTTTACCCGCGGCCGGCTTATCGGGTGGCCGCTCCGCATCGGAACTGGCGGCCGGTTCGACACGAGGTTTTTCGGCCTGGTCGGCGTCGGCCGCCTGATTGGCTGCAATCTCCATCTCGCCTTGCTGCAGGCTTTTCCCCGCGATTTCGCCTCGAACCGGCGACGCACCGGTCCTCATATCGATCTTTTCCTCAGCGGCGACAACCGGCATGCCTGTACCCAGCGCGATGGCAAGCGCGGCTGACCATGCAGTGGATGCTGTTGTTGTTCTGAACATTCGGTTCCACCCATTTATCGTATGCCCATTTTTGCAATCAGATTGTCGCCGTCGTATTCACGGTTTACGCGTCACTCAAGCCGAGGCTGGCTTGGCGATCCGCTTTCAAGCCGATGATCAGATAGAGGGCTGGCATGACGAAGAGCGTGAACAAGGCGGAGGCGACAAGTCCGCCGATGATGACGATGGCCGTAGGCTGCACGATCTCGAGGCCGGGGATCTGTCCGAAAGCGACGAGCGGCAGCAACGCGGCGATAATCGCAGCAGAACTCGCCAGGATGGGTGTCAGCCGTTCCCGCGCTCCGCGGATGACGAGATCAAGACCAAATGGCTCGTCTTCCTGTTCCTCGATGCGCTGATAATGATTGATCAGCAGGACGCCGTTCCGGGCGGCAATGCCCAGCACCGCGAGGAAGCCGACTATCGATCCCAGCGACGCCACGCCTCCGCTGGCTGCCACCCCCAGCACTCCGCCGACGATGGATGCCGGGAGAGCCAGGAAAGCGATCAGCGCCAGGCGCCAGCTACGGAAGCAAGCCTGTAGCAGGAGGAAGATGCCGATGACGGCGGCGATGGCCACACCGACCATGTGCTGCTGGGCGCTTTCCCGCTCGGTGTATTCGCCCAGAATTTCCGGGTGAAACTCGAGCGGGAACTGGACTTTCTCGAGCCGGTCCTCGATTTCGTCCACCACCGATCCAGGATCCCGCCCCGCCACGTTGGCCACGACATCGACGTAAGGCGCGATGCGTTCGTGCTTGATGACCGTCGGCGTCGCCACCATGCTCACATCGGCGACATCGCCCAGACGCGCGTAGGTGCGATCCGTTTTTTCGACCCACAGGTCGCGAAGGTTGTCCATGCTATGGCGCGCTTCGGGTGCCCCCCAGACCACCACCTCATAGATCTTCTGCTCCTTGAAGAGATAGCCGACCACCAGCCCCGAGAACACGGTTGCCGAAGAGCGCCGCACGTCGCCCGGCTTGACGCTGGCGCGACCCGCGGCATCGAGATTCACCCTGACCTGCACTTGAGGCTCCGACACCTGGCCGCCGGCCTGCAGATCGACTATCCCCTTGATATCGGCAAGAGCATGCTTGACTTCCTCGGCCTTCTGCGCCAGGACGTCACGCTGTTGGCCGTAGATGCGAACAACGATCGCCTTGCTCTCGCCGGTCAGCACTTCGCCGACTTTGTCGCGCAGGTAGGTCTGCACGTTGTGATCGACACCCGGGTAGCCATCGATCGTTTCACGAATCGCGGCGACCGTCTTGTCGTAGTCCGCCTCGGGGTCGATGCTGACCCATATCTGGCTCGAATTGATTCCAACGATCTGGTCGCCGGTCACCGCGCGTCCCACGTGTCCACCGACGTAGCGCACCCCGGGCAGCGCTCGCAATTCGTCGCTGACCCGGGATGTGATCCGGTACGTCTCTGAATGGGACGTGCCGGGCGGCGTGGTCCAATTCACCAGCAGTTCCCTCTCCTTGAGGGCGGGAAGCAAGGATTGCCCGAGCAACGGCCAGATCGCCGCGCCGATCACCACGGCGACGCCGGCAGAAATAAAGGCCTTGCGCGGGGCACCCAGGACACGTCGAAGCGCTCCATCGTATCGCTCGAGTAGCCGGGCGGCGATGGGTGAGCCGCGATTCCCGCGCGATGCTTTGCCCAGGAACAACAGGCACAACGCGGGCGTTACGGTCAAGGCGACGAGCATGGACGCCAACACCGCCAGCACATAGGACAGGGCCAGCGGTTCGAAGAACGCCCCCGATACCCCCCCCATGAAGAAGACGGGCACGACGGCCAGTATGACGATCAGACTCGCGTAGAGGGCTGCGCGGCGCGAGTCCAGCGTCGTCTCATAGATGATGCTCACGATAGACGCGCCGCTGCCTTCCTTGCGTGCACGCAGGCGTTCCAGAAGCGTATCCACGTCGACAACAGCGTCATCGATGACGACGCCAGCGGCAACTACCAGCCCTGCGAGTATCATGGTGTTGATCGTCGCACCGGTCAGGTGCAGGGCGATCACGGCGGCCAATAGCGATAGCGGGATCACCACGACGCTGATCAAGGTACTGCGCCAATTGAACAGGAATGCGCCTATGACCAGGATCACGAGGATGGCGCCGATGATGATCGCC
>JAJZQN010000095.1 GCA_021847605.1 Pseudomonadota bacterium | reverse complement strand
CTTGCTCCCATGGAACTGGCGGCCGGCGGCAGAACCGGTAAAAGCGCTGGCGGCATGAACTTCAAACCTCGCACATCGCAGGGCCGGACCCTCTCGCTCGAACAGCTCGAGATATGGCTCGACGAGCTTGATCCCCCCGTAGCTGGCGTCTCATCGATCGACGGCTTCCTGGCCGCAGTCGCCGCAGGCCCCAGCGTCATTGACCCCGACGTATGGATTAAGAGCATCCTGCGCGAGCACGCTCTCAACGCGCGCTCGGCGCCTGCGCGCCGAACGATCCTCAAGCGGTATAACCGCATCTGCATCGAGCTTGCCGAGAAGCCCGAGGCGTACGCGCCGATCTACATGCGCACCGAGGAAGGCGAGGTACTGCTCGAGGACTTCGCCAACGGGTTCTTCACAGCCATGCATCTCGACATGGAGGCGTGGAAGCCCTTCATCGCCGACCCGCAGTTCGGCTACCCGCTCGCGGCACTGCTTGGCCACAGCACCATTACAGGTGGCCCGTCATGGATCGAACAACTGGGTGATCCGAGCGCCAATCTGGCACTAGTCGATACGTGGCGCATGGTCCCGCAAATCATCTCGCTGATCAATGACCAGTGCGCCTTCGCGCGCATGACGCCAGCAGCCTGATATAAATCCCGCCACCACCAATGCGTGGGACAGGATCAGCGGTTACTGAAAACCTGACCGATTTTGAACAGGCCGTTCTCGATGAAATCGAGCGGCGCAATATCGATCTGTAGAAATCCGTTAGGATTATGACGATTTATCGCGGCAACAGCCAGGCGACTTGAACAAGATCGTATTGATGTTAGATGCGCTGGCAGGTGCCGGGTAAACGCGACCGCCCGGCACCGCCATCTTCGTTATCGGTGAGGTGTTCTATCGTGCGATCACTTCAACCTGGGCCGCATAGATCGCTTCATCAACATCAGATCGCATTATCGTTTCACCTGCCGCATAGCGTGCGAAGATAGACTTTCGGACAAGTTCTCTGATGTCCTGTGTTTCGATCCTCGTCAGTCTTTCCTCAATCCACTCGGGACTTGCGGCGCGCTTTGACATAACCCACCCATATATGATGCCGCAGAAAAGTATCAGTGGAACGAAACCGATGTTCTCTCGGATATAAAGCGGGATACTATCCATTTATAGGTAATCCAACTTGATGCTAACCGGATGACATTACTGAGAAAATGTCGGCGGCTGTGGCGGCAGGAGGTAGCCCAGGATGTGGCTGACCCTTATTCCGTTCGGTGAGTGATCTTGACCCTGCGTGCGAGGATGTTGGCCGCGACTTGCCGGTAGATCTTTTCGGGCATGACGCCAATCACCGGACTGCCGTTGGCGCCGGATCGGACGTCAGGCCCAACCCATGTGAACTCGTTCACATCGTTCCAAACGATACGGCTCCGCGAATCCAGGCGCAGATGCTCGATTACGCGCTGGGGCAATTCTAGCGAGTGCTCGGGGGAATAATCGCGCGTCGTCAGCGGCACCGTGATGACGCGCAGGCGTCCATGCTTCAGGTATGTGCCAACGACCATGCATGGCCGGATTTTCCGGCCCTCTTCCTCGCCCCGGTCGTGTTCATGCCGCCAGAGGTAGAGATAGTTGATGACCTCGCCGGGGCGCGGCTCAGTCCAGGAGCTGGTTGGCATCGTAGGACTCGGGCACAGGCTGGGCATTGGCGATCGCGTTGAACGCATCGTCGCTCAGTTCCTCGGGAGCGAGCGCGATGTGATCGAGCCGTGCCAGACGCTCGTATTCAGCCGCGGGCAGCATGACGACGCGCGCGGCGCCATTGCGCTCGACCGCGATCGGATGGGTCATGGCTTCATCGTAGTAGAAGCCGAAGCGCTTCGAGACTTCGCTCGAGCGGAAGGTTTCGATGGACAAGCTCATGGCCTGATCTCCTGCTATCGCGCAGATACCGCGCAATCCGTATAACTATCGACATTCCGTATAATACGGAATGCCCGGAATTGCAATTGCAGGTCAAAGATCCTCGCGGACCATGATGGTCATGACGCGGCGCGTGACGCTGGCGTCAGTGGGATCAGGGGAACCCCATTCCAAATCGGCGTCGTAGGCGTCGATCTGGAAATAGACGGTCGTACCGCGGTATTCGATCTGGCCACGATCGCGCTCGGTCTTGTCGCCCTCGGGATAGGTGAACTTGCGGACTTCGGCGAGGATCTGGGCCTGGGCGACCAGTCCGGCCATGGTGTTGTCGGCAAAGGTGCCAAGGCAGGTGCGGGTAATGACGATCCGCCCGGTACGGTCGAGACCGTGGCGGCAACGATCGTTGAGACGGGCGATGATTTCGCGTTCGGACATGCCGGCGGCGGCAGTTGCGAGGGACATGGCAATTCTCCTGTGGGTCAGGCGGCGAGACGGGGGCGCTGCGATGCGGGCACCGCAGCGTTGAAGCGCTCGATCCAGCTGCGCATGGTCGGGCGCTCGTCGACGGGGATCGAGGCGGCGACGTCCTGAAACCGGATCAGGTCGAGGGGGGCCTCAGTGATGATCTGGTCGATGTCCTCGGCGGGAAGTAGCCCCTCATGGCGGATGAAATCCGTCATGCGGCCCGGCCGAGCCTTGGTGGTCTTGCGCCAGAGGCCCTCGACCGTTCGCAGGCGTGGTGCCGCCCTCGCCTCCACCAGAACGATCAGTCGCAGACACCATGCAGGAAGGTCGCGGATCTCGTGGGCGCGGTTGGAAATGCATAGCCAGCAAGCGCTCTTATCCGGGACCGGCAGACCTTCGGCCTCGATGCGGCGGGTGCAGGCATCGCGATCCCAGCCCCATTCCCGAAGGGGATACTGGCATTCGTAGAGTGGATCGTTGATCGACAGGGCATGGTTGGCGCGCAAGGTGTCCCTTGGGCCGGCGTCGTAGCCGATCAGGCGGATCACCCGCTGGCCGCGAGCCCATGCTTCCTGGGCGGGTTTCCATGTCTTCAGGAAGGCGTCCTGTGGAGCCTTCTTATATTTCAACGAACAGCTTGATCCACCGAGACTTTTGCTCGGCAAAGTCGCGTTGGTGAGGCACATTTCCAGCAGGGAATAATAGGGTGGCCAGTGCTTGAAGCGCTTGGGCTGGTAGCGCACGATCTCGTGGCGGATGCCGCGTGCGGCCATCCATGGCCGGATCACGTCGAGGTACTCGTAAGTGGACGGTTTCTCGACGCCGGTATCAGCAGTCAATACCAGGTCAGGGACTTTGCCTTGCGCGACAAGCTCCACCAAAAGTGCGGTGGAATCGACACCGACGCCATAGGCGAGGACAGTCGGTGCCCGAGGCGGCAGGATGTAGTCCGGGACGCGGGAGCCCACGTCCACGGCCTTGGCTGTGATCTTCCCGCCCGTCATGTCGAGGCCCTGGGGTGCTGGTCCCAATCGAACTCGGGCAGTTCGTCGCTCTGGGGCCCATCGCAGTCCCACATGATCCACGCGCAGTTTTCGCGCTTGGCGATGTGGATGGCAGAGCGGATCTCGAGGGGAACGCCCTCGGCCTCGGTTATGCCGACGTCGTCGCAGACGTGCATGAACCAGCCATAGTCGTCCTTGTCGAAGCAGGTCCAGGGACAGTGCGGCATCCAGTTCGTGGCCGTGGCCGGGCTCATATGGATGGTGCCGAGCACGAGTATCCTGGCGATCTCGAGAGGCGGCGGGACGTGGACGGCCTGGGCGAGCGCGACGGGTGGAATGATGGCGCCCTCCCCGCTTTCGTCAGTGACGACGATCGGAGGTACGGGAAATTCGGCCTCGTCGAGATAGGCGTTCACCGCGGCGAGACTGCCGAGCGCCTCGATCTTGGCGCGATCGACATAGGCGGTGCCGTCTTCGCTGCAGGGATAGATGATGGGATCGCCGGTCCCGGTAAAGACCACCTTCTCCGGCCCCCATTGCCCGGTGAAGCCGTAGGAGGAGCGCACGAACGGTACGCCGTGGGCCTGGCAGATCGGTTCCAGTTCCTTGAAGGTGCCATTGGCGACTTCGTGGGCATAGAGGCGCAGGGGCTGGCCTTCGGTAATGTCGCTGTCGTTGAAAGGTTCGCCGTCCCAATCAGTGGACAGGGCCTCGGCCGCAATAGCGGCCGAGAGGGTCTGCCAGAGGGAAAGACTGATGGTGCCGCCGATCGTGATCGACGCGGAAACGCGGTCTGCCATGGTCCCGCCCTCAGCGCAGTTCTTCGAGGACATCGCCGCAAAGCTGCGCATCCTCGCGGGCAAGCCGTTCGACCCGCGGCATGTCGCCCATGTCGATCACTTCGTAATCGTCGGACATGAAGGTCCAGTCTTCCTCGCGGAAGTCGTCATGCCAGCACCAGGTTCCGTCGGGCCAGAGGACGAGCTTGATGCCTTCGTTGGCGTTCGGGGCGGCAGTTGGCTGAGTTTTAGGGCACATGCTGCATCTCCTGCTGGCGCGGAAAATCCTTGCCTTCGCCTTCACCCCTCCCCCTCTCCTTTCGCGGCCTCGGGCAGATTCAGGATGTCAGCGAGTGTCGGAGGGGCTGGCCTGCGGGGGCGACGGCCGAAGGCGAGGCCCTGCTTTGCGGCATATTTGTGCAGAGCATCGACTTCACGGCCGAGCGCCGCGGCAAGATCCGTGAGGCTGATGCCATGCTCATGCGCGATCCGCAGCGCGGCCAGATGGTCGCTCGTCCAGCGCTGGCGCCCTTCATGCGCAAGGCCCAGGATATTCGCGCGTGTGAAGATGGCCGCGCGGGTACGCCCCATCTGGCGGGCTAGTTCAGGTGTCGGGATCTTGCCGTAGTCGCGGCGAAGCCGTGCTTCGTCGGCTTCGGACCAGTCAGGACCAAGGCGGAAGCCTTTGGACCGGGCATGGGTGCCGCGAAGGTTCAGATATTCCGCGCGCCAGCGGATCGAGAAGACCGATCGACCCAGACGATTGCGAAGAGGCGTCAGGCTGGCGTTGTCGCGATAGGCTTTGATGAGCAGTTCATCTTCCTCGGGCATCCAGACGCGGCCCCAGCCCTTGCCCTGCCCGGTGCGTTTCATCAGTCCCTGAAGCGACGACTTGGTCCGGGCCGGGAAGCCCTCTCTGCCAAGGATCGTGCCGATCTGGGCGTAGCTGTGTCCGGCTTCAACTAGTTCGATGGCGCGTTCGATCTCGGCGTTTGTCCAGCCCTTGGGGGTGCTGGCATGCTTGATGCCCAGCTTGCCGGCACGGCTATAGACACCGGAATGGGGTCTGCCGATTATCAGGGCGACCTGTGCTGTCGGAATGTCGGCGGCAAAGCCGGCGCGCAGCTGTGCATCTTCCCATGGCGTCCATGCCGGTGCTGCCGCTTCGCTGAGGCCAAGGATCGCGGCACGAGCATAGACCGCGCCACATGAGCGGCCGAACCGCGCCGCAATAGTGGCTGCAGGCTCCTGTCCATAAGTCTGGATCAGTTCGTGGGGCTCTGTTGCAAACTCTGACACGGTTTCCAAGATTGGGCTCATGTACTGTCAAGGTCAGTTGCGATGAACGATTTCAAAGGACGGCATTTTACCGGCGAGGTCATCCTATGGGCGGTGCGC
>JAJZQN010000010.1 GCA_021847605.1 Pseudomonadota bacterium | reverse complement strand
CGGCAGACCATCGAACATCGGCGCTTGCTTCACCGCAAGCTCGCCGCCTAACATCAACCCCCAGACGAGGCCCGCACTCCGCTAATTTACGCCGCGAGTTGCGCCAAATGTTCTGACGACGGACAAACGGTAACACGATCACTTTCCTAAATGCGCAGTCGGCCAAAGGCCTTGAATTCGACATCGTGTTTTTTCTCGGCATGGAAGCGATGAACATCGATACGTCGGGATTCTTCAACGAGAGAATGGCGCTATACGTCATGAGCTCTCGCGCACGTTCGGAACTTTACATCGCGTTCAAGGACATCGACCCGAAGACTGGCTTACCTGCTTCTTGCCGGCTTCTCCCTCGCCCAAGTACGCAACTCTGCCGATACGTCGGGCTGGGGGCCCTGGGCCAAAGTGTGTCAGTGTTTGAACAGGCCATCGAGGCAAATGACGAGTTCGAAATGGTGGAGGCCGCCGAGTGACGCAAGAAAAACGGGAACTCGAGCTTGATTTCGAACCAGGGAATGTTGGCAAGGGCTCCAGCTGGGAGCTGCTTGTGCCAGTGCACGCCGATAATTTTGCCCTTGCGTTGGCCGCTGGTTATGCGGGTGGATCCTTGAAAAACGATGCGGCGCAGGACCTCCAGTCCAGCGCAGGCGGTGGCCTGATCGGCTTCAATATAGAGGCCCCCTCCTGGGCGATAATAGAAGGAGAACCGGGTGATAGGGTGCTCCTTTGTGTCGAACGAAAAGGAGAGGAGCCGCCGAGGCCTGGCAGCGTGGAGATGCTACATGGACCACTGCGGGTGACGAGGCTTCACGCGGCATATTTCAAGGACGAGGCCTCGCTTGCAAACTTCCACGCGTCCTATGATGCATTCCCGGATGTTCCCATTGGCGTGGTGAAACTCGCGACGAAGTGGCCGGTTAACGACGAGTGCGAGCGTCCGGTGGAGATCGAGACCAACTCGGTGGATCTCGCGAAACGGCGGCAAGACCTCGACTTTCTTTGTGGGTTTGGGGCAGGGATCGTCTCGCTGTTGGCCGAGGGGATGTTTGACGGGGCAATTTGTAGATTCCTACAGGCACCAGGTAGTGATGTGGTCGAGAATGCGCGTAATCTCTTGCTCTCGCTTGAGCCGCGCTCTTCTCAAGTCGACATCGCGATTTGGAGCGCGACAATGGAGGCGTTACGCTCGCGTCTTGGCAAGCGGGGTTTCGATCGGCGTGAGTTTCTCGCCGAGGTCGAGGAACGTCTAGAAAGCCATGAACCTGAGGCGGGTTCGTGGATCCGCGGATGTCACAAGGTGATCGATGCCGAACTCGATATACCTAGCTTAGCCGATGGTGAGAAAATCGGACGCCGTGCCGCTCTTGCCATTATCCTGTCCCACGATCCGTCAGGATTGGAAGAGCTGGAAGATAATCTCGAAACCGGTCAGCGGGTGCGCGCGTTAGTGACCGCCGCTGTTTATGCCTTCGCAGGGCTTTCGCGGATCGATGAAAAGCTCAAGTCGCCCGCGCCGAAGATGGACGCAGTACTCGAGGTCGGAGAGCAACTAGCCGCAGGTTGTCCGGTGCGGGTCGAGTTCGAGACATTTCGAACAGGTAATGACCTTATTCGCCATCAAGGCGTCAAGGTGGCTGGAAATAGGGTGTTCGACAGGGAAATCGAGCCGCCGGCTTATATGGTCATGCTCAAGGCGCGGATACAGGAGGCCGGATACAAGGTTGAACTCGACGGCGCCTCCGGACGAATCGGGATTCGGCCAGGTGCTGCCAAAGGCAAGCTCATCATGGTAGAAGACTGCCCTCGTTCGTTACCTGTTAACCCCGTCGTAAATCTTGTACTTCCGATTGCTTCGCTGGGTGCACGCCCAACGCTTGCATCGCTTAAGAAACTGATGGCCGCTGCTTGGGATCATGCGACCACCGTGGCCCTGAGGGTGATTGGCGATAGCGAAGAAGTCGTCGCTATGGCAAGCTTACCGCTTGCTACGCTAGATCGAGACGAGTTGAACTTTCATGTCGAACGCCTCCTCCAGGTTTCTGCTGAATTAGGTGGGCAAAAGCGCAAAGGCCGACGCGTTAAAACACCGCTATCGCGAGTTAGAACGTCGGAACGAGTTCTCTGATCGATGGCGTCACAATCTAATTCACGGCTATTTGTAGCGAAGACGCCAAAATCGTTTCGCCGCAAAAATGCTTCTATTAAGCGCGAACAAATGTCGAACCAAAAATGAACGAAATTTGATGGTATTTTTCGTGGTATTTGCAAATGTCAATATAAGTAATTTTCTATAATTTCAGATACTTGCAATGCCAGTTCGATGTCGTCCCCGGCACCATTTTCTCCATAGTGTCGAACTGGTCCGAATAAGGCCGCGCTTCATCTCGCCTTGGCGCGCAGGGCGATGACCATGCCGATAATCGCCAGTGCTGCGCCAGCCATCGCCAACATTGTCCAGCGGTAGCCTTCAACAACTGTCGAGATCAGCATCGCGATGACCGGGATAAGGACGCTGGTATAAGCGGCACGCCCCGCGCCCATATGCCGTATTAAGCCGAAATAGAGCGGGAAGGTCACGACCGATCCAGCAATGCCCAGATAGGCGATCCCGGCCAGATAGGCGACGCGCCATTCCATGACCGGCGGTCCCGCCGTGATCCATGCGAAGATCGCATCCATTCCGGCGCCGATCATCATGGCCCATGCCAGCACGGCTACCATCGAGAGGCTACGGGCAATCTGCATGCCTTGCATCACATTGGCCGCCGATGCACTGAGCAACCCAAGCGTCGAAAAGACTATGCCCAACAGCACCTTGGCCGGGGCGACACCAGCGGCATGATATTCATGCGCCAGCATCAGGGCGATGCCAGTCATTGCCACCGCCGATCCTGCTATGAAACCCCTGCTTACTGGCTGACGAAATACAAGCCAGGCAAGAATCGAATTGGGAATCAGCAACATGGCGTAGATAACCGCCACCACGCCCGACGTCAGATAATGTTCGGCACGATAGACGAAGTTGAAATTGAAAACGAACTGGGCCAGCCCCAGCAATGCTGCATAGCCCAACCCCGCCGCCCCGATGCGCAGCGAAATGCCACGAAAGCGGGCGAATACCGCCATCGCCAGCCCCGCGAGCAGAAAACGGTAACAGACCGACCAACTGGCAGGGACGCTACCCAATTGGTCGCGAATGACGATCCAGGTCGAACTCCAGATCAGCGTGACAAGGGTGAAAGGCAGGACGATGCCGCCCTTCCCCCCAGCCTCATCCATGATCGAGCGTCCGCAAAGCATCCGCCAGCGGCATCACGCTCTCCGCATCCTGCGACCAGTTGGTGACGAGGCGTGCTGCGCCCTCTCCCCAGTCGTAAAAATCGAAACCCTGCGCGCGCAACGTCGTCGCTTCCTCCGCAGTCAGCCGCACGAACAATTCATTGGCCTCGACCGGATGCAACAGGCGACCTGTCGCGGCCTGCGCCAATGCCTGCGCGGCGCCATTCGCCGCCCGTGCATTGTCCAGCCACAAGCCGTCCTCGATCATCGCGAGTATCTGCGCGGCGAGATAACGCCCCTTGGAAAAGAGATGGCCCGACCGCTTGCGCCAGCGCGCAGCCTCCGCCGCCCGCGCCTCACGCTGCGGGCCAAAGAACAACAACGCCTCACCTACCATGCCGCCATTTTTGACACAGCCAAAGGACAGGGCATCGACACCCGCCCGCCATGTCACATCCGCTGGCGCACAGCCGACATGCGCGACCGCATTGGCAAAACGCGCTCCGTCCATATGGAAGCCCAGACCATGGCGTCCGGCGACCTCGCCCAGCGCCGCCACTTCGTCCGGGTTGTAAGCTCGGCCATATTCTGTAGCATTGGTGATGCTGATGGCCCGGGCCGGCACCTGATGCACGTCGGGGCGAATCATCTTCAGTCGAGCCTCGACCACATCCGGCGCCAGCTTCGCACCCTCGCCCGGCAAGGCCATGATGGTACCGCCATGGGTGAAGAAGCCCGGCGCGCCGCATTCGTCGACGATGATATGCGCCTCTTCATTCGCAATCACCGCAGCATAGGGTGGAATGAGGCAGGCGAGCGCGATGCTGTTCGCCGCCGTCCCTGTCGCAATCCACAAGGCGCTGACCGGCGTTTCGAACAGATCGGAAAAGGCGCCGTCCAGCCGTGCGCTCCATCTATCACCGTCATAGCCATGGTCGGCCTGATCGGCGCCAGCGATAGCAGCCATAACGGCAGGACAAATGGGCGTTGCGTTATCGGAGAAGAAGTGCATGGGCTTTGGGATAGCCGGACGATCCATCACCGCCAAGAGGCCATGATGACGGGAGTGGACCGATTGGTCAGTATAGTTGACGTTGTTCCGCGGCCCGCTTTGTGACATAGGCACCGCGTCCAACCCAAGGAGATTTATTATGGACGTCCAGCATTCGTCGCGCTTCACCGTCACCCGCAACAGCCAGGCTGTATCGGCGGACGCGCGCGCGGTAGCGCTGGAGGATCCCGGTTTCGGGCGCCTGTTCACCGATCATATGGTGACGATCCGCTATACCCATGGTCAGGGCTGGCACAGCCACAAGGTCGAACCACGCGCGCCATTCCAGCTCGACCCCGCCTGCGCTGTGCTGCACTATGCGCAGGAAATCTTCGAAGGGATGAAGGCCTATCGGCTGGCCGACGGATCGGTCGCCATGTTCCGGCCCGAAGAAAATGCCCGCCGCTTCGCCGAATCGGCCCAGCGCCTTGCCATGCCCGTCCTGCCCGAGGATGTTTTCCTCGAGGCGGTCGAGGAACTGGTGAAGATCGACGCCAACTGGATTCCCTCGGGCGAAGGCAGCCTGTATCTGCGTCCCTTCCTCTTCGCCAGCGAGACGTTCCTGGGCGTGCGGCCGGCGCATGAGTATATATTCTGCGTCATCGCCTCGCCTGCCGGCGCCTATTTCAAGGGCGGGAAGAAGGCCGTGACCCTGTGGGTGTCGGAACATTATACCCGCGCCGCGCGCGGTGGCACGGGTGCGGCCAAGTGCGGCGGCAACTATGCCGCCAGCCTCGTCGCGCAGGCCGAAGCCATCGACCATGGCTGCGATCAGGTCGTCTTCCTCGACGCCGCAGAAAATAAGTGGGTCGAGGAACTGGGCGGCATGAACGTCTTCTTCGTGATGGACGACGGATCGATCGTCACGCCCCCGCTGGGCGGCACCATCCTGCCGGGCATCACCCGCAACTCGATCATCTCGCTGGCCCGCGCCAAGGGCCATGATGTGCGTGAAGAACCATACAGCTTTGCCCAGTGGCGCGCCGACGCGGCCAGCGGCAAATTGCGCGAAGCCTTTGCCTGCGGCACCGCAGCCGTCGTCACCGCGATCGGCACGGTGAAGAGCAGCGATGGCGATTTCACCATCGGTAATGGCGATGGCGGCCTTGTCACCGAAAGCCTGCGCGCCGAACTCACCGGCATTCAACGGGGCACCGTGGCCGATCCGGCCGGCTGGGTCCGCACGCTGTAAACATCGAACGCATAAGAGAAATTGGAAAGGCGGTCGTCATCACGGCCGCCTTTCTTTTGATCCATGTCGCTTTCCAATCCGCTCCCAAGCGCCTAGATAACGCGCCATGGAACGCTTCGACGTCGTTATTCTGGGTGGGGGCCTCGTCGGTCTGACCCTTGGCATCGCCCTATCCAGCCATGGGGTGAAAACCGCTGTGGTCGATCCAGCCAATCCGGTCGATACGACCGCCAGCGGCTTCGATGGTCGCGTTTCGGCGATTTCCTCCACCAGTTGCGCCATGTTTTCGGCCATCGGTGTCATGCCTTTTCTGGAAGGCAAAGGTTGCCCCATCGACCGCATCTGGGTCAGCGACGGGCTGGAACCGGGGGCGCTCGACTTTGTACCGGATGCCGACGATGGCGTGATGGGCACGATGTTCCCCAATCGCGACCTGCGCGTCGCATTGGAGCAGACCGCCCGCGCCGCCACCAACCTTATCCGCTATCAGCCGGACCATGCGGTATCAGTGGATCGATCGGAAGATGGCGTCGCCCTGACGCTGGCGAACGGCGTAACCATTCATGGCGCGCTGCTGGTGGCGGCGGAAGGGCGCAACAGTCCAACCCGCGAAGCCGCCGGCATCCGCACCACGCGCTGGCAATATAAGCATACCGCCATGGTCACGGCGATCGACCATGAGGTGCCGCACGCCAATACCGCTTACGAAATCTTCTATGTCGGTGGCCCCTTTGCTCTGCTGCCCATGCTGCCGGGAACGCGCTCTGCGGTGGTGTGGACCGTGCCGACCGAGCAGGCGCCCACTATGCTGAAACTGCCCGAACGCGCATGGCTGGCTGAAGCGCAGAAGCGGATCGGCGGTTTTCTGGGCGAGATCAGCCTTGCGGGGCCACGCTCATCCTATCCGCTGGGCTTTCACCATGCCGCGCGCATCACCGACACCCGGCTCGCGCTAGTAGGGGATAGTGCCCATGCCATTCATCCCATTGCCGGGCAGGGGCTGAACCTCGGCCTGCGTGATGTTGCGGCTCTGGTGGAGGTGCTGGTAGACGGCATGCGTCTCGGCCTTGATCCGGGCGATGCGCAACTGCTCGCCCGCTATCAGCGCTGGCGCGGCCTCGACACAATGATGACCAGCGTGGCGATGGACGGCCTAGTCCGCCTGTTCGACATTCCCGGCCGCCTGCCCGCTTTGGCCCGCCGCGCCGGTCTTGCCGCCGTTCAGCGCACGTCGCTGCTCAAGGGGCGCTTCATGGCGGAAGCGCGCGGCCAGTCCGGCGCACTTCCCAAGCTGCTGACCGGCGAAATGGTCTGATTACAGCATCCGCCGCAGCACATCGTCCTTCAGCATGAAATGATGGCGCAGCGCAGCACCGACATGCAGGATGATCAGGGCAACCCACAGCCATGGCAGCAGTCCATGGGTGCTGCGTGACAGGCCGACGATGGCGTCACCCTTCGCCACCGCAAATTTCGGTACGTCGAACAGGAAGAACCAGCTGAGCGGATATTTGCCCGCCGACGACATGATCCAGCCGGACAGGGGCAGGATCAGCATGAAGGCATAAAAGACGAAATGGGTCGCATGCGCCGCGCCCTTCTCCCAGCCCGGCATGGCCAACGGTAAGGGCGGCGCGCGATGGGTGATCCGCCAGATGATCCGCACCATGGTCAGCGCCAGTACGGTGAGGCCAATCGATTTATGAACGGGCATCACCGCCCAATCCTTGGGCAGCGCTTCATGCGCAAAGCCGAAGAACAGATTGCCCAATATCAGGATGGCGATGATCCAGTGCAGGGCACGGGCGACGGATGTATAACGGGCCATGGGCTGCTCCTCTTGGGATGTCGGCCGAAACCATGGCCGTCCTACCCGACGTCCATGGCTCCACTTCGATGGACCGTCCGATAGGACGGCCCGTCAAACCTGACGGTTGGCAACCAGATTGTCCACCACCGACGGGTCGGCCAGCGTGCTGGTGTCGCCCAGCGCCTGCGCCGACACTTCGCCCTCGGCAATCTTGCGCAGGATGCGGCGCATGATCTTACCCGACCGGGTCTTGGGCAGGCCCGGCGCGAACTGTAGCTTGTCAGGCGTGGCGATCGGGCCGATTTCGGTGCGGACCCATTTCACCAGATCCTTGCGCAGATCATCGCTCGCATCGACCCCGGCGTTCAGCGTGACATAGGCATAGATGCCCTGCCCCTTCACATCATGGGGCATGCCCACGACGGCGGCTTCGGCGACGCTCTCATGCAGGACGAGCGCGCTTTCCACTTCGGCGGTACCCATGCGATGACCCGACACGTTGATGACATCATCGACCCGCCCGGTGATCCAGTAATAGCCATCGGCATCGCGCCGCGCGCCGTCGCCAGTCGTATATTTGCCGGGGAAGGTGGTGAAGTAGGTCTGGAAGAAACGCTCATGATCGCCCC
The DNA here is from genome assembly GCA_021847605.1 of Pseudomonadota bacterium. Classification (GTDB taxonomy): domain Bacteria; phylum Pseudomonadota; class Alphaproteobacteria; order Sphingomonadales; family Sphingomonadaceae; genus Sphingobium. The sequence goes on along the minus strand of JAJZQN010000010.1, from coordinate 99,690 downwards.
ACACGGTCCGCATCTGTCCGGGCCAGCTTTGCGCGATGACGAGATTGCCCTCGGCCGCGCCATCCAGAACCTTGCCCTCCGCGTCGACGATCTGCGGTACGACGCCCGGCATGGGCAATGTCGCCGATCCCGGCTTCAAATCGGTCGCACCCGGCGTCGGTGCGATCATCGCGCCGCCCGTCTCCGTCTGCCACCAGGTATCGATGATCGGGCAACGGCCCTCTCCCACGACCTGATGGTACCAGCGCCATGCTTCCGGGTTGATCGGTTCGCCGACGGTGCCAAGCAGCCGCAGGCTTGCGCGGCTGGTGGAATGGACGAAATCATCGCCCTCTTTCATCAATGCGCGCAACGCGGTCGGCGCGGTGAACAGGGTCTGCACCTGATGCCGGTCGACCACTTCCCAGATGCGCGCAGGCGTGGGCCAGTTGGGTACGCCCTCATACATCAGGGTCGTCGCGCCATTGGCCAGTGGACCATAGACGATATAACTGTGCCCCGTGACCCAGCCGATGTCGGCCGCGCACCAGTAGATGTCGCCCGGACGATAATCGAAACAGAGTTCATGGGTCAGGCCTGCCCAAAGCAGGTAGCCGCCGGTCGTATGCAGCACGCCCTTGGGCTTCCCCGTCGAACCGGAGGTATAAAGGATGAACAGCGGGTCTTCCGCCTTCATCACCTCAGGCGCGCAATCAGCGTCGACGCCGGCTGCAGCCTCATGCAGCCAGATGTCGCGGCCATCCTGAATCGGTACGCTGCCGCCGGTAGCCTTCACGACGATTACCTTCTTGACGCTCGGCGCATGTTTCAGCGCGGCATCGACATTCACCTTCAGCGGCACCCCCTTACCGCCGCGACACCCTTCGTCGGCGGTGATGACCAGGTTCGAATCGCAATCCTGTATGCGCCCTGCCAACGCATCAGGCGAGAAGCCACCGAAAACGACACTATGCACCGCACCGATGCGGGCACAGGCCAGCAGGGCAAAGGCGGCCTCCGGAATCATCGGCAGATAGATGGTGACGCGATCACCCTTTTTCGCGCCCGCGCCTTTCAGGACATTGGCGAAGCGGCATACCTCTTCATGCAATTGGCGGTAGGTATAACGACGCGGCTGGGCGTCGGGCGAATCGGGTTCCCAGATGATGGCGACATCGTCGGCGCGGGTCGCCAGATGACGGTCGATGCAGTTGACGCTGACATTGAGCGTGCCGTCGGCGAACCACTGCACGCCAAAATCGCTCTCGGCAAAACTGCTTTCGTTGGTTTTCGTCGGAAAATCGATCCAGTCCAGACGCTTGGCCCGCTCCAGCCAATAATCATGAGCATCCCCGATCGACCGGTCATAATCCGCTTCGCGCGCCGCCCGGTCCATCAAAGCCCCCGTCGCCCATTGTTCGGGTACGGGGAAGAAATCGTCAGACATCGGGCATCCTTTCCTGGGCGAAACTTTTATGTCTGCCTTTCTACCGCCCCGTCAGAGCGTCCGAAAGGGAGGAGGCGGCCAGTTCCCACCATCCTTTGGGATAAGTCCTTTGGGATAAGGAACGCATGATATTCTCTAAGGGTTCGGTCATTTTCTCGCTTCCCCCGGGTTGCGCACGCGCCTAACAGGGAATGCCTATGTGGCAGCTTTATCAATTCCCCCTTTGTCCCTTTTCCCGCAAGGTCCGGCTGCTGCTGGGCGAAAAGGGCGTGGGCTATGATCTGGTCCGCGAATCGCCCTGGACGATGCGCGACGAATTTCTGGACCTGAACCCGGCCGGCACCACGCCGGTCATGGTGGAACAGGAAAAGGGCATCACCCTGATCGACAGCCAGGCGATCTGCGAATATTTCGAAGAGACGGTGGAAAAATTCGCCCTCATTTCCGGCACGGCAGCGGGTCGGGCCGAAGTGCGTCGGCTAACGGCCTTTTTCGATCAGAATTTCTATGGCGATGTCGTCGGCCCGCTGCTGCACGAACGCATGAAGAAGCGTCTGGTGGAACGCGCCTCCCCCGATGCCCGAGTTCTGCGGGAGGCGATGAAGCGTGCCAATGTCCATATGGATTATATGGACTATCTGCTCGACCATCGCAGCTGGATGGCGGGTGGGACGCTCAGCCTGGCGGACATTGCCGCCGCCGCGCATCTGTCGGTCGCCGATTATCTGGGCGGTATCGACTGGGCGGGGCATGAGCCGGTGAAACGCTGGTATGCGGGGTTCAAGTCGCGGCCTTCCTTTCGCCCGCTCCTATCCGAACGGATGGAAGTGATCACGCCGCCGCCCCATTATGAAAAGCCGGATTTCTGATTCACTTCGGAAGCCGGCCCAGGTTGACGCACCGTCAACTTCGCAGCATCTGATTGATATAACGCCATTTCCCCGACCGACTGACCATGCAAGTTCACGACATCCGCGCGTGCGCCCGCACGCGCGCGTGTAAAAGGGACCGGGCAGGACCATGTTTCAAAGACGCTGACCCGATGAGCGGCAGGGCAGAACGTAGGACAGCCCATATCCTGCCCCGTAGGATGGTTTTGGCGCTGTAGGTGGCGGGGATAGCACAGGAACGCGATCGGCGAGCAAGAGCCGCACACCAGCGCAACGTCACGCCGAAACGCATTCGGAGTGACCAGGCAGCAGACAGGCGTCAGTCTGCCTCGGCAGCCAGATAGACGCGGTTGCGGCCATGCTCCTTGGCCAGATACAGCGCCCGGTCGGCGGCCTTGAGCGCGCCACGCGGGTCTTCATAGGCCAGCACATTGGCAACCCCGGCGGAAAAACTGACCCGCTCCATCCGCTCGCCATTGGTGCGGTTGACGAGGCTGCGGGTAGCCAGATCCTCACGGACACGGTCCACCGCGTCACAGGTTTCCGCTGCCGTCTTGCCACGGAACAGCATGACGAATTCCTCTCCGCCATGACGGGCCACATGGCAACGATCGTTCGACGCCTTGGCCAGCAGGCCGGCGACAAATTTCAACACCCGATCGCCGGTATCATGGCCATGGGTGTCATTGATGATCTTGAAATGATCGATGTCACAGAAAGCGACCGACAATTGTTCGCCCTCTTCCTGCGCCAGCTTCAATTCCTCACGCAACACGGCTTCAAAAGCGCGGCGATTGGGCAGGCCGGTCAGATGATCATGTTCAGCCGCGCGACGCGCGGTTTCAAGGCTGGAGCGCAGCGCCTGCGTCTGTTTCTGATTCTCGCGCAATTGCCCTTCGACCTGACGGGTTTTTTCCACCATCGACCGGGTGAGACCCACCAGACGGGTCAGCACGGTTTCATTGTCACCACCCGCCACCAGATCTTTGGCCTGCTCTTGCAGGGCAGCGCCATAATCCTTAGCACTGTTGCGGGATTCCGTCATCAACCCGGTGAACTGGGAAAGATTCTCTTCCACCTTGTCGAGCATGGTGGCCAGGGACTCAGGCGTCACCTCGTCCGCGCGCTGTTCCGCGGCGACCGCCTCGACCCAGCCATTGGTGATCTTGCCCCGTTCCATCAGCACGGCCCGGATCGCCTTTTCAACGCCGATATTCGCCCCTGTCAGATAATCGAGCGCAACACCGAAATTGAGCGGTGTCAGATCGAGGTCATGGGCAAAGAGGAAATCGCCAATATCCTCGTACAACTGGCGGCGACGATGAATTTCCCGGTTGGACGCAGCACCGGCACGGGGGCGGGCCTGCTCCACCTCCTCCTCTTCTGCATCCTCTTCGGATTTGCCCGACAGGCCTCTGGCCCAACGAGCCAATCGGTCGGTCAGCCCATGTTGCGGACTAGCGGAAGAGGATGTTGCCCCGGTCATGTACGCAAGAACGGCGGGGCCCAAACAAGGTTAAGGGCGCGGCAAAAAGAATCACCCTGCCTCACGAAAATCGGCGGGCAGGTTGGATAAGCGCCGGTTTCATATGTCGGCGGCGACCAGCCAGTCGCGGAAGATACGCACCGCCCGCGTCTGAAGCGCGCGGGGACGGCAGACGAAGAAATAGCGATAGGGACTGAGAACCGTGATCGGGAAGAGGCGCACCAGTCGCGGATCACCCGATTGTTTGAAATGCCCCGCATGCATGAATGCGACACCAAGCCCCTGCGCCGCAGCTTCCAGCATCAACTGACCCGAATCATAATTGTCGACCGCCAGTGGTTGCAGCTCGGGCAGTCCAGCTGCTTCCTTCCATGCGTCGAACGCCTGCGGCATGTCGCGATGGAGCAGGATCGTATGCTGGGTCAATTCTTCAGGCGAATTGAGGGGATGGGCGGATTCGAGCAGCGCTTTGGTGCCGATCGCATAGACTTCCTCATGCGCCAGTTCATGGGCATAGAGCGCCGGGTCAATGTCCCGCGCCAGCACGATGGCGGCATCCAGCCCTTCGCCCAGACGCGCGATCGCATGAGGCGTGGTTTCGATGTCGATATGGAGCTGCGGGTGCAGGGTGCGCAGCGCGCCAAGATGGGGAAAGAGCCGCTGACTGGCGAAGAGCGGCAACACCGCGAGGCGCAGGCGCAACTGATTGCCGCCACTCTGGATATTTTCCAGTGCCTGACTGAGGGAATCCAGCGCCGGCGCAATATCGTCCAGCAGACGCTGCCCCTCTGCGTTGATCTCCAGCGCCTGATGCTTGCGATCGAACAGGGGCCGGCCGATGAACCGCTCCAGCGCCTGAACACGGCGGCTGAGCGCAGGCGTCGACAGAGCCAGTTCTTCGGCCGCAGCCTTCACTGATCCCAGGCGGGCAACCTGAACAAAGGCCTCCAGGGCCGTAAGAGGCGGCAATCTGCGCATAATTCGGTCAACATTCCGAGCCGGGTGCGCTGCGTCGCGTCATTGCTTCTTGTCGAGCGCGGCGTGATCCGGTTCCAAGCATCCTGTCCCTAATGAGCAGGAAAAAAGCCAAAATGGCAAGATGCAATTTTTGCAATCGAGCCAATTATTTCGCACTTGCAAAAAATCTTGCTGCATTGCAATCAGAATAGGCCTTTCAGGCATCCTCTCCTAAAACTTTCCGGGCTGGCCTTTGGGCTGGCCCTTTTTTTGCCTCCGGCACCCGCCCCCTTTTCGCCCGGTGGGACGTTTCCTATCTCGTTACGCGATAGGAAGGATGGCGCGACGATGGCCGATCACGAAAAACAGGGGCGCAGGATTCAGGTCGCTAATGCCCGGCCGGAGGATGCAGGGCGCGGATTGGCGCGACTTCCGCTCGACGTGATGGCGCAATTGCAGCTCGCCGAGGGCGACGTTATCGAGATTAACGGCAAACGTGCAACCGCCGCGCGGGTGGTCCGCCCGTACAAGGAGGATGAGGGGCTGGACGTGTTGCGCCTCGACGGTTTGCAGCGCGCCAATGCCGGTGTCGGCTCCGGCGATTTCGTTCAGATCGCTAAAATAGAACCCCGCCCTGCCCAGCGCGTGGTGTTTGCACCTGCACAAAATAATCTGCGGCTTCAGGGTAATCCCGATGCGTTGAAGCGCGTTTTCTTCCAACGCCCCCTCGTTGCTGGTGACATTGTTGCAACCAGCGGGCAGCAACAGGTACCCCCCGGCGACATGCCGCCGCAGCTTCGCCAGATGCTGGCCGCACCCGCCTATGCGCTACAGGAAATCCGCCTGGTGGTCGTATCGGTGACGCCCAAGGGGCCGGTGATCATCGATGCCGATACCGAAGTCGAACTGCGCGCCGAATATGAGGAACCGCGTGAGGCGCGCCGCGCCGACGTCACCTATGACGATGTCGGCGGCATGGCCGACACGATCGATCAATTGCGCGAGATGGTAGAATTGCCGCTGCGCTATCCCGAACTGTTCCGCCGTCTGGGCGTCGATCCGCCGCGCGGCGTGCTGCTCCATGGCCCGCCGGGGACCGGCAAGACCCGGCTTGCCCGCGCTGTCGCCAATGAATCGGAGGCCGAATTCTTCCTGATCAACGGTCCGGAAATCATGGGGTCCGCCTATGGCGAATCCGAAAAGAAGCTCCGCGACATATTCGAGGAAGCGGCGGCAGCCGCGCCGTCGATCCTGTTCATCGACGAAATCGATTCGATCGCGCCCAAACGCGGCAATGTGACCGGCGAGACGGAAAAGCGCCTTGTCGCACAATTGCTGACGCTGATGGACGGCCTTGAACCGCGCACCAATCTGGTCGTGATCGCCGCCACCAATCGGCCCGAAGCCATCGACGAAGCGCTGCGCCGTCCCGGCCGGTTCGATCGGGAGATCATCGTCGGCGTTCCCGACGAGCGCGGTCGGCGCGAGATATTGGGTATCCATACCCGCGGCATGCCGCTGGGCGACCGGGTGGATCTGTCCGAACTCGCACGCATGACCTATGGCTTTGTCGGCGCGGACCTTGCCGCCCTGACGCGCGAAGCCGCGATCGAGGCGGTGCGCCGCTTCATGCCGCGCCTTAATCTGGAGGAAGGGACGATCCCGGCCGACGTGCTGGAGGAACTGTCCGTCACGCGCGAGGATTTCATGGCCGCGACCAAGCGCGTCCAGCCATCCGCCATGCGGGAAGTCATGGTGCAGGCGCCCAATATCGGCTGGTCCGACATTGGCGGGCTGGACGATGCGCAGATGCGCCTGAAAGAAGGGGTCGAACTGCCGCTCAAAGACCCCGACGCCTTTCGCCGGATCGGCATTCGCCCGGCCAAGGGCTTCCTGCTCTATGGTCCGCCCGGCACCGGCAAGACGCTACTGGCCAAAGCGGTCGCGCGTGAGGCGCAGGCCAATTTCATCGCCACCAAATCCAGCGACCTGCTGTCCAAATGGTATGGCGAGAGCGAGCAGCAGATTGCCCGCCTCTTCGCCCGCGCGCGACAGGTGGCACCCACCGTTATCTTCATCGACGAACTGGACAGCCTTGTCCCTGCGCGCGGCGGTGGCCTTGGCGAACCGGCGGTGACGGAACGGGTAGTCAACACCATCCTCGCCGAGATGGATGGGCTGGAGGAATTGCAGTCGGTCGTTGTGATCGGCGCCACCAACCGGCCCAATCTGGTCGACCCCGCTCTGCTGCGGCCCGGCCGGTTCGATGAGCTGATCTATGTACCCGTCCCCGATCAGGCGGGGCGGCGGCGGATATTGGCGATCCATACCGGGCGCATGCCACTGGCCGACGATGTCGACCTCGACTGGTTGGCCGAACGGACGGAGCGGTTCACCGGCGCTGACCTTGAAGATCTGTCTCGCCGCGCGGGCCTGATGGCGCTGCGCCAGTCCCTGTCGGTGACGGCGGTAAAGCAGGCGCATTTCGAAGCGGCCTTGCAGGAAACCCGTGCGTCGGTGACGCCGGAAATGGAACGGGAATATGAACAGATACAGGCCACATTGAAGCAGAGCGCCATGCAGATCGACCCGATCGGCTTCATCGCGCCGGGCATGTTGCGCGCACGGGATAAGGGATGAAAAGCCACGCCCCTGCGCAATTGCTGCATGTCGGTCATCGATATGTCGCAATTGCGCTTGCCAGAGTCGCGTGTTTTTGCGACGCGGATCATGAACGACAGTCAGACGGTTGGTGATGTCCTCCATTCCCTTGAAGAAAAAGAACAAGGCTTCCGGGCCGAAGACGGGCGACGGTTTCCTGTCGCAATGGAATATGTTCTTTCGCCAGTTCGTGCGCCATCCCGGCATGATCGGATCGGTCATCCCGACGTCCGACACCGTCGTCAATCGCATTTTGGACAAGGTGGACTGGGCCAATTGCCGCCTGTTCGTGGAATATGGCCCGGGGGTCGGCACCTTCACCCGCGCCATCCTCGACCGGCTACATCCCGACGCACAGCTAATTGCGATCGACCTCAATCTGGATTTCGTTGCATGGCTGGAAGCGCATGTGCGCGACCCCCGATTGCGCGTCGTCCACGGATCGGCCGCCGATGTGCGCCGCTTCATCAAGGAAGCGGGCCGGCGTCAGGCCGACTATATCCTGTCGGGCATTCCCTTTTCGACCTTGCCCGATGGTCTGGGCGATAGCATCTGCGCGGAAACCCGCAATGCGCTGCGTCCGGGTGGTGCATTCCTCGTCTATCAATATAGCCGCTATGTCCGCCGCCTGCTCGATCCGGCGTTCGATTCGGTCAGCGACGAGATGGAATGGCGTAATATTCCCCCCTGTCGCATTTTCGAAGCCATGCGGGGAGAGGCGCTGGCGCAGGCCGCCTGACGCACTTTTGCCCCTATCCACTCGGTCCGTCTGATTTTCCCATTCTGGACCGGCGATTCCCTTTGGGCCGATTGACTCTCGCATACCGTTACGTAACGGATGTTTGGGGGAAATTGGGGACTTCGCAATGGCAGCACGGGCCGATGCGGGCGAATCGTGGTCGGAACTATTCCTGTCGGCTGCGCTCGAACCGGAAAAATGGCATGACGCGATCCGCGCTATGGCGGTCGCTACGCGCTCACGCCATGGGCAGTTGATCGGCTTTGGCCCCGGTGCCGCCTCGTTCAACTGGATCAGCGACGTGGATACCGGCCTGATCGAAAAATCGGTGGCTATCGACCAAAGCCGCGCCGACACCAATTTCCGGGTCGCGGCCGATACCATCGCCGATCGACCCGACATCGTGCATGAATCGCATTATGATATCGCGCGCCAAGGCCTGCGCACCGACGATTATCTCGACATGTGTTCCGACTTCGACATTTTCGACGGATGCCAGACCCGCATATTGGCCGGGCAGCAGGGGATGATCGGCCTCGCCCTGCTGCGCGACAGCAAGGACGGACGCACGACGCAGGAACAGCGTGACACATTCGGCGAAATTTCCGGCCATGTCCGTACCGCCGTTCGCCTACAAAAAGCGATTGAGGAACAGGGGTTCGCCCTGTTGTCCGGCACGTTCGAGACGATGGATCGCGCCTGCTGGCTGCTGGATGCGGCAGGGCGCGTCGCGGGTATGACACCCCGCGCCGAAACATTGCTATCGTCCACCCGGCTGCGGCTGGACGGTGGGCGGCTGGCGTCCGATCGTGCCGACGAAAGCCGCATCATGGCGCTGGCGGCGAAGACCGCCGTAGAGCCGCCTGCCCGCGCCGCCGACCCGGTGGCACTGGCCGATGAAGAAGGCGGCGTTGCCATCATGATCGAATTTTATCCGCTGCCCGCACGGCCATGGTCGCTGCCCTTTGCCCCCCGCGCCGTGGCCGTCGCGCGCGTCGGCGCGCCGACCGACCGCCATCTGCAATTGCTGATGAACACATTCCGTCTGACCAGAGCGGAAGCCGACATCGCCATCCGGCTGGCGGCGGGTCAGTCGCGGCAGGACATAGCCTCCGCCCGGTCCGTCTCCACCGAAACGCTCAAGGCGCAGTTGCGCAGCATTTACGACAAGACCGGCTGTAATCGCGAATCCCAACTGGTCCGTCTGGTCGGTCTGCTCAGCAACTGATCCGTTCGACCTGATCCTGTCCCCTTGATCGAAAAAGAAATTTTCGGCCTTACCCCGGTCGGGGTATGCCATCACGCTGCGGTACAGATAGAGAAGGGGTCGAGGCGGTTGTACCGCCACTGATGGCCGGGCCATATGCGACCCATGGTCCGGTCATCAGTACCCTAAAAGCCCGATCCGTCCCTGCTTTGGCTTTTGGCCGCATCGGTTTTTCATGCTAAGCCGCCGCGCAACTGACCGGCGAGACTATCGATGAACGACCTGACCCAGACCCCCGAAATGCTGATCGCGACGCTGGGCGCCCGTGCGCGCCGTGCCGCTGCCATCATAGCGCGGGCCAGCGACGCGCAAAAGGCCGATGCCCTGCGCCGCGCGGCGCAGGCGCTGCGGGATCAGGCGCCAGCCATCATCGCCGCCAATGCCCGTGACATGGACAACGCCGCCGCCAACGGCCTGTCGCCTGCGATGCTCGACCGGCTGAAGCTCGACGAAACCCGCGTGGAGGCAACCGCCGCCGGCGTGGATCAGGTGGCAAGCCTCGCCGATGTGCTGGGCGGCGTGATCGATCGGGTGGAGCGTCCCAATGGGCTGGAACTGAGCCGGGTGCGGGTGCCGCTGGGCGTTATCGGCATCATCTATGAAAGCCGGCCCAACGTAACCGCCGACGCCGCTGCCCTGTGCCTGCGCGCGGGCAATGCCGTCATCCTGCGTGGTGGCAGCGAAGCGAAGGAAAGCAACCGCGCCATCCATGCCGCCATGGTGGAAGGGATCGTCGCCGCCGGCCTGCCTGCCGAGGTCGTGCAACTCGTCCCCACCACGGATCGCGCGGCCGTGGGCGCGCTGCTGAAAGCTGCCGAGTTCGTCGATCTGATCGTGCCGCGCGGCGGCAAGAGCCTGGTCGCCCGCGTGCAGGAAGAGGCGCGCGTCCCGGTTCTCGCCCATCTCGACGGCATCAACCACAGCTATGTCGATCGGGCCGCCGACTCCGCCATGGCAAATAGTCTGGTCGTCAACGCCAAGATGCGGCGGACCGGCGTGTGCGGCGCGACCGAAACCGTGCTGATCGACCGGGGCTATGGCGACGCGCCCGCGCTGGTCGGCGCTCTGATTTCGGCGGGTTGCGCGGTGCGCGGCGATGACGCGGTACAGGCGATGGACAGCCGCGTTACGGCCGCCAGCGCAGAGGATTGGGATACCGAATATCTCGACGCCATCGTGTCCGTGCGGATGGTCAACGGCGTGGACGAGGCGATCGACCATATCGCCGCCCATGCCAGCCATCATACCGACGCGATCGTCACCGAAGATGCCGCAACCGCCGAACAGTTCCTCAACGCCGTAGACAGCGCCATCGTGATGTGGAACGCCTCCACCCAGTTCGCCGATGGCGGCGAGTTTGGACTGGGCGCGGAAATCGGCATTTCGACCGGCCGCCTGCATGCGCGCGGCCCGGTCGCGCTGGAAGGGCTGACCACCTATAAATGGATCGTGCGCGGGACGGGTCAGGCTCGCCCCTGACCCGTCAGTCTGGGGTGGAAGCTCTTACCCCTTCACCACCGCATCGATCGCGGTCAGCTTGTCCAGCATCGGTTCCACCCAGTCGAAAGGCAGCATGACCGGCCCGTCCGATGGCGCAGTGTCGGGATCTTCATGTGCCTCGGCAAAGATCGCCGCGACACCGGCCGCCACCGCGCTGCGCGCCAATATGGGCGCAAATTCACGCTGCCCGCCCGATGCGCTGCCAAGCCCGCCGGGCTGCTGCACCGAATGGGTGGCGTCGAATATCACCGGATAGCCGGTCTGTGCCATGGTGGGCAGCGCGCGCATGTCGCTCACCAATGTATTATAGCCGAAACTGGCACCCCGCTCAGTCAGCAGGATGCGATCATTGCCGGTCGATGCGACCTTTTGCGCTACGGCCTGCATGTCCCAAGGGGCGAGAAACTGCCCCTTCTTGACGTTGATGACCGCGCCGGTCCTGCCCGCCGCCAGCAGCAGATCGGTCTGACGGCACAGGAATGCGGGAATTTGCAATATGTCCACCGCCTGCGCCGCCGCCTCGACCTGACCCGCATCATGCACGTCGGTCAGCACCGGACAGCCAAAGGTCGCCTTCACCTCCGCCAATATGGCGAGGCCGGCGTTCAGCCCGACGCCGCGCCGCCCCGAAACCGACGTCCGGTTCGCCTTATCGAACGAGGATTTGAAGATGAACGGCACACCCACCCGCCGCGCGATGCCCGACAGGGTTTCAGCGGCGAACAGCGCATGATCGCGGCTTTCGATCTGGCACGGGCCGGAAATCAGGACGAAGGGCAGGTCGTTGCCGATGGTCAGCGCGCCGACCTGCACATGTTTTTGTTCTGTCATGCCGGTCATTTGGGCGCTTTGGCGAAACGGCGCAACAATTGTCCGCGCCACAGCCCCTTGCCCGGATGATAGTTCCAGCAAAACCAGCCAAAGCACAGGCAGGCGAGCAAAGAGGGCAAAGCCATGGGATCGCCGTTGGATTTCATGTGGCGATAAAAATGCATATCTGCGCGCCACCGGTCCCGCTCACTGCCGCCGCCGTTGATGCCATACATATTGTCATGCTTGCGGCATCCGACATTGCGGTTGTATTTGCGGTGGTCGATGAAATAGCAGTAATCGCGTTCGGGCGTTGTCATGCGCCGATTAGGGCCATGGTGTTGGAAAAGTTCAAGCGTAAAGTCTTTTATCTCGGTGGTTTCGATCCGCGTGGCGTGCGTTTCTATCACCAGTTGTATCGGGAGCAGGCGGCGCGCCACGCAGCCCTGACCGGCGATCCCGTGCATGTCGCGGGGCGGCAGGCGGGGCCGGACGGCGCGGCCATTTCAGCGATCTGGCATGTCGAAAATCCGGCCGCCGGCGTCACCGTTGATTATGAATATCTTCGTTGGGAAGATTTGATCGGCAAGGTGTGGATTCGCAATCCCCTCACCCTCGCTCTGCGTGCGGCCCGCGCCTATGCCGGCCATGCCCGGTACATGGATTTCCTGCGCATGCGCCGCCTGCGCAAGGGGCCGGTCATCACCATCCTCTATCCCCCGATATTGGCGCTGCTGATCCCGCTATTGCTGGCGCTGCTGCCCGCGCTTGCTCTGTCGCTGGTGTTGCCCTTCTGGGCGGGGGCGATCATCGGCATCGCGATCAGCGCCTTTTTGTCGGGCCGCATCCTGGCCAAGCTGGTGGTGCCATGGCTGCTGCGCTTCATGACCTATCATGGCGCGCTGGCGGCCGATGGCCCCGGCGATGCCCTCGATGCCCGGCTCGACCGCTTTGCCGCCAGGATCGCGCAGGAACTGGATGGCGAATGGGACGAGGTGCAGTTCGTCACACACAGCGCCGGGACGATATTGGGCATGCGCGTGATGCGCCGCCTGATAGCGTTGCGCGACGACAAGCTGCCGGATCATTTCGCCATGGTCGGTCTGGGGCAGGTGGTGCCGGTCATCGGCCTGCGCCGCGATGCGCGCTGGTATCATGACGATCTGCGCGCGCTGGCCGATCAGCATTTCCGCTATGTCGACATCAGCTCGCCGCCCGACGGCGCAGCCTATTATGCCGTCAACCCCTTCCAACTTGTCGCGGATCAATATGCGGCGCGCGTCGACATGCTATCGCCGCGCTTCCACCTTTTTTACCGACCGGAAAATTATCATGGCGGCTGGTCGAACAAATATGAGGCGCATTTCGATTATCTGCGCGTGGGCGACCGCCTGTCGCCGCTCGACTTCATCAGCCTGACCGCTGGTCGCGCTCCTCTCGACGAAGCTGTCGCCGCTTTCAGGACGATCCCGTGACCGATCTTTTCACGCCTCCCTATCCCCAGCCGCCCAAGAGCAAGCGCGGACTTGTGAAGCGCTTCCTGCGTGGCTGGCATAGCTGGATCCATGTGTTGTTCGACAAGAGCTACACGATGAAGATGGGCGAAATTCATACGCCCGGCCGTACCATGTACATCGCCAATGAACTGACCCTGGTGGATCAGATTTTGCGCGGCGGCACCGCCTATCCCAAACATAGCGAACTGGTGCGCAATCTCGATCCGCTGATCGGGAACAGTGTCTTTTCCGCCAATGGCGAGGATTGGGAAAGCCAGCGGGCGATGGTGAATCCGGCCTTCGCCCATACCGCGCTCGGCCGATCCATGCCGTTGATGACGGCGGCGGCCGACGATCTGCTGGCACGGATCGATGCCGCCGATGCGGGCAAGCCCGTCGACATCGACCCGATGATGACCCATGTCGCGGCCGACATCATCTTTCGCACACTTTTCTCTCAGACGCTGGACGCGGAACGTTCCAACATCATCCACACCGCTTTCGGCAAATTTCAGCGACTGGCCCACAGCGCGTCGATGCTGCGCCTCTACGGCCTGCCCGCCGGCTGGTTCGAGAAGCGGTCCCGCAAGCCTGCCAGCGCCATTCATGACGTGTTCCGGCCGATCGTGGAGGCCCGCTACGAAGCCTTTCACGCGCGCGGCGAAACGGGCCAGCGCGACATTCTCCAGTCGCTGATCGAGGTGAAGCACCCGGAAACCGGCGACCATTTCACCTGTCAGCAGGTGATGGAGCAGGTGTCGACCATCTTCCTTGCGGGCCATGAAACATCCGCCAGCACCATGACATGGGCGCTCTATATGCTGGCGGAATGCACCCATATTCAGGAGCGGGTGCGGGCCGAGGTCAGCACGGTCGCTGGCGACGCGCCGCTGACCGGCGCGATGCTGAAGGACATGGGGCAGGTCCGCAACATCTTCAAGGAAACGCTGCGCCTCTACCCGCCCGTCTCCTTCTTCCCACGCGAAGTCACCTGCCCGATGCCGATGCGCGACAAGCAACTGGAAGAGGGAGCGATGCTGGTCGTCGCGCCATGGCTGACACAGCGAAACAAGGACAACTGGACCTGCCCCCATGCGTTCGACCCGGATCGGTTCGACGATCCGGCCAATGCCGACATGGCGAAACAGGCATGGTTCCCCTTTGGCCGGGGGCCGCGCGTGTGCGTGGGCGCGGGCTTTGCCCAGCAGGAGGTGATGACCGTCATCGCCTCCGTCATCCGCCGCTATCGCATCGCCGTGCCAGCAGGGTTCAAGCCCGAGCCGATCAGCCGCCTCACCATCCGCCCCCGCACCGGCATGCCGTTGCGGTTCGAGCGGATTTAACGCGCTGCCGCCTTTTGCGCGGGCAATTGCACCTGAATTTCAGTGGGGATGGGCGCGACCATGATGCCGATGCCCGCCACGATCCCCAACACGCCCCAAACCCAGCGCTTCGCGCGCAGGTCCATAACGCCGCGCGCCAGGCAGTAAAGCCCGGCCAGCACCAATATGACGGCAGCAATCATGCGATGTTTTCTTTCTCTTCTTCCGGCGCGACATCGACCATCACCGACAGGCTTTGTCCGGCGCCGCCGACGAACAACCCGTCCATCGGTGCGACGTCCGCATAGTCGCGTCCCATCGCGACAAACAAGTGGCCATCGCCGGTGATGCAGCCATTGGTCGGATCGAACCCGATCCAGCCCCGCGTCGGTCCGCACCACAGCATGACCCAGGCGTGCATGGCGTCCGCGCCCACCAGACGCGGCATGCCGGGCGGCGGATCGGTACGCAGATAGCCGCTGACATAGGCGGCGGGCAGCCCCGCCAGCCGCAATGCGACCACCATGACATGGGCGAAATCCTGACACACGCCATGGCGCGCGGCAAAGGCGTCGGCGACCGGCGTCGCCGCATCGGTCGCGCCGGGTTCATAGGCGAATGTCTTTTGAATATGGCAGGCCAGATCCAGCGCGGCGCGAATGACCGGGCGATCGGGTGCCAGCAGCTTTGCCGCCCAGTCGCCAATGGCAGGCAGCAGGGGCGCGCGCGGCGAGGCATAGAGATAATGGGCCGGGGCGGATGGCCCCATGTCCCGATCCATCAGAGCCGCCTGCGCCACCATGGCAATGGTCGGATCGCCCTTTAGCGGGATGATCGGCGCGCCCGGCTGAACTCCGGCACGAAACCGGCTTTCGATCCGCAACTGGCTGATCGGGCTTTCGATCACCAGCCGGGCGACATGGACGGGCCAGCCGCCCGGTCGCGATTCGATGACGGAGGGCGCCGGATCGACCTCCAGCGCATAATCCGACGTCCATTGCCCGGCCCAGGGTGACGGGCGCAGCCGCAGGTTGAACCGGGCCAGCCGCACCGGTGAGGCATAACGCACCAGCGTCTGATGCCGGACATGATAGATCATGACAGCAAATCCGTCGTCTCGGTCTTGCGCAATTGCAGGAAATAACGCTGGCCGATGGCGTCGGACAGAGCGAACAGGCGGCTTTCCACATCGGCCATATCCGCCATCGTCAGCATGTCGCCGGTCAGCGGGGCCAGCCGGGCAACCAGCGCGTCGGCCAGCCGTCGCGGTTCTTCGGGCATGCCGTCGCGCCGCAACGTGGGCAGCGCGGCGATATGATCGGCAATATGCTGCGCCTGATAGACGATGGCGCGCGGGTTATGCGGTTCCAGCGCGACGAGATCGCGCACCGGCGCCAGCGCCGGGCCAGTCAGATAGCGGGTGCGATAGCTGATCTGGCTGTCCTGAAGGTCGAGCAGCACGGTCAGATCATCGGCGCTCGCATCGTCGCCACCGAAACTGCGCACCAGCCGGCAGCCATTGACCGCCCGCTCCATCCGCCGCCCCATATCGTGAAAGCGCCACCCCTCGGTCCGGCCCATATTCTCCGCCGCCAGCCCCGATAGCGCCGAAATCCGTTCGATCATGCGGGAGGACGCATCGAGCAAGGTTTCCGTCACTTCGCCATCGAACTTGGGCAGCGGCAGGCGGACGAGCCGCCAGAAATCGCTGGCCAGCCGATCGCGCAGCCCCTCGCCGATATTGGCCACCACGCCCATCAGGGCGCGGACGCTGCCCGGCCGGGTGGCATCACCCAGCGCAGCGGCGCAGAGCGGCCCCATCGCGCCACGACGGCCCGGCGCTGCATTCCACTCGACCAGCTGGTCCGCCAGCCGGGCCATGGTGGGTGAGGCGAGCGATGGCGCCAGATCCGCCTCGATCGATCCACCCACGATCGCGCGGACCAGCCGCAGCGTCATTTCCGTCCGCTCGATATAGCGGCCCAGCCAGAAGAGATTGTCCGCCGCCTTCGCGGGCAACATCCCGCCGACCCGCCGGATCGCCGGCGTACCGCCCATCAGGCTGTCGGGCGGCGCAGGCTTGCTGTCCACCACGCACATATCGGCGGACATATCGCCCCGGCCCATCAGCGCGGCGCGAATATCGCCATGGCCCGCCAGCCGCGCGAACCCGCCCGGCATCACCCGCCACTGGCCCAGCGGGTCGCGGGCCACGAATACGCGCAGGGTGAAGGGCAAGGCCGTCAGTCGCCCGTCCACGATCGCGGGCGTGGTAGACAATTTCACCACTTCCTGCCCGACATAGTCCATCGGCCGCCGCGCCATCACGTCGAGCAGGGCGGCGCGCTGCCCCTTTTCCAGCGCCGAACCCGGCGTGAAGTGGGTTTGGGGCAGGCCCAGCGTATCCTGATCGAAGGCGGAACCGACGACCAGATCGTCGATCCGCGCCCGGACATGCTGCGCCTCCTTGGGCTGACCGCACCACCATGTCGCGATATTGGGCAGCAACAGATCGGTACCCAGCACCTCGCGCGCCAGACGCGGCAGGAAAGCTGCCAGCGCCCGCGATTCGATCACGCCCGCGCCCGGCCAGTTGCCGACGACCAGCCCCCCGCGCGCGCAGGCATCATAGAGGTCCGGCACGCCGATCCGCGAATTGCCATCGAACGCCAGGGGATCGAGAAAACGGCTGTCCATCCAACGCCACAGGGCGTCGATCCGCTTCAGCCCCTGAACGGTGCGGACGAACAATCGCCCGTCCGACACGATCAGGTCATCGCCCTCCACCAGCAACAGGCCGAGATAGCGGGCAAGATGCGCCTGTTCGGCATAGCTTTGGTTGAACCGTCCCGGCGTCAGCAAGCCAATGCGCGGTTCGGACCGGGTACAGTCTGCCGCCAGACCGCGCCGCAACTCATCGAAAAAGGGCGCCAGACGCCGCGCGTGCATCGCCCCCAGCAGATCGCCGGTCGCGCGCGACAGAGCGAGGCGGTTTTCCAGCGCATAGCCGACGCCAACCGGGGTCCGCACCCGGTCCGCCAGCACGCGCCATTCTCCGTTCGGCCCCCGACCAATGTCGGCGGCATAGAAATGGAGATGATGGCCGCGCGGCGGCGGCGTGCCGGTCATCACCCGCCAATAATGGGGGCTGCCCGTCACCACGCTGGCGGGCAGATTGCCACCGCGCACCAGCGACTGGGTGGAATAGATGTCGGCAATCACCCGTTCGAGCAGTTCGGCGCGCTGCACCAGCCCCTGTTCGATATGGGTCCATTCGTCCGACCCGATCAGCAGCGGCACGGGGCCAAGCGGCCATGGCCGTTCCTCTTCGTCGCCGGTCAGGCGAAAGGCGAGGCCCAATGCACTCGCCTGCCGTCCGACATGATCGGCCAGCGTCGTGGGATCACCCTGCCCCTGCGCCGACAGCCGGTCGAGCATGGTGCGCCATCGCGCCGCCATGGCGGGTGGCGCGCCGGCGAACAGGTCGCCCGCCGGCGCCTGCGCCAGATAGGCGTCCGCCCAGCTGTCGCCCGACACCGATGGGGCAGGCGCGTCGGCCACCATCATTGCCCGGACGGATGCAGGCCGGGATGGGGCAGGCGCAGGTCGAGCGTCATGGGGAATTCGCCAGCCGCCTCGGCCGGCGGCATGTCGACCTGACCCGGCGTATGGCCATAATCCTGAAACCGTGCCTTGCGCCGCGATTCCGCCTCATATCCGTTGATCGGCAGCGTATCGTAATTGCGCCCGCCCGGATGCGCGACATGATAGACGCATCCGCCCAGCGACCGGCCGCTCCAGCTATCCAGCACGTCGAAGGTCAGCGGCGCATTGACCGGCAGATTGGGGTGCAGGCAGTTGGCCGGCGCCCATGCCTTGTACCGCACGCCGCCCACGCCCTCGCCCGGCACGGCGGTCGGGGTCATTGGCACGCGCCTACCGTTGCAGGTGACGATATGTCGCCCGGCGACAAGGCCGGTGGCGCGCACCTGCAACCGCTCGGTCGATGAATCGACATAGCGGACGGTGCCGCCAATCGCGCCGGTTTCGCCCAGCACATTCCACGGTTCGAGCGCATGGGAGATTTCCAGCGCTACGCCGCCCGCCTCCACCTGTCCATGGACGGGGAAACGGAACTGGCGCTGCGCCTCGAACCAGTTGGGGTCGAAGTCGTAACCCGCCCCGCGCAGGTCGGACAACACTTCCAGAAAATCGGACCAGACGAAATGGGGCAGCATGAAACGGTCATGCAGCGCCGTCCCCCACCGCACCAAATTGCCCTGCTGCGGCTGGCGCCAGAACCATGCGGTGAGCGCGCGCAGCAGCAATTGTTGCGCCAGGCTCATGCGCGCTTCGGGCGGCATTTCGAAACCGCGAAACTCAAGCAGGCCGAGGCGCCCGGTCGGACCATCGGGCGAGAACATCTTGTCGATGCAGATTTCGGTGCGATGGGTGTTGCCGGTCACGTCGACCAGCAGGTTGCGGAACAATCGGTCGACCAGCCATGGCGGCGGCAGGGCGCCGGTGCCGCCCGATGCAGTCATCGGATTGGACACCTGTGCCAGCGCGATTTCCAGCTCGTACAGCCCGTCATGCCGCGCCTCGTCGATGCGTGGCGCCTGACTCGTGGGACCAATGCACAGGCCCGAGAAGAGATAGGACAGGGCGGGATGGCGCTGCCAATATAGCACGAAACTCTTGAGCAGGTCCGGACGGCGGATGAACGGGGAATCATTCAGGCTGGGACCGCCCAGCACGATATGATTGCCTCCGCCGGTGCCGACCGACCGGCCATCGACCATGAACTTGTCGGCGGTCAGCTTGCATTCGCGCGCCATGGCATAGAGGCGCTCGGTGATCGCCACCGTCTCGTCCCAACTGGCGGCGGGCTGAACATTCACCTCGATCACGCCGGGGTCGGGGGTCGCCTTCACCACCTGAAGGCGCGGGTCGGATGGCGGGGCATAGCCCTCGATCCGCACCGGAATGCCCGTTTCCTCGGCCGCAGCCTCGACCTGCGCGATCAGTTCCAGATAATCTTCCAATGTCTGGACCGGCGGCAGGAAGACCGACAGGCAATGGCCGCGCGGTTCGACCGTGATGGCGGTACGCACCGCGCCATCGATCGCGACCTGTTCGACCCGCATCTGCGGCGCAGCGCCACCCTCCACTTCGCCGACACGCTGGACCGGCTGAGCCTGCACCTCCTCGCGGGTCGCCGGCTCGCTGCCCTGCACGCGATAATCGGGCAGGGGACCGCGCGCCTCGCTGGTGTCGCGCGGGTGGACATAGGGATAGGCCGACGGCGGCACATAGGGCAGCGACCCCAGCGGCAGGCGATAACCCAGCGCCGAATCCCCCGGCACGGCATAGAGCTTGCCCCGGCGCAGCGCCCATATTTCGCTCTGCCAGCGCGGCGTCGCGACGGCACTTTGCCAGCGCTGCACCGGCAGGACATAGCCGACCGGCTGGTCCAGCCCGCGGGCAAAGGCCGTGACCATGCGCGCCCGCGCTTCCGGGTCGTCAATCTTGGGATCTTCGACCGTGGTATTGATCGGCAGTTCGGATTCCTTGATCGCCCATACGGCCGGATCTTCGAATACCGGCCGGGTATGATCGGCAGTAAAACCCATATTGTCGGCGATCCGGGCCAGGAACAGACGCGCATCCTCGGCATTCACCGTCCGCGCGCCCTCCGGCGCATCGTCAGTCGCGATCAGGTCCGGGTCGCGCCAGATCGGCACGCCGTCCTGCCGCCAATAGACGGCATAGGCCCATCGCGGCAGGCTTTCGCCCGGATACCATTTGCCCTGCCCATGGTGCATCAGGCCGCCGGACGCAAATTCGGTGCGCAGCTTGCGGATCAACTGGTCGGCAAAGGCCGCCTTGGTCGGGCCGACCGCATCGCCATTCCACTCGCCCGCGTCGCCACCATCTTCCGCGACGAAGGTCGGCTCGCCCCCGGTGGTCAGGCGGACGTCCTGCGCCACAAGGTCCGCGTCCACCTGCGCGCCCAGCGCCATCACCGCGTCCCACCGGCTGTCGGTGAACGGCTTGGTGATCCGCACCGCTTCGGCAATGCGGCTGACGCTCATTTCGAAATTGAAATCGACCTCGGCCGGTTCGGCCATGCCGCTGATCGGCGCGGCGGAACGATAATGGGGCGTGGCGCAGAGCGGGATATGCCCCTCGCCAGCAAACATGCCGCTGGTGGCGTCGAGCGCGACCCAACCCGCGCCCGGCACATAGGCCTCCGCCCAGGCATGAAGGTCGACGACATCCTGCTGAACGCCTTTGGGACCATCCAGCGGCTCGACATCAGCGACAAGCTGGATCGAATAGCCGGACACGAAACGCGCCGCAAAGCCGAGCCGCCGTAGCAACTGCACCAGCAGCCAGGCCGAATCGCGGCAGGAGCCGGTACCGATGTCCAGCGTCTCTTCGGGCGTCTGTACCCCCGCTTCCATGCGGATGACATAGCCGACCCGCTGTTGCAGGCGGCTGTTCACCTCGACCAGAAAATCGACGGTGCGCGCCTGATGCCCCTCATATTCGGCGACCAGCGCGTCGAACAGCGGCCCCTGATCCTCCAGATCGAAATAGGCGGCCAGATCGGTCTTGAGCTGGTCGTCATAGGCGAAGGGATAGTCCTCCGCATAAGGTTCAACGAAGAAATCGAACGGGTTGATGATGTCGAGATCGGCGAGCAGATCGACCTCGATCGAAAAATGATCGACCGGATCGGGAAACACGATCCGCGCCAGCCAGTTGCCGTGCGGGTCTTGCTGCCAGTTGAGAAAATGGTTCGCCGGCTCGATCTTCAGCGCATAGTTCGGCACCTTCGTTCGGCTATGCGGCGCCGGGCGCAGGCGGATCACCTGTGGTCCCAGACGGATCGGACGGCTGTAGCGATAGGCGGTGAGGTGGTGGAGCGCGGCCTTGAGCATGACGCGATCAAACGCCACCCCCTGTTGCAATGCAACAGCCAATCGTTTCGAAGAGCGAAGATTTTCGCCGCTATCCTTTTATCGTCGGGCGGGTGCAGCGATCGCGGTGGCCATGGCGCGGGCGGCGCGGACATAGGCTGGGCCACCGCACACCGTCCATGCCTGGGGAATGCTGATGCGCGGAATGCGGGACAGGGCGGGATGGTGCAGCATCTCGGTCCCCTGATCCACGACCTGATCGGTCGCGCTTTCCACCACCAGATAATCGGGCCGGGCGGCAATCATTTCCTCCAGGCTCATCTGCGAAAGAGCCGGTTTGCCCAGTTTGACCGCCAGATTGGTCGCGCCCACCCGCGTCATCAGTTCATCGACCAGCGTCCCCGCGCCGGTCAGGAAACCGCGCCGCTGATAATAGGCCATGACCGGCCGCCGCGCAGGCTTGGGCAGCTTGGCAAGGTCTGCATTCATTCGCGCGATCAGCGCCTCGCCCCGCGCGGGATGGCCCACCGCCTGCGCCACTGTGCGGATGGAATCGAGAATGGCGGCATAGCTTTCCGCCGATTGCAGGTCGACGGCGGGATAATTGCGCGACTTGAGCAGCATGATGGCCGGATTGCGCCGCGCCGGCATACCGATGACCAGATCGGGGTTGGCGGCGATCACCGCCTCGGCCGAACCGTCCATGATCGGCAGCCCGCGCGCTTCCTGTGCCGCCGCCGACATCTGCGGATCGGTCGCATAGCGGGTCAGCCCGGCAATCTGATCCCGATCCGCCAGCGCCAGCAGCAACTGGTCGGCGCAAAGGTTGAGCGACATGATGCGATGCGGCGCTCGCGCTTTTTGGGGGACAGGCGCGGCCCCCATCGCAACCATCAGGATCGGCAGGCTGACAGCAAGGCGACGGGCAGCAAGGCGACAGGCAGCAAGACGAAAGGGGAAGCGGGTGCGGGCCATGGCCCATCCCATAACGCGGCAGGCGGCGGACACAAGACACGCGGTGTTCGCTGCCCTGCCGATCATGTCCGTCCCTGCTGCATGGCCGCTTTGTTGACGCTGCCTCCGCCCTCCCCTATCCGATGCGCAAGCGACAGGTTCCCCCTGACCGGGGATGAAAATGGGAACGGGGTTCAAGACCCCGGCTGCCCCTGCAACTGTGAGCGGAGAGCCAACGCGCCAGATGCCATTGGGATCATCCGATCCCGAGAAGGCGGCACGAACCGGCATGGACCCGCAAGCCAGGAGACCTGCCCGTCGCCGTCGTCTTTCGCGCGGACAGGGTGTGCCGGGCGGACGGGGGTGAACCCGCGTGGCGACAGGGATATGCGGCCGCATCCGTGCGGGGACGATGGCATCATCGGTCCTGCGCGGGACGGCCATGTCGTCATGGGAAGAGGGTCATAATGCCAGAACCAGTACAACCGCTTTCGCCGCGATGCTGACCCCGGTCGATCCCGGCCCGGCCATCGTCGCGTGCAACACATGCCGCCTCGACAAGGATCGGCGCGACGATGAACAGGGGCGGCGTGGCGGCGCGCTGCTCGGCGCGGCGCTGCGTGCGGCGCAGGCCGCCGATGCCCGTTATGCGGCCATCGCCATACAGGATATGCCGTGCCTGTTCGCGTGCGGCGACCATTGCACCATCCATCTGCGCGCATCCGGCAAGATCAGCTATGTGCTGGGCCGCTTCGCGCCCGACATGGATGCCGCGCGCGCCATATTGGACTATGCCCTCCATTATGCGAACAGCCCCGACGGGCGCGTTCCCTATGCCCAGTGGCCCGAAGGGGTGAAGGGCCATTTCATCACCCGTTCCCCGCCCGAAGGATATGTCGCGTCATGAGCTTTCCCAACCTAGCCGCTTTTGACGCCGCGCTGACCGCGCTGCCCGGTCCCGATGAACATGCGATCACCGCCGCCCGCGCGCGTCAGGCGCAATTGACCAAGCCCGCCGGATCGCTCGCCCGGCTGGAGGAACTGGCGATCTTCTTCGCTGGATGGCAGGGACGTGAAAAGCCCGTGATCGAGCGGGGTAGCGCCATCGTCTTCGCGGGCAATCACGGCATGACCGTCCATGGCGTCAGCGCCTTTCCCGCTGCCGTCACCGCCCAGATGGTTGCCAATTTCGACCATGGCGGCGCAGCGATCAACGCGCTGGCGACGGCGGCAGGACTGGATTTCCGCGTCATCCCCATCGATCTGGACCGGCCGACGCTGGATTTCACCATCGCCCCGGCGATGAGCGAGGCGGAATGTCTGGCGGCGCTATCCATCGGCGCCGACGCGGTGCAGCCGGGCATGGACCTTATCCTGCTGGGCGAAATGGGCATCGGCAATTCGACCGCCGCCGCCGCCCTAGCCGCGCACAGCTTCGGCGGCAGCGCCGCCGACTGGGTGGGACCGGGCACCGGCGTCGATCATGACGGGATCGGACGCAAGATCGCGGTGATCGACCGCGCGCTCGCTTTTCATGCGGATGCGCCGCGTAACCCCTTCGAAACGCTGCGCCGTCTGGGCGGGCGAGAGATTGCTGCCATCGCCGGCGCGGTCCTGCGCGCCCGGCATCTGGGCATTCCGGTCATGCTGGACGGTTTCATCTGCTGCTCTGCGCTGGCTCCGCTTGCCGGATCGGTGCCGGGCATCCTCGACCATTGTATCGCCGGTCATTGTTCTGCCGAACCGGGCCATGAAAAGCTGCTCGGTCATTTCTGCCTCGACCCGCTGCTGCGCCTCGGCATGCGGCTGGGCGAGGGCAGCGGCGCTGCGGTCGCGGTGCAGATCGTCCGGTCGGCGCTGGCTGCCCATGCCCATATGGCAACCTTTGCCGAAGCGGGCGTATCGGCGGGGGCATGACCCCCTTCCTCCTCCACCTGTTGCGCCATGGCGCGCCCGAGACGCCCGGCCTGTTGATGGGCCGGACGGACGGCGCGCCATCGGCGGCAGGCATAGCCGCCTGCCGCGACAAGGCGGCGGCGTTGCAGGTGGAAACGATCCTCTGTTCCGGCCTCGCCCGCACGCATATGGCGGCCGAGGCGATCAGCGTGCATCACGGGCAGGATGTGCAGATCGACCCACGCTGGCGCGAGCTGGATTTCGGCGACTGGGACGGATTGTCGCCCGACATAGTCGATGCCGATGCGCTCAACCGATTTCATGCAGACCCCGATGCCTCGCCTCCCCCCAATGGCGAGCGATGGTCGGCACTGGTCGCGCGGGTCGCGGAAGCATTGGCTGAGATGGACGGCGGCGACCGGCTGGTCGTCACCCATGGCGGCGCCATGCGCGCGGCGCTGGCGCATCTGTGCGGCTTTGCCCAGCCGCAACTCTGGGCCATCGACCTGCCTTATGCCGCGCTGTTGACCCTGCGTGTATGGCCGGGCCAGCCACCGATGGCGCAGATTGTCGGGCTGCAACCATGAGGGGGCTGGTCGTCGCCATCCAGTTTCTGACGCGCCTGCCGACGCCGCGCATTGCCGTGTCGTCGGCGCAGTTCGCCACGTCGATCCGCTGGTTCCCGGCCGTCGGCCTGATCGTCGGGCTGCTGGTGGCCGGGGCGACATGGTCCGGGGCGTGGATCGATCCCTGGATCGGCGCGCTGGCCGGGTTGCTGGCATGGGTCGCCGTCACCGGGGCGCTGCATCTCGACGGGTTGGGCGACATCGCCGATGCGGCCGGAGCCGCGCATAAGGGGCGCGAAAAGATCAGCGCCGTTCTGGCCGATCCCCATATCGGCAGTTTCGGCGCTGTCGCCATCGCCCTGCAACTGATCGCCAAGCTGATCCTGCTCCATACGATGATGGAAAGAAACCTGCTGGCTGGACTGATCCTTGTCCCCTTCGCCGCGCGGATCGGTCCGCTGCTCTGGGTACGCCTGCCTGCGCTGCATGACGGGCTGGGCGCGCGGTTTCGTAACGCGGTGCGTCCCGTCGACCTTGGACTATGGGCCATGGCATGGCTGCTCGTGCTGCTGGTTGCACCGGGGTTGATCGCCATGCCCCTGCTCCTGCTCCTATGGGCATTGTGGCTGCGCCGCAAGATCGGCGGCATATCCGGCGATGGGCATGGCGCGGGCATCGAACTGGTGGAAAGCGGGCTGCTGTTCGCCCTGCTGCTGGCGGATCGCACCCTGTGATGGATCGCTGGACATGGCATGGCGGCGGGCTTGCGGCGGCGCGGGCGCAGTATGGCGATGGGGCCGCGCGATGGCTGGACCTGTCGACCGGCATCAATCCCCATGGCTGGCCGGTGCCGGACCTGCCCATCGACTGGACCCGCCTGCCCGACGAAAGCGACCTCAAAGCGCTGGAGCAGGCGGCGGCCGCGCATTTCGGCGCAGACCCGGATCATGTCTGCGCGCTGCCGGGAACGGAAATCGGCCTGCGCCTGATGGGCGACCTGATCCCCGGCCCGGCCCACCATATCCGGCCATCCTATCGCACCCATGGCGACATGCTGCCCGGATCCATGCCGGTCGACGATCCGGCACAGGCGGCGGGCGCAACACTGATCCTCGCCAATCCCAATAATCCCGACGGGCGGCTATACGCCCCGGCCCAGTTGCTCCCGTTGATCGACCAGCGCGGCGCTGATGGCTGGCTGCTGATCGACGAAGCCTTTGCCGACACCCATCCCGGCCACAGCATGGCGGGCGAAGTAAGCGAAGGCCGCCGCCTTCTAATCTTCCGATCCTTCGGCAAATTTTTCGGGCTGGCGGGCGTGCGGCTTGGCTTTCTGATCGGTCCACCTTCGTTTCTGGCACGGGTGCGGTGTCGGCTGGGCGCATGGCCGCTCTCGGCCGCGGCCATCGCCATCGGTACCGCCGCCTATCGCGACCGGCCATGGGTGGAGGCGATGCGCGCGCGGCTGGATGCAGAGGCGGCAGCGCTCGACACGCGACTGGCACGCATCGGCTATCGTGCAACCGGCGCCTGTCCCCTGTTCCGCCTGCTGGAGGTGCAGGATGGCCCTGCCCTGTTCGACCGGCTTGCCCGTCGCGCCATCCTGACCCGGCCCTTTGCCGAAAACCCGCATTGGCTGCGCATTGGCCTGCCCGCCGACGAAGCCGCCGCCAACCGACTGGAGGCCGCGCTGCGCAATGGCTGATCCCATTGCCCTCTCCGCCCTGATACTCGATGCCGCCATCGGTTGGCCCGCGCGCCTCTATGCGATGGTCGGCCATCCGGTCGGCCTCTTCGCCCGGCTCATCAACGCCGGTGAGCGCCACTGGAACAACCCGCGCCGCAGCGAGGATCAGCGCCGCCTGCTCGGTATCCTGCTCATGATTCTGCTGATCGGCGCTGTCGGGGGCATCGCATGGCTGGCGCAGCGCGCCGCGCATCCGCTCGGCTGGCTGATCGTCGCCCTGCTCGCCTTTCCCGCGCTGGCCCAGCGCAGCCTGTTCGATCATGTCCGCCCCGTCGCCCGAGCGCTGGAAGCGGGCGACCTGCCCACCGCCCGCCATGCGGTGTCGATGATCGTCGGCCGGGATACGCAGGCGCTCGACGAATCCGGTATCGCCCGTGCCGCGATAGAAAGCCTTGCGGAAAGTTTCTGCGACGGCATCGCGGCCCCGCTCTTCTGGTTGCTGATCGGTGGATTGCCCGGAGTCTGGATCTACAAGGCGGTGAATACAGCCGACAGCCTGATCGGCCATCGGGAGGAACCCTGGCGCGCCTTCGGCTGGGCGGCAGCGCGAACCGACGACCTGATGAACCTGATCCCCGCCCGCATCGGCGGCGTGCTGATCTGCGTTGCAGGCGGCGGCGGATGGCGCATCCTGCGACGCGACGCGCGCAAACATGCCTCCCCCAATGCCGGCTGGACCGAAAGCGCGATGGCGGGGTGCCTGAAACTGCGCCTCGCCGGGCCGATCTCCTATGATGGCGTGATGCAGGACAAGCCATGGATCGGCGACGGCCGCATGGTCGCGACCGCCGCAGACATAAGGCGGGCGCTGGCCATCTACGTCCGTGCCTGCCTGTTACTGTGGGTGATAGCAGGAGGATGGGCATGGGCGCTCTGATGCTACAGGGGACAGGGTCCGACGTCGGCAAATCGGTGCTCGTGGCCGGGCTGTGCCGCGCGCTTGCCAATCGGGGCTATCGCGTCCTGCCTTTCAAGCCGCAAAATATGTCGAACAATGCCGCCGTCACCATCGATGGCGGCGAAATCGGCCGCGCGCAGGCGTTGCAGGCCATGGCCTGCCGGGTCGAGGCGCATAGCGACATGAACCCCGTGCTGTTGAAGCCACAGGCCGACCGTACATCGCAGCTCATCGTCCATGGCCGGGTGCGCGGTACATTGGGATCGCAGAATTTCCGCGCGGCGCGCGGCACCCTGATTGAAGAAGTGATGGCAAGCTATCACCGGCTGCGCGCGCAATGCGACATTATGTTGGTGGAGGGCGCCGGATCACCGGCCGAAATCAATCTGCGCGCCGGCGACATCGCCAATATGGGCTTTGCCCGGCGCGCCGATGTTCCCGTCATCCTGATCGGCGATATCGACCGGGGCGGCGTGATCGCGGCGGTGGTCGGCACCCGCACGGTTATCGACCCGGATGACGCCGCCATGATCGCCGGCTTCATCATCAACAAGTTTCGCGGCGACCCCGCCCTGTTCGAGGATGGATACCGCCAGATCGAGGCGCTGTCGGGCTGGCGCGGCTATGGCGTGCTGCCATGGCTGCCCGAAACCGCCCGCCTGCCCAGCGAAGATGCGGTCGTGCTGGAAAAGGGCCGGGTCCGCAACAGCGACCGCCTGCTGATCGCGTGCCCCATATTGCCGCGCATCTCCAATTTCGACGACCTCGATCCGCTGAAGCTGGAACCCTGCGTCGAATTGCTGATGGTGCCGCCGGGCCAGCCCATTCCGGCCGACGCGGCGATGATCGTGCTACCGGGGTCCAAGGCGACCATTGCCGATCTTGCTGCGCTGCGGGCAGAAGGATGGGACATCGACCTGCGCTCTCATCACCGGCGCGGTGGCGCCATATTAGGGTTATGTGGCGGTTATCAGATGCTCGGCCGCACCATCGCCGACCCGGACGGGCTGGAGGGACCGCCCTCTTCGGTCGAGGGGCTGGGCCTGCTCGACATCGACACCCGCCTCACCCCGGTCAAGACGCTACGCCCGGTCGGCGGCATGGCGCTGGGCGCACATTTTTCGGGCTATGAAATGCATATGGGCGAAAGCAGCGGCCCCGGCATGGCGCGCCCCTTCGCCCGGTTCGACGATGGGCAGGCCGACGGCGCGATCGATCCCACGGGACAAGTAATGGGCAGCTATGTCCACGGCCTGCTGGCGGCGGGCGAGATGCGCGCAGCCCTGCTGGCGCGAATCGGAGCGGAGGGGAATGGCGCGGACCATGGCGCCAGCATCGACACCGCGCTCGACGCCATCGCCGCGCAGATGGAGGAACATCTGGACATCGACGCGATGGTGGCATTGGCGACAGCCAAGAGGGAGAAGATCGCATGACGCTGACCAGCCTGCTCGTTCTGGGCGGCGCTCGTTCGGGCAAAAGTCGCTATGCCCAGAGCCGGGCGGAAGAGAGCGGCCTGCGCCGAATATTCATCGCGACGGCCCAACCCTATGACGGGGAAATGCGCGACCGAATCGCGCGTCATCAGGCCGATCGGGAAGATGGGTGGGAGACGATCGAAGCGCCTATCGACCTTGCCTCCATCATCCACGCCCATGCCGCGCCCGACACGGTGCTGCTGATCGACTGCCTGACGCTGTGGACGTCGAACCTGATACTGGCGGATCGGGATATGGAGGCGGCAACAGGCGAACTGACCGACGCACTCAGGCGGGCAGCCGGGTCGGTGATATTGGTGGCCAATGAAGTGGGGCTGGGCATTGTGCCGGACAATGCGCTGGCGCGCCGGTTCCGCGATGCGGCGGGCATCCTCAACCAGCAGGTGGCGGCCAGCGTGGCGGAGGTGCAATTCCTCGCCGCCGGCCTGCCGATGCGCTTCAAATAGGGGCGGATGCTTTGACTTTGGTCCGTTCGTTTCGAGCGAAGTCGAGAAACGAGTGCGAGCCGAGTTCAGCGCCCGAAAGAAGGCTGATAGTTGCGCTTGGCTACATCGACCTTCGCGATCAGGCTGCTGATTGAAGGCGCAGCCGCATTCGCCCGAACGGCCCGATCAGGCGTAGCGTCCGCCATGCGGCGGCGCAATGCGGCGAAGGCGGTTTCGATGCTGTCCATGCCTGTTCTCCCATGATGCGGCCCGCTGTCCTTCGGACTGTCATGGTTAAGGATGCGTAAACGATATTCGACTTTGCGGCGGGCTGAATCAGAGAGCGGACAGACAGGCCGCCAGCCCCTGCGCATAGGTCGCATAGCGCGGCGCCCATCCCAGCAGGCGCTTCGCCCGGCCATTCGCAACCCGACGATTTTCCGCATAGAAAGCCCGCGCCATCGGCGACAGCCCCGCTTCCTCCAGCGGCAGCAGCGGCGGCGGCGCGACCTTCAGCAGCGCGCAGGCGGCCTCTATTACCCGATTTTGCGGACAGGGCAGATCGTCCGCCAGATTATAGATGCCCGGCGGCCCGTCAAAGGAGGCGATAACGCCCGACACGATGTCGTCCACATGGATGCGGCTGAATATCTGCTCCGGCAAATCGATGCGATGCGCCTTGCCCGCTCGCACCCGGTCCAGCGGCGACCGGCCGGGACCATAGATGCCCGGCAGGCGAAAGCGCCGCATGTCGGGCCGCAGCGAACCCCAGTCCAGATCAGCCTGCGCGCGCGCGGTGCGACGCCCGGCGCCCACAGGGCTGGCTTCATCCACCCACGCCCCGGCCACATCGCCATAGACGCCGGTGGAGGAAAGATAGCCGGTCCAGACGACCGGAGCTGCGGCAATGGATGCGCCATAGCGCCGCAGGACGGGATCGACGTCCCCCTCGGGCGGGACGGAAGAGAGAATATGGGTCGCCTGCCCGATCGCGGCGGTGACGGCGGCGTCATCATCGAAAGCGACGCTGTCCGCATCTGCCGTGCGCCGGACACCCGTGACGGTCCAGCCGTCGCCCCGCAACCGCCCGGCCAGCCGCGAGGCAGTATAGCCCATGCCCAATATCAGCATATGAGGCATCGCTATCGGGCCTTTACGATGTCAGACCGTGAAGCTCTCGCCACAGCCGCAGCTACCCTTGGCATTGGGGTTGTTGAACACGAAACCGGCGGTGAAATCATCCTCCACCCAGTCCATCGTCGATCCGATCAGGTAGAGAACCGACGCGCTGTCGATGTAGAATATGCCGCCGGGCGTCTCGATCTTTTCGTCGAACTTTGCCTCTTCCGTCACATAGTCGACCGAATAGGCCAACCCCGAACAGCCGCGCTTGGGCGTGGAGAGCTTCACGCCGATCGTGCCTTCGGGCGCTTGCCCCATCAATTCGGCGATACGCGCTTCCGCACTGGGCGTCAGGATGACGGCGGCGGGGCGGGCGCGAGTTTTGGTCGTCGCTTCAGTCATCACAACATCCCCAGTTCCAGCTTCGCCTCATCGCTCATCTTCTGCGGGTCCCATGGCGGGTCCCACACCAGATTGACCTGCGCATCGCCCACGCCCGGCACCGCGCCGACGCGCAGTTCGACTTCACCCGGCATGGATTCGGCAACCGGGCAATGGGGCGTGGTCAGCGTCATGGTGACGACGACATGGCCGTCGGTGGTGACGTCGACGCCATAGATCAGACCAAGGTCATAGATATTCACCGGAATTTCCGGGTCGTAAATTTCCTTGAGCGCGTCGATCACGCCGTCATAGATTTCACCGCCCGGCTCACCAGCGGGCGTCTCGCTGGGCTTTTCGCTCAGAAACCCGTCCAGATAGTCGCGCTGACGCGGTGCGGCCTGCGCCATTTCTTCCACGCGCGCCTTGGGCGGGCTGTCTACAGCGTCCACTTCCTCGACCATGATCTTACGCTCGTCACTCATCCGAATATCTTTCTGACCCGTTCGATGCCCTTGACCAGAGCCTCAACATCGCTGTCGTCGCTATAGATGCCAAAGCTGGCCCGCGCCGTCGCCTCGACACCCAGATGGCGCATCAGCGGCTGGGCGCAATGATGGCCGGCCCGGATCGCGACGCCGGTTTCATCCAATATGGTGCCGACATCGTGCGGATGCACCCCCTCCACTTCAAAAGAGAGAATACCTGCCGAATCTTCCGGCCCGAACAGGCGCACGCTGTTGATCTGGCCGATCGCGGTCCGCGCCTTGGCCACCATGGCGCATTCATGGGCATGGATCGCGTCGAGGCCGATGCCCTGCACATAATCGATCGCCGCCGACAGGCCGACCACACCGACGATATGCGGCGTCCCCGCTTCGAACCGGGTGGGCGCGGGCGCATAGGTCGTCTTTTCGAACGTCACCTTGTCGATCATCGACCCGCCACCCTGATAGGGGGGCATGGCATCCAGCAGTTCCTTACGGCCCCACAGCACGCCGATGCCGGTCGGGCCGTACAGCTTGTGCGCGGAAAAGACATAGAAATCGCAGTCCAGCGCCTGCACATCGACGGCCAGACGCGGCACCGCCTGACACCCATCGATCAGGATTTTCGCGCCGACCATATGCGCAATATCGGCGGCGCGGCGGCAATCCAGCACGCTGCCCAGCACATTGGATACATGGGCCAGCGCCACCATCCGGTGCTGCGGCGTGATCATCGCGCGCATCGCGTCCAGGTCGATCCGGCCATCGTCCGTCAACGGAACGACATCGATCGATGCGCCGACTTTCTCCGCGACGATCTGCCACGGCACGATATTGCTGTGATGTTCCAACGTGGACAGCAGGATGCGGTCGCCCGCCTTCAATTGCGTTCCCGCCCAGCATTGCGCGACCAGATTGATGCCCTCGGTCGCGCCGCGGACGTAGACGATCTCGCTGTCGCTCGCCGCGCCGATGAAGCCCGCCACCTTGCGCCGCGCCGCTTCATAGGCGAGCGTCATATTGGCCGAGCGTTCATAAACGCCGCGATGCACCGTCGCATAGTCCGGACCATAAGCGCGGGCGATAGCGTCGATCACCGCGGTCGGCTTCTGCGCGGTGGCGGCGCTGTCGAGATAATGCCAGTCGCCCACACCGGGGAAGTCGTCGCGCAACCGCAAGGTCTGGGCGAGTTCCGTCATACCAGCGTCTCCAGCTTGGCCAGAGCCGCCGCCTCCAGCGCGTCCTTGACCGCTTCATCGGCCACATCGTCGAACACGCCCGCGACGAACGCCTTCAGCAACAGCGTCTTGGCCGTCGCCGGGTCCATGCCGCGCGACGCCATGTAGAACAGCGCAGCCTTGTCCAGTTCGCCGACCGTCGCGCCATGGGCGCATTTCACGTCGTCGGCAAAGATTTCCAGTTCCGGCTTGGCATTGGCCGTAGCCGTGCGGTCCAGCAGCATCGCCTTAATCGACTGAAACGCATCCGTGCGCTGCGCATCGCGCGCGACATTGATGCTGCCGAGGTAACTACCTGTGGCGCGCTGGCCCAGTATCGACCGGATCGTCTGACCGCTGGTCGAATCCGGCTTTTCATGGGTGACGCTGGTGATGATCTCCAGCGTCTGGTCGCCGCCACCAATGATCGCGCCGTTCAGTTCGAAATGCGCGTTGCTGCCGATCGTGACGGTAAAGGTCACGCGCCCCAGCTTGCCACCGATATTCAGCACATGAAAATCGCACCGCGCCCCGTCCGCGATGGTGATGACATAGTCATGCACCGCAGCCGCACCTTCGCCCACATCCTGCAACAGATGGTGGCGCACGCTGTCGCCTTCCGCCACGTCGATCCGCGACGGCGCAGGCGTGGGCCAGATGGTCGCCAGCGCGTCGATGTCGCTATAGCGCCATTCTTCGGCCTTGCGGGTCGGCAGGGTTAGGGCGTTCACGCAGCCACTACCTCCGCATAGCCCTCACGTTCCAGCTCCAGCGCCAGTTCGGGGCCACCCGACTTGACGATCCGGCCAGCAGCCAGAACATGCACGAAGTCCGGCTTCACATAGTCGAGCAGCCGCTGATAATGGGTGATCAGCAGAACCGCTTTGTCGGGCTTGCGCATGATGGCGTTGATGCCCGCACCCACGATCTTGAGCGCGTCGATGTCGAGACCCGAGTCCGTCTCGTCCAGAATCGCCAGCTTGGGGTCGAGAATGCCCATCTGCACCATTTCGGCGCGCTTCTTCTCACCGCCTGAAAAGCCGACATTCAC
Organism: Pseudomonadota bacterium; assembly: GCA_021847605.1. Lineage (GTDB taxonomy): Bacteria > Pseudomonadota > Alphaproteobacteria > Sphingomonadales > Sphingomonadaceae > Sphingobium. Next base: position 65,966 of record JAJZQN010000010.1, on the reverse strand, counting down.
CGGCCGCTTCAGCATTTCCATGTCGAGGCCCAGCAGTCCGGCCTTTTCCTTGGCCAGCTTGATGAATTCGCCGCCGCTGAGTTCCTTCTGCCCACGCGCACGGCGTTGCGAATTGAGGCTTTCGCGCAGGAATTGCAGGTTGGACACGCCCGGAATCTCGACCGGATATTGAAAGCCCAGGAACAGGCCGGCCGCAGCGCGCTCATGCGGCTCCATGTCGAACAGGTCCGCGCCCTCGAAGGTCGCGGTGCCGCCCGTCACTTCATAGTTCGGCCGACCGCCCAGCGTATAGGCCAGCGTCGACTTGCCCGCGCCGTTCGGTCCCATGATCGCGTGGATTTCGCCCGCGTTGATGGTCAGCGAAAGCCCTTTCAGGATCGCCTTGCCGTCGATTTCGTTGGTGAGAGTGTCGATCGTCAGCATATCAATTCAGTCCTTATGCGCGCGCTGGAGCGTCCGCGCGGTCCAGAAAGCCATGTCACGCACATCGCCCGGCGCGGGGAACAGCGTATCGATATGGCGCTTGATCGGCATATAGGGCCACCAGTCGGCGCCCGGCTCCGGTGCGCCCTTTTCCAGCAGCGCGACGACGAATTCGCTGACCGGTCCCATGCGGGCCAGGTTGGGCGCCTTCGCCTTGTGGAATGCCTTGTCGGTGCGCAGCTTCTCGGTCATCGCGACATCGCCCTTTTCCAGCGCATCGCGACATTCCGCCTGATAGGCGTCGAGATCGCCGAAATCCTTGACGGCGCGGCCCTGTAACTCGCCCTCTTCCAGCTCATAATCCTCAGTCAGGATGCGGATGGCGGCGGTCCATGCCTGACCATTGCCGACATCTTCCGCGAAATCGGCAAGGGCATCCTGAATATCGTCTTCGTCGCTCAACTTACTCGTCCTTCAAAATCTCTGATCTGTCGTCACCCCGGACTTGATCCGGGGTCCCGCTGCCTTCACGCCCCGCCAAAGAAAAGCGGGATACCGGATCAAGTCCGGCATGACGGGAAGGTGCAGGACAAATTTTTAGCCCACGCTGCCTTCCAGACTGATCCCCAGCAGCTTCTGCGCTTCCACCGCAAATTCCATCGGCAACTGTTGCAGTACTTCCTTCGCGAAACCATTCACAATCAGCGACACGGCGCTTTCCTGATCCAGCCCGCGCTGCATCGCATAAAACAACTGATCATCGCTGATCTTGCTGGTCGTCGCCTCATGCTCAATCTGCGCGCTGGGATTGCGCACTTCGATATAGGGCACGGTATGGGCGCCGCACTGGTCGCCCAGCAGCAGGCTGTCGCACTGGGTGAAGTTGCGCACGCCCTCCGCGCCCGGCGCCACACGCACCAGCCCGCGATAGGTATTGTTGCTGCGGCCCGCGCTGATCCCCTTCGACACGATGGTCGATCGCGACCCCTTGCCATTGTGGATCATCTTGGTGCCGGTGTCGGCCTGTTGCAGATTGTTGGTCAGCGCGACGGAGTAGAACTCACCCACGCTATTCTCGCCGTTCAGCACGCAGCTTGGATATTTCCACGTCACCGCCGAGCCGGTCTCAACCTGCGTCCACGAAACCTTGCTGTTTCGCCCCTGACACAGCGCCCGCTTGGTCACGAAGTTGTAGATGCCGCCCTTGCCATTCTCGTCGCCCGGATACCAGTTTTGGACGGTCGAATATTTGATCTCCGCATCATCCAGCGCGACCAGTTCCACGACTGCGGCATGCAGCTGATTCTCGTCGCGCATCGGCGCGGTGCAGCCTTCCAGATAGGAGACATAAGCGCCCTCATCCGCGACGATCAGGGTGCGTTCAAACTGCCCGGTATTTTCCGCATTAATGCGGAAATAGGTCGACAGCTCCATCGGGCAGCGAACGCCCTTGGGAATGTAGACGAAGGTGCCGTCGGAGAAGACGGCGCAGTTCAAGGTAGCGAAATAATTGTCGTGCATCGGCACGACCTTGCCCAGCCACTTTTTCACAAGATCGGGATATTCGCGCACCGCCTCGCTGATTGAGCGGAAGATGACGCCTGCTTCCTCCAGTTCCTTGCGGAAGGTAGTGGCGACGGACACACTGTCGAACACCGCGTCGACGGCGACCTTGCGGCTGCCCTTTACCCCGGCGAGCATTTCCTGCTCGGCGATGGGGATGCCCAGCTTCTGATAGGTCGCCAAAATTTCGGGATCGACCTGATCCAGCGAATCCAGCTCAACCTTTTTCTTCGGCTCCGCGTAATAATAGGCGTCCTGATAGTCGATCGGCGGGACATTGAGCTTCGCCCAGTCCGGCGCTTCCATCTTCTGCCACATGGCGAACGCCTTCAGCCGCCAGTCGAGCAGCCATTGCGGTTCCTTCTTCTTGGCGGAAATGAAGCGGACCGTATCCTCGTTCAGCCCCTTGGGCGCGAAATCCTGTTCGATGGCCGACGACCAGCCATGCTCATAGGCGGAGGCGCGCTGAGCGGCCTCATGCGCTTCGAGGTTGCGAATAGTGGTTATGTCGTCGGTCATGCCATTTCTCGTGTAAGACTTGCGATGGTCACGCTCGCGAGCGCTTCGCGGATCGCGTTGTTCGCGACATTCATGTGCGGGCGAATGCGGCAATCCTGTTCCAGATTACAGTCATGGGCGCCCTGTTCGCTGCATGCGGTCATGGCGATCGGCCCTTCGACCGCTTCCACCACATCGGCGAGCGTGATCGTGGCAGGCGGGCGCGCCAGTCGCACACCGCCGCCGGTTCCACGACTAGATTCGATCAGACCGGCAGCCGACAGGCGGCTCACCAGCTTTTGCGCGGTGGGCAGCGGAATGCCGGTTTCCGCGCTCAGCGTCGTGGCGTTCATCTTCGCCGCACCACAATGGCGCGCGGCGGCGGACATCAACACCACGGCATAGTCGGCGAAGCTCGAAAGTTTCATGCCAGTTGCGAACCATTCTCAAATCGGATCGAATCAATCCGATTGGGCATGTGGTCCTCCACGGCCCGAGAATCAAGGCTTATTTAGGGCAGCTCTAAGGATGCGCCTGCGACGCATTTTCAAACGGTCTGTCAGGAAAGCCGGTTAAGAACCGCGACGTCGCTGCCCAGCGACCGGCGCAGCAGGGTAAGCTGCGCGACGGCGGATGGCTCAGTCTGCAACTGATGCGGGGTAAGGCCGATGAAATGCTTGATCTCGCGGATGAAGTGCGACTGATCGTAAAAGCCGCCCTCCTCGCACAATTGCTGCCAGCTGTCATGGTCGAGCGCGATACGCGACGCACAACGCAAAGCCCGATATTTGCGCGCCAGCAGCTTGGGCGGCGCGCCATAATAACGATTGGTCAGTCGCGCCAGTTGCCGTGCCGACAGGTCGGTCATCTCGGTCAGCGTTTCGATACGCGGCGAACCCTCCCCCATCAGCCAGGCATCGACCGCTTCCAGAAGCATCCACGTCGATCCGCGCAGCGGTTTGATAAGCCGCCCCAGTTCGGCCCAGCACAGCGCCGCCATATCCTCGACCTGATCATCCGGCATGGCGCGCAGTCGATCGAGCAGGGCAGCCAGATTGTCGCCACCCGGATCGCACAAACGGTCTGCCAATGCGCTCGCATCGCCCTCGTTCAGCGCCAGCCATCCCGCAGGCAACAACGATATGCCAACGACCCGACCCGGATCGTTCAACTGGAACCGGGTCGCCCCCATGGTGGGGCCAAGCAGACATATTTGCGGGGTCGGAATGACGGCCCCATCCTGAAAATGATAGTCGCCGACGCCCGCCAGCATCAGGCGCAGTTGCGGCACATCGGCCCGGGTTACATCGGAATAGCGTTCGGCCGTTACGCTGAAGAAATAAAGTGATCCGAAATAGGCCCGCAACTCTCGCGGCGGTGCAAAATAACGCAAGCGCACGGACCCATGTGCCGCATCGACCGAATAGGACAGCGGACCTTCAGTGTCGGGCAAGGCGACATGCCCCCCCCTCATAACGCTATGTTGCGACCCCATTTTACGTTCCCCATGGGAATTACTAGGCGGCAATGCAGGGGCAACGCAAGGAAATCAAAGGACGGTCGCCCTTTAATCCGATTTTTCTTGATCCAGATAAAAATGACCCGGCGGATTTCTCCGCCGGGTCAGGAAAAGGTCTCATCGGCCTGAGCCAAGAGCCTTCGGGTCGCAGGGCTGCTTTACCCCCGAATCGTGGAAATTTTATTGGACGGATCGGACATTTCGCGACTGCAAACGGTCTCATTTATGACGATTTCTGTCATGAAATAACACCAACTCATCGAACAGCGCTGGTATCCAGCCGACTCGACGTCAGGCTGGAGCGCTGGCATAGGCGCTCCTCATGTCTTATCGCCTCATCCGTCCGCTCCTCTTCCGGCTCGACGCCGAACGCGCCCATCATCTGTCGATCGCTGCGCTGCGCATGATGCCGCGTCCCGCGCCGCTGCCGCATGATCCGATGCTGGAAACCATGGTTGCGGGCGTTCGCTTCCCCAATCCCGTGGGCCTTGCGGCGGGCTATGATAAGGATGGACGGATCGCGCACAAGATGCACGGTCTGGGCTTCGGCTTTGCCGAACTGGGCACGCTAACCCCGCTGGCCCAGCCGGGCAATCCGCAACCACGCCTCTTCCGGCTGGTGGAGGATCGCGCCGTCATCAACCGCTTCGGCTTCAACAATGGCGGACAGGGCGCAGCAGCGGACCGGATCGCCCGTTATCGCCGCCCGGTGGGCGAGGGGCCGGTCATCGGCATCAATATCGGCGCCAACAAGGAAGCGACCGCCGCCGGGCGCGGCGTCGCCGATTATGTGACCGGCGTCACCTGCATGGCGCCGCTCGCCGATTATCTGACGGTCAACATCTCATCCCCCAACACGCCGGGGCTGCGTGCGCTTCAAGGTCGCGCCGCGCTCGACGATCTGCTGGGCGCGGTGATGGCCGCCCGTGGCACGGATACGACGCCGATCTTCCTGAAGGTCGCGCCCGATCTGGAACCCGCCGATGTTGAGGATATTGCCGCCGCCTGTATCGATCATCGTGTCGACGCGCTGATCATATCCAACACCACCATCACCCGCCCCGGACTGCGTTCACCGTTGGCCGGAGAAGCGGGCGGCCTGTCGGGCGCACCACTGACCGACCTGTCCCATGCCCGGCTGCGCGATTTCCGCCGCCTGCTGGGCACGCACCTGCCGCTGATCGGCGTGGGCGGCATTGCGACCGCAGAGCAGGCCTATGCCCGCATTCGCGCCGGCGCCTCGCTGGTTCAGGTCTATAGCGCGCTGGTCTATGAAGGCCCATATCTGGCCCGGCGCATCAATGCCGGGCTGAAGACGCTGATGCAGCGCGACGGCATCACGAACATCGCCGATGCGGTGGGCGTCGATGCCTGATCGCGGCGTGCGTTCATAACCACAGGCTATTGCAGGGGGTTGCGAAGGCCTGTCGGGGCGATAGGGTGCGGCCATGACATCGCGCCTTGCCGGCCTGTTGGCCCCCCTCGCCCTCCTGTCCCTCATCCCCGCCGCCACCTACGCGCGCGAACCGATCGCCACCAATGCGATCGTGTCCGCCGCCGATCCGCGAGCGGCACAGGCCGGGCAGGATATATTGCGTCAGGGCGGCAGCGCCACCGACGCCGCCATCGCCATGATGCTGACGCTCAACGTCGTGGAGCCGCATAATAGCGGCATCGGCGGCGGAGGCTTCCTGATGCATCATGACGGCACGACCGGCGTGCTGGAATCCATCGACGGCCGCGAGGAAGCGCCATCGGCCGCCCGGCCGGATCGCTTCATGGGACCGGATGGCAAGCCGCTCACCTTCCGCGACGCATGGCCAGGTGGCTATTCGGTCGGCGTGCCGGGCAATCTGCGGCTGGCATGGGACGCGCATAAGAAATGGGGCAAGCTCCCCTGGGCCACCCTGTTCCAGCCTGCGATCCACGCGGCGGAAGACGGGTTCGAGGTGCGCCAGCGGCTCGACACCGCGATGAAGGCAGTCGCCCCGATCTGGGCCGACTTCCCCGAAATCCAGAAATATTTCTGGATCGACGGCAAGCCCGCACCGATGGGTACGATGCTCAAAAACCCGCCGCTTGCCGCCCTGTTCAAAAGGATCGCAGCGGAAGGGCCGGACGCCTTCTACACCGGCGAACAGGCGCGCATCATTTCCAAGACTGTGACGGAAGCACCGAAGAACCCGGTGCCGATGACCGAAGCCGACCTCGCCGCCTATAAGGCAAAGCCGCGCAAGCCGGTCTGCGGCAAATATCGCGTTTATACCATCTGCGGCATGGGGCCGGTATCGGCCGGCGGCGTCACCGTGCTGGAGATTTTGGGCATGGTGGAGCGCTTCCCGCTCGCCACTTGGGGCAAGGATGACGCCCGGTCCTGGCACGTCATCGGGGAGGCGATGCAGCTTGCCTATGCCGATCGCGACACATGGCTGGGCGACCCCGATTTTGTCGCCAATCCGATCAGCGGCATGATCGACCCCGCCTATCTCAAGCAACGCTCCTCGCTCATTCGCCTGAACAAGGCGCTCAACGCCTACAAGCCCGGCACCCCGCCCGGCGCTCAGCCCCGTACCGCGTCGCTGCCCCAGCCCGAAAGCGGCACCAGCCATTTCGTCGCGGTGGACAAGAATGGCGACATCGCCGCCTGGACCTCCACGATCGAAAGTTTCTTCGGCAGCCAGCTGGTGGCGAACGGCGTCATCCTGAACAATGAACTGACCGATTTCAGTTTCACCCCCGAAAAGAACGGCGCGCCGGTCGCCAATCGGGTGGAGCCGGGCAAGCGCCCGCTTTCGTCCATGTCGCCCACCATCGTCTATGACGAAAAGGGCATGCCGATCTTCACCGTCGGCGCAGCCGGTGGACGCACCATCACCATGCAGGTGGCCAAGGCGCTGATCGCCCATCTCGACTGGGGTCTGTCGGCGCAGGATTCCATCGCCCACGGCCTGATCTTCTTCAATGGCGACGGAATCGTACTGGAACAGGGCACCTCGCTCGAAGCGATGAAGGCGCCACTCGAAAAACTGGGCCACCGCGTCAGCATCGGCCGCATGGGGCTGAAAGCCAACGCCGCCGAACGCATGGCCGACGGTCATTGGGTGGGCGCCGCCGACCCGCGCAGCCCCGGCGTATCGTTGCAGGAATAAGGGCGAAGTACGGCGGGGATTGTGCGTCCCCGCCGCATTCTCATCAGCTTTTCTTCAGATCCAGTCCCGCGACATCGAACTGGAACGGCGCGGTCTTCTCCTTGCCGTCCACCACCAGATCGACCTTGACGCTCTTCGCCTTGCGGATCACGTCATAGGCATCCTGTGACGGCAATATGGCGATACCATCATCATTGGTCGCCATGCGTCCCTTCCACTCATGGGCCTTGCCATCGTCGGTCGTGGCGGTGACGCGACAGTCGGACAGGTCACAGGTAAAGGGCGCACCCACCAGCTTCACCGTCACATCGGCGCCGCCTTCTTTCAGCGGCTGGACCAGCAGCACCGAAAAAGTATCAGGCGCGGTCATCGTCTGCACGCTGTTGGCGCTGCCGATATAGGCGACCTTGGCGGTCGAATTTTCGGCCGTCTCATATTTCCAGACATGGCCGATCTGCTCGCGCTGGGTCGGCTCAGCCGGTTTTTCCGAACAGGCGGCGGTCATGGCCAGCCCCGCTATGATCCATATGGCGCGCATCGCGCTTCTCCTTCCTCTGATTACGGAAGGATAACGGTCGAGGCCGCTTTCGGGTTTCGTCAGGCGTAGCGAGCAGCCGTCTCGCGGATGAGCGCGATCATGTTGGGAATGCCCTGCGTCCGGTTGGAACTGAGTTGATTCTTGAGGTCGAAGGGCGCCAGCGCCCCTTCAATGTCGGCCGCCACGATCTCGCCGGGCGCCTTGTCCTGCACCGTCAGCAGGACGAGGGCGATGATCCCCTTGGTGATCGCGGCATTGCTGTCGGCCAGAAAATGCAGCCGCCCGTCATCCAGCACGGTAGGATAGACCCACACCGCCGCCGAACAGCCGCGCACCAGCGTGGTGTCGGTCTTGAGCGGATCGGGCATGTCCTCCAGCCCACGCCCCAGATCGATCAACAGGCGATAGCGGTCATCCGCATCCAGAAATTCATATTCTTCCTGAAGGTCGGCCAGAGCAGGCATCGGGGCGGGCATGTCGGTCATGCCCGCCATATAGGGCCAAATGCCATGGACGAAAGCGGGATTTAACCAGTAACCTTGCATCCCTTGGCCGCCGCTAATCCGCGCAGATAGCCACGCCGGGCGATCCCCGCCGTCACCGCCGTCTGCAAGCGCCGCTCGGCCGGGGCTGCGCCGCTGATCTCGCGCACCAGCCCCCGGAACGGGATCAGCGAATTGACCACCGTCTTGCCCACCGCAGAGGCAATCTTGCCGGTGCGATTCTCGTTCGCTTCCTTACCCACGGTGAAATCGTCGCCCAGCACGGCGTTCAATTCACCAAGCGAGGCTTTCAGTCCCTTGCATGTGCGCGACGGCGGCGCGGCATAGGGATTTTCGACCGCCTTGGTCAGCACGGGGGGTATCTCTTCCTTGTCGATGCCGACGTCCCGCGCCGGCTGAGTCGCGATTTTCCCGGCCTGATCGAAGGTGCCGTTTTTCGGCTTTTGCTCTTCCTGCTGCGAAGATTGCTGCGCCATCGCCGCACCGGGCAGCATCAGCGCAAGGACAAGGGTGGTGGTGATCGATTTCATGATGTGTCTCCCGCGCAGAAAACCTGCGGCACAGCCTTCGGTTCCCTTCCGAAACGATTGGGAGGGAAGACAGCGCCGACCGGGCAGGCTAAGCCGGACGTCCCTGTCCAGCCGGAGGCCGATCCTTCCCATGTCCGACGCGCATCTTTCCATCGCCTCACCCGCCTTGTCCGCCAGCATCGATCCGCTAGGCGCGGAACTCTGGTCGCTGACCGATGCGCAGGGACGGCAGCTCATGACCGACGCCGACCCGCAATGGTGGACCGGCCACGCCCCCCTGCTCTTCCCCTTTGTCGGTCGGTCGCGCGGCGACATCTATCGGCTCGACGGACGGGATTATCCGATGGCGCAGCATGGCTTTGCTCGGCGCAAACCCTTCGCGCCGGTGGAGCAGAGCGACGTCAGCCTGCTGCTGCGACTGGAGGCCGATGAGGAAAGCCGCGCCGCCTATCCCTTCAACTTCCGCCTCGACATGGCGTTCGCGATCGAAGGCGCCACCCTGCGCATGACTGCCACCGTCACCAACCGGGGGGAGGCGCCCATGCCCTTCTCCTTCGGCTATCACCCCGCCTTCGCCTGGCCTTTGCCCTATGGCGGCGGCATCGAGGATCATCGCGTGATCTTCGAAAAGCCCGAGCCTGCCCCCATCCGCAAAGTGGGCGACGAACCCGGCCTCATCGCCCGCGAAACCTTCCCCTCGCCGGTCGAGGGCGACACACTGACGCCGACCCATGCCATGTTCGAAGGGGACGCGCTGATCTGGGACGATCTCAAAAGCCGGTCGCTGACATGGGGCGTACCGGGCCGGCCGCGCCTGCGGATCGATTTCCCCGACACGCCATGGCTGGGCCTTTGGCAAAAGCCCGGCGCCCATTATCTGTGCGTTGAACCCTGGGCGGGCATGGCCGATCTGGTCGGGTTCGACGGCGATGTCTGGGCCAAGCAGGGCATCATGACCCTGCTGCCCGGCGACGCGCGCAGCTTCCGCATGGACGTGACGCTGATCGACTGACCCCTATTTTTTTTCGTCATTCCCGCGTAGGCGGGAATCCATTTCCCAACCCCACCTCTTGACGCATGGTCAGGAGATGGATCCCCGCCTGCGCGGGGATGACGATTTAGAATGACTGATTAGATGACCATTCCATCCCGCCGCACCTTCGCGATCATTTCCCACCCGGACGCCGGTAAGACCACGCTGACCGAAAAGCTGCTGCTGGAAGGCGGCGCCATCCACCTCGCCGGTGAGGTGAAGGCGCGCGGTGCCAATCGCCGCGCCCGGTCCGACTGGATGAAGATTGAGCAACAGCGCGGCATTTCCGTCACCTCGTCGGTCATGACGTTCGAGCGGACCCGCGATGGCGAGACGATCACCTTCAACCTGCTCGACACGCCGGGCCACGAGGATTTCAGCGAGGACACCTATCGCACGCTGACCGCCGTCGACAGCGCCGTCATGGTAATAGACGCGGCCAAGGGTATCGAGCCGCAGACGCGCAAACTGTTCGAGGTGTGCCGTCTGCGCAACCTGCCCATCATCACCTTCGTCAACAAGGTGGATCGCGAAGGGCGCGAAGTCTTCGGCCTGCTCGATGAAGTCGCCGACCAGTTGCAACTCGATGTCTGCCCCATGAGCTGGCCCGCCGGCATGGGCGGCGAGTTTGAGGGCATTTACGACTTCGCCACCAACCGCCTGATGCAGCCGGTCGGCCCGTCCAAGGAATTTGACGGCACCCGTCACCAGTTCGACGGCCTCGACGATCCCAAGCTGGCCGATCATCTGTCGGCTCGCGCGCTCGAAAAACTGCGTGAAGAGGCGGAACTGGCGCAGGGCGGCTATGCCGAATTCGACCATGACCGCTACCGCGCCGGCGATCTCACCCCGGTCTATTTCGGATCGGCGCTCAAATTGTTCGGCGTCACCGAACTGATCGACGCCCTGTCCGCCCACGCCCCCTCGCCCCGCCCACAACCGGCCGAACCGGCCGCCGTCGAACCCGACCAGAGCGAAGTCACCGGCTTCATCTTCAAGGTTCAGGCGAATATGGACCCGATGCACCGTGACCGCATCGCCTTCATGCGGCTTGTCTCCGGCAAGTTCAAACGCGGCATGAAGCTGACGCCCAGTGGATCGGGCAAGGCGCTGGCCGTCCATTCGCCCATCCTCTTCTTTGCGCAGGATCGCGAACTGGCGGACGAGGCTTTCCCCGGCGACATCATCGGCATCCCCAATCATGGCGCGCTGCGCGTGGGCGACACGCTCAGCGAAAAGCCCGGGCTGCGCTTCACCGGCCTGCCCAATTTTGCGCCGGAAATATTGCGCCGCGTGCAATTGAAAGACCCGACCAAGACCAAACAGCTTCGCAAGGCGCTGGACGACCTGTCCGAAGAAGGCGTCATTCAGGTCTTCTACCCCGAAATCGGCAGCAACTGGATTGTCGGCGTCGTGGGACAGCTTCAGCTTGAAGTGCTGATCTCACGCCTCGATGCGGAATATAAGGTCGCCGCCGGGCTGGAACAGTCGCCGTTCGACACCGCTCGCTGGATCAGCGGCGACGATGCCGCGATCAAGGATCTCGTCTCCTATAATGGCGCCAACATGGCCAAGGACCGCGACGGCAATCTGGTCTTCATGGCCAAGAGCGCCTGGGACATCGGCTACCAGCAGGAACGCCACCCCAAGGTGAAGTTCAGCGCCACCAAGGAACGGTAGAAGTATCGCTTCGAGCGTGTCGAGAAGCGTGAAGCGCCGCGCTGGCCGTTTCTCGACTTCGCTCGAAACGAACGGATGTTAGTCGCTATGCTGACACCCAATCCTTACGCAGCGCCTTCCCGGCCAGCGCCATGAACAGCCCGGCGAGCAAATAAAAGCCCAGCGCCGCAACGATCGCATAGCGCAAAGCCTCCACCCCATAGGTCGGCGTCAGCGCGTCGGACAACGCCCCCACGCTCCATGAGCCAAGGCCCAACCCCACCAGATTGTTGATCAGCAAAAACGTCGCCGCCGCGCTCGCCCGCATATGCGGCGGCACCAGATGCTGCACTGCGGTCAGTACCGGACCCAGCCAGACATAGACCAGCGCCTGCGGGATCAGGAACAGGGCGAAGGCGAAGCTCACGCTGGACGACAGCACGCCCACCACGAACAAGGGCATGCCGATCACATAGCTGACCGCCGGCACCCAGGCATAATAGGCCCGGTCGCCATTGCCCATGCGATCGCCCAGCCATCCGCCCAGCAGCACGCCCGCCACCCCACCGATCAGCAGCAATCCGCCCAGAAACTGCCCCGCTCCCAATATGTCGAGGCCAAAGCTGCGCATCAGCAGACTGGGCAGCCAGAAGGCGACGCCATAGCCGCACATCGAACTGCACGCCGCGCCCAACGCCAACATCCAGAAGCTGCGCTTGGCCGCCAATATGCCGAACACCGCGCTGACCGGCACCGCGTCCCCCGCCAGTACCGGCCGCTTCGGCTCACGCACCACCAGCCGAAAGATCGGCGCGATGATAAGGCCCATGATCCCCACCGCGATAAAGGCCGTTCGCCACTCTACCGTCTGTGCGATATACCCGCCCAGCAACACACCGCCCGCTGAACCCAGCGGAATGCCCAGCGAATAGATGGAAAGCGCCCGCGCCCGCTGATGCTGCGGAAAATAGTCGGAAATCACGGCATAGGATGGCGCGACGCCACCTGCCTCCCCCACGCCCACGCCGATGCGGAACAGGAACATCTGCATAAAATTGCCCGCTACCCCGCACAGCGCGGTAAAGCCGCTCCACACCGCCAGACTGACGGTGATCACCCATGTCCGGCTGGTCCTGTCCGCCAGCAACGCCAGCGGAATCGCCAGCGTCGAATAAAGCAGCGCAAAGGCGATGCCGCCCAATGCGCCAAGCTGCGTATCTGTGAGGTGCAACTCCGCCTTGATCGGCCCGGCCAGGATGCCGAGAATCTGCCGGTCGAGAAAGTTGAACGTATAGACCAGCAGCAGCATCGCCAGCACGACACCACGATATGCGGGGGAGGTAGTTCGGTCGGTCATGCCGTCCTCTTAAACGCCCGTTCGCTTCGAGCGTAGTCGAGAAGTGTCCAGCACAATGTTTCTCGACTTCGCTCGAAACGAACGGATTTAAAACCGACGATCAAAATTTCAACGTCCCCGTCACGAACACCTGCCGGGGATTGCCGTAGAAAGCCGTCAGCGTCCCTTCCCGGCCCAGCGAGGGCGTGGGGAAGCCGGACGCATTGTTGATGATCGCCCCCGTCACCGGATTGGCCGCGACAAAGGTATAGCCCGACGTCTTATATTCCTTGTCCAATATGTTCTTGCCATGGACGCCGATGCTCCATCGATCGCTGGGCGCGGTATAGACGATGCTGGCGTCCCATAGGGCATAGCCCTTCTGGTCGATATAGGGGTTGGGGATTTCGAACTGATAGGTTTTCGACCGCCATGACACCGTGCTGCCGACATACAGGCTGCCGTCACCGATGGGCGTGTTGTAGCTGAGCGTACCGCTGGCCGTCCATTTGGGGGTGTTCTGCACCCGGCGATACTGCGCGACGTCGGTCGGCACGCTGGCGATATTGGCGATATATTCGCGATATTCCGCATCGATATAACCGATCGCGGTTTGCAGGTTCAGCCGGTCGCCGCCCGCGAATATGTCGCGGCCAAGGCGGGCGTTGCTTTCGAACTCCAGCCCCTTGAACCGCGCCTTGCCTGCATTCGACACGACGCCGCAGAAGGACGGCGTGGGCGTGCCGCCGACATTGACGGTGCAGGCGACGGAACCGGGAATCTGCACATCCTTATAATCGGCATAGAAACCGGCGACCGCCACATAGAGCGCGCCGTCCATGAAATTGCCCTTATATCCGACCTCATAGCTGTCGACCTGTTCAGGGCGGAAGCTGAGGAAGGAGGCGACTTCGCTGTCCTGCCTGATGCCGTCGCCATTCAGGTCCGGCGCATTAGTGCCGACCCCGCGCGGGTCGAAGCCGCCGCCCTTGAAGCCCTTCGAATAGCTGGCGTAGAGATTATGGTCAGGCGTCGGCTTGTAGCTGACGGAGAAGCGCGGCGTAAATTTCTTATATTTGGCATAACCGCGAAAATCGGTGCTGGGCGCGCCAAAGGGCAGGCCTGCCCCGCCGAACACCGGCGATCCGCCGCCCAGATAATTTTGCCGCAAAATATCGGCGCGCCGCTCATCCCATGTATAGCGGCCGCCCGCCGACACGCTGAATTTCGGACTGAAATCATAAGTGAAGTCACCGAAGATCGCATAGGTTTCGGTATCGACATTGGCCTGCGTGAACGCCGTCAGGCCCGGCACCGTGGTGAAGATGCGGGTGTCGAACAGGGTGTCGGCGCTCGCATCGAGATAATAGAGGCCGACCATGCCCTTCAACGGCCCGGCGTCCAGCAGCAGCTGGAATTCCTGGCTCAACTGCTCGTTGAAATAATAGGCCGGCACATCGACATCGACGGCGGGCAGCGCATCGAAATCGATCGGCGACGCGCTGTCATCCTTGCGCCATGCGCTGATCGACCGCAGCGTGATCGCGTCGGACAGTTCCGCCGTGATGTTCATGGAAAGCCCATAGGATTTCACATATTGTTTGGGATCGACCAGCCCGCCGCGCGTGTCGAACACATCGTCCAGCACCGGGGCGCCCGACAATTGTCCGGGGATCAGGCGATGGCCGCCGCGCGGATTGCTGTTATCCTTGGTATAGTCGCCGGTAATCCGCATCAGCACCGGCTCGCCATAGCCGCCCATTTCGAATGTGGCGCGCCCGGCCCAGATGTCTTTGTTGTAATTTTCCTGCCCGGTGGTCAGATTCTTGCCGAAGCCACCACGCGACAATCGGGCAAAGGCACCGCCCACGCGGACCAAGTCGCCGATCGGCGCCGACGCGCTGATGATGCCATCGGCCTGATCATAGCTGCCATAGCTGCCCTTAACCTTGAGCGAGAAATCCTGCGGCAGCATCTTCGTCACATATTTGACCGCGCCGCCGATTGTATTGCGGCCATAGAGCGTCCCCTGCGGCCCGCGCAGCACCTCGATCCGCTCCACATCATAAATGTCGAGCAGCGCGCCTTGCGGCCGGTTCAGATAGACGTCGTCCAGATAGATGCCGACCCCCTGTTCGAAACCGGAAACCGGGTCCTGCTGCCCCACGCCACGGATGAAGGCGGTCAGCGTGCTGTTGGTGCCGCGCGATGCTTCCAGCGTGGTGTTGGGGGTCACGTTGGCAAGGTCGGTAATGTCGATCGCCCCGCCCTTTTCCAGCGCTTCGCCGGAAAAGGCGCTGACCGCGATCGGCACGCTGACCAAAGTTTCTTCGCGGCGACGCGCAGTCACGACGATCGCGGCGCTATCGTCATCGGCGGCGGCCTGCGGCGCGCTTTCCTGCGCCCATGCGGGCGATGCGATCATGCCGCCCCCCGTGACAGCAACGGAAGCCAGAGCAAGCGCACGAATGCTGTGATGAGCCTTCATCGGGTCGGTCCTCTCCTGAAATATGCGGCGCCCGGTTGGCCGGATCACCTGCGTTGGATGATTCGATAATGAAAGTTGAACCATCTTTCAACTTGAAATAGAGAGGCGCAATATTAGGGCGCAGCGCTGCGGCATTTGGAACACGGGATCGGACAGGAAATATGAGCGAAGCCGCCCCTGCGAAGGAGGACAAGACCCCCCGAACCGCACGGGGCGAACGCACCCGCCGCGCGCTGCTTTCGGCCGCAGCGGCGGAGTTTGGCGACAAGGGTTTTCATGAAGGCTCGATCAGCGGCATCACCCGCCGCGCCGGCTGTGCGCTGGGCAGTTTCTACACCTATTTCGACAGCAAGGACGATATTTTCCGCGCGCTCGTCAACGACATGTCGGGTCAGGTGCGCGACTATGTCTCACCCCGCATCGCACAGGCACGCGACGGCATTGACGCTGAACGGATCGGGCTGCTCAGTTTTCTGGAGTTCGCCCGCGCCCATAAGGAACTCTATCGCATCATCGACGAGGCGGAATTTGTCGATCAGTCCGCCTATCGCGCCCATTATGAAAATACCGCGACCCGCATGGCCGCCCGCCTCGCCAAGGCCGCGCAGCAGGGTGACGTGCGCCCGGACGTGGAAGAGGTTCATGCCTGGGCGATCATGGGCATGAACGTGTTTCTGGGGCTGCGCTATGGCGTGTGGGATGACAGCCGCCCGGCGCAAGAGATCGCCGCCATCGCCAACGCCCTGATCGAACGCGGCATCGGCACACGGTAAGAGTCTTTTGTTTTCCGTATTTTGCGAGCCGTCACCTGTTCCAGGTGACTTCAAAATACTCTAACGCACGTTCAGCCCCAATTCGCCGAGCAACTGCCCCGCCTGATCGCGGGAGATGGTGGCGCCCCGGAACAGCCCCGCATCGCCCAGCCTGATCCCGCCAAGGTCGGCGTTGCGCAAATCGGCACCGTCGAACCGCGCACCCGCGACATTGGCGTCGCGCAGGCTGCAATCGTCCAGCACGGCCTGCCGAAAATCGCATTTACGCAGGTCCGCCTGCCCGAAATCGACCTGCTTCAGGCTCTGCCTGCGAAAGGAAAAGCCCACCAGCTTGGCGTTGATAAGCAGGCTTTCCTCGAACATCAGGTCCATCGCCCGAGCATCGGTGAAATCGGCGCCGGTCAATTTCGATCCGACGATGCGCGTCGCCGTCAGCACCGTGCGACGGAAGCTGCCATTATTGAAATCGCACCCACGAATCGCGGATTCGCTCAGGTCGGTCCCGGTGAAATTCGCAAAAGCACCCCGGCACGATGTCCAATGGCTCTCGGCGATCCGCGCCCCGCTCAGGTCGCATTTGCGCAGGTTGCACCGTTCGAACGTCCATCCGGTCAGGTCCATGCCCGACAAGTCGCCCTCCTCCAGATCGCAACCGATCAGGGCGTGCGGTCCAGGCGCCAGCGCATCCAGCATGGCCCGCGTCACAGGCTGGTCGCGCAGGATCGTCTCGCCCACCATCAACCCCTTATTTCCGCAGCAGGAACACCGCATGTTCGGCGAACAGATTGGCGTTCGCATGGGTCGTTTCCCGGTCCCCCTTCAGGAACCATTGCCCGTCGATCACCCAGCCGCGATCCTTCACCAGCGCACGGAAATCGTCGACCGTCACATGATGGATGTTGAGCGTGTCATACCATGTATCGGGCAACAGCCGCGTCACCGGCATCCGCCCGCCCCACATCAGCGACAGTCGCCCCCGCCAATGCGCAAAGTTGGGAAAGGATACGAAGGCCTGCCGCCCGATGCGCAGCAACTCCTCCACCACAAGGTCGGGTCGCCGCGTCGTCTGAAGCGTCTGGCTCAATATCGCATAATCGAAACTGGCATCGGGATAATAGGCAAGGTCCGTGTCGGCATCGCCCTGAACCACCGACAGGCCGCGCCCGACCGCCGCCGCAACATTGGACCCGTCGATTTCCAGCCCGCGCGCATCGACGCCGCTATGATCGCGCATCGCCGCCATCAACGCGCCGTCGCCACAGCCCACATCCAGCACCCGCGCCCCCTGTCGCACCGTCCGCGCAATCAGCGCCAGATCCGGCCGCAGATTGTCGGTCATGCCCGGCCCCCGCGCAGGAAGCCGTCGACGACCCGGTTGAGTTCGGGGCTTTCCAGCAGGAAAGCGTCATGGCCAAACGGGCTGGACAGTTCGACGAAGCTCGCCTGTGCGCCCGACGCATTGAGCGCATGGACGATCACCCGCGATTCGGCGGTGGGATAGAGCCAGTCGGTATCGAAGCTGACGAGGCAGAAGCGCGCCCGGCTGGCGGTGAACGCCCGCGCCAGCGATCCGCCATGATCCTCCGCAATGTCATAATAGTCCATCGCGCGGGTGATGTAGAGATAGGAGTTGGCGTCGAACCGCTCGACAAAGCTCAGCCCCTGATGGCGCAGATAGGATTCCACCTGAAAATCGGCGTCGAACCCAAACGTCTTCGCGTCGCGCCCCTGCAAGCGCCGCCCGAATTTCTCGGTGAGGCCCGCTTCCGACAGATAGGTGATGTGCGCGGCCATGCGCGCCACGGCCAGACCCGCGCTCGGCACCTTGCCATCGGCATAATAATCGCCCCCGCGCCAGTCGGGGTCAGCCATGATCGCCTGCCGCCCGACTTCGTGGAACGCGATATTCTGCGCGCTGTGCCGCGCCGTCGATGCGATGACGATGCAGCTTTCCACCCGGTCGGGGAACAACGTGGGCCAGGTCAGCGCCTGCATCCCTCCCATCGATCCACCGATCACCGCCGCCAGCCGATCGACGCCCAGATGGTCGAGCAGCGCGGCCTGCGCCCGCACCATGTCGGCGATGGTCAGCACCGGGAAGCGCATTGCGTGCGGCTCGCCCGTGACGGGATCGATGCTGGCCGGGCCGGACGACCCCATGCAACTGCCGATAACGTTGGAACACACGATGAAGTGGCGCGCCGGATCGACTGGCTTGCCCTCCCCCACCATCCTCCACCACCATCCCGGTTTGCCAGTGACGGGATGGTCCGACGCCACATATTGGTCGCCGGTCAGCGCATGACAGATCAGGATGACGTTGGATTTGTCCGCATTCATCGCGCCATAGGTTTCATAGGCGATGTCCACTGGGCCAAGCTGCGCACCGCTCGACAGGCTGAGCGGTCCCGCAAGGCGCGCTTGCCGACGCAGGCCGAAACGGCTGTCTTCGCTGATGGAAACGCTGGCCATGGTCGCCCCGCGCTAGGACTGGCGCGATGCGCTGTCAATCTGGCACGATGGCTGCGGACTTCCTAGATAAGGGATTATGACCGATGCCTCCCTCCCCCCGATCGTCGCCTATGGCCCCCTCTACCCCTATCTGACGCAGGAGTTGGAACGCCGCTTCACCGTCCATCCGGTGGCGGCCGACGCCGACCTGTCCGCCCTGCCCCCGTCCGTGCTGGAGGCCCGCGCGCTCGTCAGCTTCGGGTCGGTCGGCGCGTCGGCCGCCATCATGGACGCCCTGCCCAATCTGGAAATTATCGGTCTGTTTTCGGTCGGCTATGACAAGGTGGATGTGGAGCATGCCCGGGCTAAGGGCATCCGCGTCTCCAACACGCCCGACGTCCTGACCGACGATGTTGCCGACCTCGCCGTCGGCCTGCTCTATGCCACGGTCCGCAATATCGCCGCCAATGACCGCATGGTTCGGTCGGGCACATGGGCGCGTGGCGAAAAGCCTGCCCTGTGCGGCCGGGTGACGGGATCGCGCATCGGCATATTGGGCCTAGGCCGGATCGGCCGCGCCATCGCGATGCGACTGGAGCCGGTGGCCGGCGAAATCCTCTATCACAACCGGCGCGAAGCGGCCGATACCCCCTATCGCTATGTCGCCGATCCGCTCGACTTTGCGCGGCAGAGCGATGTCATCATCGTCGCCACCTCGGGCGGACCCGAAGCGGCCAAGCTGGTCGATGCCGCGATGATTGATGCGCTCGGACCCGATGGCGTCATCGTCAATATCAGCCGTGGTGGCGTGATCGATGAGGAAGCGATGATCGCCGCCCTCGCCGACAAACGCATCGCCGGCGCCGGGCTGGACGTATTCGCCCACGAACCCCATGTCCCTGAAGCCCTGTTCGCCATGGATCATGTCGTGCTGCAACCCCATCAGGGCAGCGCCACCATCCACACGCGCAAGGCGATGGCCGATCTGGTCGTCGCCAATCTGGACGCCCATTTCGCGGGGCAGGAATTGCCCACTCCCGTCGTCTAAACACAGATAGGCCGCACGCCACCTTCGCCAAAGGTGGCGTGATCGGCCAACCATGCTATGGCGCCGTCATGCAGAATCTTTCCGGTACCGTCGATGTCGACGGCCTCAGCTATGAATGGGAATTGCGCAGCGAGCCGCAATGGAGCGACAAGGAAGGCTGGAAAGGCATGACCGTGTCCGTGCAGCAGCAGGATATGCAGCGGGGCGCCGTGATTGAATTTCCAGCGCCCAAGCGCCTGCTGAAAGGCCTGCCGCGAGGCCGCCTCCACATCAACGACACCATAGTCGCCCGCAGCATCCGCGCCGCCCTCGCCGCCGGATGGGAACCTTCCTCGCGGGGCAAACCGATGACATTCATGGTCGACGCGGACGGCAACTGACGACGGGGCAAGGGGATCGCTCTCCCTTGTTCATACCGAATTCCATGTTGGATATAGTCTGGTTCCCTCTCATGGATGGGCCAGCCCTGCCCGCCACCCCATATCCTTCATACGTCGACGCTGCGCGCTTCCGGCGCGCGGGTGGAGCGTGACTGGCGCCGATGCGGCGCCTATCCTTCCCATTCCCAGAGCGAAACCGGCGCCCCCCCCTGAAAAGGGTGTTTCCGTATGAACTTCGGCACCGCCCATCATCGCCTTGCGCCTGCTGGCGCTTTGCCTTTGCCGCGGAAGCCGCTAAAGCCGCGCACCATGACAGAGATTGCTGCAAAACCCGCACCCAAGGACTGGATTCTCGGCATTCACGCCTATGTGCCGGGCAAGTCGGCCACCGATGACGGTCGCCCGCTCATCAAACTGAGCGCCAATGAAAATCCGCTCGGCACCGGTCAGGCGGCCCGCAATGCCGTTATCGCGGCGACCGCCGACCTTGCCACCTATCCCGATCCCGGCGCGACCAAGTTGCGCGAGGCGATCGGCGCGGTCCATGGCCTCGATCCTGAACGGATCATCTATGGCACCGGATCGGACGAACTGCTGCACATCGCCGCCTCCGCCTATGCCGGACCGGGCGATGAAGTCCTCTATGTCCGCTATGGCTTTGCCGTGTACGACATCGCCGCTCGCCGGGTCGGCGCGACGCCGGTCATTGCGCCGGACAAGGATTATGCGACCGACGTCGACGCCCTGCTCGCCGCCGTAACGGAACGGACCAAGGTCGTCTTCCTCGCCAATCCCAATAACCCGACCGGCACACTGTCCAGCCGGGAAGAGATTGCGCGCCTGCACGCCGGGCTGCGCCCCGACATCCTGTTCGTCCTGGATCAGGCCTATGCCGAATATCTGGAAGATAGCGAGGATGATGCTGGCCTCGAACTGGCGAAGAACGCCTCGAACGTGTTCGTCACCCGCACTTTCTCGAAAATTTACGGCCTCGCCGCCGAACGGATCGGCTGGGGCTATGCCAGCGCCGACGTGATCGACATTCTCCATCGCATCCGCGCGCCGTTCAACGTGACGACCGTGGGTCAGGCGGCGGCGATCGCGGCCATCGGTGACAAACAATGGGTCGACCATAGCCGGGCGGAAAATGCGCAACAGCGCGAATGGCTGGCTGGCGAAATCGCCTCCCTGTCCAACCATGGACTGCGCGCCGTACCCAGCAAGACCAATTTCCTCCTCATCCTGTTCGACGGCAAGCTGACCGCCGAAGCCGCGATGAAGGGATTGTGGGACGAGGGTTTCGCCACCCGCTGGTTGCCGGGGCAAGGCCTGCCCAACGGCCTGCGCATCACCATCGGCACCGGAGAACAGATGCGCTCGGTCGCCGCAAAGCTGCGCGCCATGGCGGAGGCAGCCTGAACCCATGCTGCCCTTTGCCCGCGTCACCATCATCGGCCTGGGGCTGATAGGCTCCTCGCTGGCCCGCGCGATCCGCGCGAACATGCCGACCGTGCGCGTGACGGGTTATGACGCCGATCCGGCGGTGCGGGACACGGCCCGGCGGATCGATCTGGCCGACGACATCACCGACACGGCCGGCGCATCGGTCACGGACGCCGATCTGGTGATCCTTTGCGTGCCGGTACGTGCCATGGGTGCGGCCGCAGCCGAAATCGCCGATGATCTGCCCGCCGATGTGATCATCAGTGATGTGGGGTCGTGCAAGGCGGATGTGCTGACCCAACTCAATGCCGCGCTGCCGGGCCGGACGATCATCCCGGCCCATCCCGTCGCAGGCACCGAGAATAGCGGACCGGAAGCGGGCTTCGCCACCCTGTTCAAGGGGCGCTGGTCGATCGTTACCCCGCCCGCCGACGCCGATCCCGCCGCGGTGGAGAAGGTCGCCGAACTGTGGCGGCGCGTGGGTGCGGACGTTGAGATGATGGATCCGGCGCATCATGATCTCGTGCTGGCCGTGACCAGTCATCTGCCCCATCTGATCGCCTACACCATCGTCGGCACCGCCAGCGATCTGGAAAATGTGACCCAGAGCGAAGTCATCAAATATTCGGCCGGTGGCTTCCGCGACTTCACCCGCATTGCCGCGTCAGACCCTACCATGTGGCGGGACGTGTTCCTGGCCAATAAGGATGCTGTGCTGGAAATGCTTCAGCGCTTTTCGGAAGATTTGTCGGCACTCCAGCGGGCGATCCGGTGGAATGACGGCGATACGCTGTTCAACCTCTTCACCCGCACTCGCGCCATTCGCCGATCGATCATCGAACAGGGTCAGGACGATGCGAAGCCGGACTTCGGGCGCTCGCACTGAATATGACGGAACGGCCGGAAAGCCGCTGTCCTACTCTGCTATTGTTGATTTAATTGAGCGCATTGATGGCGGCATGGACCCGTATTTCGGCTTCCTGCCGATCCAGGCCAACCGGCACGATTTCGCCTACCTTGTAGGTAATAGTGCCGGGACGTTTCAGGAATTTACCGCGCGGCGAAACCCGGCCGCTATCTACTGCAATTGGCACAACCGGCAGGCGAAGCAGGCTGTAAAGGCCGGCAAATCCTGATTTGAGCGGCGGGGACTCGCCATGGGGAACGCGCGTTCCTTCCGGGAAAAGGCACACGGGGCGCCCCTGCTCCCTCGCCGCCTTGGCAGCAGCGCGCAGCGATCGCAGCGCAGTCGCCCCGGCAGTCCGTTCTATGGGGATCAGGCCATAGCGACGGGCGATCTCGCCCCACAATGGAATGTCGAGCAACTCGCGTTTCGCCCCGATCGCCGGTTTGTCGAACAGACAGAGCAGGTCGATCGTCTCGAACATCGACTCATGCTTGACGATATAAAGATAGTCGCCCTTGGGCAGGTCGCCGACCACGACCACTTTTTGCCCCAGCAGCCAGCGGGCGGCCCGCCGGTGGAACCGGCTCCAGCTGGTGGCGATGCCCGGTACGCTCGACGGAACGACCCAGGCGGCCAGCAGCGCCCACAGAACAAAGAGCAGGCTGGCCGTATAAAAGACGACCATGAACAGAAAGGATCGAACCGCGGTCAGCATGGTCCCTCAAATGCCGATCAGCGCGGCGACCCGCCGCAACAGATATTTATTATATTCCCTTGCCAGCATGGTCAGGCTGGGATGGCTCGGTACCGCATCATAGACAAGCTGAACCCGGCCCGGCAACGTCTGCCGCAGTTCCAGCGCGGAACGACGCATATGCCAGTCCGTGGTGATCAGGCGCACCGTCTTATAATCCCGCCGTTCCAGCCAGCGCGCCGTTTCCAGCGCATTGGACCGTGTATCGATCGCCTCGCGCCCCAGCGTGATGCAACAGGTGAACAGACGTTCGGGCGCCTTATATTCCGCGGCCAGTTCCGATGGGCGCACAGCGCGATCCACGCCGGAAATCAGCATCCGCTTGGCCGCGCCCTCCTCCAGCAGGGCGATACCCCGATCGATCCGCCCCGCCCCGCCGGTCAGCACGACGATGGCATCGGTCGGCCGACCGTCGAGCGGCTGGGGCAGGAACATCGCAAACCAGATAAAACCCAATATCCAGCCCAGCAGAGCGAGCGCGGCCAGCCTAACGATCATAAGGCACGGCTCAATGCGCGCAGCACTGTCCAGCGCGCGGTCAGTGTCGCCAGCAATACACCGGCAATCGGTATGGCGGTCAGCATGGCCCAGCCGGTAGGCGACAGGTCGATCGCGCTGATCAGTTCCGATCCGGTTGCCGTCAGCCGCAGTCCGATCAACAGGATGACGAAAATGGCGAAGGCAAATCCCAATGCGCTACCCATCAGCGCGTCCAGCCCGATCCGCCGCTGAAACAGGCGCGCGATCTGCACGTCGGTCGATCCCATCAGGTGCAACACGTCGATCGTAGCCCGGTGACTGTCATGCGCGCCCCGCGCCGCCAGTACGACGACAGCGCCCGTCGCCAACGCCATCAGAAACACGACGCCGCCAGCGAGCCAGCCCAGCGCCGAAAGCAGTCCCGCCAGCGGCAACAGAAAGGCGGCATGCGGCTCGATCCGTAATTTGGGCGACAGTCCGTGGAGCAGGCGCCGCAGCCTGTCGACCGATGCCGACGCATCGCCCGGCGACAACGTCACGTCGATCAGCGCCGGAATGGGCAGGTCGCCGCTTGTCGCATCCTCGCCCAGCCAGGGACGAAGCTGGTCGGTCAATTGCTGGGGGTCGACCCGATCGGCGGAGCGCACCCCCTGCGCACCGCGCAAGGCCTGAAGCACGCGGGTTGCCAAGGCCTCTCGCACTTCCGCATCGGCCTCCACCACCTGCACGCTGGCCCGCCCGGCGAGATCCGCGCTCATGGAACGGACGGCGGATCCCAGGCCAAGACCGGCCGCAGCCGACAATATCGTCAGGAACATCATGATGGCGATGATCCACGGCATCGGCCCCGCCAGCCGTCCGCCGGGCAACAGCCGGTTGCGGGCCGCGTTGCTGCTGGAACGCGCAGACATTATTCGCCGCCCTGCGCACGGGGCGGGTATCGCAGCGCCCCGGTCGGGTCAGCGAGCCTCCCCTTGTCCAGCCGCATCATCTGCGCACCCGAAACCTGCTGCATCAACGGCAGGTCGTGGGTGGCAACGACAATGGTCGTGCCAAGGCGATTGAGCGCTTCGAACAGAGTCATCAGACGACGGGCCATATCGGCATCGACGTTGCCGGTCGGCTCGTCGGCCACCAATATTTCCGGGCGGCCGATCACGGCGCGAGCGATGGCGACGCGCTGCTGTTCTCCGCCCGACAGGGTGGCGGGGCGCGCCTGCCCCCGGTCGCCCAGCCCCACCCAGTTCAGCATTTCGCTGACCGGCGCGTCGATCTCGCTTTCCTCCATGCCTGCGACACGCAAGGGCAGGGCGATATTGTCATAGGCGGACAGATGCGGGACCAGCCGGAAATCCTGAAACACGACGCCGATGCGCCGGCGAAAGCCCGGCAGGCGTCCGCGCGGCAATGTCACCACATCTTCGCCGAACAGACGGATGACACCGCGGCTGGGCCTCTGAGCCAGATACAGAAGTTTGAGCAATGACGTCTTGCCGGCACCCGACGCGCCGGTCAGGAAATAAAATCCGCCATTGGCGAGCGAAAAACTGACGTCGGAAAGGGTTTCGCTGTCCAGACCATAGCGCAGGCCGACATTTTCGAACTGAACGATGGCCGTCATGTCAGAATGATGGCGCCCCTAGCGCTCCCTGCCTACCCGAAGCCGCAGCCATGGCATGTGGGCGCGGCCCCGTAAAGCCCGCGAGTCGCCCGGATTGACGCAACCCGTCGTTGGACGCTTGCTCTGGAGTCGTTGCCATGTCTATGAAGCGTCATGATACTGGTATGCCCCAATTGCGCGACACGCTATGTCGTGCCGGACAGTGCCGTCGGACCCAATGGCCGACAGGTCCGTTGCGCGGCGTGCCGGCATAGCTGGTTTCAGGATGCCGCCGAACTGGCGCCGCGCGAAACCATCGCGCCTGTGGCCACGCCCATAGCCCCGCCGCCTCCTGCTCCACCGCCGCCGCCTCCAGTCACGGAACCGGCTGCACCACCCGCAGCGGAAGAACCGGCGATTGAGGAAGCTGCCCGGGTCGAACCAGACACACAGCCCGAGCCGGAAGCCGCTCCACCAGAGCGGCCTGCCGAAGATTCCGTCGCCGCTCCCGTCATTGCAGCGCCTGCCGATCATCGGTTCGACGACATTTATGCCGGCGCCCCTGTCGATCCGGTCGAGGAAAGCCGCTTTGCGCCGGAGCCTCCGTTCAAGCCGCGCCGGAACCGGATGAAGCTGTGGACCTGGGCCGCTATCGCCTTCTGCCTGCTGGCGGGCGCGGCGGGCGGTTCGCTCTATTATTTCGGACCGCCGGGATGGGCGGTCAGCCTGGGGCTGGTGGCGGAAGAAGGCGACCCGGATCTGCTCTTCTACCTTTCCAAGCCCGCCGAACGTCGCAAGCTGCCAACCGGGGAAGAATATTTCGCCTTTGGCGCCCGCATCGTGAACAGCGGCAGCCAGACGCTGCCATTGCCGCCGGTACTGGTGCAATTGCGCGACCGGCAGAATCGTCTGGTGTTCAGCTGGACGACCAAGGCGGACAAGGCCCGGCTGAAACCCGGTGAGGAAGCCGCGATCAACGAGAGCCGGATCGACATTCCCAAAAATGCCGAAAATCTCTCGCTGACCTTCGTTCAGTAATCTGGCGCCCAATATTCTGGCGCTCAGTCACCGGGCGCCAGATATTCAGGGATAGCTGACGGTCTTGGGCCGTCCCTGCGGGATGGGAATGAATTCCTGATCGTCGCCGGGGATCAACGGAAAGCGCATCGCGTCCCAGTCCTCACGCGCCTGCATCAGCCGGTCGCGGCTGGACGATACGAAATTCCACCAGACATGGCGCGGCGTTTTGAACGCTTCGCCGCCGCACAGCACGACCCGCCCACCATCGACACTCATCAGAGTCGCGCGCACGCCGGGACGCAGCACATAGAGGGTCTGAGGCGTCAGCAGCATGCCATCGAGCGCGGCATCGCCGCCGGAGACATAGATGGCCCGTTCTTCTGCGGACGGATCGATCGGGATGCGCCCACCGGGCGACAACTGAATATCGGCATAGATGGTCTGGGCATAGGTGGTGACGGGCGATGTTTCGCCCCACAGCGACCCCATGATGACGCGGGCGCGGGCGCCGGCATAATCGATGATCGGCATACCGCCTTCGCCCACATGTTCGAACGCCGGGTCCATTTCCTCCAGCGCGTCGGGCAGCGCCAGCCAGGTTTGGATGGCCGAAAGTTTCGACCCCTTGCTGCGCTCCTCATCGGGCGACCGTTCGGAATGGACGATGCCCTTGCCTGCGGTCATCAGGTTGACGGCCCCCGCCTCGATCAGCTGCTCGGTGCCAAGCGAGTCCCGATGCAGAAAGGCACCTTCATACATATAAGTGACGGTGGCAAGGTTGATGTGCGGATGCGGCCGCACGTCGACGCCCTGCCCCGGCGCGATCCGGGCTGGCCCGGCCTGATCGAAAAAGATGAAAGGCCCGACCATGGTCCGCCCTTTTGAAGGCAGCGAACGATGGACCTTGAAATCGCCCAGATCATGGGTGGTCGGCGCGATCATCTGAATGAACAGGTCGTCGCTCATCCCGCTTCACCCGGCGCCCGTGCCTTGATGGCAAGGGCATGCACCTTGTCGCGCAACAGGTCGGCGAGCGCGGCGTTGACCAGCCGCTGGCGCGCAACGCGGCTTTGCCCGGTGAAGCGATCCGACACGATGTCCACGGTGAAATGGCTTTCGCCCGACCCGTCATGCCCGGCATGGCCACGATGTTTTTCACTGTCGTCGATGACGGCGAGCCGTTCGGGAAGAAGGGCGGCGCGCAGACGCGCTTCGATTTCTGTGGCGACTGGGCCTTTGAGGTCGGTGGTCATGGCGCCTATATAGGCTGCTTTGCCAGCCGTTTCATCAGGACAATCTTGAGCAGCGATCCTTTCTCGACCCGTCGTTTCAATCGTTTCCATGGCCGTGTGGAAAGCGAGCGCCCCTGTGCGGTGCCCGGTTGCCCCGAACCGGGGGAATTTCGCGCCCCGCCGCTGGAGGGGGAACGGTCCGGCCATGATGGCCCGCGCTGGCGCTGGCTGTGCCTCGACCATGTGCGCGCTTTCAATCAGGGCTATAATTTCTTCACCGGCATGAGCCCGGAAGAGATCGCCGCCGCCCAGCGGCCCTATGCCGGGTGGGAGCGGGAAACCCGTGCCTTTTCGTCCAATGCGACCAGCCCGCCACCCAAATGGGCTGATTTTTCCGATCCGCTCGACGCCATCGGCGCCAAGTTCAAGGAACGTGTCGCCAAGGCGCGCGCCGACAATCAGATGCGGCAGGACGGCAAATTTCTGTCGCATGAGGACCGTCGTCAAATGCGCGTGATGGAATTGCCCATCGACGCCGACCGCAAATTGCTGCGTACCCGCTACACCGAATTGCTGCGCCGCTATCACCCCGATCATAATGGCGGCGACCGCAGCCATGAAAGCGCTTTGCAGGCCGTGATCGAGGCCTATGGACATTTGCGGAAGGCCGAGGCTTTCGCTTAACTTCGCACATTTCCCGGCGATTTTGACTTTTTAAAACAAGAATTCGCAACATAATTACAAATTCGGAATGGAAAGGAAAAAGTTCCGCACCTGCGCGAACCCGCAACTCTATTGCAAAAATCAGGCGGTGTAGGACAGCTTCTCAGCCATGGTCGGCGCTTGATGATCCAGATCGCACCTGCCATAGGCGCCCGCCCCTTCAGACCATCCCCGGAGACACGCCATGACCAAGCCACGCGCGCTGGGCCTCGATTTCGGTACGACGAACAGCGTCGTCGCCCTGTCAGCGGACGGCGAATCGCGGCTGGTGGATTTCGTGGGCGATCAGGCGGCCGGCGCGGTGTTCCGGTCTGCCCTGTGCTTCTGGCATGACCATGATGTCAAAGGCGGCATGGCGCATGAAGCCGGCCCCTTTGCCATCGCGGAATATCTGGAATTTCCCGAAGACAGCCGCTTCCTGCAAAGTTTCAAGTCGGTAGCGGCCAGCCCGATCTTCGAAAGCGCCAGCATCTTCGAAAAGCGCTTTCGCTTCGAGGAGCTGGGCCAGATGTTCCTCGGCAGGATGGTTGGCCATGCCGGCGGCGCGCTAAATCAGCGGCCCGACCGGATCATCGTGGGCCGCCCGGTCGAATATGCCGGCGCACGCCCGGACGAGGCGCTGGCGCGCAAACGCTATGACGCGATGTTCGACGGCTTCGGCGCTAACGTCCATTATGTCTATGAACCGCTGGGCGCCGCGTTCAGCTATGCCAGCCGCCTGACCGAGCCGGCGACCCTGCTGGTTGCGGATTTCGGCGGCGGCACCAGCGATTTCTCGATCGTGCGGGTCGAAGCCCCCGGATCGGCCAAGCGCTGCATCCCGCTGGGGTCGGCGGGCATCGGCCTGGCCGGCGATCGTTTCGATTATCGCATCCTCGACCATCTGGTGCTGCCAATGCTGGGCAAGGGAGGGCTGTATCGCAGTTTCGACAAGGAACTGGAGATACCGCGCAGCTATTTCGCCGATTTCGCCGACTGGTCGCGCCTTGCGCTGATGCGCAACCGGCGGACGATGGACGAACTGGCCCGATTGCAGAAGGCGGCGGCCGATCCGCTGGCGATCGGCCGTATGATCACGGTCATCGAAAAGGAACTGGGCTATCCGCTCTATGATGCGGTCGGCGCGTTGAAGCGGGCTTTGTCGGATGCGGAAACCGCGCCCTTCCGGTTCGAAGGCGCAGGCCTCATCATCGAAACACAGGTCGCCCGCAGCGATTTCGAACAGTGGATCGCACCCGACATCGCCCAGATCGAGGCGACGGTGGACAAGGCTCTGGCCAAGGCGGGCGTCCAGCCACAGGAGATAGACCGCGTGTTCCTGACCGGCGGATCGTCATTGATACCGGCCATAAGGCGGATATTCGATGCCCGGTTCGGGGCGGACAGGATCGCGACCGGCGGCGAACTCACGTCGATCGCCCACGGCCTTGCCCTGATCGGCGAAGAAGCCAATTTGGAAGAATGGGCAGCTTGATCCGCACGCCAACTGGCCCCACTGTATCGACACGCCCTTTGAATCTGGGTTAGGGCGCGAATGAATCGCAGAAAGATGACTTGCCCGATGACCGATATTTCGAACGTCCAGCCTGACACCCGCGCCGAAACGCTGCTGGAAGCGCCCGACCGTGAGGTGGATGCCCGCGAAATCTTCGGCGTCGACGTCGATATGAAGATTCCGGCCTTTTCGGAAGCCGACGAGCGCGTGCCCGACCTTGACCCCGCCTATGTGTTCGACCCGGACACCACGCTCGCGATTCTGGCCGGATTTGCCTATAATCGCCGAGTCATGGTGCAGGGCTATCATGGCACCGGCAAGTCGAGCCATATCGAACAGATCGCCGCCCGCCTGAACTGGCCGTGCATCCGCATCAACCTCGACGCGCATATCAGCCGCATCGATCTGGTCGGGCGTGACGCCATCGTGCTGAAGGACGGGCAACAGGTCACGGAATTCAAGGAAGGCCTGCTCCCCTGGTCGTTGCAGCGCCCCGTTGCGCTGGTGTTCGACGAATATGATGCCGGTCGCCCCGACGTGATGTTCGTGATCCAGCGCGTGCTGGAAACCGATGGCAAGATGACGCTGCTCGACCAGAATCGCGTGATCCGCCCCAACCCCTGGTTCCGCCTGTTCGCCACCGCCAACACGGTGGGCCTGGGCGATACGACGGGCCTCTATCACGGCACACAACAGATCAATCAGGGTCAGATGGACCGCTGGAATCTGGTCGTCGCCCTGAACTATCTGCCCGCCGCGACCGAGGCGCAGGTGGTGCTGGCCAAGTCGGGCGAATATGATCATGAGGGCGGCCGCAAAGAAGTCGAAAATATGATCAAGGTTGCCGAACTGACCCGTCAGGGCTTCGTCAACGGCGATATTTCGACCGTCATGTCCCCGCGTACCGTCATCAGCTGGGCGCAGAATGCGCTGATCTTCAAGAATGTCGGCTTCGCCTTCCGCCTGAGCTTCCTCAACAAATGCGATGAGGCCGAGCGGGCGCTGGTCGCCGAATATTATCAGCGCGTCTTCGGCAAGGATCTGCCCGAAAGCGTGGCGAGCCGGGCGAACTGAACGTTCGCACGGCCCCGATGGAAGGAGGCTGAGCCATGATCGTCGTCGAACGGATCGACCCCGCAGGCGGAACCGCACACCGGATCAGCATTCGGGGGCATGAGATCGTTGCCGATATGTCGGCGCCCGATGGCAGCGATGCCGGCGCGGACCCGCATGACCTGTATGATGCGGCGCTGGGCGCGTGCAAGGCGATGACGATGCTCTGGTATGCGCAGCGCAACGACATTCCGGTGGAGAATATCCATGTCGGCGTCGTCCGCGACGCCAGTCAGGAACGCAAGGGCATTTACAAGCTGACCACCCGCATCGCCGTAACCGGACCGATGAGCGACGATCAGCATGACAGGCTGATCGCGGTGGCCGCCAAATGCCCCGTCCACAAGCTGATGAGCGAAGTCGAGACGCAGATCGAGACGATCGCCGTGCCGCGCGTGGGCGATCCGGAGGGACGATGAGCGAACGCTCCCCTCTCGACGCATTCAAGGAAGTCCTGTCCGGCGCAGCGCGTGCGATGACGCGCGACGCGGAGGTGGAGGTCAGCTTCACCGCCGATACGCCGCATATGGCGGGCAAGGCGATCAAGGTGCCGACGCCCGGCCGCAACCTGCCCGCCGATCAGGTGGCGCTGGCCCGCGGCTTTGCCGACGCCAATGCGCTGAAGCTGCGCCACCATAATGCCCGCGTCCATGCCACCGCCGCACCGTCCGAAGCGGTGGCGCGCGCCGTGTTCGACGCGGTGGAACAGGCCCGCGTGGAAGCGATCGGCGCGCGGTCGATGGAAGGTGTGCGCGCCAACCTCAACCATGCGCTCGACCTGCGGCTGAAATCCGATTCCATCCGCCGCGCCCGTTCGGCCGACGAAGTGCCGCTGTCGACTGCGCTGGCATTGAAGGTGCGCGAACGGCTGACCGGACAGGCCATTCCCAAGGCAGCGGCCGAAGGCGTTGCCATGGTCGACCAGTGGATCGAGGACAAGGCCGGCGCCGATCTCGACGCGCTGGCCCTCGCCATCGACGACCAGCGCGCCTTTCAAAAGCTGACCGGCGCCCTGCTGGAACATCTCAACCTCGTCGACGCGGACGTTCCGCCCGATACCGAAGATCCCGAAGAACAGGACGAGGGCGAGGACGAGGACGAGCAGCAGGAAGAAGGCGAAAGCGGTCAGGAAGAGGCCGGCGACAGCGACATGAATGCCGAAGCCCGGTCCGAGGACAAGGGCGGCGAAACGGAAGAGGGCGAAACCGAATATAGCGACGAATTCGACGCCGATAGTGAAGATGGCGCGGACGATATGGGCGAGGACGGCATGTTGCCCGTGCGCCCGAACCGGCCGATGTCCGACCTGCCGCCCGGTTTCGATTACAAGCCCTATACGGTGAAATATGACGAGATCGTTAGCCCGGAGGATCTGTGCGACGAGGATGAACTGCTGCGCCTGCGCGGCTTCCTCGATCAACAGCTGGTCAGCTTGCAGGGCGCGGTCACGAAACTGGCCAACCGCCTGCAACGCCGCCTGATGGCGCAACAGTCGCGGTCCTGGGACTTCGATCAGGAAGAAGGGCTGCTCGACGCCGCTCGCCTCACGCGGATCGTGGTCGATCCGACGCGATCGCTGTCCTACAAGATCGAGCGCGACACCGAATTTCGCGACACGGTGGTCACGCTGCTGATCGACAATAGCGGTTCCATGCGCGGCCGCCCGATCAGCATTGCCGCGATCAGCGCCGACATCATGGCGCGCACGCTGGAACGGTGCGGGGTCAAGACCGAGATATTGGGCTTTACCACCCGCGCATGGAAGGGCGGACAGAGCCGCGAGCAATGGCTGGCTGCCGGACGTCCGCCGATGCCCGGACGCCTCAACGACCTGCGCCATATCGTCTACAAGAAAGCGGACGATCCATGGCGGCGGGCGCGCAAGAATCTGGGTCTGATGATGCGCGAAGGCCTGTTGAAGGAAAATATCGACGGTGAGGCGCTGCTGTGGGCGCATAGCCGCCTGATCGCCCGGCCAGAGGAACGGCGCATCCTGATGGTGATTTCCGACGGCGCGCCGGTCGACGACAGCACCCTGTCGGTCAACAGCGGCACCTATCTGGAGCGGCATTTGCGACAGGTGATCGAATGGATCGAGAATCGGTCGCCGGTGCAGCTGGTCGCCATCGGCATCGGCCATGACGTTACCCGCTATTATCGTCGTGCCGTCACCATCATGGACGCCGAGCAACTGGGCGGGACGATGGTGGAACAGCTTGCCGGGCTGTTCGACGAGGATTGATCCGGCCGCCTGACCGACCGGACCTTCCAATACCCAATATTATTAGGAGAGAGCGATGAGCGTCGCCTTCCGTCGCGAGAGCGACGATGAGCATATGGAACCCAAATTCGAGCTGCCCATCCCGCCCGGCCCCAATTGGGTTACGGCGCGTGGACTGCGGCTGACGCGGGAGAAGGTGGAGGCGATGGAAGCCGTCGATACCGCCGCGATGGAAGAGGAAGCGGGCAAGAAGCATAAGCGCGAGTTGCGCTATTGGCGTACCCGGCTGGCGACTGCGGAGTTGCGGCCCGTGGCAGATGGCGAGGCGGTCGCGTTCGGCACGCGCGTCACCTATCGGTTCAATCGGCAGGAAAAGAGCGTGGCCATCGTCGGCGACGACGAAGCCGATCCGCATGAGGGCCGCATCAGCTTTTCCTCCCCCCTCGCCCGCGCGATGATGGATGCGGAAGTCGGCGAGTCAGTCGATTTCGCCGGCAAGGTGGAAGCGGTGGAGATAATCGAAATCGAGGTCGTGCGCGAAGCCTGATCAGCCACCCTGCTATGAATGGAAAAAGCCCTCCGGCATGAACCGGAGGGCTTTTTTTTATGGCTTACGCCCCGCGTGCAGCCTCGAACAGGAACCAGGCGCGCTGTTCGGCCTGATCAGTCCAGTCGTCGACGATGCCTTCGGTCGCATTGTCGCCCGCTTCGGTGGCGGCGGCCTTCACCGCGCGGAAGGTTTCGACCAGCGCCAGATTGTCGTCGCGCAATTCCTTGAGCATGTCGGCCGGGCTGACGAATTCGGCGTCATTATCCTTCACCGTCTGATGACGGGCGATGTCGCCGATCGAGCGCAGGGTCACATTGCCGGTCTTGCGCACGCGCTCGGCGATCAGGTCGGTCACGCCCAAAATCTCGGTCGCCTGCTCGTCGAACATCAGATGATAGTCGCGGAAATGCGGGCCGGAGACGTGCCAGTGGAAATTCTTGGTCTTGAGATACAGCGCATAGCTGTCCGCCAGCGCGCCGTTCAGCGCTTCGGCAACGGACTTGGTGGCGTTGCTGCGCAGGTCAGTCGGGGTCTTGAGGTCGGGGGCGGTCATCTATGTCCTCCTGTTCGCAAATATATTTCGGATATATAATGATTGGCGCGCCAGATGGTGCCATTTTTTCGCGGTGGAAATCCCGATCAGGCTGATGGAAGCAATCGATCAGCAATAGTCAGGCCATGAGGCCGACAGCTTTCAACGCCATGATGGCCGCAGCCAGCAGCAATAGCGCGCCGCCCGTCCAGCGAATCGCCCGCAGCGGCATGACCGCAAAGAAACGGTCCCGCATCGCCACCACCGGCACCATGGCAATAATCACGCCGATCGCCCCGCCGACCGCCGCCAGCACGGGCGGATTCATCCGCGCAGCGATACCCAGAATCAGGAATTGCGATCCCTCGCCAAAGGAAAGGATGAAAAGGCCAAGCGCGCTGGTCAGAAAAGGACCGATGCGCCACCCATCCAGCGGGTCGGGCCGACGCATGGGCCATAACAGCCCCGCGCCAAGGAAAGCCATGGCTAGCGCCAGAAACAGCAGCCGGGCATAAGGTCCAAGCATCGGGCCGATCCATGCCCCCGCCAGCGCGGAAAGGGCGGCATTGGCGATCGCCGCGACGATGATGCCCGCGATGATGGCGCCATCCCGCTCAAAACGATTCGCGAGCGCAAGGACGAGCCATTGCCCTCTGCCCCCCATTTCACCCAGCAAACAGCCAATCAGAGCCAGCAGCAATGCATCCATGAAGCGTCAGTCGATCAGGCGCGCAGCGACGTGGCGATGATGCCCGGTGCCGTGGCGAGCGACGGCAGGATCGGCACGATGTCGGCCGTCGGCATGTCGTCCGCAATCGCATCGCGCATCAGGTCGAGATAGGACAATACCACCGGGCCAAGGCCGTGCAGGGAGAGGGCGGACGCCAGCGTCGCCGCCAGTCCTTCCAGCGTGTCGAGATGAAAGGCTCTGGCGATGTGGCGAATCTGATCCACCTCGTCCTGGAGTCGCGGCACAGACAAATGGCCCCGTTGATTAGCCAGCCCATCGACCCGCCGCATCAGATCGGT
This sequence comes from Pseudomonadota bacterium, assembly GCA_021847605.1. GTDB lineage: Bacteria > Pseudomonadota > Alphaproteobacteria > Sphingomonadales > Sphingomonadaceae > Sphingobium. Next base: position 30,976 of record JAJZQN010000010.1, on the reverse strand, counting down.
CAATATGCTGAACATCGGATCATGTCGCATGGGAACACCCCCTTGAAGGCCCGGTTTCTGGCGCATATCTGCCCCTGTAGCCCGTCTGAGCGATCATGCACATCATCGGTTAAAGCCGCGTAAAGTGCCGCTATCCCTTGACAGCAGGGCGAATCTGGACCAAGGGCGACCGCTGAAACGGGGCGGCTCGGTTGGGCCGCTTTATTTTTTACGCTATTTACGACCAGGGAATAGGGCCATGGCCAAGCCGGCAACTGTAAAGATCCGCCTCGTCAGCACGGCTGACACTGGCTTTTTCTACGTCACCAAGAAGAATCCGCGCACCAAGACGGAAAAGCTGAGCTTCAGCAAGTATGACCCCGTCGTGCGCAAGCATGTCGAGTTCAAGGAAGCCAAGATCAAGTAAGCCGCTGCGGGCTTTTCGCTCGCGCGCCTGATCGCCGGTTTCTTGCCGACAAGCAAAAGGCCCGCCCCGTCATGGGAGCGGGCCTTTTGCTGTTGGCGCAAATCGGGGCACGCCCTCCGAAAGCCATCCATGAAAAAAGGGGCGCCGTCGCCGACGCCCCTCTTGCCTGTAACCCTGCCGCGCGATCAGTTGCCGACCGGCTGTCCGTCGGTGCGGCGCACCACGATGGTCGATGAACGGGGCTGCTGCCCCGACACCGGCCAGTTGCCCGTGGGATGCTGGATATTGATGAAAAAGTTCATCAGGTCCGGCGTATAGGCGATGCCCGTAATCTCACAGCCGGTCGGCCCCACCAGGAAGCGCTTCGCCTGCTTGGTAGACTGATCGATATAATACATGGAGTTGTTGCCGAATGCCTGCACCATATTGGCGGCCGCGCCATTCAGCGTGCCGGCATTGCCGGTCAGGTTATGGTCGGTCTGCACCCAGAGGCGACCCTGCGGATCGATGCGGATACCATCGGGACTGGAGAAATAATCGCCGCTGATATTGCCCTTCAGATTGGCTTCGGCCAGCGACGGGTTGCCCGCCTGAAGGAAGATTTCCCAGGTGAAGGCGGTCGCCAGCGGCGAATCGGCATTTTCCCGGAATTTGATGATATGGCCGTGCAGGTTGGTGACGCGCGGATTGGCGGCGTCCGTCACCCGGCGACCGCTATTGTTGGTCAGCGTGACGAAGATCGCCTGCTGATTCGGCGCAACCGTGATCCATTCCGGGCGATCCATGATGGTACCGCCGGCCACGCGCGCGGCGGACTGGCAATTGACCAGAACATCGGCCTGCGTGGTGAAATTGACGGTGGTCGGGGTCGGCCGCGTGGTCGACTGGCTGACATTGCCCGGATCGGAAGCACCGGCGACAAGGCCGTTCTGACCCTGCACCATGGCGCGCCATTCACCCGTGCCGTCCGCGTTGAAGCGTGCGACATACAGGGTGCCATCATCGAGCAAGTCGGTGTTCGCCGCCCGGTTCGACAGGTTGAACGCCCGGTCCGGCACGAATTTATAGATGCAGCCCGGCGTCGAATCATCGCCCATATAAAATGCGACGCGATTGGCGCTGTTGGTCAGGTAGGCGACATTTTCGTGGCTGAAACGGCCCATGGCGGTGCGCTTGGTCGGCGCAGCCAGTTCCTGATAGGGGTCGATTTCAACCACCCAGCCATAGCTGCTATTGGGCTGCGTCGGATCGAGATAGTTGTTCGTCGTTTCTTCGCAGGTCAGATAGGTGCCCCATGGCGTACGCCCGCTGGAACAGTTGTTCAGCATGCCGCGAATCGAAGCGGGCAATACGCCGGCGGCTGGGCCGCCCACGCGATAATCGGTGTTACCGCTGTACCGCTTGTTGAACCGCGAACCGGCCTTCACCGCGAATTTTCCGTCCGTTCCCTTGGCGACTTCCACCACGGCGATGCCGACGGCCGACAGCGCGATGGCCTTCTGATCGGCGGTCGCGGTCGCGGCGTTATAGCTACCGCTGGAAAAGAGGATATTGTAATCGGGCAGCTCGAAATTGATGGCGAGCAGGCCGCCACTATTGGCGCTGGTGCCCGACAGTTCGAAATATTCCATGCCGTCATGATTGCCGCCGGCCCATGCCGCCGTCTGGCTGACGCTGGTGGGGAAAGTGCCGTTGGCAAAGGCGGTCCCGGCTTCGACCAGATCGCCCGCCTTCAGCAGCACGTCGACGGTATAGCCGGTCGGCACGGTGACGGTGTCGGCGGTGCTGACCGCGACCGACGCGAAATTGACGGCATAGCTGGGTGCCGGAGCAGGCGTCGGGGTCGGCGTGGAGCCGCCTGTGTCGCCATCATCATCGTCGCCACAGGCGGACAATGCCCCCATCATGGGCAGGATAGACAGGCCCAGCAGGCCGTTTTTCAGAACGGAGCGGCGACCCGGATTGGCGGCGACGATCGCCTCCAGACTATTGGCGCCCAATTCAATGGTCGGTTCCGCGTCGCGATAGGGCGCGCGCGCTTCGTCGGTCAGATGAGACATGGAAAACTACCCCTGTGGCTGTCGGGCTGTCGGCATGGCGCCGCGCCCATTGGCGGGAGGGGAGTGACAGAGCTAGATGAAGCGAAAGCGGCCGATCCGCGTCGCTCCGATGAAAGCGTGATGACGGAATTGTGACGCCCAACATACGCGCCATGCGGGTTTACAGCAGGGCGTTCACCTGCTCGACGAAGCGCAGCACGGAAATGGGTTTGGAAACATAGGCCTGCGCCCCGGCTTCGCGGATTTTCTCTTCATCGCCCTTCCCCGCATAGGCGGTGACGGCCATGATCGGCACGGCCGACAGACGTTCGTCAGCCTTCAGGGAAATGATGAGGTCGAGGCCGCTAACATGGGGCAGGTGAATGTCGGTAATCACCAGGTCGGGCTGAAAGGCGATCGCCTGCGCCAGCACGTCGCGCCCATCGCGCAACGGCAACACTTCATGGCCGTGCGCGCGCAGCAGGTCGCAAAAAAGTTTGAGGTTGAGTTCGTTGTCCTCGACAACGAGCATGCGCTTTGCCACCAGTCACCCGCAAATTCATCTCAACAGGCGGGCGTGCCACACCCGGCCGCCTCCGCCCCCGAAGAAGGTTCATCATGCGACCCGACCGGCCGAATGGCAAGCAGGATAGCGTCCCGGAAGCGGGGACTTTGACGTTGCTGGCGCTGGGATGGGTGCTGTCGGACGCCAGCCGGGGCGAACGGCTGCTGGCGCTGACCGGGCTGGATGCCGATGCGCTGCGGGCCGGGCTGGACGATCCGGCCATCCTGCGCGCGGTGCTGGCCTTTCTGGCCGATCATGAACCCGACCTCATCGCCTGTGCCGAGGCCATCGACACGACTCCAGCCGCGCTGATCGCCGCACAGGAAAGACTCTGACACCATGACCCGCCCCCTCATCATCACCGACTGCGACGAAGTGCTGCTGCACATGGTCGTGCCGTTCCGCGCCTGGCTGGACGAGAAGCATGACGTGCATTTCGACATGCGCGAACGCGGCTTTGTCGAAGCGCTGCGCCACAAGGATAGCGGCCTGCCGCTGGAGCGCGATCTGGTGTGGGAATTGCTGGTCGGCTTCTTCGATACCGAAATGGACCGGCAGACGCCCATTGCCGGCGCGGTGGAGGCGCTGGTGCGCCTAAGCAAAATTGCCGACATCGAAGTGCTGACCAATATCGGCGAGCGCCATCATCAGGGGCGCGTCGAGCAACTGGCGTCCTACGGACTGAACCTGCCGGTCCACTGGAACCGGGGAGAAAAAGGCCCGCCGCTGGCCGCCATTGTCGCGGATCGCGCACCCAGCGTCGCGCTGTTCATCGACGATCTGGCCGAACATCATGCCTCAGTCGCCCAGCATGCGCCAGGCGTCTGGCGCCTGCACATGGTCGGCGAACCCGAAATCGCATGCGAAGTCCCCGACGCCGCGCACGCCCATGCCCGGATTGACGACTGGGCCGCCGCCGAACAATGGATCATGCAACGACTGGCCGAAGGGCCGGCTACCCTTTCCCCCGTTACCGATGGAGTATCATCATGAGCATCGAAGCCCGCCTCACCGAACTGGGCATAACCCTGCCGCAGGCAGCCGCCCCGGTCGCCGCCTATGTCGCCGCGGTGGAGGCCAATGGCCTGCTGCATATCTCCGGCCAGATCGCGCTGGCGCCCGATGGCCTGATGACCGGCCGTCTGGGCGAAGACCGCGACCTTGATTATGGCGTCGCCGCCGCGCGCGTATGCGGCCTTAACCTTATCGCCCAGATGAAGGCCGCTCTCGGCAGCCTCGACCGGGTGGAACGGGTCGTGAAGCTGGGTGCCTTCATCGCCAGCGCCCCGTCCTTCACCGATCAGCCAAAGGTCGCCAACGGCGCGTCGGAACTGATGGTGGAAGTATTCGGCGAAGCGGGCAAGCATGCGCGCAGCGCCGTTGGCGTGCCTGTGCTGCCGCTGGGCGCGGTGGTCGAAATCGATGCGGTCGTCCTTGTCCGCCCGGCGGCCTGAAACGTCCGCCCGGAAGCCTGAAGCGCAAGCGCGGCCTGACCGGCTGCGCTTGCTGACCGCCCGCCCCTTTGCTCATCGTGGGCTGCATGGGGCGGGTGTCAGCGAAAATGGCATGGCGGCGTTCGACGCCGCCATTGCGCAGGGGCTGGGCATCGAGTGCGATGTCCGCCTGAGCCGCGACGATGTGGCCATCGTCTTCCACGATGCCACCCTGTCGCGCATGACAGGGCAGAGTGACCCGGTATCGCACCTGTCTGCGGAGGAACTGGAACGTCGGATGCTGCCCGATGGCGGCACCATTCCCACGCTCGCCACGCTATTGGCCCGATGCGGCGGCACCACTTCGCTGCTGGTGGAGATCAAGGTCGATGGGAAAGATGTCGCCCCGCTATGCCGGGCCGTCGCCCATGATCTCAAACACTGGCCGGAAGCGCCGATCGCGGTCATGTCCTTCAACCCATGGGTCGGGCGATGGTTTGCCTGCCATGCGCCACATCAACTGCGCGGGCTGGTGGTGACACAGCAGGGCAAGCCGTACTTGCGTGGCGCAATCGAACGCACCCTTGCACTTTGGAGCGCGAAACCCGACTTCATTGCCTGTGATATCCGCGACCTGCCATCGCCCTTTGCGACCCGCGCCCGAAAAACGGGCATGCCCGTGCTGAGCTGGACCGTGCGCAGTAAGGAACAGCATGAGCGCGCCGCCCGCCATGTCGACCAGATCATATTCGAGCGTGTCGATGACTGATCCCGTCGCGCGAGTTGCGGCGGGCGTTGCCGACCTGCCTCGTGACCAGTGGGATGCCTGTGCCGGGACGGCCAATCCCTTTGTCAGCTGGGACTTCCTGACCGCTCTGGAACGCTCCGGCAGCGTGGGTGGCCATAGCGGATGGCAACCCCTGCCGCTGGTGATCGAGGATGCGGACGGGTGTATCGCGGCGGCCGCACCGGTCTATGGCAAAAGCCATAGTCAGGGCGAATATGTGTTCGACCATGGCTGGGCCGACGCATGGGAGCGGGCGGGCGGCCAATATTATCCCAAGCTCCAGATCGCGGCCCCCTTCTCCCCCGTACCCGGCCCGCGCCTGTTGCTGCACGACGCCGACATGGCCCCCACGCTAATCGCGGGGATCGAAACGCTGGTGGAGCGCAACCAGCTTTCGTCGGCCCATGCGACCTTCATCGCGCCCGACGAAGTGGCGATGTTCGAAGCGGCCGGCTGGCTGATCCGGGAGGACAGCCAATATCACTGGACCAACCGCGACTATGGCAGCTTCGCCGATTTCCTGACCGACCTGTCGAGCGACAAGCGCAAGAATATTCGCAAGGAACGCGCTCGCGCGGTCGAGGGGCTGGACATCGTCCACCTGACCGGCAGCGACCTGACCGAAGCACATTGGGATATTTTCTGGGAATTTTATCAGGATACCGGCGCGCGCAAATGGGGACGCCCTTATCTGACCCGCAGCTTCTTCTCACTACTGGGCGAAACGATGGCGGATCGCATCCTGTTGATATTCGCCATGCGCGATGGGCGGCCGATTGCCGGGGCGCTGAACATGATCGGCGCGGATACGCTCTATGGCCGTTATTGGGGCTGCGTCGAGGACGTGCCCAATCTTCATTTCGAACTCTGCTATTATCAGGCGATCGACGTCGCCATCGCCCGCGGCCTCAAACGGGTGGAGGCCGGCGCGCAGGGCGGCCACAAGCTGGCCCGTGGCTATGCCCCGGAACCCACTTTTTCGGCGCACCATATCCCCAATCCGTCCTTTCGCAGGGCGGTGGCGGAATTTCTGGCGGCGGAACGCTGCGAAGTGCAGGATAATCGTTCCTGGCTTCAGGAACGAACGCCTTTCCGCAAGAGTAGCTGACTGGTCAGGCGGCGCGCATCTGATTCGTGGCGATCAGGGCGCGGGCCTGACGCTGGGCCTCGGCGATTTCACGGGCGGTCATTTCACCGGCGATCTCGGCGCGCATCGTCTGCCCCTGTTCGCTGCCGCCCAGCGCGGCCAGATTGAACCATTTATGGGCTTCGATCAGGTCGATGGGGAAACCACCGGTGCCACAACTATAGGCCACGCCAAGGTCGAAACATTCTTCCGCCGATCCGCGCGCCGCGCGACTGCGACGGGCCTCCATTAGAAATTCTGCGCTCTTGCTGCCGTTGCCCATGTCTAACCCCTGTATCCTTGCCTAAATCAACGGAAAGCGACCCCATGATTTTTTCACGAAGGGCAGGATTGCCCGGCAGCCTATAAAAAATGGTTAACGCGCCAACCGGATCGCGACGGACCGTTGGCAGCTTTCCGCCCCGCAGCAGGGTTAACGCAGGGGCGAGCAATGGCGATGGCGTCCCGCAATAGGGGCTGGCGCGGCAGCCCTTATGGCCGCATAGGCGCTGATATGGCCTCTTCTCCCTCCTCCGCCCCCCATGACCCGCTCGAAGCCCAGATCGGATTTCGCGAATTCGTGATCCTCTGTGCCTGCCTGATGGCGATGAATGCGCTGTCGATCGACCCGATGTTGCCTGCGCTCCCCGCGATCAGCCGCGATCTGGCCATCCCCCATCCCAATGACCGGCAACTGATCATCAGCCTGTATTTTATGGGGCTGGGTGTCGGATCATTGCTGTTCGGCGTGTTGTCCGACCGTTTCGGACGCAAGCGGGTGATGGCGGTGGCGATGGCCCTGTTCATCATCTCGTCAGTGGCCTGCGCGGCGGCCCATAGTTTTGCGATGCTGCTGGTCGGGCGCACCTGCGCCGGATTTTTCGCAGGCGCCAGCCGGGTCATCACCGTGGGAATCGTGCGCGACCGGTTCAAGGGCGATGCGATGGCGCGCGTCATGTCGCTCATCTTCGCCGTATTCATGCTGATCCCCGTGATCGCCCCCAGTTTTGGGCAGGCGATACTCTGGATCGCGCCATGGCGCTGGATCTTCTGGGCGCTGGCCATACTGGCCCTGCTGATCCTGTTGTGGATGATGGTGCGCCTGCCCGAAACGCTGCGCCCCGAATTACGCATGCGGATCACGCCGGGCGCCCTGTTTTCCACAATTGGTCAGGTCATCCGCACACGCACTTCCATCGGCTATATGATGGCCAGCGGCGTGGTGATCGGCGGGCTGATGGGCTTCATCCTGTCGGTACAGCAGATTTTCTTCGACGTGTTCCACGCCGCCGCCATCTTCCCCATATGCTTTGCGGCGATTGCGGGATCGATGGGTCTGGGCAGCCTGATCAACAGCCGCCTCGTCTCCCGCTTCGGCGCCCGGCGCCTTAGCCAGGGCGCGTTGATCGGCTTCACCCTGATCGCGCTTGTCCACCTGTCGATTATCCTGGCCGGGCTGGAAACGATCTACAGCTTCATGGTGCTTCAGGCGATGACCATGATGTCCTTCGCCTTCACCGGCGCCAATTTCAGCGCCATTTCCATGGAGCCTTTCCATAAGGGGGCGGGCATCGCCTCTTCCTTCCAGGCCTTTCTGACCACGGCGGTATCATCGGTGCTGGGCAGCGTGGTGGGCGCGGCCTTCAACGGCACAACCCTGCCCCTGACCTTGGGCCTGCTGATATTTGGCGTACTGGCCTTCCTGATCGTGCTGTGGGCCGAAAAAGGCAAACTCTTCACCCGGCCGCATCATGCCGCCCTGCGCGACGATTATGAAGTGATGCACTGATATCGAGGACAGACAAAAAAACGGGGCGGAAAACCGCCCCGTTTTTTGTCTGATGATCGGCGACCCGATTATGGCAGCGGCGGCACCGGCTGCGGCGGGATACCAGCGTCACCTTCCGGCACATCGACAATGCCCCGGCCGACATGGCTGCGGCTGCGGCTATAGGCGAAATAGACGATCAGGCCGACAGTGGCCCAGCCCACGAACATCAGCTTGGTTTCAACGCCCAGACTCCAGAACAGATAGGCGCAACCGGCAATCGCGATAGGCGCCGTCACATAGATGGCCGGGGTACGGAAGGGACGCTTGCGGTCCGCATCCGTCTTGCGCAGGCGCATCACCGCGATCGACACGGCGGCAAAGGCGAACAGGGTGCCCGAGTTGGAAATGTCAGCGAGAATCCCGACCGGGAAGAAGGCCGCGAACAGAGCAACGAAGATGCCCGTCAGGATGGTGATGACATGCGGCGTCTTGTAGGTGGGATGTACCTTCGAGAACATCGCCGGCAACAGGCCGTCGCGGCTCATCACGAAGAAGATGCGGGTCTGACCGAACATCATCATCAGGATGACCGAGGGCAGCGCCAGACCGGCGGCTAGGCCGAGCAGGTTGCCGATCTGGGGCCAGCCGATTTCACGCAGGGTCCATGCCAGCGCTTCCTTCGAACAGGTGACGGCTTCGGTGCCTGCTGCCGCCAGCGCGGCACATTGCTGCGAAAGGGCGGTGGAGCCGGGGGCGAGCGCTTCGCCGGCTGGGCCATAGACTGGCTGCGCGCCGACCGTACCGATGACACCAGCGGCAACCAGCATGTAGAAGATGGTGCAGATGGCGAGCGAGCCGATCAGGCCGATCGGCATGTTGCGCTGCGGATTCTTGGTTTCTTCCGCCGCGGTGGAAACGGCGTCAAAGCCGACATAGGCGAAGAAGATCGAAGCGGCAGCCGCCGAAATACCCGAAAAGCCGAGCGGGGCGAAGGGATGGAAACCATCCATCTTCATGACCGGCACGGACAGGACGATGAACAGGGTCAGGGCCGATACCTTGATCAGCACCAGCACAGCGTTCACGGTCGCGCTTTCCTTCGTCCCGATGACCAGCAGCCAGGTGACGAGAGAGGCAATCAGCATCGCCGGCAGGTTGACCATGCCGCCATCGAACGGACCACGGGTCAACAGGTCTGGTATGTCGAGGTGGAACGTATGTTCGATCAGCCCCACGACATAGCCGGACCAGCCCACCGATACGGCCCCGGCCGCCACGGCATATTCCAGGATCAGCGCCCAGCCAACCATCCAGGCGATCAGTTCGCCCATCACCGCATAGCTATAAGTGTAAGCGGAACCGGACACCGGCACCATGGCTGCCATTTCAGCGTAACACAGCGCCGCTACGGCGCATACGAAACCGGCGATGACGAAGGAAAGCATCATGCCCGGCCCGGCCTTCTGAGCGGCCTCCGCCGTCAGCACGAAGATGCCGGTGCCGATGACGGCGCCGATCCCCAGCATGGTAAGCTGGAACGCGCCCAGCGATCGATGGAGAGATTTCTTCTCCGCCGTCGCCAATATGGCGTCCAAAGGCTTTACGCGCCCGAAAATCATGAATGATGCCCTTTGCTCTAATTCTTATGCCCGGGCGGCTGATACCCTAACCCCCGCGATATGGGAGCGGAGACTATCGCCTAATCCGCTGCGCGCAAGTATGTTGCGTCCATGCGACATGCTCGTCCACGCGGCGCAGCAGGGAAGGAAGTCATAAATGATCGAATTATTGCGGGCTGAAAGCCTGAACGGCCTGCCCCATGGTTTTGCGGGGCGTCGTGGTGGCGTGTCGACCGGCATCCATGCCGGGCTGAATGTCGGGCTGGGTTCGCAGGATGATCGGGATGCGGTGCTGCGCAATCGCGCCCTCGCCGCGCAAGCGTTGCTCCCCGACGCGCAACTGGTGACGGTACATCAGGTGCATTCGCCCGACGTCGTGACCGTGACCGGCCCGACCGACGATCAGGCCCGCCCTGCCGCCGACGCAATGGTGACGGACCGCCCCGGCCTGATCCTGGGCATATTGACCGCCGACTGCGTGCCGGTGCTGTTCGCCGACGCGCAGGCGGGCGTCGTCGGCGCGGCCCATGCGGGGTGGAAGGGGGCGATCGGCGGCGTGACCGACCGCACGCTCGACGCCATGCAGGCACTGGGCGCCGACCCTGCCCGCATCGCCTGTGCCATCGGCCCCTGCATTGGCCGGGCCTCCTATGAGGTGACGCCCGACTTCATGGACCGCTTTGTCGCGCAGGATGACGCCAATGAGCGATTCTTCACGCCGGGCCGCCCCGACCATCTGCAATTCGACATTGCTGCCTATGTCGCGACGCGGCTGGCGCAGGCAGGCGTGACCCGCATCACCCTGATGGACGAGGACACCTATAGCCAGCCCGACCGATTCTATAGCTATCGCCGCTCCTGCCACCGCCATGAAAGCGATTATGGGCGTCAGATCAGCATGATAGCTTTACCAGCAGCATGAGAAAGCTGGCGCGGGACGGATATATATTCGACCCGCGCGGCGGCAAAGAGGGCAGAAAAGCGGGCAATTGCGTAGCCGGGAAAGAAAAATTCGATTTTCTGCAATTCTTCCCTTGCCCAACCCCATAAGCGCTGCTAGTTGCCCGCCTCACCCGACGGGGACAGCATCTCCGTCAAGCGCCAGAGCGGGCGTAGCTCAGGGGTAGAGCACAACCTTGCCAAGGTTGGGGTCGAGGGTTCGAATCCCTTCGCCCGCTCCAGTTTTTCTAAATAGAATTAACAACTTCGCCGCAAGGCGCGGCTATCCATCGATGATCGCCTCCTGGAAGCGGCAGGCCATTGATGGGATGGCAGGGACGTTCTCCGGAGCCGGCGATGCGGTCAAGGCTGCCAGCGAGAGCGAGGTAGAGAAGCTGCACGCCAAGATCGGGCAACTGGTGGTGGAGCGGGATTTTTTAGCGAAAGCCTTCGGTCGATGAGCGTGGAGCGGAGGCGGGCGATGGTCGAACCTGCTCACCACCGCCTGCCGATCTCGGCGCAATGTCGCCTGCTCTCGATTGGCCGTTCATCCTATTATTATGCGCCTGTGCCAGAAACGGAAGAGACGCAGGCGCTGATGACGGTGATCGATGCGACGTTCCTGGACTGCCCTTGGTACGGCAGCCGGCAGATGGCACGTCACCTGCGGCGCGCAGGCCATGAGGTTGGTCGCCGCCGGGCCCGGCGGCTGATGGCGAAGATGGGCCTGACGCCGATCTACCAGCGGCCGCGCACGAGTGATCCGCACCCGCAGCACCGGGTCTATCCGTATCTGCTGCGCAAGTTGATGATCGACTGGCCCAATCAGGTCTGCTGCGCCGATGTGACCTACATCCCGATGCGGCGCGGCTTCCTGTACCTGGTTGCGATCATGGACTGGGCAACCCGGAAGGTGCTGGCGTGGCGGCTATCGAATACGATGGATGCAGGGTTCTGCATCGCGGCGCTGGAGGAGGCGCTGGCTCGCTACGGCAAGCCCGAGATCTTCAACACCGACCAAAATAGCCAGGTCACGTCGCAGGCCTTCACCACTGTGCTGCGCGAGGCCGAGGTTCGCATCAGCATGGACGGGCGGGGCCGGTGGATGGACAATGTCTTCATCGAACGCCTTTGGCGATCCCTGAAGTACGAATGCGTTTATCTCCACGCCTTCGGGACCGGCTCGGAGTTGAAAGCTGGCCTTGGCCGCTGGATCACCTATTACAACACCCAGCGTCCGCACTCGGGCCTGGCCAGAAAAACCCCGGTCGAGGCCTATCGGCGGATCGGGCAATCAGATCATGGGGGGCATGCCCCCCCACCCCCGCCATCCTGCAAAAGACCGCCGCATGGATGGCGGAGCAGTCCGATCCCATCTGGCATCGCGATCTGGCCGGCGCGCTGCAAGACCGATCGCCTGCGCAAAAGCGGCTCCCGCCTCGGCCTGCGATAGGCTAGACCGGCGCGATGCAGTTTCATCTTCTGATCGACGGCCGCATGGTCGATGGCGCCCGGCGTCTGGACATCGTCAACCCGGCAGACGCTACCCTGTTGACCGACAGTCCCTGCGCCGACCATGCGCAGGTGGATGCAGCCGTTGCCGCCGCCCGCCGTGCCTTTCCCGGCTGGCGCGATCTGCCTGTCGATGATCGTTCCGCCTGCCTCCACGCGCTCGCCACCGCAATGGAACAACAGGCCGATGCCTTCGCCCGGCTGCTGACCCGCGAACAGGGCAAGCCTCTCGCGGAAGCGCACGGGGAACTGGAGGGCGCGATCGCCGCCATCCGCTATTACGCCGATCTGCGCAGCGAACCACATCTGTTCCGGGACAGCGCCGCCGAGCAGGTGATCGAGCAACGCTATCCGTTGGGCATCGTCGCCGCGATCGTGCCGTGGAATTATCCACTTCTCCTGCTCGCGCTCAAGCTCGCCCCGGCGCTGATGGCCGGCAATTGCGTCATCGCCAAGCCTGCGCCCACCACGCCGCTTACCACCCTGATGCTGGGCGCGCTGGTTGCCCCGCTCTTCCCCCCCGGCGTCGTCCAGACGCTGGGCGATGACGGCACGGTCGGATCGATGCTGACCGCCCATCCCGGCATCGCGCATATCAGCTTCACCGGATCGACCGCCACTGGCCGGGCGGTCATGGCGTCTGCTGCGGGTACGGTGAAGCGCATCACGCTGGAACTGGGCGGCAATGACGCCGCGCTGTTGCTCGACGATGCCGACATAGATGCGATCGCGCCCGACCTGTTTGCTGGCGCCATGTCCAACGCCGGTCAGATATGCCTTGGCATCAAGCGCATCTACGCCCCGCGCGCGAAGGTCGAGCGACTATGCGACGCGCTGAGCGCACTGGCCGGGCAACTGGTGCCGGGCGATGGCCTCGATCCCGCGACCACTATGGGTCCGGTCCAGAATGCGGCACAGCATGCCCGCCTTACAGCCCTGCTCGCCGACAGTCGGACGCGCGGCCGCATCGTCCATGGCGGCGCCCCGATCGACCGCCCCGGCTATTTCATCGCGCCGACCATCGTGCGCGACTTGCCTGACGATGCGCCGCTGGTGACGCAGGAGCAATTCGGCCCTATCCTGCCCATCCTCGCCTATGATGACGAAGAGGATGCCGTCGAGCGCGTCAATGACAGCATCTACGGCCTCGCCGCCTCGGTCTGGAGCGCCGACCCGGCACGCGGCCTCGCCATGGCCGGACGGATCGACAGCGGCCTCGTCTGGGTAAATCGCATTTTCGACCTGCCCTTCGACGTGCCGATCGGCGGCGCGCGTCAGTCGGGCATCGGCCGGCATCAGGGGCTGGCAGGGCTGGAGGAATATATGCAGGTTCGTATAGTCAACGCGGCTCTTTCCTAGGATCGTATCGCCGCGTGCTTCCGCATTTGCACAATCAAATCCCGTTTCGTCCTACAAATGGCGCATCTTCCCACGTCCCGATTGAATGCAAAGGATCAAATCGTCACATAAAGCTGCTATATGCGTCTCGATCTGGGTACTGACAACGATGCCGTACTTGACCTTTTTCGGCGGCGCAGCAAATCTGCGCCGCGATGGGGCGCAAGGGTTTTTAGAGGGATTTCACATTGAACAAACCGATTCGTAAAGCCGTCTTCCCGGTGGCGGGTCTTGGCACGCGCTTCCTGCCGGCGACCAAGTCGGTGCCCAAGGAATTGCTGCCGGTCGTCGATCGCCCCCTGATCCAATATGCGGTCGACGAAGCACGCGAAGCCGGCATCGAACAGTTCATCTTCGTCACCGGCCGCGGCAAGGGCGCGATCGAGGATTATTTCGACATGGCGTTCGAATGCGAAACGCTGCAACGCGAACGTGGCAAGGATATGTCCGCGCTGGAAGGCACCCGCCTTGATCCGGGCAACGCCGTCTTCCTGCGTCAGCAGGAATCGCTTGGCCTGGGCCATGCCATCTGGTGCGCGCGCGACATTGTGGGCGACGAACCCTTTGCCATCCTGCTGCCCGACGAATTCATGAAGGGCGCGCCGGGGCATGGCTGCATGAAGCAGATGGTCGATGCCTATGACAAGGTTGGCGGCAACCTCGTCTGCGCGCTGGAAATCCCGATGGACCAGACGCCCAGCTATGGCGTGATCGATCCGGGCGCCCGCGACGGCGCCCTGACAGAGGTGAAGGGTCTGGTCGAAAAGCCCAAGCTCGGCACCGCCCCGTCCAACCTCATCCTGCCGGGCCGCTACATCCTGCAACCTGAAGTGATGAAGATTCTCGCTACGCAGGAAAAGGGCGCCGGCGGCGAAATCCAGCTCACCGACGCGATGGCCGCGATGATCGGCACACAGCCTTTCCACGGCGTCACCTTTGACGGTCGCCGTTTCGACTGCGGGTCGAAGGCTGGCTATATCGAGGCCAATCTCGCTCTCTCGCTGGAGCGCGACGATCTGCGCGACCATATCCGCGCCTTCGCTACCGAAGAACTGGCGCGCTGATACACGGCATATGATTGGCTAAAACGGCCCTCGCGTCCCATCGACGCGAGGGCCGTTTTTCATTGTGCTTCCGATTTGAAGCTGCCGGGTCAATAAGGCGGCACGACCTGCGCCACCAGCAGCGCGACGCCCGCCGCCATGATGGCAAGGCCTACCGTCATCTGCACTGGGTGTACGATATGGCGCACCGGCACCGCGATAGCTTTTTCGATCCTGTTCATGGGATGGAATATCGGATCGCCGACGCCCCGCGTCACGCAAATCCTTCCGCTGACACTGAACGCTTTATCCGATCATGATGGATCGACGGATCAATAGGCGTTCTTGTGCAGCAGCACCTTGAAGGTCGAAACCAGGATATGCAGGTCGCGCAGCAGCGTCCACCCCGACACATATTCCAGATCCGCTTCCAGCCGGTTCTGAAGGTCACTCATCTGGTGCGTCGCGCCACGGAAACCACGTACCTGCGCCAGCCCGGTAATGCCCGGCTTCAACGCATGGCGGCACCAATATTCGCGGCTCACGTCCCAGAATAGCTGATTGCCCGCCAGCGACCCCAGCGCATGGGGGCGCGGCCCGACAAGGCTCATATCACCCAGCAGCACGTTGAACAGTTGCGGCAACTCATCCATGCTGGTGCGGCGGATGATCTTGCCCACGCGGGTGATGCGGTCATCGTCGCGCGACGCCGACCGGCTGCCGCCATGGTCCAGCTGCTCCACGCGCATGCTGCGGAACTTGTAGATGTCGAACAGGCGGTTGCTGCGGCCGATCCGCTTCTGCTTGAACAGGATCGGGCCGGGGCTGTCGAGCTTGATCGCCAGCGCGATCAGCGCCAGCGCCGGCAACGCCGCCAATATCACCGGCAGGGTGAAGGCCAGATCGAAAATCCGCTTTTGAATGCGCGAGGGCAGGCTGAGCGGCCCCTTGGCGATGACGAGCGTGTTATGATCGCCGAACTGGCTGATGCCCACCGCACCCAGCGTCCGCAGGCTGGGCTGCACGATCTCACCCTTGACGTTACCGCCCTTCAGCACCAGCGCCCAGTCCGCGCGGCGTGAATTTTCGCAATGCACCACCACCCGATCGTAATTGACCAGCACCATGCCGATATTGTGCATCTTGTTGGGATCGCCGACATCGGCCTGCAATCCTTGCGCCTTGGCATCCAGCAGGTCGTGCCCGGCCTCCACATTGATGGCGGCGGCGGGATCGTCCAGAATCACCAGCACCGATTCGACCGAACCGAAAAACTCCCGGACCGCGATGGCGAAAATCCGGCGCATCGCGATCAGCGCCACGGCCGACATCACGAAGCTGGCGATCAGGTTAAGGCGCGACACGTCTTCGCTCGCCCTCAACAGGAATACCGCAGCCAGCGTTGCAGCGCTTGTAACGGAAATCGACAGCAACGCCCGGCCGATACTATGTTCCGCACGTTGCAGCACCGGCCGGGAATAGCCGTTGCACATCATCGAAAGCGTGAAATAGAGCGGCGCCGCCAGATAGATGAGGTTGAAGGAACTGACCGGACCGCTGCGGATCAACTCGCCCACGCCAAAGCCCAGCAGGATGCAGAGCTGATCAGCCAGAATCAGGAAAGCAAAGAGACGAACGCGCAGACGGCTGGCGTTGATTTTCCGTCGTCGCATGGACGCGGAATGAAACTGCAAAGCGGTATCGAGTTGCATCTACAATCGTCCTGCCCGTTCCACCATCCATTATCGCGGTGCCGTCACCCGGCCGCCTTTTGCAATCCGTTCCTTCTGAACATGCTTGCGTCTATTCGCATGGCATAGAGCAAGTGTAGCAGAAGCAAATAGCTGTTAAGCATGAAAAATGATAAGCGATTGCTGCATACGCAATAAAATCTCACCCGTCTTTACCGCATCGCCGCATAAGTGAGGCAACATAACGTATTATAAGCGTGTGACAGGCCAGTTAATCCGTCGCCCCTTCCTCATCACGTCCATGCTGAACGGACTTCGCTCCGCCTGCGTCATCGCCGTCAGCACATGCCCGTCACGATTGCGGCGGGCCTAGAACAGGATGCGGGATGGAGTCTTGCTTAATATTTCGCGGATCGTCCCAAAAAGTGGCAGATCAGGTTCCGGTAGCAAACGGATATGCACGATATAATCGCGATTCGGCAATTTTGGAGGCGATGTCATTCTATCGCTCGAAGATTATGACCGTCCGACTGACTGATCAGTCTCGGGGAGGCAGGGGATAGATAGGGCGGCGATGCTGACAACCTTATCCGATGGACTATGGCGATTGGGCCGTCGTCCTCCAGCCCAATCGCTATTTATTATTCTATTGCTTGAATGGGAAATTATCAAAAAGCCCCCCCCCCCCATGCAGCAGCGCCCCCGAGACAGGGGCGGTCTCGCCTCCCGCCGTCCTTTGCGGACGGAGGATGCAGCCCGCCCGTCGCTGCCACGTCCATCATCCTATCGCGCGGGCGGGCTTTCCAGCCGCTGGCTGAAATAGACCATCTGCATCGCCTGTAACCGTGCGCCCTGCGCAATGTCGGCGTCGCCCGAATGGCCCCCGGCCGTATCTTCGTAGAAATGATAGGGAATGCCATATTCCTTCAGCCGCGCGGCGAATTTGCGGGCATGTTGCGGTCCGACCCGGTCATCCTTGGTCGTGGTCCAGATATAGGGCGTGGGATAGGCCACCCCCTTGCGGATATTGGCATAGGGTGAGATTTTTTGGAGGAACGCCTTTTCCTGTGGCACCGACACGCTGCCATATTCATCGACCCAGGATGCACCGGCCGCAATCTGTTCGTACCGGATCATGTCCAGCAACGGCACCTGAATGGTGACGGCATTCCACAGATCGGGATGCTGGTTGAACTCCACCCCCATCAACAGGCCACCATTGGACCCGCCATAGATGCCGAATTTTTTCGGACTGGATAATTTGCGCGCGAATATGTCCTGCGCCACCGCCGCGAAATCATCATAGATGATCTGGCGTTTGGTCTTCAGCCCCGCCTCATGCCAGGCCGGGCCGAACTCACCCCCGCCACGGATATTGGCGACGACGAAGCTGTTGCCCCGCTCCAGCCACAGCTTGCCCGTGATCGCGGCATAGCTGGGCGTCATCGGGATCTCGAACCCGCCATAGGCGGTCATGATCGTCGGGGTCGAACCGTCCTTTGCGATGTCGCCGCGATGGACGATGAAATAGGGAATCTTGGTCCCGTCGCTCGACGCGGCCTCATATTGTTCGACCACCAGACCCTTCGCATCGAAACGGGCGGGCATCGCCTTGACCTGCACTGGTTCGGGCTTGGCGGCATCGATGCTCCACAATGTCGTGGGCGCCAGAAAACCGGCGACCGACAGATAGGCGGCATCGCCATGCTCGCTCGCGCTGGCGATCGATATGGTGGCATTGTCGGGCAGCGCGACCGGCGTCGAAGTCCATCCCTTGGCAGCGCCCGCTGCATTGGGCGTCAGCACCATCGCCCGCCCGCGCACATTGTCATTATAGGCGAGGATCACATGCCCCTTCGTCGCGGCCACGCCGTCGATGGACTGGCGCGGCGTCGGCGCGAACAGGATTTGCGGCACCAGTTCCTCGCCCGACTGCAACGCCTTAAGCGGCACCGCCGCCAGCGCCCCGGTCGGCACGCTCACGCCGCCGCTGGTCCATGCCTGACTGGTCTGTACCAGCACCTGTCCATCGACCATGCCGACCAAATTGCTCTTGGCCGGCAGAGGCAGCTTCACCGCCCCCTGCGCGCCGACCAGATAGGTTTCATAGCCAAAGAAGGTCACGCCCCGATTGAGGAAGGCAGCACGGTTTCCCGCCCCATCCGACAGGATGAAGGGGCTGGTCGGCAACTGGTCGCTCGCCGCCCCGCGATAGATGTCGCGCGCTGCCGACAAAGGCTCCCCGCGCTTCAGCGCCTTCACGACGAAGGGATAGCCCGATTTGGTCATCGTCCCCTCGCCCCAGTCTCGCGCCAGCAACAGCGTATCCGCGTCCAGCCAGGCGACCCGCTGCTTGGCGGTCGGCACGTCGAAACCGCCCTTGACGAAATGCCCGGTGGACAGGTCGAACTCGCGCAGCCTCACCGCATCCTCACCGCCATCGGACAGGTTGATGAGCGCGCGTTTCTCCTCCGGGTCCAGCAGGGTCGCGCCCTTCCACACCCATTTATGCCCCTCCGCCTTCGACAGGGCATCGAGGTCCAGCACGACCGTCCATTGCGGCGTCGCGGTCGCATAGCCCGCCTCGCTGGTCCAGCGCAGCACGCCCTGCGGATGGTCGGCATCGCGCCAGAAATTATAGATGCGCCCATCGATCTGCATGGGCATGGCGATCCGGTCCTTGGCCGACGCGATCGCCAGCGCATCGGCATAATAGCCCTGAAAGCGCGGATCGCCCTGAAACGCGGCGGTGGTCGCCTTATTCTCGGCCTCCACCCACTCCATCACGCGCGGCCCGGTCCAGTCTTCCAGCCAGACATAGGGGTCGTCATGGGGCGCATCGGGCGTGGGCGCACCGGCGCCGGTCAACAGGGCTGCGGATACCAAAGTCATCATCCTTTTCATCGTCATTCCCCCCGCACCGTCATCAGACGCCCCCGGATATAGCGTCGGCGCAGCAGCGCGCCCGCGATCAGCAAAGGCAACGCCCCGATCATCAGCACGATCCCCAACAGGCTGGGAGAAAAGCCGAAAATCGCATGCACGCCAAAAGCCGACGGGCTGAGCAGCAGCAGGAAGCCAAGCGTCAGCAGCCACAATCCCCACCGGCGCGGCCGTACCGCGACCATGCGCAATTCATGCCGCCACGCCTTGCGGCCGGCTTTGGTGGTGAGGTCGGGGGGATCATGTTCGAACATAAGGCGCTGGACCTTGTGCCGATTCGTGCCTACCCTGTCCACCATCCCCGGGGGACCGTCCGCAGACGGTTGAGAGGCGACTTTGTGGTCGCGACCCGCTGAACCTGATCCAGTTGACACTGGCGTAGGGAGGGAAGCGCGCCGTGCCGTCTCGCCATGACACCGCCCGCACTCTCTTTTCGCCCTGAAGGAGAGAATAAATGGCAGACGTCCCCGCCCGTACAGAGATGCCCGAGGCCGCAGGCTTCACCGGCCGGCAGGCCACAATGAACGTTACTACTGGCCCCATCCGTGGATCGAGGAAGATCCATGTCGGCCCCCTTAATGTCGCGATGCGCGAAATCCACCTGGAGCCGGGCAGCGGCGAACCGCCCGTCCGCATCTATGACACGTCCGGTCCCTATACCGATCCTCAGGCGCATATCGACATCATGGCGGGCCTGCCCACGCTCCGCCGCGACTGGATTCTGGGCCGCGGCGATGTCGAATCCTATGACGCCCGCGCCATCAAGCCGGAAGATAACGGCCTCAAAGGCCCGGATCGCAGCGGCGGCGTCGAACCTTTTCCCAACGTCGTGCAACGCCCGCTCCGAGCAAAGCCCGGCGGCAATGTGTCGCAGATGCACTATGCCCGGCGCGGCATCATCACGCCGGAAATGGAATATGTCGCGGAGCGCGAAAATCTTGGCCGCGCCCGCCTGAAAGAATATGTCCGTGACGGCGAAAGCTGGGGCGCCTCCATCCCCGATTATGTGACCCCCGAATTCGTCCGCGACGAAGTGGCCCGTGGCCGCGCCATCATCCCGTCCAACATCAACCACCCGGAATCCGAGCCTATGGCGATCGGCCGCAATTTCCTGGTGAAGATCAACGCCAATATCGGCAACAGCGCGGTCGCATCCGACGTCGCGGCCGAAGTCGACAAGCTGGTCTGGTCGATCCGCTGGGGCGCCGACACGGTGATGGACCTGTCGACCGGCCGCAACATCCACGACACGCGCGAATGGATACTCCGCAACTCGCCGGTGCCGATCGGCACCGTCCCCATCTATCAGGCGCTCGAAAAGGTCGGTGGCATCGCCGAAGACCTCAACTGGGATATTTTCCGCGATACCCTCATCGAACAGGCCGAACAGGGCGTCGATTATTTCACCATCCATGCCGGCGTCCGCCTCGCCTATATCCCGATGGCGGCAAAGCGCGTCACCGGCATCGTCTCGCGCGGCGGCTCCATCATGGCGAAATGGTGCCTCGCCCATCATCGTGAGAGCTTCCTCTACGAGCATTTCGATGAGATTACGGAGATCATGAAGGCCTATGACATCGCCTATTCGCTGGGCGACGGCCTGCGCCCCGGCTCCATCGCCGACGCCAATGACGAAGCGCAATTTTCCGAACTCTACACGCTGGGCGAACTGACCCACCGCGCCTGGAAACAGGATGTGCAGGTGATGATCGAAGGGCCGGGCCATGTGCCCATGCACAAGATCAAGGAGAATATGGAAAAGCAGCTCCAGGTCTGCGGCGAAGCGCCCTTCTATACGCTCGGGCCGCTCACCACCGACATTGCGCCGGGCTATGACCATATCACCAGCGGCATCGGCGCGGCGCAGATCGGCTGGTATGGCACGGCGATGCTCTGCTACGTCACGCCCAAGGAGCATCTGGGCCTGCCCGACCGCGACGATGTGAAAGTCGGCGTGGTGACGTATAAACTCGCCGCCCACGCCGCCGACCTCGCCAAGGGCCACCCCGCCGCGCAGGTTCGCGACGACGCCCTGTCCCGCGCCCGCTTCGAATTTCGCTGGCGCGACCAGTTCAACCTGTCGCTCGATCCCGACACGGCGGAGCAATATCATGACCAGACCCTGCCCGCCGAAGGCGCCAAGTCGGCCCATTTCTGCTCCATGTGCGGCCCCAAATTCTGCTCCATGAAGATCACGCAGGAAGTCAGGGATTTCGCGGCCAAGAAAAATCAACCCGCCGACGGCTTTCTGGAGGCAGGCCTTACCGGCGCGCAAGTCGCAGAAGCCAGCAAGGCCGCAGCCCTGAAAGGCATGGAAGAAATAAGCAAACTCTTCAAGGAAACCGGCAGCGAACTCTATATGGGCGCCGGCGGCCGGGAGCATGATTGAGTAAAGAGGCCGGCCGGCAGTTAATCCTGCTGGCCGGCACTCGGTTATATGGATATCATGGACATTCTGGCAGGCTCAGCAGATTATTCGGTTGTTCGCCATCATTCTGCGTCTTCAGATACTTGTTGCCTGCTGCCGACGTTCCAACGATCACCCACGCCGTGCTGCCATTGACGCTAACATAAAATTGCCAGGTCTTAGACTCGATCGCCGCAATGGCTTCCGTCTGCGTCAACTTCCAACGACTAGGATGGCCGCCGCCAACATGGGTAATGCGGTCATGGGCGCTGGAACGGTTGGATTTGTTGATACACTGGATTTGAGCGGTATTTGTCACAACGGTTCTCCTACCCGGCGGCAGGGCGGCGCACCGGGTTGAAAATTCATCGAGAACACCGTAAGCCAGTCCCGCTCTCACCAGAGCACGGAACAGGCATTGCCTGCTTCTCTAGGGGGACGTCCGCTGGCACGCGGCCGCCTCCCTAGTTTCGATATAGCAACAAATTTGGCTGCATGGAAGTAAAAACCCCCGTGCCGTCCTTATTTGCTCGAAATGACTTGGCATGCTATTGAGAAACAGCCCGCCTATAAGGACGGCACGTTGCGGCTGGACCGCGATCTCTGACGGGCGCGACCTTTCGTAAGACTGGTCGCGCCCAAATTTCGCCTAAATAACATGCTGGCAGACAGATTGCTGGACATTATAAGCCATGTTATAACCCCCGTATGAACATGCCGCTGAAAATCACGAAGATCGGCAACAGCGCCGGAGTCATCCTGCCCAAGGAGTTGCTGGCGCAACTTCGCGTCGGCCCCGGTGACACCCTCTACGTAACCGAAGCGCCGGATGGCGTTCGCATCACCACAGCCAATCCTGATTTCGAGGCGAAGATGGCATTGGCCGAACAGATTATGCGGGAAGATCGCGACATATTGCGCGTGCTTGCAAAGTAAGTATGCATGACCACGCCGGGCGATATGCGTCAGGAACCCATCTGGATCGAGAAGGACGTCGCGCTCGCCATCCATGACCGGCAACTGGCCGAACATGGCGGCGGTACCGGCATTCGCGATATTGGCATGCTGGAATCGGCGCTGGCCCGGCCGGTCAATCAATGGACTTACGGGCAGGATGATCTCCACGCTCTGGCCGCAACCTATGCTTTCGATGTGGTGCGCAACCATCCTTTTGTTGATGGTAACAAACGAAGCGGCTGGGTACTCGCCCGCCTCTTTCTGATGCTCAATCATGTCGCCATTCGCTTCGATGCGACGGATGCGACCCGCACCATGCTGGATTTCGCCGCCGGCACCCTGTCGGAAGAAGAACTGGCCGACTGGTTCTGTCAGCATGGCGCAAGCTGAACGCACCTCGACCGCGCTGATATAGCGCCGCCTCTGTCCTACATCGCGCATCCTTGCTCTATCCTGTGGGATGATACAGGCTCATCCCCCCGCCGAAAACAGGCCATTCGTGTAAACTTCGCCAGCCGCCTTCCGCCGCTCCTGTTCAGACGGCCATCGATCCCCACCGCCCGGACAGCAGGCAGCAACCAAGCCAACGCCGTTCACCGGACATCGCCGGAGACACTATCGGGCAACACACTGGATCAAAGCCTGTTCCGGTCCTACATGCGGTCCATGCCCCCCGCCACACCCGATACCACACCGCTGCCGCCCGTCTGGGCCACCTTCCGACGGTTCTTTCCCTATTTGTGGCCGGCGGATGCGCCGGCGCTGCGCCGCCGCGTCGTCATCGCCCTGCTGCTGGTGCTGCTGGCCAAGGCGATCACCCTCGTCATGCCCTTCGCCTATAAGGGCGCGGTCGATCGGATGGCGCCGGGCATGGAGCCAGCCGTCGGCCTCGCCATCGCGCTGGTCGTCTCCTATGCCGGGGCGCGCTTTGGCGGGGTGCTGTTCGACAATCTGCGCAACGCCATTTTCGAAAAGGTGGGTCAGGAAGCGGGCCGGCGCCTTGCCGATGACGTCTTCGTCCATCTCCACCGCCTGTCGCTGCGCTTTCACCTCGACCGCCGCACCGGGGCCGTGACCAAGATCGTGGAACGCGGCACCAAGAGCATCGACACGATGCTCTATTTCCTGCTGTTCAACATCGCGCCCACCATCATCGAACTGGTCGCGGTCTGCGCCATCTTCCTCGTCAAATTCGGTCCCGGCATGGTCGCCGCGACGCTCGCCATGGTGGTCGCCTATATCTGGTTCACCCGCACCATCACCGAATGGCGCAACCAGCTTCGCCGCGACATGGTGGACATGGACACCAATGCCGTAGCCCATGCCGTCGACAGCCTGCTGAATTTCGAGACGGTCAAATATTTCGGCGCCGAACAGCGGGAGGCGGATCGCTATGCCAGCGCCATGCGCCGCTATGCCAGGGCGGCGGTAAAGTCGGAAAACAGCCTCGCCTGGCTCAATATCGGCCAGTCACTCATCACCAACCTGATGATGGCGGGGGCCATGGCGTACAGCGTGTGGGGATGGAGCCGGGGCCAGTTCAGCACTGGCGACGTGGTGCTGGTGAACACCTTGCTCAGCCAGCTTTTCCGCCCGCTCGACCTGCTCGGCATGGTCTATCGCACCATTCGTCAGGGGCTGATCGACATGGAGGCGATGTATAAGCTCATCGATACGCAGGCTGAGGTCGCCGACAGCCCCAACGCCCCGGCCTTGGCCGTGACCGGCGGCGAAGTCCGCTTCGATGCCGTGCGTTTCGGCTATGACCCGGAACGCGAAATCCTACACGGGGTCAGCTTCACCGTCCCGGCTGGCAAGACACTGGCCATCGTCGGGCCGTCGGGCGCGGGCAAATCGACCATCGCGCGCATCCTCTTCCGCTTCTACGATATTCAGGGCGGGCAAGTGACCATCGACGGGCAGGATATTGCCAGCGTGACGCAGGGGTCGCTGCGCGCCGCCATCGGCATCGTGCCGCAGGACATGGTCCTCTTTAACGATACGGTCGGCTATAATATCGGCTATGGCCGCGCCGACGCCACGCAGGCAGAGATTGAGGCAGCGGCAAAGGCGGCATCGATCCACGATTTCATCATGGCCCTGCTACAGGGTTACGACACGCGCGTGGGCGAACGCGGCCTCAAATTGTCGGGCGGCGAGAAACAGCGCGTCGCCATCGCCCGCACCCTGCTGAAAGACCCGCCGGTGCTGGTGCTGGACGAAGCGACCAGCGCGCTCGACAGCCGCACCGAAACGGAGATTCAGACGGTGCTGCGCGACATTTCGCGCCAGCGCACCACGCTGACCGTCGCCCATCGCCTGTCGACCGTGGTCGATGCGGACGAAATCATCGTGCTGGATCAGGGGCGGATCGTCGAACGCGGCAAGCATGGCGATCTGGTCCGCGCCGACGGCCTCTACGCCACCATGTGGGCGCGTCAGGCCGCCGAACGACAGGAAGAACCGCGCCCGGCGATCGAGAATATGGTGGAGGCAGGGGAACGATGAGCGTTGCGAGAATCATGGCCGTGATCGGCCTTGGCGCCCTTCTTTCGGCCTGCGCCACGGTGGCTCCGCCCTCTGCGCCCACCGCGCCTGAAAGCAGCCGCAACCTGACCCTGAGGGACCGCTACAATATTCCGCACCCTCAGGGCGTCGCCACCATCTATATCGACAGCGTCGCCGTCCATCACACACGCGCCGAGGGCAGCACCATTGCATGGAAGGATGACGCCAACGTCTGGCACTGGAGTCAGGTGTCCGAAAACGGCCCCGGCGGGCTGCTGTCGATCGAACCGAAAATGGAATATAATCGCGACAAACTGCTCAAGGCCAACGACGCAAAGGCGCTCGACGCCCTGATCCGCAACCCTGCCCTCTATTCGGGCAAGGTCCGGCGAACCGGCGAGCCGGGCATCGGCGCGCCTTATCACGTCATGGAAATAGTATCGCCAAAGGGGCATGTCATCCTGCGCTGGGATGGCCGACTGATCGGTCCGTCAGGCGCTGTCGCTGACATTATGCTGGGGCATTGATCCCGCCCTCGGATAGTCCGGTTAATCGACGAAATTCGCCGCGACTTCCGCCGGCACGCGCAATATCCGCCCCGTCGCCTTGTCGATGATCGCCCATGTCGATTTGGCCGCCACCTTCACCTTTCCGTCCGGTCCGGTGAACTCGATAAGGCGGTCGAACCGGGCGCCCCGCGGCGGTTCGGGGATCCAGGTGCGCGCCGTCACCGCCTCCCCCTCCGTCACATTGCCGCGATAATCCACCTCATGCCGCGTCACGACCCAGATATAGGCCTCGACATGGGCGGGGTCGGCATCCTGCCGCCAATGCTCCACCGATACCTGCTCCATCCACTGGACCCAGACGGCATTGTTCACATGGCCCAGCTCATCGATATGTTCGGGCCGGGCCATGATCTCCTTGGTGAAGCTCGACGCCATCAATCCTCCACGCCCAGTTGCCACAGCAGGAACGCAAATTCCTCGGCGGTTTCATGCAGGCTTTCAAAACGCCCCGACTTGCCGCCATGGCCCGCACCCATATTGGTCTTCAGGATCAGCAGCGCATCGTCGGTGCGCGTCGCCCGCAGCCGCGCGACCCACTTGGCCGGCTCCCAATAGGTGACGCGCGGATCGTTGAGGCCCGCCGTCACCATCATCGGCGGATAGGCCTGTGCTTTGACGTTATTGTACGGGCAATAGGACAGGATCGTCTCAAACGCCGCCTTGTCCTCAATCGGGTTGCCCCATTCGGGCCATTCGCCCGGCGTCAGCGGCAGCGTTTCGTCCAGCATGGTGTTGAGGACATCGACGAACGGCACATGCGCCACCACCGCGCCCCACAATTCGGGGTCGCTATTGATCACCGCGCCCATCAGCTCGCCACCGGCCGATCCACCCGAAATGCCGATCCGCCCCGCCGACGTATAGCCAAGGTCGATCAGCCCCTTCGCCACATCGACGAAGTCGGTGAAAGTATTGGTCCGCTTGTCCAGCTTGCCATCCAGATACCATTGCTGGCCCAGATCGTCGCCGCCGCGAATATGCGCCAGCGCAAAGGCGATGCCCCGGTCCAGCAGCGACAGACGACTGGTGGAAAAACCCGGCTCCATCGCCAGCCCATAGGCGCCATAGCCATAAAGATGCAGCGGTGCGCTGCCATCGCGGGGCAGATCCTTGGGATACACGATCGACACCGGAATCTGCGTGCCGTCCCGCGCCGCGATCATCAGCCGCTCGGTCGCATAACGGTCCGCATCATAGCCCGACGGGATGATCTGGTGCTTCAGCACCTCCAGCTCACCCGTATCGAGATGATAATCATAGATAGTGTCGGGCGTGACCATCGATTCATAGCCGATGCGCAGCTTCGTCACGTCATATTCGGGATTTTCGTCGAGCGACGCGGAATAGCTCGCCTCGGGGAAGGCGATGCGCTTGGCCGCGTGGGTCGCATAGTCGCGCAGTTCGATCTGATCCAGCCCGTCCTGACGCCCTTCGGTGACATAGAATCCCTTGAACAGGGTGAAATCGGTCAGATAAAAATGAGCATCCGGCGCAATCACTTCCGTCCAGTCGCCCGGCGCCTCCAGCGATGCCGTGACCAGCCGGAAATTGGGATGGGTGTCGTTGGTACGGATGTAGAGCGTGCCGTCATGCTCGTCGACCTCATATTCGCGCCCGTCCTGACGCGCCGCAACCAGCAGCGGCGTCGCGGTCGGATTGTCGGCCGGCACCAGCCAGGCTTCGCTCGTCACATGGTCACCGGTCGAAATGACGATCCATTTTTCCGAGGAGGTCAGGCCCACCGATACGCGGAACCCCTCATCATCCTCATGGAACAGCTCGACATCGCTCTCGACACTCTGCCCCAGCCGGTGGAGCCGCGCATTGTCCGTCCGCCAGTTTTCATTGGCCAGGCCATAGAGCAGCCCCTTGCTGTCACTGGTCCACACCAGCGACGACAGCGTGTCGGGAATGACATCTGGCAATATCTCGCCACTGATCAGATCCTTGATCCGCGCCTCGAACCGTTCCGACCCGTTGGTGTCGATCGCATAGGCGAGGTAACGGCCATCCGGGCTGACCGACATGGCGCCCAGCCGGAAATAGTCATGCCCCTGCGCCAGCGCGGGTTCGTCGAGGATCAGCTGGTCCTCACCCCCGGCCACGGGCTTGCGATACCATTTGCGATATTGCGCCCCGATTTCGAAGGCGCGCCAGTAGATATAGTCGCCATCCTTCTGCGGCACCGACTGGTCGTCTTCCTTGATCCGTCCCTTCATTTCGGCGAACAGGGCGTCGATCCGCGCCTTGTGCGGCGCCATCGCACTTTCGAAAAAGGCCGTCTCCGCCTCCAGATAATCCAGCACGTCCCGATCCTTGACCTCGGGATAGCCCGGATCGCGCAGCCAGGCATAATCGTCCGCGATGCTGTGGCCATGATGGCTGATGCTGTGCGGGCGGCGGGCGGCGACGGGGGGCAGGCTTTGATCGGTCATTAAGTATCCATGGTTCAGACGGGGCGAGGCGCTGGCATAAGCGCCCCTCCCCCTCTATGTTGTCGGCTTTACGGCCGGTGCAAGAGGTTGGAATGATGCACCGCCAAATGATCCAAGGAAAGTTCGATGTCCAGTTATGAAGATCGCCTGAAGGCTCTGCGCGAACAATTGGTGCG
Source organism: Pseudomonadota bacterium (assembly GCA_021847605.1). Lineage (GTDB taxonomy): Bacteria > Pseudomonadota > Alphaproteobacteria > Sphingomonadales > Sphingomonadaceae > Sphingobium. Next base: position 2,652 of record JAJZQN010000010.1, on the reverse strand, counting down.
CCAGAAACTGGACGGCTTCGTTGTTCCGCTGACCGATGAGCATATGAGCGAATATGTCGGCGCCTATGCGCAGCGGCTGGCCTGGCTCACCGGTTTTCAGGGTTCGGCCGGCAGCGCCGTCGTCCTGCCGGAGGAAGCCGCGATCTTCGTCGATGGCCGCTACACGCTTCAGGTGCGGGAGCAGGTGGACGGCAACCACTGGCAATATCAGGGCGTACCGCAGACGTCCGTCGCCGCGTGGCTGGGCAATCACGCGCCGCAGGGCGGCCGTATCGGCTATGATCCCTGGCTGCACACCCGCGCCTGGGTGGCGCAGGCGAGCGAAGCGCTGGCGGAGCGTGGCGCGGAACTGATCGCCGTCGACACCAACCCCATCGATCGTGTCTGGCCCGATCGTCCGGCGCCCAGCGACGCCAAGCTGGTCGTGCATGATGATCGTTTCGCCGGCCGCAATGCCGCTGACAAGCGCGCCGCCATCGCCGACTGGCTGACCTCGAAAAAGGCAGACGCGGCGGTGCTGTCCGCTCTCGATTCGATTGCCTGGGCCTTCAACATTCGCGGCAAGGATGTGGAGCGCACGCCCGTCGCGCTTGCCTATGCCATCGTCCATGCCGACGCGACCGCCGACATCTATGTCGCGCCCGAAAAGATGGACGAAGCCGTCGCCCAGCATCTGGGCAATGCCGTTCGCGTCCATGACCGCGCCGATTTCGCCACCGCTCTTGCCAATTTCACCGGCAAGACGGTCGTCGCCGACCCCGAACGCGCCGTCAGCGCCATATTCGAGGCGCTGGACAATGGCGGCGCTCAGATACTAGCCCTGCGCGACCCGGTCGTCCTGCCCAAGGCGATCAAGAATGAAACCGAAATCGCGGGGCATAAGGCCGCGCAGCACCGCGACGGCGCCGCCCTCTCCCGCTTTCTCCACTGGATATCGGTCGAAGCACCCAAGGGCGGCCAGAGTGAATTGTCGGCATCCGACCGGCTGGAGGCCTTCCGTCGAGATACCGGCCTGCTGGAGGATCTGTCCTTCGACACGATCAGCGGCGCGGGGCCGAACGGCGCCGTCGTCCATTACCGGGTCGAGGAACAGACCAACCGCGCGATCGAAACCGGCAGCCTCTATCTGGTCGATTCGGGCGGCCAGTATCGCGACGGCACGACCGACGTCACCCGCACCCTCGCCATCGGCACGCCGACCGACGAAATGCGCCATCGCTTCACGCTGGTTCTGAAAGGGCATGTGGCCCTCGCCCGCGCAACTTTCCCCGTGGGGACGCGCGGCGGTCAGCTCGACATATTGGCGCGCCAATATCTCTGGGCAGAGGGGCTGGATTATGCCCATGGCACCGGCCATGGCGTCGGCAGCTTCCTGTCGGTGCATGAAGGGCCGCAGCGTATCGCCACCTTTGGCGGCGGCGACGAGCCGCTTCAGGCGGGCATGATCCTCTCCAACGAGCCGGGTTATTACAAGACCGGCGAATATGGCATCCGCATCGAAAATCTGGTGCTGGTGGAGGAACGCCCGACCAGGGGCGATGAAAAGCCGATGCTGGGCTTTGAAACTCTCACCTTTGCACCGATCGACCGCAGCCTCATCGCCACCGATCTGCTCGATGCCGGGGAACGCGCCTGGATCGACGCCTATCATGCCAAGGTGCTGACGATCGTCGGCCCTCAACTTGAAGGCGATTCGCTCGACTGGCTCAAGGCCGCCTGCGCACCGCTGTAAGAGGGTTTCAGTCCGCCGATGGCGGGAGCGTGGTTGATGCGCTCTCGCCCCCGGTATCACGCGCCTGCGCCTTGCGACGACGCAAATTGGTGCGCAGCGCCTGCGCCAGTCGGGCTTTCCGTTCGTCCTGCGTCTCGCTCATGCGCGTCTCATACGCAAAATGCCGGTTCCACCGCAACCCGCCTTGACAAGGGCGTCCGACGCAGCCATAGGCCCGGCTCCGTCGCTGGAAACGGCCACGGAAGAGAAAAAGTGCTGCCGTAGCTCAGTGGTAGAGCGCATCCTTGGTAAGGCTGAGGTCGGGAGTTCAATCCTCCCCGGCAGCACCATTTTTCCTCATAAAAATCTGAAATTTATCCCTTCCATCTGGAATAGCCTCAATCAGCGCATCGGCCTCGCAGGCATCGTGAACCTGCCCGCCTGTCAGTCTCAGGCCGACAGGGCGTCCGTCTGCATCGACAAGAGCATGGAGTTTGCTGGTGAGGCCACCCCGGGAACGTCCCATGCCACGATCGCAGCTTCCCTTTTTGCCCGTCGCACCATGGATGCGTGCTATCCCGAGCTTGTCGAGAGCCACCGCGACCTCAGCCCGGTGTTCATCAATCCCGACGTCTGTCGCGTTAATTTTCCATTTCCACCGAAACAGAACTCACCATCGTCAACACCGCGCTCGGCATGAGCCTTCTGACGGCCATCATTACACGACAAAATTGCCGCGGCTGCGGAGTTGTTAGAGTCTGTTTGGAAAATGCGCGAAAGAGCGCATTTTCGATGCCGCACCGGAGGCGCATTTCCAAACTGTCCGTCGTCAGAACATTTGGCGCAACTCGCGGCGTAAATTAGCGGAGTGCGGGCCTCGTCTGGGGGTTGATGTTAGGCGGCGAGCTTGCGGTGAAGCAAGCGCCGATGTTCGATGGTCT
>JAJZQN010000094.1 GCA_021847605.1 Pseudomonadota bacterium | reverse complement strand
CCGACCGCCCAGACATGGTATCCTGATGGGCGGTCGGGTGGGGGTGCGGGCTGGTGCGGCATCAAAAATGCGCTCTTTCGCGCATTTTTCAAACAGTCTCCTAAAACTCCCGGATCAGTCTTATCCCGGCCTTGGGGCGAATGACATCGCCATGCGGCCGCTCCGCGCCCAGTCCGGCCTGCACATTGACCTTATGCGCCAGCCGTTGGTGGATTTGCGGCATCACCAGAACATGGCCGTCCGCGCCACCGCGATAGTTTATTTCCAGCCCAAGAACCTGCCCGTCTGCGCTGTCGTAAAAGACCGAATGGTTGACGATGGCGGTATTGCGGCCATGTTTGCGGGAAAGAGACAGGTCGCCCATCCCGACCATGGATATGCTGCTCCACCGATGATTATAACGGTGCGCCAGCATATAGGCGAAGCTGTTGCGATAATGGCGGGCCTGCCGGTCATATATGCCCAGATATTGCACGCCATGCGCGCTGCGGCCGCCATCGAACGTTCCAAACGCTGCCTGAAGGCCCAGTTTCAGTTCGACCAGCCGGCCGTTTTCGAACGGCAATTCCCCTTCGATCGCGAAACCGTCGGCCAGCGCATATTCGACTTCGGGCGCCCACTCGATCTTGTCGTCGGGACCGGACAGCGACGTCGTGGCCAGCGTGTTCGCCTCCATCTCACCGCGCTTTGCGCCCAGCGGCCGCATCATATCGAAAATCATGGGTTCGGGTACTTGCGGATATTCGGTTTCTGCATCGGCCTCTGCCGGCATGCACAGACCCGCAAACAGAAACGCCATCCCGTGGCGGACGGGATGGCGTCTGGTTCGTCGAAACATTGTCATTCCCCTGTATTGTTGCAACGCAACTATTTACGCAGGGGAGGCTGCGTTTATTCCTTCACGCCGCAGCCTTTACAGACAGGTTTCTACAGGCAGGCTTCCAGAAATGGCTGATCGAAGCCGAACATGCGCGCCTTGTCCAGCGTATAGGGGCGCAGGCCCATGGACCGATAGTCGCCGACGATCTTACCGCTGTCATCTTCGTCATGATATTCGAACTTGAACAGTTCCTGCGTGACGATGACGTCGCCTTCCATGCCGATGACCTCGGTCACATTGGTGACACGGCGCGAACCGTCGCGCAGGCGCTTTACCTGCACGATCAGGTCGACCGAATCGGCGATCTGCTTGGAAATGGCTTCCTTGGGGATCTTGATGTCGCCCATCAGGATCATGTTTTCCATACGGCCCAGACACTCGCGCGGGCTATTGGCGTGGAGCGTACACATGGAACCGTCATGGCCCGTATTCATAGCGGCCAGCAGATCGAAACATTCCGCGCCACGAATTTCGCCCAGGATGATGCGGTCAGGGCGCATACGCAGGGCGTTCTTGACGAGATCGCCGATGGTGATTGCCCCTTGCCCTTCCAGATTGGGTGGGCGGGTTTCCAGCGGCAGCCAGTGCGGCTGCTGAAGCCTCAGTTCGGCCGCATCCTCGATGGTCAGCACGCGCTCGCCCGGATCGATCATCTTCGACAGGGCGTTGAGCATTGTCGTCTTGCCCGAACCCGTACCGCCCGAAATGACGATGTTGAACCGGCACGCGCCCGCGATCTTCAGCGCGGTCGCCATTTTGGGCGACATCGCGCCCCAACCGGCCAGCATGTCGATGGTGATGGGTTTGGCCGAGAATTTACGAATCGAGATCGCCGTGCCCTTCAGGCTTAGCGGCGGTACGATCACGTTGACGCGGCTGCCGTCGGGCAGGCGGGCGTCGGCCAGCGGCGTGGTCTGGTCGACGCGGCGGCCGACCTTGTTCACGATGCGCTGGGCGATCTGGAACAGATGCTCTTCATCGCGGAACTTGATCGGCGCGATCTGGAGCTTGCCCTTCTTTTCGATATAGGTCTGTTCCGGGCCGTTCACCATGATGTCGCTGATGTCCGGGTCGGACAGCAATTCTTCCAGCGGGCCAAGACCCAGCAATTCGTCGACCAACACCTTTTCCAGCGCGAATTGCTCGCGGCGGTTGAGGGTCAGCTTCAATTCCGCCAGCACTTCCATGATGATCGGGCGGAATTCCTCCGCCAGTTCATCCTTGGTCAGCGTCGCGGCCGCTTCCGGATCGACACGTTCCAGCAGGCGGGGCAGCACCTGTTCCTTGATCTTGTGGACGCTTGCTTCAAAACCCTGTGGTCCGGCATCCGGCATATGTTCCGCATTGGCGCGATCCGACAGGCGCGCCATTGCGTCGGCATTGCGCTGCATCTGGCTGGTAGGCGCCGACAAAGGATCGAACGGTGCTTCGCCGGGCAGGGCCGCGATGTCCAGCGGCGGGAACTGATCGCCGCCACGCGGGATTTCCTCGCGCACTGTGCCGCCACCCTGCATCGGTCGGGCCACGCCAAAGCCGGGCTTGATTCCGGCAGGTCCATTCTTCCGTCCAAAGGCGCTCATATGTCTCCGCCACTGTGTCGCGACCGGCGCAGCCACCCCGGAAGGCGCCGATCAGAGATAATCGATAAGGTGAATAGGATGGAAACTTTGATAAAAGGCTAATGGACGAGTTGCATCGGCAAACGCGCCGGCGCGCATCGCGGCGGCCGTGTCGGTTTTTCCTTCAACTGGGGAGCGATCATCCAGAGATAATAGTCCTGACCGTCATAGCCGGCCGGAATATGTTTCAACAGCCGATACATGGCAGCGTTCTTGTCCGGCTGGATCAGGACGTCGGACAGCATATAGACCCGACCATATCGGCTGGTAATCTGGCTCAGTACCGTGTCGAGATCTTCCTGCTTTTCGATTGTGCTGCGGTAATTCCACCGGATGAAGCTCTGCGTGCAATCGCGCTCCAAACGCTCAAATTCCATGCCCAGCAAAGCACTGACACCCTGACCCCGGGAGTCCGGGAAAGAGAGCCAATGCTTATCTTGCAGCCCTTCGTCCCGAATGTAGGCGGCAGCCTCTTTCGCCGTGTCGAAGGGGCGTACCAGATTGACGGCCGCCGTGATCAGGCCGCATGCCGACGCAGCGGCGATCCAGACCATGAAGAGTTGCGAACCCTGTCGCGACGATTGCGCATGCGACCACCATCGCAACATTATGATCACCAGGGCGAGCAGCGACAAATGACGGATGGCAAGCGGGTAGACCCCGATGCTGAAAGCGAAAAGAAAGGCCGCAAATCCGAGGAATATGACACGATTGATGGGGGCGTCGCCGGTCAGCCTGACGCCCAGCCACAGGAATAATGGCCCTGCGACGACCGCGATCATTTCCGGCAGGGGCTGGTTCCACTGGAGGCCATATTGCGGGCCGTGGAGCGGTAGTAACAACACCGATAATCGTGTCAGAAAGAGATAGGTGTCGGTTGCAAGCCCATGATGGACCAGGGCTGGTATCATATCCTTTGCCGGCAGGACGCTGATCGCGCTTGCCAGACCGCACAAGGCCCAGATCGTCAGATTGACGGGGCGAATATCCTTGTCGCGAATGCGCAAGACCACGCAGACCAGAGATAATATCCCGAAGAGGAAGTCGGCAAATGGCAGCAGGGCGATGGCCGCCCAGCCGATCGCATGACGACGATAGGCAAAGGCGGTGATGAGAAGCATGACGCCAAGGGAAAGGCTGCGCGACAGCGTGCCATAGTCGAAAAGTACGAAGAAACTGGAGCCGAGCAAAAGCCGTTCAAGCCGCGTGAATGGAGCCTTGAACTGGATCAGGGATTGAATGGCCATGGCCATGACTGTCTGTACAACCGGCAGGACCATGGCAGGCGGCACGAATATGGCGGCCCCCCTGAGCATCAGATACCAGAGCGGCGGATGCCCTTCATAGCGCAGATTTTCCATCAATGCCGACAAGTCTGGCGATTGCAGCGCTATCTGAAGTGCCTGCCATTCATCCAGCCATGGTTCATGTGTCCATATCAGGGCGAGTTGCAGAACGAACAGGACGGCCAGAGCAGCGCTCCAGACAGGCTTTTCATTCAACAGCCGCTCGATTGTTTCGCGGAACCTCATAAACCGGACAGTGTCGGGCTTCGCTGACGGAGGGGAAAGCAATAAGGAGGCGCTCGTCATCTCACTATCTTCCTCGCTGTATCGCTCGATATCGGATCTTGGTTTTCTTTGGACGGGGCGTTCACAAAGCGGGGGTCCGCATCGAACCAGACGCTGACGATACGCCCCCCTCGCAATAGTCGTTTTCCTTGAGGCGTAATGAAGATGCGTCCGTCTTCCACCCGGATATTACCCGACACGCTTTGTTCATCGATGCGTCGGTCGATCTGACGCATTTCTTTCAGATATTCGCGGATAAAGACCTGCTGCAATCCCTGCGCATCAAGTTGTCCATCCCGCTGCTCTATCCGGGCGAGCAGGAACATGGTGATGGACCGATCGAACGTGACCGGAAATACGATCAGGAAACTGATGTTGAACGCCAGCGACAGGGGGATTGCGCCCACTACCGTCTGCAGATCCAGCACCGTAAAACGCCGTGCAGCCAGAGCGCCTAGAATGGCAAGCATTATTGCGCCTGCAAAAGCGAGCAGCACCCCACGATAGAAAAGCAGTGATATGGATGCCAGCAGAGGGGATGCGATCAGCACCAGATACAGCAGGAATCCAACCAGCAACGCCATCAGATAGATGAGTGCAAGCCGGCCAAGGCGGCGCAGGAATTGAGTCATGATCCAATGTCCTTGACCGAAACCAGACAAGCCAGCGGTTCGCGGATACGGCAGGTTAGTCGAGGGGGTGGTCCCTTATATCTGATCCAGATCGGGTCCATCGATGCGAAGATCAGATGATCGACGCCTAGTCCCTCCGCCCGGCGTCGTATTTCGGATGGTGACAGAGGGCGTTCGAAGATAGGCTGCAACGCCGTGATGCGCTGTTGAACATCTTGCGGCGATGCACCGAACAGATTGGCCTCCCCATCGGCCACACCCGTCCGCTGTATGCCGTAAAGACCGAAATTGAAGATGCGTTTGTGTAAGGCGGGATTATGCTGGATCACATCCTGTACAGGCAATAATTGTGCGGCTTTCTTATATATACGGCGCTGATCGTCGTCGTCGGGGCGCGGACTGATCAGTTCGTCGAAGGATGAATGGAACAGCGGCGGGCGGATCAGGCGCATGCCGATGACATCCCATGCCACCGCGCCTATCCCCAGAGCCAGCAATAGGTGAAAGGCTATCGGCTGCGAACGGAGCCGTCGTTCCGGTCCCTGCAACCAGGCTGCCGTCCAAAGAATCGCCGCCAGTTGCGCAAACCAGATGGACCGCCAGGCCAGATCATTGTTGATGATCGTGGATTTGAGGAAACTCGCCACCAGTAAAGATGCGATACTACTCGCCAGTAACAGCCATTGCACCGGCTGATGCCGGTCGAACGCGCGTGATCGCCACCATCCGATCGTCCCCCACAGGAACAGGCCGAACTCCATGGCATAATTGAGCGGCAATGCGGCGAGATGTACCCATGTCCAGTCGCCGCCTTCGGGCAAAAGGGTGGTGAAGGGGCGCACCGACAGGGCAATCGGCAGGCCGCTGTCATGACGATAGGCCGTCAGGTCGGAAATCTGCGTCAGGGGACTGTCAGGATTTCCGTGTGCGGCCGGGCGGTTGATCATCAGGCCGCCATGGCTCTGATGAAACGTTCGCCGAAGATCACGGCAAATTGCGCCTTCGCCATGGTCCACTCACGTGGTGGCATC
>JAJZQN010000046.1 GCA_021847605.1 Pseudomonadota bacterium | reverse complement strand
CATTCGGAATTGGACCCTCGGCCCTGACCGAAACCATGATTATGCTCAATAAGCATTTCGCCAATGCTGCCTAATCCCCCAACTGGGTGACGCCGCGCGGCCGTGCCCCATGTTTGCAACAGAGCCACTTGGCGAACTTACGCCATTGAGGCTGAGGTTTTCGCTCGCTTCCTCATGGCGCGCCATGGAAGAAGGCTAGCAGACCTCAGGGAAGCGGACCTATGGGAATACCGCAACAGGCGACTATACGGCCCGCTTTCAGAGAGGCTGTCTCCAAATAGTTGGAACAAAGTTGCCGCCGTCATCCTCCGAATGCTTCGACACCTTAAAATCCACTTCTCGGAGGTGACTTGGCGATCATACTGCGGCACCCGGGAAGCAGACGACCAAGTTAAAATGGTTTCCTTGGAAAATTACGTAACATTTCGCGAAACTGGAATGATGTCTGGCAGAAACAATCTGCGCAATGGCGCTTTCTCCGAAATGCTCGTAACAACCGGCATCCGATGTAATGAGGGTTCTCACATCCTGAGGCAGGAAATACCAAAGATCGGCCTATTTCAAGACGACATTACAAGAATTTGGTCTATACCTGCTACTGTTACGAAGTGGGAAAAAGGCAGAGATACTTTTATTTCAAAAAGAGTTATTAAGAACTTTATCAACCCTTATATTTACGAGGAACGCTCGCATGTTGCAGCAAAAATAATCTCGGAGCGGTTCCCTCTCAAATCATACTCTCCCCGAACTTTGACGATGTCGAACAACAGCATATTTTTTCAACTTCGTCGGCCAGGCATTGCAGAAGTTATCGCTGGAGACGCGAGGAAGATTGAAATGCCGCTCGCAAACTTCACTTTGCGTGAGCGCGAGCGTCTTATCGAGGTTCGTCCAATTGGCCAACCAAATCGTTTCAAGGTTGTCGACTTCGGGTCGCTCTGGATTTCCGAGATTGGAACATGCGTTTCGAATTCCGCTTGGCGTTCAGCGTTCTCCGCAGCCCTTGCACGATCCGGCCTTGAAGAACAGGTCGGTGTCGACATCACCCCTCACGTCTTGCGGCACACGTTCGCTGTCTACATGCTCAGCTTCATGCTGAAGGGACTGGTCGAGCTTCGCATAGCACGGGGACATCTCAACAGCCGTGGCGAGATATATGACGCTCTGATCGGAGATCCGCTGCAGGTTCTTCAGGAGCTTCTCGGGCACAGGAGCATCAAGACTACTTTCAAATACCTTAGATTCTCGCGGAAACACAGCCGGATGATCAGCTTGGCGTTTGAAGCGTGGGATGCACACATGGCACTCGCAGCATGAGCAGATCACGCAAAGCTAGCGTCGTCTCCTTCGACGAAGAGGCGGACGCGAGTGACTGCAAGCAAGCGATCGTCAGCGGCGCGACTGTTGAAGGTATGGCTCTCGTCGCTTCTGTTGCCAGCCAAACCGTTCGGTGGGATTTCGCCAAATATCGGCGCAAAAATCTCGCGATAAACTTCATGATGTTGATGTTTGATGTTTTGAATTTAGGTCGATTATTTACCAGTTGGAATACTTTTCTTAAGTACAAACATTCAATCTCTTACATCATTAAAAACATTGATGCGATTGATCCATACAATGATATTATAGATATTAGTTCATTTTCGAGGTCGTTTGTAGAGCGACTAGATGGCCCTGGCCTATCAAGTGCCGCTTACGGTCGCCTCCTGGTACTCATTGTCCTGCTGAGGGAAGCGCGCAAAGCAAACCCTCAATCAGTTTCGGAGGATTTAAGAGGCTCGAACGTTTCGGACCGCCTTAGCTTTATTAGTCGTTGGCCCAAGCCGAAAAGCACGCCTCGAGACCCATATACACCCTACGTCGCCAGCCAAATCGAACAAGCGGCGCGCCTGGAGCTTCAGGTCGTCCTGAAAGAAATGCGGGCTGGCCGACACGCCTTCGATGAAAAAAGTGCGAAGGATGTGATGGATCTCACGCCGAATTGGCGAGGCGTCATGAAATATGCCGGAGGAAAGTCTTACAGTTCCGTTGTAAAAGAATACTCTAAGATCGTTGATGGATCTCCTCTCAAGAGAGTCCCAACAAGACAAGTCGATGTCTCGGAATATAGCCAGATTGAAGTCTTTAAATTGGCACGATCATTAGCTATTGGGAAAAAATTGACAGGGGAGTACCGGATAAAACTATCAGGATCGGAGATAGCTGCTCTCACAAAATACTCATTTCATTTTAACTTATTAAAAATTTCTGAAGAAGATAAGCATCTTTCAGGCGTTAAAACAAATATCATAAATGGTCGTTCTATCGAAAAATCGCTCATATATTTATCTAAACCCGTTAAAATTATTGAACTTAATAGAAAAAACCCCGTAGATCTGATTATTCAAATTAAATTGCGAGTTCACGTTCTGAGGTCTTGGCTTTACAACGGATTGCCGCGTTCGAAATTCGATACGTTGCACTTCCATATGTGGGATGTCTGCTTATGGAAAGATGACGACTATGGGATCATTCCGATTGGCATTGGCAATCTCCGCAATGTTGCGGACAGTCACGAGACGTTAGAAGAACTAATCAAGCTGATAGCCGCCTTAGCTAGAAGATTCCCCGGGCATCCGAACAGGGCCCATTCGAAAATGCTGATCCGCAAGATCGAATACCTTGAGGCCGCCGTTCTGGGAGAGCAAGCCCTACAACTCGGAGATGAAGCTTCGACAGCTAAATTTCTGGAAGAGTGGGAAGATCCGCGCCTTGGACTCGGGAAACTCGTGCACAAACGGACGATCACGACCCATGCTAGATATGGTGGTTTGGTACAATGGGCAGTCTCTCTTTTTGCTGCATTCCAAATCTCAAGGCGGCGGCAGTTAGGCAGCGTTGCTCCGTCGCCGACGCCCATTGAGAACCGCAAGAGCATTGAAAAGCTTGTAGCGTCTTTTGTCCCCACCACTCACCAGCTGACGAGCTTCCTGTTTAAGCTGGCCCTCATGTGCGACATAGACTTGGGTTCATTGAAAGAGCTGGATCGTGAATGCCTGAGGAACTCAGAAGGTGGTACGATAGATATATTCTACAGAAAGAACAGAAATTCTAAGAAACTCCTATCACGCACTGTCAAGGATGGAAGCTTGGAAACCCCGGGCGGATTGATCAGAGCTGTTTTGGAGATAACAGATCTAGCAAGCCAAATACTTTCGAAGCACGGACATCAAGATGCAAGAAAATTATGGCTGGGTGTTTTCAGAGGTTCTGGAGTACACGCTTGCGATTTTTTCGATACTAAGAGCCATCCTTGGGTAGCGTTTTGTGATCGCAACAAAATTACCAATGATAATGGCGACGTTCTAGATGCGATCCAGCCATCAAGATTCCGTAAGACAGTCAAAGCGGTAAAATATTTGAGAAGTGGCGGCGATGTCAACGCTATCGCTGACGACAATAGTAAAAACGTTGCCCGGGACCACTATGCAAATCTTCCAGCGCTTGCTGAGATGCACGACGAAGCTGTCGCCAGTGCTTTTAGGCGCGCTTTGTCGGATTGTGACCATCGCGTTCTGCCAGATCTATCGAATAGGGAATCGGAGGCTGAACAGCTAAGTCAAGCAACAGGCTTCAGCGTGGCCACCTGTCTCGCTGTCATTGATGGTGAAGAGGATGTCTGGCTAGCCGGCTGCTTGGACTTCTCTGCAAGTCCATATGGCGCCAAGGGAGAGGATTGCCCTACGCCATTCACCGAGTGCTTGCACTGCCCCAACAGCGTATTCACCGCCCGCAAGCTCCCCAATCTATTGCGCTTTAAAGGTATTTTATCCGATCGGCGAACTGAGGTCGGCGACGAAGAGTGGGCAGCGCTCTATGCGGAGGATTGGTATCGCTTGACCAAACAGATACTTCCCAGGTTTAGCGAGGCGCAGATTTCTGGAGCTTCGAAGATTATTCAAGGAGACAGTCTCGACGACGACCCTGAACTATTCATTCCGGCGGTGATTGGACTTTCGGCATGACTGATGGCGTGACAGAGGTGGCTGCGGCGAAGCTAGGTCTCAAAATCGATCCGTCTCTTCCCGTCATCCCGAAAAACTATCTGGACCCAGGGGAGCCTGCCGATCAGCTCAGCATCAAGGGTGACAAAGAGTGGGATCTTACTCCAGGAATCGCGAGGACAAATGTTCCAACCCATGACCGGAAAGTGAGATTCGAGGACTATCCTATTGAATATGCTGAATTAATATGGGCCTATTCATGGTTATGCATGAATTTTGATCATAGTTGCGTGGCGACTAATCTCGCCGCAGTTCCGCCGGCTAGAGTTCGCCGAGAGGCGAAGCGACTGTTGAGATACCTTCGTTTTATGAAGAACAGGGGCGTTGGCCTCGCTAACATCAGGGATTCAGATAACGACGCGTGGATGGCTCTCTTTCGGGGCCAATCGCACCCCAGCAGAGTGAGGGCCTCCTCAGTTCCGAAGCGCCTTCACATATATCGGGATTATCTCGACGTAGATATGCCTGCAGAGGGGCCTTGGAGAGATCGCGAAGCGAACGAAGTGCTTGGCAAAAGAGAGCAGACCTTCGTTAACACGACAAACCGCGTGCCGCGATCGATCATGGATCCGATGCTCAGATGGGCCCTGCTTTATGTCGATGTCGCTTTCGAAGATGTTTTGCGTATTGCCCGAGGAGATCGAGCATCTGTTATCCGTCCAACGACAGGCTGCGCCTGCATCCCCGGTACAAATGTCAGTTGGCGTTCGGACAAACATAGAGATCGCTTTCGGTATGAGCAGATACATCTATTTGTGACAGCAGCTTACATAGTCACTGCCTACTTATCCGGGATGAGGGATTGCGAAGTGCAGGCGATCAGGCGCGGTTCTGCGCGAGTGAAGCGGGATGAAGAGGGCAATCCGTATCGGCATTCGATTGTCTCGATGGCCTTTAAGCGTCAGCACGTCAGAGGCGTGATCGAGGAGTGGGTGGTTTTACCAGAGGTGCATCGCGCTTTAGAACGCGTCGAGAAAATATCCGACTTGATGCGGGAGTTAGAGCCACGGTTCTTCGAATGGCCGGACTCGGACCTGCTTTTTCGAAGGTACTCTAACGTTCGGACGAGTGTTGCGGCGATCACGATCCAGATTAATCAGTGGCTGCGAGCATTCGAGAAGCACGCGACTCTGTTGGCAAGTGATGCGATCGCTAGAGCGAAAACCAAGAAAGAGCGTGAGCACATTGCCCGCAACTATTTGATCCCGGTGCACGACTACGGCCGCCCATGGAACTGGATTAGCCGCAATTTCCGGCGCACGATTGCTTGGTACATCGCAACTGAGCCGTTTGGCGTAGTTGCAGGCAAACGGCAGTTTGGCCATGTCCAAGAGACTACCTTCCAGGGCTATGCAGGCTCTTGGAAGGCGGGATTTCGCGACGAGATTGAGGTCGCACGTCAGATCGGCAAAACGCGCGATATTGTTGAGATGTATGCTCACGTCAGAAACGGTGGAACCTTGGGCGGCCCCAAAGGGAAGGAACTCGCAGACGAGTTCAGAGCGGTTGCCGCAAAGCTCGGCGACCTCCCTGGCCAGGTTGTGGACGAGAAGCGTCTCCTTGGAATGCTCAAGAACGCTACGCGTGAAATCTACCCCGGGCTCTTGAACGACTGCTATTTCGATAGAGCGACCGCACTTTGCCTTCATCGACCGGGTTTGAAAGGTCGAGACAAGCCCTACTTCGCCCAATGCGATTGGGAGAAGTGCCCAAACAGCTGCTTCTGGGGTAAGCATCGGGCGGCGTTTCAGTCCAGCCTCGAGCATGCGCAAAGCCTCAGAAAAAGGCCTAAGCTATCCAAGAACCAACGGACCGCACTTGACGTGGTGATAGCAAAGTACCGCTCATCACTGAGCAGGGCAGAGCATGCCTGTTAAAAGTGCGAACTCGGAAGCTGTCCGCGCCGCTGTGCAGCGCATCCTTGACGGCGATCCGCTTCGCGCGCCGAATTGTGATTTGCTCGATGCCAATCTTGTTTTGGAAGCTGGGGTGTCAAGAGCCACCCTGTATCGCTGTGAGGAACCCATGATCACGTGGCGGCTGGCCAAGGAAGCTGCGGCTGCGGAAGCTATTAAAGCCCTTGGCGCTCGAAAGGTCGAGGACCCCTCACTGGACCTTACTGATGAGCTACTCTGGAACACCGCTCGGATTGACTACGCTGCATTCCACAAGATGCCTGAGGAAATCCAGTTGGCCTGGGTGGACATGAAGACTGCGGTGCCATGGCGCTCTAGGCGGGAGCATGTCGGGTACAACGCAGATCAGGTGATCGAAACACTCGTCAATCAGTTGTTCGGGGCGACACTTGCACTACGCCGGGCACACGAGACAATCGAAGCGCTAACGGAGCAGGTCAACAAGTTGGGCGGAAACATCGTCCCGATCCGGCCAACTCAAGGCGGACCTGAGACGTCGGGCTAATTTCCCAGGTGAGGGAGCCCGGCGCTGAGCGCCGGGTCCATGCCTCCTATTGAGTGTCAGGCTCGGGCAGGATCAGCGCTGCGCGGACGGGAAAGCTCCGCGCAGATCCTGCCTTCCGCAGAAGGTCCTGCTTCTCGGCTATCATACAGGTAAGTTCTACGCGGTGTAAATGTGACAGAAAGTTTGAGACTGCATCTGATCTTCGCGGAGAACCCAGATGCGCCATACTGACTTCGCCCGGCCGCACTTTCAGCCCGCCGCCGACCAGCGCCGCCATCGACGCGCTATGATGCGGATTGCGGAAGGGACGCGCCCGGCTGATCCGTCCGCCTTCCAGCGTTCCGGCGACGCTCGCCACCATGGATGTTTCCAGCGCCTCGGCCGGGGTCAGTTCGGGCAGGATGCCGGGCATGCATCCGGCCATCAGCGATTTGCCAGCCCCCGGCGGCCCGACCATCAACAGATTATGGCCACCTGCCGCCGCAATCTCCAGCGCGCGCTTGGCGACTTCCTGCCCCTTCACCTGTTTGAGGTCGGCGGTCCGCACCGGTGGCTCCACCATGCCCGGCTGTGGCGGCGACAGGGCAGCCGTACCCTTGAAATGATTGAGCAGGCTCAGCAGATCGGGCGCCGCCACCACTTCCACCTGTCCCGCCCATGCCGCCTCGGCCCCCTGCGCGGCCGGGCAGACAAGGCCCATGTCCCGTCCACCGGCATGCAGCGCGGCCAACAATACGCCAGGAGAGGATGCGATCCGTCCATCCAGCCCCATTTCGCCGACCACGACATAGGTCGCCAGCGTTTCGGCATCGATCACGCCCATCGCCCCCAGCAGGGCCAGCGCGATCGGCAGATCGAAATGCGATCCTTCCTTGGGCAGGTCGGCCGGCGACAGGTTCACCGTGATCCGCTTGGGCGGCAGGGACAGGCCGATCGCGGCGATCGCATTGCGCACCCGCTCGCGGCTTTCCGCGACCGCCTTGTCAGCCAGCCCGACGACGATGAAGTTGGGAAGACCGGGAACCAGCTGGCACTGTACCTCCACGGCACGCGCCTCCAGCCCCAGATAAGCGACCGTCGAAACCGTTGCGACCAAATGCCCCCCGCTTAGCCCCTGTGCCGGTCTATTCGACCGGCTCTTCCGTTCGTCCCTTGAACCCCTGCGCCACGACATACCATTCCACGCTGCCCTTGCGGCTCGCTGGCGGCTTGGCGTGCTTGATCGTCGTGAAATTCTTCTTGAGCATGACCAGCAGATCGCCGTCGGTGCCGCCTGCAAAAACCTTTGCGACGAAGGTGCCGCCCTTGCGCAGATTCTCGATCGCGAACAGGGCCGCAGCCTCGACCAGCCCCATGGTGCGCAGATGGTCCGTCTGCGCATGGCCAACCGTATTGGCCGCCATGTCCGAAATCACCAGATCCGGTTCCTGCCCCAGCGTTTCGCGCAACAGATCGGGCGCCTTGTCGTCCATGAAGTCCATTTCGAACAGGGTGACGCCGGGGATCGGATCGGTCGGCAACAGGTCGATGCCCACGACCGCCGCCTTGGGCGCCATCTTGCGCACCACCTGCGCCCATCCGCCCGGCGCGACGCCCAGATCGACGACCGCGCGCGATCCCTTCACGAAATGGAATTTCTGATCCAGCTCGATCAGTTTGAAGGCGGCACGGCTGCGCCATCCCTCCTGCTTGGCCTTATGGACATAGGGGTCATTCAGATGACGTTCCAGCCAGCGTACTGACTGGGCCGTCCGCCCCTTGGCCGATTTCACCCGGACCTTGCCTGCGCCAGATCCCCTCATGCGATACCCCCGTCGCGGTCCATCAGTCCGCGTAAAATTCCTTCGCGAATGCCGCGATCCGCCACGCCCAGCCGCTCGGCGGGCCAAATGTCAAGGATGGACTCCAATATCGCGCATCCGGCCACGACCAGATCGGCGCGTTCGGTGCCGATACAGGGTAGTTTCTGTCGGTCCGCCAAGGCCATGGTCGACAGGCGCATCGAGATATTGCGCATCGCTTCCGAAGGCACGATCAGGCCGTCGATCGCCTGCCGGTCATAACGTTGCAAATTAAGGTGCAGGCTGGCGAGCGTCGTCACGGTGCCGGATGTGCCCAGCAACCGGATTCCTTCCACCGCTTTCGGCAACCGCGCAGCCAGCGGCGAAAAAGCCTCCGATACCCGCGCGCGCATCCGCACATAGGCATTCATCCGTTCGGCCGGGTCGCGATGGTCGAAAGGCTCGCTTTCGGTCAGCGATACGACGCCCCAGGGCGCGCTGACCCAATCGACGATACGCGGCGCGCCCGCCTGATGCGAATCGACCAGCACCAGTTCGGTCGAACCACCGCCAATGTCGAAAATCAGCGCCGGCCCGTCGCCCGGTTCCAGCAGCGCGTGGCAGCCCAGCACCGCCAGCCGCGCCTCTTCCTGCGCACTGATGATGTCGAGGGCGATGCCCGTTTCCCGATAGACGCGCTGGATGAATTCATGTCCGTTCGAAGCGCGCCTGCATGCCTCGGTCGCGACCGAACGGGCCAGCGTCACATGGCGTCGGCGCAATTTGTCGGCACAGATGGTCAGCGCCGCAATCGCCCGATCAATCGCCTGATCGCTGATGCGACCGCTCGACGCCAACCCCTCACCCAGCCGCACGATCCGCGAAAAAGCATCGACGACGATGAAACCGTCCGCCGACGGTTTGGCAATCAGCAGCCGGCAATTATTGGTGCCCAGATCGATCGCGGCATAGGATCGCCGGTCGCGCCCGCCATGGTGCGACATGCCCCGCTGTATCGCCGGGGGTGGCGGAATGGCCGCAGCCTTGCTCCCATTGCCTGGACCGGATCGGGCGCGCTTACCCGGATGACGGCCGGCCGGGCCGGAACTCTGCGGCGATGGGCGGCTTTGCTGCACCATGCCGTAACTCACTTCTTACTCGCCAATCCCGTAGGGGATCGGAACTTGCCTCCATGCTTAAGCAGATATGAGGCAGCGCGCAAGGCGGGGGAAAAGCACGGAAGACTGAGGCAAATCGGCTTGTCGTCATCCCATGTTCGTCACCCATAACTTGTCTATATTTTCCGATACAGAAATTAGGCCCGCGCCTGCCATGATTGGCTAACGCCGCAAGAACCATTCATGACTGTGATCTTTCGGATACAGCGCGATATTTTCGTAAAATTGGCAATTGTCTTGTGCTTTTCTGTTGATTAGCCTCCCCCTCGGTCTTTGGGGAAAGTAAACATCATGCACATTCATAGGAATGGTGCGGGCCTGTTGGCACGCGCCGGTCGTACCGCCCTGCTCGCTTCGGTTGCAGCATCGGCCCTCGCTATCGCGCCTGCGGCACAGGCCGTCGTCCCGACCGATGACAAGACACCGGCTCAGATCATCGATGGCAGCGACGTCAACGGCGTCGGCATCATGTACCGCGCCGACGGCTATGTCTGTACCGGCACTTTGGTGAACCCGCGCACGGTCATCTTCGCCGCCCATTGCGTCAATGATTTCGACCCGACCGATTACAGCACCGTCAACGGCGGTACGCCGGTCGCCTTTGCATTTCAGAATAATGCGCGCACCGGCCTGGTGAACTGGCTGTCCAACAATTACCGGACGAACACGGCGCTCAGCGTCTATAATGTCAACAACATCACCTATCACCCCGACTCGCTCGATCCGCCGGCGCTCAGCTTCCTCTATGGCGACGTGGCTATGGCGACGCTGGATACCCCGGCGGCCGACGTTCCGACCTGGGCAATGCTGTTTTCTGCGCTGCCCGCCCCCGCATCGATCAGCGAAACGAGCGGCACCGGCTATCATGTGACCGTCACCGGCTATGGCCGCAGCGGCAGCGGCACCACCGGCGCCAGCTATGGCATCGATTATCGGCGCAAGACTGCCGAGAATTTCCTCGGCATGCTTGGTTCGCTGGACGATATCGACGCCTTCCTGTTTGGCGAAGCGGGCGGATATACCCAGAATCTCTATCAGACCGATCTGGACGATCCGACACGCGAGAATCCCTTCGACTTCAACATATTCAAGGATGACGCCCTGCCCAATGAAGGCGGCACGGCGGGCGGCGATTCCGGCGGCCCGCTGATCCTGGACCAGGCGTTCAGCGAAAAGGCGATACTTGGCGTGTTGTCGGGCGGCAGCCGCTATTTTCTGGAGCAGCCGGCCAGTTCCTATGGCGGCTCGTCCTTCTATCAGCCGCTTTATCTGTTCTGGGACTGGATCGCGGAAAATAACCCCTATCGCTATGCCACGGCCAAGGCCGGCGACGGCAAGTGGAGCGACCCCAATCACTGGGTGACGGCACTCGACCCCAATTACAAGATCATCGACAGCAGCGGCCAGTTGGTGAACGGCATTCCCACCACGGCGGGCGCCGGCGCCTTTGGCGAGGACAGCGCACAGAAATTCGGCCAGATCTGCTATCAGCCCGACGGCATTTGCTATGATGTCGGCACGGATACGCTGCTGGTGGATGGGGTGCCCGTCGCCTCCTCCTCTACCCAGACCATCGGCGCGGCCGGTTCGACCAGCGTCTCCGATAATAAGGGCAAGGTGGAAATCGCCGAACATAGCGCCAATGCCGAAGCCGTCACCCTGACCGGCACGACCGCGGAGGCTCAGGCCACCAGTGTTGCAGCCGCCGCCTTGCCGGTGGCCACTCTGGCCAATGGCCTGCCCGGTGCCAGCGGCTTCACCCCCAACAATATCGATCCGGTGGCGTCGCGCAACGTCGTGGGCCGCTATTATGACGTGACGCTCAGCGCCGCGGGCAAGACCACGCTGGATACCAGCGCCACGGTGGATCGCTTCACCATTTCCGGCGCCGGCTCCTCGCTGGACGTGACCAGCACCGGCTCGCTGACCAGCCTGATGGACATTGCCCAACTGGCCGGCACCGTGAATGTCGATGGCCGCATCGCCACCAATGGCGACTATTTCCTGATGACCGGCCTGTTGTCGGGCAGCGGCACGGTCAGCACGCCGTTCTTCACCAACGTCCTCGGCACCATCGCGCCGGGCGGCAACGGCACCATCGGCAGGCTGGGGATCAATGGCAACGCCATCCTGTCCTCGCGCAGCGTTCTGGCGATCGATCTGGGCGCCAATGGCGTATCGGACGTTCTGGCCGTCACTGGTGAAGCATCGGTTGGCGGGGTCGTCGGTTTCATCCCCACCGCCGGAAGCCGGATTCGTTTTGGCGACCGCTACACCTTCCTGACGGCAGGGGGTGGCGTGACCGGCACCTTCGCTGCGCCATCGGCCATTTCCGCCATCCTGCGGCCGACGCTGGTCTATGGCGCGAACTCGGTCGGCGTGCGCGTCGATGCAGGCCTCTATGCCGATGTCGTCAATCGCGCGTCCGTGAACCAGACCAGCTTCGCCCAATTGCTGGATCAGAATCGCGCGGCCTATGCCCGTCAGGCCGGCCTGTATGGCGAAACCGACCTGATGAGCGTGGCCGGCATTCAGGCCACGTTCGAAGCCATGGCGCCCCGTACCGAAACGCTCAAGACGTCGATGGGCGAAGCTCTGACCGACAATATGGCGCGCTTCTATCGTGATCGCCTGACCAAGCTGGATGGCGGATCGCTGGGCGGGTCGCTGACTATGGTCGGCCAACCGCTGCAACTGGCTTCCGCCAGCATGAGCAACCTGAATCTGGGCATGGATCAGGTCGGCAACGAAAGCACCACGCGCGAAGGCGTGTTGCCTGAAGATGTCAGCGCCTTCTTCGCTGGCGGCTATATCGACGGCAAGAGTGCCCCGATGCGGTCGCTCACGCCGATGAGCCGCGACAAGTTCGACGGCTGGTATCTGGCGCTGGGCGTTGAAAAGGCGTTCAATGAGAGCGGCGTCGTCGGCCTGTCGGTGTCCTTCAATGAATTGAAGGGCAATACCGCCGCCAATGACTGGGCGCGGGCGCGGCTCTATCAGGCGACCGTCTATGGCGCGTTCGATCTTGGCGGCATCAAGGTCGACGCGGTGGGCAGCGCCGGTACGCTGGCCACCAAGTCGCGCCGCGCCTTTGCGCTGGGGACCGCAGCCAACACCCTTTATGGCAGCGATCAGGAACTGGCCCTGTCGGGTGAACTGGGCATCAGCAAGGCGCTGGGTAGCGACGCCTTTGCCATCGTACCCCGTGCGTCGATCCGTGGCGGCTATATCAGCGGCGGCAACCTTGCCGAATATGGCGGTGACGCGGCACTGGTGATCCAGCGCCACGCCATCCAGAGCGCACAGGGTCGCCTGGGCGCAACGGTCAAGATGAACAGCGGCGGCATCAAACCCTATGTCACCGCCAATTATGTCCATGAATTCCGCGATCAGCCCGCCTTCCTGCTGGCCAATCTGGTCGGTGGTACGGGCAGCCTTGCCCCCTTCGCGCTGGGCGGTTCGGACCGGAACTGGGGCGAAGTGGGTGGCGGCCTGACCGCAGACACCGGCGCGATGGAGGTCAGCCTGTCGGCAGACACCACCGCATGGCGAAAGGATGTGAAATATCAGACCTATCGCGCATCGCTGAAGATCCGCTTCTAGAGCATCGTGCGGAAAAGTGGGAACCGGTTTTCCGCATTAAACGATGCGACAACAAAAACTTAGAGCGCGCGACTTGCGTCCGATTTAACGCAGCGCGCTCTAAACACAGTCATCCAGACCTGAAAGAAGAAGGGCCGCTCCATGGGAGCGGCCCTTTTCCGTTTACTGGGTATAGGCCTTGGTCAGCCGATAGAGGAACGCACGCCCATCCATCAGCGACTTGACGCGGATGCGCTCGTTAAGCCCATGAACGCCCTGACCATCAGGGTCGGCGAACATGCCCGACACGCCATAGGTCGGAATGCCCGCCGCATTGGTGAAGCGCCCGTCGGTCGCCCCGGTGGCAAGGCGCGGGATCACCGGAACACCCGGCCACATTTCCTTGGTCAGCGCCTCGATCGGCCCCATGATCTGCGGCGTCAGTTGCGGGGCGGAGGATTTGGGCTGCGGCGGATCGGCCAGCGTCACCTTCACCTGCGGGTCGCCCGCCACCTCGCTCAGCTTCGCCAATATGGCGTCCACGCTTTCGCCGGGGATGATGCGGCAATTGACATTGGCCGTCACCGACTGCGGCTGGGCATTGGGGGCATGACCACCGGAAATCAGGGTCGGGATGCAGGTGGTGCGCAACGTCGCATTCCAGCTCGCGCTCTCCGTCGATACCGCCGCATAATCGGCATCACTCGCCTTGCCCGAACCGATCGCCGCCATCGCCGCCGATACCTTTGCCGGGTAAAGTGGCGCCGACGCGCCAAAATAGGCCTTGGCCGCCGGGGTCAGATCGACCGGGAAATCATAGTCGTTCACCCGCGACAGCGCCGCCGCCATCCATCCGATCGCATTGAAATGCGGCGTCTGGCGTGAGCTATGGCCACCGGGCGCGGTCGCGGTGAAAGTGAAGTCCTGATAGACTTTCTCCCCCGCCTGCACGCCCTGACTGACCGGCTTTCCATTCTCGTCCAGCGATCCGCCGCCACCCTCGTTCAGCGCCCATCCGGCCTTCAGCGCGTCGGGCCGGTTCTTCAGCAGATATTCGACGCCGTTCAGCGCCTTCTCCGTCTCCTCGCCACAGGTCAGCGCCAGCTTGATCGTGCGCTTGGGCTTATAGCCTTCCTGCTTGTAGCGGATCATCGCATCGGTGAAGGCCGCCGCCATCGCCTTGTCATCCGACGTACCGCGACCGTAGAAATAGCCGCCTTCCTCTATCAGGGTGAAGGGATCACGCTCCCAGTCTGCCCGCTTGGCCGCAACGACATCGATATGGGCGAGCAGCAGCACAGCGGGCAGCTTCGCATCGCTGCCTTTCAGGATCGCGGTCAGATTGCCCTCCTTGGGATGGGCGGGGTCGACCACGATCTCCATATCCGCATCCGCATAGCCACCGGCCTTCAGGCGGGCAGCCATCCGTTCGGCGGCCACCGTGCAGCTACCGTTCGGCCAGCTTGAATCGGTTTCCACCAATTCCTTGTAGAGGGCGCGAAACTCACCCTCTCCACCGCGCGCCTGTGCGTCGGGCGTCGCGCCATGAGCGCTGGTGGTGACGAGCAGCGCGGCCAGAAACGCGGCTGCGGGACGGCGAAACGACATGAAAAAGCCCCCTTGTATCGATAAGGGGGCAAGTGTGGCCAAACAGGCAGGAGAGGGCAAGGCCTCTCCCTAAGACGATCTTACAGAGGCAGCAGCGCCGCCACGATCTGACGTTCTTCGGCGCGCAGCACACCCCATGCACGGGCCGCGGCCCGGCTGTCCATCGCCTCGACCCCGATGCCCAGTGCCTCGACCGCGCGAACGAATGGCCGGGGCGGCTGACGCAATCCCGCGCCGGTCCCCAGCAACAGGAATTCAGGCCGGGGATCGATGTCGAACAGGTCGCCCAGCGATTCGATGGTCAGCCCATCCACGCCGGGCGCATCGGCCCATGCCATGGCCCGCGCAGGGCTGAGCAACAGGCCGTCGGGAAACACATCGTCCCGCACCCGAAAGCCGCGCCCCTGAAATCCGGTGACGATCGGCCCCTGTCCGCTGTCATCGCGGCGCAGTTCGATGCCGATGCGCTTGTCCTCGCTCAGGGTCGCGCCCCGTCATCACGCGGCGCGACGCGCTCGGCATTGCCGGTATAGCCCTTCTTCACCACCTTCTTTTCCGTCGCCTGCGGATTGAGGCCCAGCGAGATCAGCAGCGAGGAAGAGACATAGATGGACGAATAGGTGCCGACCACCACGCCCAGCATCATCGCAGCGGTAAAGCCGCGCAGCACATGGCCGCCCAGCAGCAGCAGCGAACCCAGCGCCAGCAGGATGGTCAGCGACGTCATCACCGTACGCGGCAGCGTTTCGTTGACGGACAGGTCGGTCAGCGACTTCATGTCCATCTTGCGATATTTGCGCATGTTCTCGCGGATGCGGTCGTCGATCACCATCTTGTCGTTGATCGAATAGCCCACGATCGTCAGCACGGCGGCGACGATGTTGAGGTCGAATTCCAACTGGGTGATGGCAAAGAAGCCCAGCGTCATCAGAACGTCGTGCATGATCGCGACGAAGGTCGAAACGCCGAACTGCCATTCGTAGCGGAACCAGGAAAAGATCGCGATGCCGATGACAGCCAGCATCACCGCCAGCACGCCGGTCTGGATCAGCTCACCCGATACCTTGCCCGACACAGTGTCGTAGCGGGAGAAGGTGACACCGGGGAATTGCGCATTCATGGCGTTGCGGGTCTTTTCGACCACGGCGTTGGCCGCACCCGCGCCGCCCTGTTCGGGCAGGGGCAGGCGGATCTGCACCGTCTTGGGATCGCCGAACTGCTGGAGCGAGCTTTCGCCCACACCCAGCGATCCGATGGTGGCGCGTACCTTGTCGGTTTCGACCGCCTGCGGGAATTTCGCCTCGATCATCAGGCCGCCGACGAAGTCGACGCCCATATTGAGGCCTTTGTGCAGCGTGGCGCCCACCGCCAGCACCGTCAGCAAGGCGGTGAGCGCGAACGCCCATTTGCGCATCGCGACGAAGCCGATGTTGGTATTGTCGGGGACGAGTTTGAGCAGTTTCATGTCTTTTTCTCCCGCCCCGTCAAATATTGATTTCGGTCGGGCGCTTGGTGCGAACCCAATGCGCAGCCAGAACGCGGGTGAAGGTCACGGCCGTGAACACGCTGGTCGCAATACCGATCAGCAGCACGATGGCAAAACCCTTTACCGGGCCGGAACCCAGCGCCAGCATGATGCCGCCGGCGATGGCATGGGTCACGTTCGCTTCGAAAATGGTGCGGCTCGCTTCTTTATAGCCGAACTCGATCGCCTGAACGACACCGCGCCCCCGCCGCCGCTCTTCACGGATACGTTCATAGATCAGGACGTTGGCGTCGACGGCCGTACCGATGGTCAGCACGAAACCGGCGATGCCCGGCAGGGTCAGCGTGGCACCAAGGATGCCCATGACGCCCAGAATGACCAGCACGTTGATGGCGACCGCGATGTTCGCATAGACACCGAAACGGCCATAGCTGAAGAACATGAACGCGGCGACTGCGACCACCGCGACGACCGAAGCGATCAGGCCCGCGCGGATCGAATCGGCGCCAAGGCCCGGTCCGACCGTGCGTTCCTCCACCACCGTCAGCGCGACGGGCAGCTTGCCCGAGCGCAGCGCTATGGCGAGCTGATTGGCGCTTTCAACGGTGAAATTGCCGTTGATGACGGCCGATCCACCCAGAATCGGTTCATTGATGTTCGGCGCGGACAGCACCTTGCCATCCAGAATGATGGCGAAGGGACGGTTGACATTCTGCGACGTCACCTGACCGAATTTACGCCCGCCCGCACTATTGAAGCGGATGGCGACATTGGGCTGGTTGCCCTGCTGGTCATAGCCTTGCGTTGCGTCGGTCAGGTCTTCACCCGACACCATCACCTGCCGCTTGACCGCGATCATCGGCACGCCCGATGGATTGTCGGGATAGGGCAGCACTTCGCTGCCCACAGGCGCACGACCCTGCGCCACTTCGGCCGGGTTCGCGGTGAAATCGACCAGCTTGAATTCGAGCTTGGCGGTCTGACCGATCAGAGCCTTGAGCGCCTTGGGATCCTGAAGGCCCGGCACCTGCACGACGATGCGGTTGCTGCCCTGCTGCTGAATGGTCGGTTCGCGCGTACCCATTTCGTCGATGCGCTTGCGAATGACTTCGGTCGCGACTTCCATCGAGCTTTTGACCGCGGCATCGATGCCCGCATCCGTTGGCGTGATGGTGATGGTGGAGCTGTTCACCACCTCGACGTTGAAATCGCGCTGGCCGGTCAGGCCCGCCCCTTGCGTCAGCGGACGGATGCGCTCGACGGCGGCATCCACCTGCGACGGATCGCGGACCATGAAGCTGAGCTTCCCGTCACGGCTGCTAATGTCGCCAATCGCGATGCGCGGATCGCCACGGCGCAGTTCCGTGCGGACCTGCTCCTCCATATTGGCGATGCGCTGCTTGGCGACATCCTGCGTCGACGCTTCCAGCAGCAAATGGCTGCCGCCGGCCAGGTCGAGGCCCAGATTGACGCGCGTCCGCATGAAACCGGGCAGCTGCGCCACGGTCGCATCGGGCAGGAAGCTGGGCACGGCGCACAATACGCCCAGCACCAGCGGCAACAGGATCGCGGCAACCGCCCAGCGCGAGAAGTTCAGCATGACGCCGCTCAGTCGTTCGCGGGCTTCGCGGTCGTCGGGTCGATCACGTCGGTCAGGGTCGACTTGACCGCCTTGACCTTCATGCCCGGCGCCAGCTCGACCTCGGCATAGACTTCGTCGACACGCACGACCTTGCCGACCAGACCACCGCCGGTCACGACCTGATCGCCCTTCTTCACGGAATCGATCTTGGCCTTATGCTCCTTCATCTTCTTTTGCTGCGGACGGATCAGCAGGAAATAGAAGACGACGAAGATCAGGACCAGCGGCGCCATCTGCACCAGGACACCGGCGCCGGAGGCTTGCCCGCCCGCGGTCTGGGCAAAGGCTGGAGTAATGAACATGGGTGGGACTGCCTTGTTTTCTGTCGGTCGCGGACCGCCCGGAAGCGTCCACGCATTAAGCGCGGGCGGCTAACACAGAAGCGGCCACGGAGGCAATATGATTAGGGAATCCGACAGAGCGCAAAAAGAGCGCCGCTTAATCCCTTGCAACTTGCGTTTCACCCTTCTAAAGGGCGCCCTCCGGTCGGGACGTAGCGCAGCCTGGTAGCGCATCACACTGGGGGTGTGGGGGTCGGAGGTTCGAATCCTCTCGTCCCGACCAAAAAAATATATTGCCGCAATGGCAGTCTGAACGGGCAGCGCAAGCTGCCCGTTTTCGTTTGTGCGCTTAGCCTGCGTCCGCCTGTTGCTCTGCACCCACC
Source organism: Pseudomonadota bacterium (assembly GCA_021847605.1). GTDB lineage: Bacteria > Pseudomonadota > Alphaproteobacteria > Sphingomonadales > Sphingomonadaceae > Sphingobium. Next base: position 14,684 of record JAJZQN010000046.1, on the reverse strand, counting down.
TGTGGCCAGCGCGCCATCGGCACTACCATCGGCGCGTCGCCCGTCAGGTCGATATGGCCGCTGATGCCGTAGACCGCGCGCAACCGATCCTGCGTCAATATCTGCGCCGGTGTGCCGTCCGCGATCAGGCGCCCTTCATCCATCAGCAACAGCCGGTCGCAATAGCGCGCCGCCATGCTGAGATCGTGCAGCACGACGACGACCAGCGCGCCGCGCCGTGCTTCGCGGGCCAGCAATTCCATGACATCGATCTGATGCCCCGGATCGAGCGAGGCGAGCGGTTCGTCCACCACCAGCCCGCGCGCGCCGACCGCCAGCGCCCGCGCCAGCATCACCCGCGCCCGTTCCCCGCCCGACAATTCGGTCGCCGTCCGGTCCGCCAGCGACGCAATGTCGGCACGGCACATCGCCTCATCTATGGCCTCCCGGTCCTGCGCGCCCGGCCGGGACAATGGCCCCAGATGCGGCAGCCGCCCCAGCCCGACCAGTCGCTCGACGCTGAGCGGCCAGTGCAGCACCTGTCCCTGCGGCAGATAGGCGATCGCTTTGGCCAGATCGCGCGGCGCCATCGCGCCCACCGCCTGTCCATCTATCGTCACCTGCCCCCGCTGAAATGGCAGCAGACCCAGCATCGCCCGAATCAGCGTCGATTTGCCCGCGCCATTGGGACCGATCACGCCGATCAAAGCGCCGGGCGCCAATTGCATGGCCACGTCGCGCAGGATCGCGCGGCCGCCCAGATCGACCGACAACCCTTCGATGGAAATGCTCACCATAGCCGCCGCTCCCGCAGCAAATGCGCCAGAAAGACCGGCACGCCCAGAAATGCCGTCACCACGCCCAGTTTAAGTTCATTGGTCGACGGAATGATTCGCACCAGCATGTCCGATGCCGTCAGCAGCAACGCGCCGCCCAGCATGGAGGGCAGCAGGATCGCCGAAGGACTGCGGTCGGTCAGCGGCCGCATCAGGTGCGGCACGATCAGGCCGATGAAGCCGATCGATCCCGACACTGCCACCGCGCCCCCCACGCCGATCGCCACGCCCAGCAACAGGCGAAGGCGCAGACGCGGCAGATCGACGCCCAGCGAACGCGCGCCATCCTCGCCCAGCGACAGCGCATCAAGCGCCCGTCCGTCATAGAGAAGCAACGCCATGCCGATCGCCACACAGGGCAGCACTATCCACACATGCTCGAACGAACGATTCTCGATCGATCCGAGCAGCCACGCCATAATCTCCATCGCGGCAAAGGGATTGGGCGACAGGTTGAGCGCCAGGCTGATGCAAGCCAGCGCCAATGTGGATACCGCGATCCCGGCCAGAATCAGCGTCAGCGGACTTTCCGATTCCCCCGCCAGAAAGAAGAGCGCGCCCAGCGCCACCAGCGCGCCGGCAATCGCCATGATCGGCAGCATCGCGATATGCCATTGCGCGATGCCGAAATAGAGCGCACCCACCGCGCCCAGCGCAGCAGCATTGGATGCGCCCAGCACCGACGGTTCGGCCAGCGGATTGCGGAGATAGCCCTGCAACACCGCCCCGGCGAGGCCCAGCATGGCGCCGACCAGCAGGCCGATCAGCATGCGCGGCAGGCGCAGGTCGATGAGGATGGCGCGATCGATCGCATCGCCATGGCCCGTCAGGACCGCCATGATGCGCCCCACCGGGATCGATACCGGCCCAAGACCCAGCGACAGGATCGCCACGCTGGCCGTGATGATGGCCAGCGCCGGCACCAGCGCTGGATGGCGATGCCGCATCATCCACCCGTGCTGCGGATCGATGCCGCAGCAAATATGATCATGGTCGCCGTCACGAACAGTCCCCCCTACGCGCCATCAGCAGGCCTGGCGGTGCGGGGCATTGCGTCTTCGTCGGTCAATTCGACCGACAATGGCGACAGCGGCATCCCGTCCGTGGCCGGGCGCGCGACCAGGGACATGGATGCCGTACGGCCCCACCGCCTCTTTCGCCGCTCGGACGGAACATACCGTACCCCGGCCACCCCCTGGGCCAGAGCAAGAGCGACCATGACGCCGGCAGGTCTCCTGGCTTGCGGGTCACGGCCCGATGCGCGCCTTCCCGGATTGGCGCGACAGGGCGCTTCCCCAGTGGCCGGCCTGTCCGTCATGGACAAACCCTGCGCATCACGCTCTCCGCTTACAGTTGCAGGGACAGCTGCGGCTTTGGACAGGCTATACCCCATCCGCACCGCCTTCCCATTTTAAGCCCCTTTTGGAGGCACCGGCGCGATCAACACCCCAGCTCGACCAAAGGACGATCCGGGACAAACGGGCGATAGCTGCGCCCGCTTCGCTGCGCAATATCCCTTAACCCGCCTTGCCAAGATAGCGGGCCTCACGCGGCAGGCGCAGCGCAACCAGCAGCACCATGACCATCATGCCCGTCACATAGACGAAGAACAGGCTTTCATGCCCGCCCGCCTTGAACGCCAGTGCCGCATATTCGGCCGTCCCGCCGAACAGCGCATTGGCCAGCGCATAGGAAAATCCAACGCCCAGCGCGCGCACTTCGGCCGGGAACATCTCCGCCTTCACGATGCCGCTGATCGATGTGTAGAAACTGATGATCAGCAGCGCGGTGGAAATCAGCAGGAACGCTTCGACCGGCCCCGGCTGGCTACCCAGCGCCGTCGCGATCGGAATGGTGGCGACAGCACCCAGGGCGCCGAACAAGAGCATATTGTTGCGCCGCCCGATCCGGTCGGACAGGGCGCCGAACAAGGGCTGCGCGCACATGAACAGGAACAGGCATCCGGTCATCACCTGATTGGCGGCCTTGAGCGGCAGGCCACCGCTATTGACCAGATATTTCTGCATATAGGTGGTGAAGGTGTAGAAGATCAGCGATCCGCCGGCGGTATAGCCCAGCACCGTCAGAAACGGCCATGGATGGGTGCGGATCAGCGCCAGCAGGCTGCCGGCGTCGGGCCTTTCCCGCGTCGCCGCGTCGCTCGTTTCCTCCAGCGTCGATCGCAGGAAAAGTGCGACGACGGCCGTGACTGCCCCGATGACGAAGGGAATGCGCCAGCCCCATGCGCGCATCTCCTCCAGCGACAAAAGCTGCTGCAACCCCACCATCACCAGCGACGCGGCCAATTGTCCGCCGATCAGCGTCACATATTGGAAGGAGGAATAGAAACCGCGCCGCCCCGACTGCGCCACTTCGCTCATATAAGTGGCGGTCGTGCCATATTCCCCGCCGACCGACAGCCCCTGCAACAGGCGCGCAAGCAGCAACAGGATCGGCGCCCAGATACCGATACTGTCGTAGGTGGGCAGAGATGCGATCATCAGCGATCCGAAACACATCATCAGCACGGACACCAGCAGCCCCGCCTTGCGCCCCTTGCGATCGGCGAGCCTGCCGAAAAACCATCCCCCGATCGGCCGCATCAGGAATCCGACGGCAAAAACGCCCGCCGTATTGAGCAACTGGTTGGTGGGGTCCGAATCCGGGAAGAAGGCCGGCGCAAAATAGACCGCGCAAAAGGCGTAGATGTAGAAATCGAACCATTCGACCAGATTGCCGCTCGACGCGGCGATGATCGCGGCGATCTTGCTGCGATCTTTTGCGGCGCCGACATGGGATGATGCGGCGGTCTGGCTGTCCTTGGTCAATCGTCTCTCCCGCATGGTGGACCTGCCCTTGGTCCTCTGCCCTGCCTTACCGGCCGGTTCAAGCGCGAAGCCATGCAAGGTCCGTCACCGCAACGCCATCTTTCGATCATAAGGACATGGCACAAATGCTTATGAAGACTTCCCGTTTCGGTACGTCGAACCTCTCGCACATGCAGCATGTTTTAGATTGACCTGTCCTGTCGTTCAGTGTTGAAGAATGTCGGGTCGCCAATCGGTTTTACCGAATAATCATGCGTTCACCCAGCCGTTCACACGGCACAATCCCCCGCCGTTTCATACGGCATAATCCAGAGTATTTCCGATTATGAAAATCGCCGTCTTTGGTCTGGGATATGTCGGCCTGTCCAATGCCGTCCTTCTGGCGCAGCATAATGATGTTTATGCGGTGGATATCTCCGCCGATCGCGTCGACATGCTCAATGCGCGTCAGTCGCCGATCGCCGATCGCGAGATCGAGGAATTTCTGGCCCATGAGACGCTCGCGCTGACCGCGACGCTGGACGCGGGTGAGGCTTTTGCCGGCGCGGACTATGTCATCGTCGCGACCCCGACCAACTATGACGTCGATACCGACAAGTTCGATACATCATCGGTCGAATCGGTCATCGGTGCCTGCATCGCGGCCAATCCCGATGCGACAATCGTGGTCAAATCCACTGTTCCGGTCGGCTTCGTCGATGATGTCCGCGCCCGCTTCAATAGCCAGCAGATCATCTTCAGCCCCGAATTTTTGCGCGAAGGGCGCGCGCTGTACGACAATCTCTACCCCTCGCGCATCATCGTGGGGGAACGGTCGGACCGCGCCGAAACCTTTGCCCGCCTCCTGCTGGAGGGCGCGCGCAAGAAGGATGTCGAACTGCTGTTCACAGGCACCCGTGAAGCCGAAGCGATCAAGCTGTTCGCGAACACCTATCTCGCCATGCGCGTCGCCTTCTTCAATGAACTGGACAGCTACGCCATTGCCGGCGGCATGGACACGCGCGACATCATCAACGGGATCGGCCTCGATCCGCGCATCGGCAGCCATTATAATAATCCCTCCTTCGGCTATGGCGGCTATTGCCTGCCCAAGGACACCAAGCAGCTGCTGGCCAATTATTCGGAAGTGCCACAGAACCTGATCCGTGCGATCGTCGACGCCAACCGCACCCGCAAGGATTTCCTGGCGGATCAGATCATCGCCCGTCGTCCGCGCAAGGTCGGTGTGTTCCGTCTGGTGATGAAGGCGGGATCGGACAATTTCCGCCAGTCCTCGATTCAGGGGATCATGAAGCGGATCAAGGCCAAGGGGATCGAGGTGGTGGTCTATGAACCCGCGATCCATGAAGACAGCTTTTACGGATCGAAGGTCGTTCGCGACCTGACCGCCTTCAAGGAAGAAACCGACGTCATCATCGCCAACCGGATGACCCCGGAAATCGAGGATGTGCAGGACAAGATCTTCACCCGCGACCTGTACGGTTCGGACTGACAGTCCGCAGCGGCATTAAAGCGGCCGGTAATCCGATTGCATCGGATTACCGGCCGCTTTAAGCTTTTGTTTTCACGCATTCTCCGAGCCGTCAGGTGATTCCACCTGACTGGAGAATGCTCTAAGCTGCCCCGGCTCGATGAGGACAGGGGACAGCGCCTTGCCGATATTTTACTGTCCTACGACGTGCGAAGGCAGGATCATCCTGCCCGCACGCGCCGTCATGCGCGCGCATGTCCGCGCCAGTAACTTTGCGATCATGTCGGAGGATTGAACTAAAAAATCAAAATCACCGGGAAATATGGGAATCTAAGGCCGCGATCGCCTACATCGAGCCGCCTTGCTCCATCTGCGACACCGGCGCGCCAAGAAGCGCTACGACGGATGCCGTTACGCTGCATATCCAGTACCTTGCGGGGAAGAACTGGCGGAGAGGCAGGGATTCGAACCCTGGGTACCCTCACGGGCACGCCGCATTTCGAGTGCGGTGCATTCGACCACTCTGCCACCTCTCCGCAGAAGACCGGTGAGTATGTTTTCCGAGGAGAAACAAGACACCGATCAGGTCGAGCCGCGGCCATTAGCGAATGATGTCGGGCTTGCCAAGCGTCTGAGAGTATTTTTCTTGTTTGCACGCGCCATGTGCTTAAATTGGGGGGATGAGAGACACGATTCAGATTTTCGGCGCCGGCGTCACCGCCCCGCCGATCGTCCATGCCCATTTCAGCATCGGCGACGTGGTACAGCATCGCCGCTTCGGTTTTCGCGGCGTCGTGTTCGACATTGATCCCGTCTTCGCCAACAGCGAGGAATGGTATGACGCGATTCCCGAAGATGTGCGCCCCGACAAGCAGCAGCCTTTTTATCACCTGCTCGCCGAAAATGGCGAATCCAGCTATGTCGCCTATGTCAGCCAGCAAAATCTGATGGCGGACGACAGCGACGAACCCGTCGATCACCCCGCCATCGCCGATATGTTCGGCAGCTATGCGGAGGGAAAATATCGCCTGCGCCCGCTCCATAGCCACTGATCGACGCCAGCGGCGAGCCGGCGCGGCTATCGCGCTGGCGCTGTCCGGCCTGTTCGCGCTCACCACGGGCGCGCAGGCGATCCAGCCGCCGCCGCCTGCGCCGAAATCCCTGCCTCCCGCTCCCAACGCCGACCCGGCCTTCCCCTTCTCCCGCGAAGTGGAAGCCTTTGCGAAAGCCGATGTGGCCCAGCCGCCGTTGCGCGACGCCACATTGTTTCTGGGCAGTTCCAGCATCCGCCTGTGGGACATTACCCACAGCTTCACCGATATCGCGACCATCAATCGCGGCTTCGGCGGCGCGACGACGGCCGACGTCCTGCATTATTACCCACGTCTGAAACCGCGCATCCCGCCTCGCGCGGTGGTTGTCTATGTGGGCGAAAATGATCTGGCGGCAGGCACCAGTCCTGAAGCCGTATCGCGCGATCTGCTGCGCCTGCTGCGCCAGTTGCGCCGCGACTATCCCCGCGCGCACATTGCCTTTCTCTCACTCAAGCCCAGCCCCATGCGCTGGACGCTGTGGCCGAAAATGGATGTGGTCAATCAGGCCGTCGCCGCGCGCGCCAGTACGGAGAATTTCGCCTATCTCGATGTCGGCCACGTGTTGCTGGCGACCGACGGGCTGCCTGACGCCGCCTTGTTCCGGCCCGACGGGCTGCACATGAATGCGCGTGGTTATCAGCGCTGGACCTTTCTGGTCGATGCCTGGCTCGATCGGGTAGCGCCGCCGGTCAAGCCATCCTGAACCCGCCGCGACCACTTTGCGATTGATCCACGCGCCGGTAACATTATTACCCGCTGCTACACATGCGTGAAAATAGAGGGACGACCGGGGTGACAACTGAAAAGGCACAGGCCAGCGATATGGCCGAACTGACGCTGCGCGGCGTCATATTGGGCGCCCTCATCACCCTCGTCTTCACCGCCGCGAACGTCTATCTGGGACTGAAGATCGGCCTGACCTTCGCCACTTCGATTCCGGCAGCCGTCATCTCCATGGCGGTGCTACGCCTGTTCGCCACCGGCACGATTCTGGAAAACAACATCGTCCAGACCATCGCTTCGGCCGCCGGTACGCTGTCTGCCATCATCTTCATACTGCCGGGCCTCGTCATCATCGGCTGGTGGCAGGGTTTCCCCTACTGGCTTTCCGCCTTCACCATCGCGACCGGCGGCATATTGGGCGTCATGTATTCGGTGCCGCTGCGCCGCGCGCTCGTTACCGGATCCGACCTGCCCTATCCCGAAGGCGTGGCCGCCGCCGAAGTGCTGAAGGTCGGTGCCGGTTCGCGGGAAGGGCTGGAAGAAAATAAGCGCGGGCTTGCCGCCATTGTCGCATCCGCCATCGCCGCCGCCAGCTTTTCCATCGTCGCCAAGACGCGCCTGATCGCAGAAGAGGCCGCCACCTTCTTCAAGCTGGGCGCCGGTGCGACGTCCGTTTCGACCAGTTTCTCGATGGCGCTGATCGGCGTCGGCCATCTCGTCGGCCTGTCGGTGGGCGTCGCCATGTTTATCGGCCTGCTCATCAGTTGGGTGGGCATCGTTCCCTATCTGACCACGCCGGTGCCCGCTGGCGCCGATCTTGCCGACATCGTTGGCACCACGTTCCGCATGAAGGCGCGCTTCATCGGCGCAGGCACCATCGGCATCGCCGCGATCTGGACCCTCCTCAAGATTCTCGGCCCGATCATAAGCGGCATTCGCTCGGCGCTGGCCGCCAATGCCACCCGCCGCGCGGGCAATGCCGGCCTGCTCGACATTACCGAACGCGATCTGCCTATCAGCATCGTCGGCGGCACCATCATCGCCGCGCTGTTGCCCATCGGGGTGCTGCTCTGGATCTTTGCGCAGGGCGGTCCTATCGCCGCCAATCCGGTGCCGGTCATTGCCCTGACGCTGGCCTATGTGCTGGTCGCCGGTATCGTCATCGCATCGGTGTGCGGCTATATGGCCGGTCTGATCGGTGCGTCGAACAGCCCGATCTCGGGCGTCGGCATTCTGGCCGTTCTGGGTGCCTCGCTGTTGCTGGCGGCCATTTACGGTTCGGGCCATGCCGATCCTTCTCAGACGCAGGCGCTGATCGCCTATGCCCTGTTCACCACCGCCATCGTCTTTGGCATCGCCACCATCTCGAACGATAATCTTCAGGATTTGAAGACCGGCCAGCTTGTCGGCGCGACCCCCTGGAAACAGCAGGTCGCGCTGGTGCTGGGCGTCATCTTCGGTGCGCTGGTCATCCCGCCAATCCTCGATCTTCTCAACAGCGCCTTCGGCTTCGCTGGCGCGCCCGGCGCAAAGGACAGCGCCCTGCCCGCGCCGCAGGCCGCGCTTATTTCCGCACTCGCGAAGGGCGTACTGGGCGGCGATCTCGACTGGGGGCTGATCGCCATTGGTGCGGGTATCGGCGTGGTTGTCGTCATTTTCGACGAAGTGCTGGGCAAGGCCGGCAAGCTGCGTCTCCCCCCGCTCGCGGTCGGCATGGGCATTTATCTGCCCATGGCATTGACCCTGTTGATTCCGGTCGGCGCGGTCATCGGCCATCTCTACAATCGCTGGGCCTTGCGTCAGCGCAACGCCGAATTTGCCGAGCGCATGGGCGTCCTGATGGCGACCGGATTCATCGTGGGTGAAAGCCTGTTCGGCGTGGCCTTCGCAGGCATCGTTGCGGGTACCGACAGCGATGCGCCGCTCGCACTGGTCGGTGAAAATGGATGGGCCGTGCCGCTGGCCATCCTGATCTTCGCCGGCGTCATTACCGGCCTATATGCCCGTCTGCGGCGCTGGGCGGCGACACCACTATAATCTTCCGCAACGATCACGCCTTTCATCAAACTGTCATGCAATTGGCATGATGCTGTAAGGAAAGGCGGTCACTGGCCCCTCGAAGCGATGAACGACAGCGGCCCAGCCGCTGGACGCCCATCGCCAACAGGGAGCCCATCATGAGTCGCATTTTCCGTGGCGCGAGCCGCGCCGCCATCGTCATCGCCCTCGCCACGCCGGTCGCTGCCTTTGCCGGCACCATCACCGGCACCGTATCGGATGGCACCGGCACCCGCGCACTTCAGTCAACCCAGTTGCGCATCGTGGAAAATGGCCGCGTTGCAGAAGCTGGCCGTGATGGCTCCTATCGCTTCCCCGACGTCGCCCCCGGTACTTATACGATCGAGGCCCGCTACACCGGCGCCGATCCGGTCCGCACCACCGTCACCGTTCCCGCCAGCGGCGATGTCGATGCCGACATCCGTATCGGTTCGAACGTCGATGCATCGATCATCGTCGTGGGGCAGGTCGCCAATCAGGCATCGGCCCTGTCCCGCCAGCGCGCCGCAGATGGCGTCGAAAGCGTCCTGACCCGTGACGCCATCGGCCAGTTCCCCGACCAGAATGTCGCCGAATCGCTGCGCCGCCTGCCCGGCGTCAATATCATGAACGATCAGGGCGAAGGCCGCTTCGTCTCTGTCCGTGGTCTTGATCCAGAACTCAACGCAGCTTCGGTCAACGGCGCCCGCCTGCCTGCCCCGGAAAGCGACGTCCGTTCGGTCGCTCTGGACGTCGTACCGTCCGAGCTGATCGAATCGATCGAAGTGAAGAAATCGCTGACGCCGGACATGGATGCCGACACCATCGGCGCCTCCATTGAAATCAACACCACCAGCGCCTTCGACCGCAAGAAGGATCTCTATTCGGTCAAGCTGGAAGGCAGCTATAACGACTATGCCAATGCCCTCACTCCCAAGGGCAGCTTCGACTTCGCGACCCGGATCAGCGACAATTTCGGCGTGTCAGGCGGCTTCAGCTATTACAAGCGCAAGTTCGAAACGGACAATATCGAAGCTGCGGACTGGACCACCAGCGACGACGGCATCGCCTATGCCGAAACGCTGGAATATCGTGATTATGACGTTCAGCGTAAGCGCATCGGCGGCACGCTGAACCTGGACTGGAAACCGTCCGACACCACCAAGCTCTATGCCCGCGGCATCTACAACCAGTTTGAGGATCATGAATATCGTCGCCGCCTGACCTTCGTCCTGGATGAGCAGCCCGCTTCGGGCGACGCCGACAGCGCAAACTTCACTGATGAAGATGGCCGCATCGAAGTACGCCGCGACCTGAAGGACCGTTTCGAGCGTCAGCGCATCAAGTCGCTGGTTCTGGGCGGCACAACCGAAACCGGCCCGTGGAAGCTGACCTATTCGGGTAGCTGGTCGGAATCGACCGAGAAGGAAGCTGGTTCGATCGACCCGATCCGCTGGCGCGCCCGCTTCGACGGCGATGGTGTCGATGTCGGCTTCAACTATGCCGATCCGCGCGTGCCGACCTTCAACGTCACCAGCGGCGCTGACCTGTTCAACGATCCGTCGGAATATAGCTTCAACCGCGTTGAACAGACCGCCCTGTCGGACTCGCGCGACCGCGAATATGCGCTGAAGGGCGACATTTCCCGCGCTTTCGCGGCCGATAACGGCACCTTCACCGTGCAGGCCGGCATGAAAGCCCGCTGGCGCAAGAAAAGCTATAATTTCAACATGAACTATTATGGCGACGGCGACCTCGACCTCGCCGATGTGCTGGGCGATCAGACCTATCGCCTCTCCGGCCTCGGTCCGCTTCCGGGTAAGGGCGCAGCGACCGATTATTTCTACAATAATATCGGCGAATTCGAACTCGACCCGATCACCAGCGCCTATGAATCGGCAAGCCAGGATTATAGTGCCAAGGAAGACATCCTCGCCACCTACCTGCTCGGCCGTTGGGACAGTGAAAAGGTTCGCCTGGTCGGCGGCGTCCGCATGGAACAGACCCGTAACGTCCTGCGCGGCAGCCTGACGCAATATGAGCTGGATGAAGACGGCGAAGCCACCGGCGTCATCACCACGCCCAACGTGTTCACCAAACATTATACCGACTGGTTGCCCAGCCTGACCGCCCGCTTCGAACCTTCGTCGGGCCTCGTCTTCCGCGCTGCCGGTTACAAGAGCCTGGTGCGTCCCAAGCTGTCGCAGCTTGCACCGCGCTTCTTCATGGACGAAGATTTCGCGGCAGAGTTCGGCAACCCGGACCTCAAGCCCTATCGCGCCTGGAACCTCGACGCTTCGGCCGAATGGTATTTCAGCAAGAATGGCGCGCTGACCGCCGGTATCTTCTGGAAGTCGATCAAGGATTACACCACCGCGATCCGCGACTTCAACGACGGCACCTATAACGGTATCGATTACAGCGAAGCCGTCTATTATGTGAATGGCGACACCGCCAAGGTGAAGGGCGTGGAACTCTCCTTCAGCCAGGTGCTGGACTTCCTGCCCTCACCGCTCGACGGCTTCCTGGTGAACCTCAACTACACCTACACCGATGCCAAGGCGAACATCACCAGCTATGATGATGACGACAATGCCTATAGCCGCCGCATCAGCCTGCCCAACGCATCGAAGCACACGGCCAACGCCGTGCTGGGCTATGAAAAGGGTCCGATCTCGCTGCGCGCCGCCGGCACCTATCGCAGCAAATATCTGGATGAGGTCGGCGACAGCGTTCAGAGCGATCGCATCGTGGACAATCATTTCCAGCTCGACCTGAGCGCGAAGTACAAGGTTTTGCCGGGCGTCCGCCTGTTTGCCGACTGGGTGAACGTCAACAACGCCAAATATTATGCCTATCAGAATTACGAAGGCAGCCGCCGTCTGCTGCAATATGAGGAATATAACTGGACCGTGAAGTTCGGCGTTTCCGCCAGCTTCTGATCCGATCCGTTCCCCTGCTTGCCGGTCGCGCCCCTTGCGCGGCCGGCTTTTGCTCTCCCGCGTCATGCCGCTATCAACTCACCATGTTCCGAATGCGGCCATTCAAGGAATGGATCATGCCCCGTCTCGCCCTTACCCTTACCAGCCTTCTCGCCCTTTCCGCCTGCGCCACAGCCGAACAGGAAGTGCCGGTCGAAGTTCGCATCGCCAATTCCACACCTGCCGCCACCGTGACTGCGCGGGGAGAGACTACGCCGGTCGGCACCCCCAATGCCGACGCGGCCGACGATCCGGCGATCTGGCGCAATGCCGCCAACCCGGCCGCCAGCCTGATCGTAGGGACCGACAAGAAAGCGGGCCTTTATGTCTATGGCCTCGACGGCAAGACGCGCGACTTCATCGATGCGGGCCGGGTCAATAATGTCGATTTGCGGGATGTAGTCGCCATCAATGGTCAGCCCGGCATTCTGGTCGTCGCCAGCGACCGCACCGATGTAGCCAATGCGAAGCTCGCCCTGTTCCGTCTCGATCCCGCCGCTGCCAAACTGACTGCACTGGGCAAGGTCGATGCTGGCAAGGGTGAGGCCTATGGCATCTGCATGTATCGTGCGCCGGAGGCGATCTATGCGTTCATCGTGCTGAAGGATGGCACCATCCATCAGGTCGCGCTTGATGCGTCGGGCGCCGCCCCCACCGGACGCATCGTCCGCACCATGAAGCTGGGCACCCAGTCCGAGGGCTGCGCCGTCGATGATCGCACCGGCATCCTTTATGTGGCGGAGGAAGATGTCGGCCTGTGGCGCTTCGATGCCCGCGCTACTGGTTCCACCACCCCCACGAAGATCGCTGCCGCAGACGGCAAGAACCTCGTCATGGATGCCGAGGGTGTCGCCATTGCGCCCATCGGCGAAAAGGACGGCTATGTCTTCGTCTCCAGTCAGGGCGACAATGCCTATGTCGTCTACCGCCTGTCCGACGACAGCTATGTCGGCCGCTTTCGCGTGATCGACGGCGCCATTGGCGGGTCGGAGGAAACGGACGGGATCGAATTGATGCTGGGCGATTTCGGCCCGGCCTATCCCGGCGGCCTGTTCATCGCGCAGGACGGGCATAACGCGGCAGCCGCCCAGAATTTCAAGCTCGTCGCCTGGGACGACATCGCCAAGGCGCTGAGCCTAAAATAAGCCGATCGGTGGGAGCCGTGGATCACGGCCCCCACCTATGTCGGAATTGCGCTTCCTCCCTGCCCACGCGAGACTGCGGGAAAATATGTGGGAGAGAAGCATGTCCGCCAAACAGGACTATGACGCCAAGCTGATGACCGCCGCGCAGGCGGTGTCCCTTATTCCCGACGGCACGACGATGGTGACGGGCCTTGCCGTCAGTTGCCCGCCCGCCTTGATGGCGGCGCTGGCCGACCGGGCCGATACCGGCGCGCTGGCCGATGCCACACTCTATACCATGCTGCCTACCGCCGCGATTGCCGCCACCATATTGTCGCCCGAACGCTATGGCCGCATCCGGCATATCAGCCTGTTCCACAGCGGGGCGGAACGCACCATCGACGCCCGTCTTGTCGGTACTGGTGAGCCGATGGTCGACATATTGCCTGTCGCCTTTCACCAGATTCCCCGTCTGCTGACCGAACATATCGGCGTCGATACGCTGCTGACCACCGTGTCGGCCATGGACGCGGACGGCTATTTCAGTCTGGGCACCGACGCCGATTATGCGCTGGCCGTCGCTCAGAGCGGCGCGCGCCTGATATTGGAGGTCAATCCGGCCATGCCCTATGTCCGGGGCGACTGCCTGGTCCATGTGTCGCAGGCGACCGCGCTGGTCGAAAACCATATCCCCCTGCCCCAGATACCGGCCCTGCCCCGCAATGCCACCGATGAAGCGATCGGTGCGATCATCGCCGACATGGTGGAGGATGGAGCGTGCCTGCAAATGGGCATCGGCGCGGTGCCGGATTCGGTCTGCGCCGCGCTGATGAACCACAAACATCTGGGCATCCATACCGAATTGCTGTCGCCCGGCCTCGTCAGCCTGATCAAGGCCGGGGTCGTCGATAACAGCCGAAAATCATTGCATCCGGGCCAGTCCATCTATGCCTTTGCCATGGGCGACCAGCCGCTTTACGATTTCCTGCACGATAATCCGGCGGTCGCCGCCTATCCCGTCGACCATGTGAACGCGCCCCATATCATAGCGCAAAATGACCGGATGATTTCCGTTAACGCCACCATTCAGGTCGATCTGGCCGGTGCCTGCAATTCGGAATTCATGAACGGCCGCCAATATAGCGCGACCGGCGGGCAGCTTGATTTCGTGCGTGGCGCCTATGCTTCGCGCGGGGGACGATCGATCATCGCCTGTCACTCGACCGCGGCCAAGGGCAAGGTGTCGCGCATCGTCCCCTGGCTCGACGGTCCGGTCACGACCCCGCGCACCGATACCCACTATATCGTCACCGAATATGGCGCGGCGAACATGAAGGGGAAAAGCCTGTCGCAGCGCGCCCGCGCCCTGATCGACATTGCCCATCCCGATTTCCGCGAGGAATTGGAACGCGAAGCCCGTGATCGCCGCATCCTAGGCTGAAGCGACGAGATGTAGGCGATCCAGCGAGCGGAGAGCGAAGTCGAGGGCTCTGTTGCAAACTCTGACACGGTTTCCAAGATTGGGCTCATGTACTGTCAAGGTCAGTTGCGATGAACGATTTCAAAGGACGGCATTTTACCGGCGAGGTCATCCTATGGGCGGTGCGCTGG
>JAJZQN010000093.1 GCA_021847605.1 Pseudomonadota bacterium | reverse complement strand
GCCTTTGCTAGCGATTTTTTCAAGGAGGGTTGGGTCTTCATCTTCGTTCCTTCGTCACTGCGACGAAGACCCAACCCTCCTCAAATCACAACCTCAAATCTGTGCCATTGGCGCTGACGGGGAACACTTTCAAAAACAGGGCGGGATTTATCGAGCGCGCGGCACCGATTGCCCGGAACGCAATTTCCGGGACCGTGTCCTCGGCCCGACCGGACACCCCGCCGGCAGGTCGTTATCGCGTCGGCGGCAGGTCTCCTGGCTCGCGGGTCATTGCAGTTCGGCCTGGCCTTCCCGGCATCGGCCCATCGATCGAACCATTGCCAGTGACCTTATCGACCGACCGCTCGCCGCTTACAGTTGCGGGGGCAGCGCCGGTTTTACACCGGCTTCCCATCTTAGCCCCGACCCACTTCTGCAAGATGCGACCGGGGAACCTCGACACGAGGCCGTAGAAGGTATTCCCGGTGAGGAGTCAAGAATGCAGCTAAGGTCAGATGCGACCGGCGTAACGTTCGATCCACTCCACGGTGCCCGCAACGCCTCCGAAAGGATAGAAATGCAGGCAAACCGCGCCATGGTCCTTGCGAAGGCCGGCGGAAAAACGATCGACGAAGCTCTCCGGTCCCGCCGTGCCCAGCAGCTTGCCGATCGAAATACCATACTTGGAAAGCATGGACGCCGACGCACCAACGCCGCATCGCGCTGCAAAGCGCATGAGGGTCTTTACCCCTGCGGGTCCTGGTACGCCTACCCGGACCGGACAACCTAGTCCGCGCGCGCGCAAGGCCTCAAGCCAGGTTAGTATCGCATCCGCATCGAACGCGAACTGGGTGACGATGAGCGGTGCCATGCCACGATCTTCGATGCTTCGGCACTTGCCTTCGAGCACGGCCCAGCATTGTTCCTCGTTCATCGCGGGGTGCCCTTGAGGGTGACCAGCAATTCCGATGGTCCTGATGCCGGAACGTTCGAACACACCCGTTGCGATTAGGGAGTCACTATCTGCAAACGGCCCTGCCGGGCTTGGCGGATCGCCTGCCAGAACAAGGCAATGGGTAACTCCGGCATCGCGGCCCGTCTGTCCTACAAAGGCCTCGAACATGTCCGCCGAGGCGATCCTCCTTGCGGAGACATGCGGCATGGGCTCGAAGCCAAGCTGTCGCACGGCCCGGGCCGCCGCTAAGCGGTCAATTTCCCTTTCACCCGGAAGATAGGGAATGGCGATGAGCGATCCTGCCTCGATCGCTGGCGCTGCCTGGGCAAGGACAGGAATGTCTTTCGCCGTAACTTCCAGCGAAAAGCCGCTGGTGATGCTGCGCGAGATCATGGCCAGGTCGGAACGAATGGGCGAATTCCTTGATCGGCCGCATTGAACATGGCGGCCCTTGGGGTCAGCGACGGCGAGATCGGTAAGTGATATGTGCAAACTCAGGCTACGACGCCGCCGAACTGCCCCGCATGGAACACCAGCGGCTTCGCAGCGGGATCGCTGTCCAGATGACGGACATGGCCGATGAGAAGCACATGATCGCCCGTCTCGACTTGTTGCACCAGATCGGCCACCAGGACCGCACCGGCGTCCTGCAGAACGGGAAGACCGTGCTGATCGCGGAACAGGTCGGTCAAACCTTCATTCGTGCGTCCTGCGAAATGCAGGGCATGGTCCCGCATGGTTTCCGAAAGAACATTGACCGCATACCGGCCCGATGCCTGTATCTTGGGCAGCATCTTCGACCGATTGCCGACGGAGATGCAGATCAGCGGCGGATCGAGCGAGACAGACATGAAGGCACTGACCGTCATGCCGTGATCCCCTTCCGGCGTACGGGTCGTGATGACGGTAACGCCGGTCGCGAAGCGGCCACAGCAATCGCGCATGGTGCGCGGGTCGATGGTGTCCATTGTGAGGGTGTCAGACATCAGGAGGCTTTGCTGTTTTAGTGAAGGAGAGCCGAGCCGGTTCGCCTATCTGAAAGCCGGCTCGGGTAAGGCGCGCGGCTATGCGTCTGCCAGTTCCTTACGGACGATCGCTGCACCGGCGCCAAGCGCATTCAGCTTGCCGCGTGCGATGCCGCGGGACAGCGGCGCCATGCCGCAATTGGTGGAAGGATAGAGCTTGTCGGCATCCACGAACTGCAACGCCTTGCGCAACGTATCCGCCACTTCCTCGGGCGTTTCGACCGTTTCGCTGGCAACGTCGATCGCACCGACCATCACTTTCTTGCCCCGGATCAGTTCGATCAGATCCATCGGAACATGGGAATGGTGGCATTCCAGCGAGATGATATCGATCTTCGACTTCTGCAGATTGGGGAAAGTTTCCTCATACTGCCGCCATTCCGATCCCAATGTCTTCTTCCAGTCGGTGTTGGCCTTGATGCCGTAGCCATAGCAGATGTGGACAGCGGTCTCGCACTTCAGGCCTTCGGCCGCCTTCTCCAGGGTGGCGATGCCCCAGTCGTTGGCCTCGTCGAAGAACACGTTGAACGCCGGTTCGTCGAACTGGATGATGTCGACGCCCGCCGCCTCCAACTCCCTCGCTTCCTGATTGAGAATCTGGGCGAATTCCCAGGCCAGCTTTTCACGGCTTTTGTAGTGCGCATCGTAGAGCGTATCGATCATCGTCATCGGCCCCGGGAGGGTCCACTTGATCGGCTGATCGGTCTGCGCGCGCAGATATGCGGCATCGTCGACGAAAACAGGCTTGGGCCGCGATACGGCGCCCACCACCGTCGGCACGCTGGCGTCGTAACGATTACGGATCCGCACCGTTTCGCGCTTCTCGAAATCGACGCCGCTCAGGTGCTCGATGAAGGTGGTGACGAAGTGCTGGCGGGTCTGTTCACCGTCGCCGACAATGGTGATACCCGCTTGTCGCTGATCCTCCACGGCCAAGCGCAGGGCATCCTGCTTGCCCGCGACCAGTTCCTCGCCCTCGAGTTTCCAAGGCGACCAGAGCTTTTCCGGTTCTGCAAGCCATGAGGGCTTGGGCAGGCTTCCAGCGGTCGAGGTGGGAAGTAGTTCGTTCATAACAGCTTGTCTCTATTCAAAGTGCGTACTGGGCAGACCACTGATCGAGAAACGCCCGATGCGGCTTGATGAAGTGCTCTTCGGTATAGCGGCCCTGCTCGGTTGCGAGACGGCCCCGTTCTTCCCGGTCATAGACGACGCGGGTGTTCGAATAATCCTCGTGCTTCAGGCTCGGCTTGAAACACTGGCCCGCCCAGCAGTTGGCATTGTAGATCTCGGGACGATAGATCCTCTGGAACGTTTCCATCGTGCTGATCGTGCCGATGAGTTCCAGATTGGTGTAATCGTTGAGAAGATCGCCGAAGAAGTAGAACGCAAGCGGGGCAACGCTCTTGGGGGGCATGAAATAGCGCACCTGCATGCCCATCGTCCGGAAATACTGCTCGGTCAGCGATGTTTCGTTCACCGCATACTCGGCGCCCAGGATAGGGTGCAGGTTTGTCGTGCGATGATAGACCTTATTCTCCGAGACGCTGAGGCAGATGACCGGAGGCTTGCGGAACTGCTCGGTGAAGACAGCCGAAGTGACCAGCGACTTGAAGATTTTGGCATGCAGTTCGCCATAGTCGTCCGGCACGCCGAAGCTCGCGCGGCCCTTGTTATACTCGGGCAGCAGCACGCTGAAATCATAGTCGCGCACATATGAGGAGAAGCTGTTCCCGACCAGACCATCGATGAGCGTGTCGGCCTTGCGGTCGCGAATCGAGGTCTTGAGAACCTCGATCGTAGGCACGGTCTCTTCCTCGCCTTCGATATGCAGTTCAGCGGAAATGATATCGAGTTCGACGGCGTAGCGATCGCCCTCGGGGTTGTCCCACTGTGCCAGATCGTTGAAGCGGTTGTCGATCATGCACAAGGCATTGCGCAGGTTCTTCTGCCGCCACTCGCCTCGCGCCAGGTTGGCGAAATTGGTCGTCAGCCGAGTGCCGGTCGCGGGCGAGTAATTCTCGTCGAACCGCGTGCGTTTGATCGTGAAGGCGAAATCTCTGGTCGTCATGGCGGGTGTCCGGTTTTCATCTGGGTGTCACGCCGCGTGTTTCCTGCGGCAGAGCGATGCTTGCGATGGGCTCCCAATCCCTGAATTCATCCATGAACTCAAATGACATTAATTCGGAAAATCATGACGCGTCGTCATGATCTGAAAATTCGACCTGGAAAACCGATGGCCTGAAGGCTCACATTCCTCCTGATGGCAGGGTCTGCTCAGACGCGAACGGTCGCAGCCAGTTGCATGAACCCATCCAGATAGACTGGAATTTTCCCTGTGCGGTGCCCGAGATGGATCGACTTGAAGATACCTTTGCCGATCCGCAAACCCTTCATGCCCTTGACCTCGCGCAAGAGCCAGTTTGGGGTTGCACTGACAGCGCGGCCGGAGGCCACGAGCCGTAACATCAGATCGGTCGTCTCGACGGTTCGGTGACGTCGCGGCAAGGCGTGGGCCGGGACGAGGAACTGGGTATAGATGTCCAGCCTCTCGCGAGAGACGGGGTAGGTAATCAGGGTTTCGGTCGCTAGATCCGCAGGCTCAACCCGGGACTTTTGCGCCAGCGGATGGGTATCGCCAACCGCGAGCACAAGTTCGTAATCAAAGACAGGCTTATATTCGAGGCCCGGGCGTTCGACCGGATCCGGCGTCACAAGAATGTCAATCTCATGGCCCAGAAGAGCCGCCAGCCCGCCAAACTGGAAGGCGGTGGTTACGTCCAGTTCGACGTCAGGCCATTGAGCAAGAAAAGGATCCACCACCCGCATCAGCCAGTCCTGACAGGGGTGGCATTCCATTCCCACCCGGATAGCCCCGCGCCGACCACGAGCGTAATCGTCAAGGACTGACGCGCCATGCTCCAGTTGCGGCAACACCCGCATGGCAAGGCTCAAAAGATATTCTCCTGCAAGCGTGAAACGCAGCTTGTGCCCTTCACGCTCCCAGAGCTTTACGCCGTAGCGCTCCTCGAACCGGCGGATCGCGTGGCTGACTGCGGACTGAGTCAAACACAGCTGCTCGGCAGCCTGGGTCAAGCTGCCGGTCCGGTCGATTTCTCGCAGGATGGCCAAGGGCTGGAGATCAATCATTGAACATGAATCCCTGTCATGTTTGAAGGATGTCGTCCAGATTTTATGCAATGACGAATGGCGAGTTGTAAAACGGCTGCCGAGGGCACCGTCGAAATGGCAAGGTCACGTCCGCCGAAGCCCATCGTTGAACGGTTTTTGACGACCGTGAGGGTCAACCTGTTAACCAGTCGTCTGTCCGCACAGAAGGAAGCTCTGGCTCCTTGACCCCATTATGCCAAGACCTTGCTCGTCTGAGAACGCCGTAGAATTTTTTGATGCGGAACAAATGATAAACGCATTATGAGCCATGCCTGAATCGAAACCATCCCCTTGCAGCGATCGCGACGCGCCGGAGAATGCAGAATGCCTCAATCCTATACGCTGATCGTCAACTGCCCTGACCGCCCGGGTATTGTTTATAACGTCAGCGGGATCATCTTCGAGCATGGCGGCAATATTCTGGAGTCGCGCCAGTTCGAAGATCGCGAAACAGGCCGCTTTTTTCTACGCATCGTTTTTGAAAGCGATTGTGAGCGCTCCGTGTTGGCCGGAGCGATAGAACGGCTCAGCAGTGATTTTGAAATGGATTGGAAACTGGTGGCCACCGATCAGCCCGTCAAAGTTCTGATATTAGTGTCCAAATTCGATCATTGTCTGGCTCACCTCCTCTATAAGGCCCGGATCGGTGAAATGCCGATCAAGATCGTCGGAATCGCGTCCAATCACCCCGCCGCCTCCCTCACTGCGAGCGATACAAGGGACATTCCATTCCATTATTTGCCGGTAACGCCGACGACCAAGATGCATCAAGAGGGCCGCATCAAGATGTCCGTCGTCAGAACATTTGGCGCAACTCGCGGCGTAAATTAGCGGAGTGCGGGCCTCGTCTGGGGGTTGATGTTAGGCGGCGAGCTTGCGGTGAAGCAAGCGCCGATGTTCGATGGTCTGCCG
>JAJZQN010000045.1 GCA_021847605.1 Pseudomonadota bacterium | reverse complement strand
AGCGCACCGCCCATAGGATGACCTCGCCGGTAAAATGCCGTCCTTTGAAATCGTTCATCGCAACTGACCTTGACAGTACATGAGCCCAATCTTGGAAACCGTGTCAGAGTTTGCAACAGAGCCCTGCGTGACCTGCGTTTCCAGTTCGGTCGGCGCAGCGCCCGGCTGGCTGACCGTGACGCTGACCATAGGAAAGCTGACGTCAGGATTCTGGTTAATGTCCATCCGCAGAAAGCTGATGATGCCCGCCATCATGAGGGCCGCGAACAGCACCAGCGGCGTCACCGGATTACGGATCGCCCATGCGGAAATATTGCGAAAACTCATGACGGGCTTTCCCTCGCCGGACGCCTGACGTCCCGTGATCCATGGCCGACGCTCAGAGCGCCGGCCCGCTTATTGTGCCTTCACCAGTTCCGGCTTCACCTTCTGACCCGGCGTCAGGAAGGCGGCGGCGGACGTGACGATCTTTTCCGCGCCGGTAATGCCGCTGGTGATGGCCACGCCTTTGTCCGAAACCTGCCCGACGGTCACATCCCGGCGCTCAACATGGTTCTCACCGTTGACGACATAGACATAATTGCCCTTGGGATCGCTCTGCACCGCCGATTCCGGCACCAGCGGAGCATTACCCGAGCCACTGGTGATGGTGGCGGACGCGAAACCGCCCGGGCGCAATGCTTCATTATAAGGCAGGGCGATGCGGGCGATGCCCTGACGGCTTTGCGGATCGACGATCGGCGATACCTGCCACACGCGGCCGGCAAATTGACGGCTGTCGCCGATCGGCGTCACCGTCGCACTGTTGCCGGTGCGCAGCACGGTCAGGTCGCCCTCGGCCAGTTGCGCCCGCATTTCCATCTCGCCACCCTTGGCCATGCGGAACAGCACGGCACTGCCCGCCTGAACGATCTGGCCCGGTTCGACCGAACGTGTCAGGACAAGGCCGGCCGCAGGCGCGCTGATATTCAGTCGACCTGTGCGGGCACGCTGTTCGGCAAGCTGGGCAGCGGCGACATCGACACGGGCCTGTGCCGCATCGCGGGTCGCAGTCCGCTGATCGATGTCAGCAGCGCTGATAAAACCGCGCGACACCAGCGCCTTGGCACGGTCAAGCTGTGCCTGCGCCAGCTTGGCGTCGGCACGGGCGACTTCGACCTGAGCCGCGAGGGATCGTCCCTGTTCAACCTGAACCGACCGCTCGATGATAGCCAGCGTCTGCCCGGCCCGCACCCAATCGCCCGGCTGTACCAGCACCTGCGACACCATGCCACCTTCGCCGACCACGCCGACCGGCATATCGACCCGCGCGGCGAGCGATCCCGTTGCCGTGATGGTGCGTGCAACCATCGACTGACCGGGACTGATGACGGAGACGACAGGGGCGGTAACGGCAGCCTCTGGCAACTGCGCCCCTTTACCACGCATGGAAATCCATGTCGCCACAGCGATCAGCAGGATTGCAACGATCGCCGCAATCGTCAGCAGACGCCGTCGACGGCGCAACACGCCGTCACCCGCGATCAGGGTATCGCCCACCAACTGGGTTTCGTAATTCATGCCGCTTCCATCTCTCCAGCGCCCATCGTGCAGGCACCTTGTCACTCGGCAGCTGTGTTATATGAATATATCACCGCCCTCAAGCCCCAAATATCACGGCCGCACAGGCTTATATAGAGCCATTCTGAACCCCCATGGGGTCATATCGTGACTGCGGTAAGCCATGTTCCGTTCGTTTCGATAGGTAAATGGCTTTACGGCGTTGGGCATGGTTGCCGAATCGGTCCGACTATGGCGCTATGCCGGTCGGGTCCGCAAAAACGAAAGATAGAAGGATCGCGCGATGGATTTGCTGGGATGGGTCATTGTCGGCCTGCTGGCGGGGGCAATCGCCCGACTGATCATGCCGGGCCGTGATCCGGGCGGATGTATTGTCACCATATTGCTGGGTATAGCCGGCGCCCTGTTTGCCGGATTCATGGGCCGCCTGATGGGCATTTACGCGCCCGGCGAACGGGCCGGGTTCATCGCGGCGATTTTGGGATCGGTCGCGATACTGGCATTATATCGCGCCTTTGCCGCGCGCCGCTGATATATAAAAAGGCCGCCACCCCATCGGGGGTAGCGGCCTTTTAAATTGATAGGCAGCGTCAGTGCGTTATCGCACCGAACCGCGACGCACCAGATTGACCAGTGCCAGCAGGATCACCGCGCCGATCAGCGAAACGATGAAGTTGGTCAGCGACAGCGGGCTGCCATTGTTGATCGATCCGCCGCTGAAAATCAGGCCGCCGATGAAGGCGCCGACGATACCAACGACGATGTTGAGCAGGATGCCCTGCTGCGCGTCAGTCCGCATGATAAGGCTGGCAAGCCAGCCAATGATGCCGCCGACGATAAGCCACAAGATGATACCCATGATCTGCTCCTTGAACCTCGCCCCCAGCGGGTTGAGTGTTGTTTCAACGGAGCAATCGTCATCCTGTTCCATCGGCGAAAAATGATTCCGTGGTGGAAACCATCCGGCCTTTGCGCCGTTTTTCCGCGCTTGCGCCGCGCGCGTTGCGCGTCAGACAGGCAAAAGGGCCGGCGGAACATCGCCCGCCGGCCCTTTTCATGTCCATCGCCCATGCAGGCGGGGGATCGTCAATATTTCTGCTGCCGCTCGTAGAGGGACTTATAATATTGGATGCGGGTGACGCGCAGGCCGTGCATGCCCGATCGGTCGACCGCACGCTGCCAGCCGGCAAATTCCTCCAGCGTCAGGTTATAGCGGGCGCAAACCTCGTCGACGTTCAACAGACCGCCGTTGACCGCAGCCACGACTTCCGCCTTGCGCCGCACGACCCATCGCGTGGTGTCCGCCGGCGGCAGACTGTCGAGGGTCAGGGGTTCCCCTAGCGGCCCGACGACCTGGGCGGGCCTGATTTTCTGGTTCTCTATCATTCTTACCCTCAATATGCGGCACTGGCGTTGCCGAATTCAGTAGTGACACCCTTATGTGCATAGCCTTCTGAACATCGGCTAAAGCGCCACGGTAAACACCACCTTCATCTTCCTTGCCCCCCAGCTAAACGACTGGCCACCAGCGGATTAAAGCTGCCGGCGAGACGAACGGCCTCGATCATGCCGTCGGAACGTGGCGCAAAAATCTCCGCCAGTTCCTGAACCCAATCCTCCTTGTCGCCCTGCCCCCGCAGGACGTCCGCCACCGCCCGCGCGGTCGGACTGGCCGCCTGCGCCGCCGCGGAGGACGCACGCAGGAAGGGCCAGGCCGGAATACGCGGCCGGGTTATGGATCTGGCACTGGCGGGGGTCAGCCCGCCGGCCCGGAGGAAACTCAGGTCCATGGATCATGCTTTTACGGGCCAATGGATAAGGGTCGGTAAACTCGATCCGACTTTGATCGGTCATTTGACCGTCACATTGGCTCATTCTGTCCCTATCCGGGCCAGGGCGTGGAAGATTTTGTTAACTTTTGCGCGAACGGCCACCATGCACTATATGCGCGCCATGCAGCCCCAGTTTCAGCTTTCCCAGCCGCTCAGTGCGCGGCGCATCGTCGTCGCCATGTCGGGCGGCGTGGACAGCAGCGTCGTCGCCGCCCTCGCCGCAAAGACCGGCGCGGAAGTCATCGGCGTCACGCTTCAGCTTTATGATCATGGCGCCGCCGTCGGCCGCACCGGAAGCTGTTGCGCGGGGCAGGACATACGCGACGCCCGCGCCGTCGCCGACCGCATCGGCATCGCCCATTATGTCTTTGATTATGAAAGTGCCTTTCGCGACTCCGTAATCGCCGACTTTGCCGATGAATATATGGCCGGCCGCACGCCCATCCCCTGTGTGAAGTGCAATATGGGGGTGAAATTCACCGATCTGTTCCAGATCGCGCGCGATCTGGGCGCGGACTGCCTTGCCACCGGCCATTATGTGCAGCGGGTGGAAGGGGCGCAGGGCGCCGAACTGCACCGCGCCGCCGATCCGGCCCGCGACCAGAGCTATTTCCTGTTCGCCACGACTCAGGCGCAGCTCGACTATCTGCGCTTCCCCCTTGGCGGCCTGCCCAAGCCGCAGGTGCGTGAGATTGCGGCCGAACTGGGTCTGTCGGTGGCGCTGAAGCCCGACAGCCAGGACATCTGCTTCGTGCCCGATGGCGACTATGCAAAGATCGTGCGCAAGCTGCGCCCCGACGCCGACGAGGGCGGCGACATCGTCCATATCGACGGCCGGGTGCTGGGCCGGCACAAGGGGATGATCCATTTCACCGTGGGCCAGCGCAAGGGACTGGAAATCGGCGGTCAGCCCGATCCGCTCTATGTCGTGCGCCTCGACGCCGAAAGCCGCCGCGTGATCGTGGGGCCAAGGGCCGCTCTGGCGGTGGCGGGCGCGCGCCTGTCCGACATCAACTGGCTGGGCCGCGATTTTACCGGGCCTCTGACCGCCAAGGTCCGCTCCATGGCCAAGCCCGTCCCCGCACGCCTCGACGGCGACCGCCTCATCTTCGACGCGCCCGAATATGGCGTCGCACCGGGGCAGGCGGCGGTGCTGTACAGCGGCGACCGCGTGCTGGGCGGCGGCTGGATCGCACAGACACAGGCGGCGATGGCCGAAGCGCAAGCCGCCTGACCCCATTTACGCCGTCATGCCGGGCCTCGTCGGCATGACGGCCATTTAGGCTATCGACAGAATCATCACCAATCCGAGCAGAACAACCGCCAGAATCGCGACGATCTTTCACCCGATCGACAGGTCACTTGTGAAGAACCCTGCAATAAGATCGATCAATATCGTCATGGACTGCAGCGTATCGAACATCTGCTGTTCTGAGCAAGAAGCAATGGCCCCAAAACCTTGCCCTTTCGCGCCCTCCCGCGTAAGGCCCGCGCGTCATGACTCGCCCGCTCACCTTCGCCATCCCCAAGGGCCGCATCCTCGATGAAGCGCTGCCCCTGCTCGCCAAAGCCGGTATCGAACCGGAGGCGGAATTTCATGACAAGAAAAGCCGGGCGCTGCGCTTCGCCACCAACCGGCCCGACGTATCGATCATCCGCGTGCGCGCGTTCGATGTCGCCACCTTCGTCGCCCATGGCGCAGCGCAGATCGGCATAGTCGGTTCCGACGTGGTGGAGGAGTTTGACTATTCCGAACTTTACGCCCCCGTCGACCTCGACATCGGCCATTGCCGCCTGTCCGTCGCGCAACCCGAAGGCCTGGCCGACGAGGATGAAGCGGTGATGAGCCATGTCCGCGTCGCCACCAAATATCCGCACCTCACCCGCAAATATTATGAGGCGCGCGGGCTTCAGGCCGAATGCGTAAAGCTGAACGGCGCGATGGAACTGGCACCCTCGCTCGGCCTGTCGCGCCGCATCGTCGATCTCGTCTCGTCGGGTGCGACGCTCAAGGCCAATGGGCTGGTTGAAACCAGCATCATCATGCCGGTGTCCGCCCGCCTGATCGTCAACCGTGCCGCCTACAAGATGCGCTCGGCCGAGCTTACCCCACTAGTGGAGGCGTTCCGCAACGCCGTGGGGGTCAAGGATGCCGCTTAAGCTCGACACCACCGACGCCGGTTTCGCCGCCGCCTTCACCGCGCTGGTCGATGCCCGGCGCGAAGCCGACGAAGATGTCTCGCGCGACGTCACCGCCATCCTGAAGCGCGTCCGCGCGGAGGGCGACACCGCGCTCGCCGACTATACCCAGCGCTTCGACCGCCATGACCTGAATGTCAGCGGCTGGGCGGTGACACCGGCGGAAACCCGCGCAGCGCTCGACGGTATTTCGACGGAACTCCGCGACGCGCTCGAACTCGCGGCCGCGCGCATCACTGCCTATCATGAAAAACAGCGTCCGGCGGACAGCGACAGCGTGGACAGCGCGGGCGTTCGCCTCGGCGCGCGGTGGAGTGCGGTCGACGCCGCAGGCCTTTATGTACCGGGCGGCCGCGCCGCCTATCCCAGCTCGCTGCTGATGAACGTCATTCCGGCCAAGGTCGCGGGCGTATCGCGCATCGCGATGGTGACGCCGACCCCCAATGGCGAAATCAACCCGCTGGTCCTCGCCGCCGCGCAGATTGCCGGGATCGAGGAAATCTGGCGGATCGGCGGGGCGCAGGCCGTCGCCGCGCTCGCCTATGGCACCGATCGCATCCGGCCTGTCGACGTCATCACCGGCCCCGGCAATGCCTGGGTCGCGGAAGCCAAGCGCCAGCTTTACGGCGTCGTCGGCATCGACATGGTGGCTGGTCCTTCGGAAATCGTCGTCGTCGCCGATGGACAGAACGACCCGGAATGGACCGCCGCCGACCTGCTCAGCCAGTCGGAACATGACCCGACCAGCCAGTCGATCCTGTTCACCGACGATGCAGCCTTTGCCGATGCCGTGGCTCAAGCTGTCGAGCGCCAGATTCCGACGCTCTCCACCAGCGCCGTTGCCCGCACCAGCTGGGACGCCAATGGCGCGATCATCCTGGTCCGCGACCTCGACGAAGCCATGCCGCTGGTCGATCGCCTCGCGCCGGAGCATCTCGAACTCGCGGTGGACGATCCCGACCGTTATTTCGCGCAGGTGCGCCATGCCGGCTCCGTCTTCCTCGGCCGCATGACGCCCGAGGCCGTCGGCGATTATGTCGCCGGGCCGAACCATGTGCTGCCCACCGGCCGCCGCGCGCGTTTCTCGTCGGGCCTGTCGGTCCTCGACTTCATGAAGCGCACCAGTTTTCTCAGCCTCGATGCCGCCGCCATCGGTGCGATCGGCCCCGCCGCCGTCGCACTGGCACAGGCTGAAGGGCTGCCCGCGCACGCCGCATCCGTGGCTCTCCGTTTGAAATAAAAATCCGTTCGCTTCGAGCGAAGTCGAGAAGCCTGCATGCGGCGCTTCTCGACAAGCGCGAACCGAACGGAGTAGGGACATATCGATGAACGACCGCTCCAAATCCCGCTCCGCCGCGCGCCTTGCCGCGGTACAGGCGCTCTACCAGCTCGAAATGGAGGGCACGCCCGTCCATATCCTGCTGCATGAATTTCATCAGCACCGCCTGGGCGCCACGATCGAGGACGTCACCTATACGCCAGCCGAAGAATCTTTCTTCGATGACGTGGTGATGGGCGTGGATCGCCGCCGCGACGAAATCGATGCCGCCATCACCGCCCGCCTGTCGAGCGGATGGAGCCTCGATCGCCTCGACAAGCCGATGCGCCAGATTCTGCGCGCCGGCACCTATGAACTGCTCGCCCGCCCCGATGTCGGCACCGGCACCGTGATCAGCGAATATGTTGATGTCGCCCACGCCTTCTACGACAAGCGCGAGGCCGGCTTCGTCAACGGCCTGCTCGACGGCGTGTCGAAGGATGTGCGGAAGTAAATCGCACTTTCATTCAAACGGTCCGGGTCTGATCCTTTCTCGACTTCGCTCGAAACGAACGGATAAAAGCGATCATGTCCGCCGAATCCCGCTTCCTCACCCTGCTGCGCCTGCTGGCCAATGATCCGGCGGCGCAGGGGCTGGTCGATGATGTCGCCATATTGCCGGTGGGCGGCGAGCGGCTGATCCTCACCAGCGACACGATGGTCGAGGGCGTCCATTATCTCCCCACCGATCCGCCGGCCGATATCGGCTGGAAACTCGCTGCGGTGAACCTGTCCGATCTGGCGGCCAAGGGCGCGCGGCCGATCGGCTGCCTGTTCAACTATGCCCTGTCGGGCGATGATGACTGGGACGCCGCCTTTCTGGAGGGGCTGGGCGAAGCGCTCAGCCGCCATGGCATGCCGTTGCTGGGCGGCGATACGGTCCGCATGCCCGATGGCGCGCCGCGCAGCTACAGCCTGACCGCCATCGGCGAAGCCCCCGCCACCGTCCCTACCCGTGCCGGCGCACAGGCGGGAGACATCCTCTATGTCACCGGGCCGGTCGGCGATGCGGGCATCGGCCTGACCCTCGCTAGGGCCGATCCGGAAGCACAGGGACCGCTGGTGGAGGCCTATCGCCGTCCCCGCCCACGCCTTGCCGAAGGGGCGCTGCTTGCCCCCGTCGCCACCGCCATGATGGACATATCCGACGGATTGCTGATCGACGCAGCCCGTATGGCGGATGCAAGCGGCCTTGCCGTCGTCATCGATCATATCCCCCTGTCCCGCGCGCTGGAAGCAACACGCGGTGGAGCATCCTCGGTTCGGATCGCTGCCGCACGCGCCGGCGACGATTATGAACTGCTGTTCGCCCTGCCCCATGGTGTCCGCCCGCCCGTTCACGCCATCCCCGTGGGACATCTGGCGCCGGGCAGCGGCCTCACCCTGATGATCGACGGCGCCATCATGCCCCTGCCCCCGCAACTTGGCTGGGAACATTGACCGACAGCATCTTGACGTCACGCACCGGCGCTGTAGCTTCCCTCTCCTCTTTTGGTTCAGCCGGTTGGATCGCATGATGCGCCTGTCCCCGATGCTGATTGTTGCGGTGCCTGTTGCCGGACCCACGCCGCCCGGACGCCCGCCCCTGCGCCCTTCGTCCGTCCGTCATTCCCTGCGGAACGGTCGATGGCAACCATAACAGGGGGAGAGGAACATCCATGCATATTGTCCAGATTGCGATAGGGTGCGGCCTGCTGGCCGTTCTCTACGGCCTGTTCACCAGTCGCCAGATATTGGCGGCCCCCGCCGGCAATGACCGGATGCAGGCGATTGCCGGCGCCATTCAGGAAGGAGCGAAGGCCTATCTCGCCCGCCAATATGGCACCATCGCCATCGTCGGCGTGGTCGTCGCCATCCTCGTCGCCTTCTTTCTGGGGCTGACATCCGCTGTCGGCTTCCTGATCGGGGCGATCCTGTCGGGCGTGGCGGGCTTCATCGGCATGAATATTTCGGTGCGCGCCAACGTCCGCACCGCCGAAGCCGCACGCGGCACATTGCAGGGCGGCCTGACCGTCGCCTTTCGCGCGGGCGCCATCACCGGCATGCTGGTGGCGGGCCTCGCCCTGCTCGCGATCAGCTGCTTCTTCTGGTATCTGACCGGCCCGGCCGCCCATGCACCCGACGACCGCCTCGTCATCGACAGCCTTGTCGCGCTGGCCTTCGGCGCGTCGCTCATCTCCATCTTCGCGCGCCTTGGCGGCGGCATCTTTACCAAGGCGGCCGATGTCGGCGCCGATCTGGTGGGCAAGGTAGAGGCCGGCATCCCGGAAGATGACCCGCGCAACCCCGCCGTCATCGCCGACAATGTGGGCGACAATGTCGGCGATTGCGCCGGCATGGCCGCCGACCTGTTCGAAACCTATGTCGTGACCGTGGGCGCGACCATGGTGCTGACCGCGCTATTGGTGACGGGGGTGGACAATGCCTTCCTGCTCCGGCTGATGGCTCTGCCGCTGGCCGTGGGCGGCGTATGCATCATCACATCGATCATCGGCACTTACATGGTCCGCCTTGGCGCCAGCCAGTCGATCATGGGCGCGCTCTACAAGGGCTTCTGGACCACGGCCATCCTGTCCATCCCGGCCATCTATTATGTCTGCGCGCAGGTGCTGGGCGACATGCACACGCCCTTCGGCACCGATCTGGAGGGCGCGGGCGGCTATACCGGCATGGCGCTCTTCTGGTCGATGATGGTCGGCCTTGGCGTCACCGGCCTGCTGGTGGTCATCACCGAATATTATACCGGCACCAATTACCGCCCGGTCCGCTCCATCGCCAAGGCGTCGGAAACCGGCCATGGCACCAACGTCATTCAGGGGCTGGCCATCAGCCTGGAATCGACCGCCCTGCCGACCATCGTCATCGTTATCGGCATCATCGTCGCCTTCAAGCTCGCGGGCCTTATCGGCATTGCCTTTGCCGCCACGGCCATGCTGGCGCTGGCGGGGATGGTGGTCGCGCTCGACGCCTATGGCCCTGTCACCGACAATGCCGGTGGCATCGCGGAAATGAGCCATCTCGACGACAGCGTGCGGGAAAAGACCGACGCGCTCGACGCGGTGGGCAACACGACCAAGGCGGTGACAAAGGGCTATGCCATCGGCAGCGCGGGCCTTGCCGCCCTCGTCCTGTTCGGCGCCTATACCGAGGATCTGAAATTCTATAACAGCGCGCTAGGCCTCGTCGCGCCGGTCGATTTCAGCCTGTCCAACCCCTATGTCATCGTCGGCCTGCTGCTGGGCGCGTTGCTGCCCTATCTGTTCGGCGCGATGGGCATGACTGCCGTTGGCCGCGCAGCAGGTGACGTGGTGAAGGATGTGCGCGACCAGTTCGCATCCAACCCCGGCATCATGGAGGGGACGTCGCGCCCCGACTATGCCCGCACCGTCGATCTCGTCACCCGCGCCGCGATCAAGGAAATGATCATACCCAGCCTGCTGCCGGTGCTGGCCCCGATCATCGTCTATTTCGTGATCGCGGCCGTCGCCGGCACCGACAATGGCTTCGCGGCGCTCGGTGCGTTGCTGCTGGGTGTCATCGTCTCCGGCCTGTTCGTTGCCCTGTCGATGACATCGGGCGGCGGCGCATGGGACAATGCCAAGAAATATATCGAGGACGGCCATCATGGCGGCAAGGGCAGCGAAGCACACAAGGCCGCCGTCACCGGCGATACGGTGGGCGATCCGTACAAGGACACCGCCGGCCCGGCCGTCAATCCGATGATCAAGATTACCAATATTGTCGCCCTATTGCTGCTCGCCGCATTGGCGCATGGGGGGTAAAATCCCGAACTGTGACGATTAAATCCCGTCCGGTTCATAACGGACGGGATTTTTTCATCGCGTCTCCGCCGATCGCGTCACTTCGGATCATGTTCTTCTTGGCGCTCTGACCCTTCCGGCCCCAGCCCATCCCCCGATCATCGGGGGAGATCATCATGCGTCTGAGCTGGCCGGAAATCCGCGCGAACGCCGCCCATTTCGCCGAGGAATGGCGCGGCAAGGGTTATGAAAAGGGTCAGACCCACAGTTTCTACGACGAATTTTTCCGCATCTTCGGCGTGCCGCGCAAGGATGTGGCGGTGTATGAACAGCGGGTCCGTTCGCTCGATCCGGGGCGGACCGGCGGCTTCATCGACCTATTCTGGCCCGGCACGCTGATCGTCGAACAGAAAAGCATCGGCCGTGACCTCGACCGTGCCATGGCGCAGGCACTCGATTATTATGGCTGGCTGCCCGAAAATCAGCGGCCCCGCCACATGATGGTATGCGACTTCCAGCGCTTCGAGCTGCTGGATCTCGAAACCCGCCAGCAATGGCGCTTTCCCCTGACCGACCTCAAACGGCATGTGGAGGCGTTCGGCTTCATCCTCGGTGTTCAGCCTCGCCTGTTCCGCAACCAGTCGCCGGTCAACCGCAAGGCGTCGGAACTGATGGGCCGGCTGCACAATGCGCTCGCGGCCGATGGCTATACCGGCCATGATCTGGAACGGCTGCTCGTCCGCCTGCTCTTCATCCTCTTCGCCGACGACACCGGCATTTTTGAGCGCAAGGATCAATTCCTCTCCTTCCTCGAACGGCGCACCAGCCCGGACGGGCGCGACCTTGGCCGGTGGCTGGGCGAACTGTTCCAGACGCTCGACACCCCGCTCGACCGGCGGCAGCAGAGTCTCGACGCCGACCTCGCCGACTTTCCCTATATCAACGGCGAACTATTCCGCGAACGCATTGCCATGCCCGCGTTTGACGGAGCGATGCGGACGATGCTGCTGGACGCCAGCCTGTTCAACTGGGGCGACGTATCCCCTGCCATTTTCGGATCGCTGTTCGAAAGCGTGATCGACACGGTGACGCGCCGGCGGCAGGGCGCGCATTACACCCCGGAACAGGCGATATTGAAGGTCATCGAACCGCTGTTCCTCGACGAATTGCGGGCCGAATTCGAACGGGCAAGGGCGCTGCGCTCCGGCCGCGACCGGGCGCTGCGCGCCTTGCATGAGCGGATGGGCGCCATGCGCTTCCTCGACCCGGCGTGCGGCGCGGGCAATTTTCTGGTGGTCGCCTATCGCGAATTGCGCGAACTGGAACGCGAACTGCTCAAGGAATTGCTGACCGTCGACGGCCGGGTCGAACTGGTGATGGATGTGGCGCTGCTCTCCCGCCTCGATGTCGACCGCTTCCACGGCATAGAGGTGGATGAGTTTCCCGCCATGATCGCACAGGTCGCGCTGTGGATGACCGATCATATCGCCAACACCCGGCTGGCCGAGGATTTCGGCCAGCATTATGCCCGCATTCCGCTGGTCAAGGCACCCGGCATCCATCATGCCGACGCGCTGGAGGTGGACTGGAACGCCATCGTCCCGGCGGCGACATGCAGCTATGTCTTTGGCAACCCCCCCTTCGTCGGCGCGAAATTCCAGACCGAACGGCAACGGGCGCAGATACGCCGCATCGCCGCTTTGCCCGGCAGCGGCGGCACGCTCGATTATGTTGCGGCATGGTTCATCACTGCGGCGCGCTATGTCGCGGGCGGAGAAGGCGCGCAGGGCCGCATCGCCTTCGTCTCGACCAACAGCATCGTGCAGGGCGAACAGGTCGCGCAGCTATGGCCCATCCTGTTCCGCGAAGGCATGGAAATCGCCTTCGCCCATCGCCCCTTCGTCTGGCCCGGCCGGGCGGCGGTGCATTGCGTGATCATCGGCCTGTGCCAACGCGACCGCCAGCCCGCCCAGAAACGCCTGTTCAGCTATGCCGACCCGCGCGGTGAGCCGATAGAGAGCCGGCATGGGGCCATTTCGGCCTATCTGTTCGATCCCGGCAGCGCTGACCGGCATCTGGTCGTGCGGGAAGAAGGTCGGCCGATCAACGGCGCGCCGCGCCTGATTACCGGAACCCAGCCTATCGACGGCAATCTGTACAAATTCGATGACGAAACCCGCACCGATTTTCTGACGCAGGAACCGCGGGCTCAGACTATCATCCATCCCTATGTCGGCGCCGAGGAATTCATCAATGGAGGCAGCCGATGGATATTGGCGCCCGCCCTCGCGTCACCTACTCAACTTAGGGCCATGCCCCACGTCCTCCAAAAAATCAGGGCTGTTCGGGAATGGCGCGAAAAAAGCCCGCGCAGGACAACGCAGCGGGCGGCCGAAGCGCCGGAACGGTTCGGCATATCCGTCATCCCTGAACGCCCTTTTCTGGCTGTCCCTCAAGTTTCATCCGAACGTCGCGATTATGTGCCTATCGGCTGGCTTGAACCGCCCGCCATCCCCAGCGAAAAACTCCGCCTGCTTATCGACGCGACACATTGGCATTTCGCTATCCTCACCAGCCGCATGCACATGGCATGGATGCGGCAGATCACTGGCCGGATGAAGAGCGACTATATGTATTCGGTCGGCGTCGTGTACAACACATTCCCCTGGCCCGAAGCCGCCGACGCCCAGCATCGCCAGATCGAGCAACTGGCGCAGGCCGTCCTCGACGCCCGCGCTCTGCCGCGCAATGCGGGCGCGACGCTGGCCGATCTTTATGATCCCGACACCATGCCCGCCGAACTGCGCCGCGCCCATCGCGACCTCGATCTGGCCATCGACCGGCTCTATCGCCGCGCGCCCTTTGGCTCCGACCGGGAACGGGTGGAGCATCTCTTCACCCTGTATCAGCGCATGGTGGAATAGGGCCTCCTGCCAGCCGGAATGCCTGTCCTACATGGCAACCAAAGCCCATGATGGCGAGTTGACCCGGGCAAAAGCTCAACTCTCCAGACACAGCTATGCGAATAATAAAATTACCGACAAACGATCCTTTATTTCAAAATCGCCGGGAAATATGGGAATCTAAGCGCGCTTGCTCCTACATTCGCCCGCTTCTATAGCCCGCGCCATGACCGCCGAACCCTTCCGCTCACAGCTTGCCGCGCTGGAGTCGCGCGGACGCCTGCGCCATCTTCTGCCCCGCGCCGGAGCCGACTTCGCCTCCAATGACTATCTGGGTCTGGCGGGCGATCCGATCATCGCGGGTGCCGTATCCGACGCCATCGACCGGGGCGTTCCGGTCGGGTCGGGCGGATCGCGCCTGCTGCGCGGCAATGCGCCCGAACATGAAGGGCTGGAGGCGAAGGCCGCCGACTTCTTCCGCACGCAGGGCGCACTGTTCTTCGCCAATGGCTATGTCGCCAATCTCGCCCTGTTCGCCGCCCTGCCACAGCGCGGCGACCTGATCGTCGCAGACGAACTGATCCATGCCAGCGCCCATGACGGCATCCGCATGAGCAAGGCCAGCGCCGTCTTCGCCCGCCATAACGACCTTAACAGCTTCGCCGACCTCATCACCGCCTTCCGCGCGGAGGGAGGCAAGGGCCGCATCTGGATCGCGGTGGAAACCCTCTATTCGATGGATGGCGACATGGCGCCGCTGTCGGACCTTGCGAAACTCGCGGCCAAGCATGACGCCATGCTGTTGCTGGACGAGGCGCACGGGACGGGCGTCTTCGGTCCCGCCGGGCGCGGCCTGTCGGCGGGCCTCGACGGGCTGCACAATGTCATCACTTTGCACACCTGTGGCAAGGCGATGGGTGTGGAGGGCGCGCTCGTCTGCGCGCCGCGCATCCATATCGACTATCTGGTGAACCGCGCCCGCCCCTTCATCTTTTCCACCGCCCCTTCGCCTCTGATGGCGGTCGCCGCCTCCGCTGCGCTCGACCGTATCGAGACTGGCGACAATCGCCGTGACCGGCTCATCACCCTGCGTCAGGATGCGGCGGAGGCCATTTGCGCGCCGCTCGGCCTGCCCAGCCCGCGTAGCCAGATCATCCCCATCATCCTCAATGAAGACAGCCGCACCATGGCCGTCGCGGTGGAACTGCAAAGGGCCGGTTTCGACGTGCGCGGTATCCGTCCGCCCACCGTCCCCGCCGGCACCAGCCGCCTGCGCATATCACTGACCCTCAATGTCGGGCGGGCCGATGTGCTGGCGCTGGGGGATCTGTTGCGGGGGCTGGTGAAATGAGCATCTTCGTCGTCACCGGCACCGATACCGGCATTGGCAAGACCGTCTTTTCCGCTGGCCTCGCGGGCGCACTAGGCGCCCATTACTGGAAACCGATTCAGGCGGGCGTAGAGCCGGAGGGGGACAAGGAAAGCGTCGCCCTTCTCTCCGGCCTGCCCGCCGACCGCATCCTGCCCGAGGCCTATCGCCTCGCAACCCCCGCCTCCCCGCATCTGGCCGCGCGGATCGACGAGGTGGAGATCAGCCTCGATCGCCTGTCCCTGCCGCAGGTCGACGGGCCGCTGGTGGTCGAAGGGGCCGGTGGCCTGATGGTGCCGATCAGCGAGACGTTGCTGATGATCGACCTCTTCGCCCATTGGGACCAGCCGGTCATCCTGTGCGCCCGCACGGAACTGGGCACCATCAACCATAGCCTGCTCAGCATAGAGGCGCTGCGCGCGCGCAATATTCCGATCGCCGGCATCGCCTTCGTGGGTCATCCCCATGAGGAGAATGAGCGGATCATCCCGCACTTTGCCGGCGTTCCCAGCCTCGGTCGCCTGCCGCTGGTCGATCCGCTCGATCCCGCCAGCCTTGCCGCCGCCTTCGCCGCGCATATCCGCCTTTCCGATCCTTTCAACGGCGGATAATTTTCGACCAACGACATGGACATCCCCTGCGCAGGGGCGTTCAGTCCCGCGCTCACAGAAAAGCAAGGGACGCTTTGATGAAAACGCTTTTGAAGGGGGCCGCCGCGACCGCGCTGGTCCTCATGGCCACCATGGCCCATGCCGATCAGGCCGCCGACCAGACCGCAGCCCCCGCCGCGACCGCGCCGGGCAAGCCCACCTATGGCAGCTATGGCTTCGACGCCGCCGGCATGGACACATCGGTCAAGCCCGGCGACGATTTCTATGAATATGCCAACGGCACCTGGCTGAAGAACACGCCGATCCCGGCCGACAAGTCTAACTATGGCGCGTTCAACACGCTCGACGACCTGTCGCGCACCCGCACCCGCGACATCCTTGAAAAGGCGAAGGCCGACCCCGCCAGCAAGATCGGCGCCGCCTATGCAAGCTATATGGACGCCGCCGCCGTCGAGGCGAAGGGTCTGGCCCTGATCAAGCCATGGCTGGCGGAAATCGCTGCGGTCAAGGATCTCAAATCTTATGCCACCCTGTCCGGCAAGGCGGCCCGCGCCGGCGTGCGCGGCCCGTTCCGCTTCTATGTGGGACAGGATGACAAGGATCCCGAAACCTATATACTCTCGATGATGCAGGGCGGTCTGGGCCTCCCCGATCGCGACTATTATCTCGATACGTCGGACAAGATGGCGGCGATCCGCACCGCCTATGTCGCGCATCTGGAAAAGATGCTGACACTGGCCGGTGAAACCAATGCCAAGGCCCGCGCCGCCGCCCTGATGGCGTTCGAAACGGAAATCGCCAAGGTCCACTGGACCCAGGTCGACAGTCGCGACGCGGACAAGACCTATAACAAGATGACGCTGGCGGACCTGCAAAAGGCAGCGCCCGGTTTCGACTTTGCGACATACTTCGCCGCCAACAAGCTAAAGCCCGCCGAACTGCTGATCGCTCAGCCAAGCGCCATCACCGGCGAAGCGGCGCTGATCGCCAAGACCCCGGTCGGCGTGCTGAAGGACGGCCTGCTGCTGGCCAGCCTGCATCAATATGCCGACTATCTGCCCGACACCATCGCCAACGCCGACTTCACTTTCTACGGCACCACCCTGTCGGGCACGCCGGAACGCGAGGAACGGTGGAAGCGCGGCGTCACCTTCCTCAAGGAATCGCTGGGTGAGGAAGTGGGCAAAGTCTATGTCGCCCAATATTTCCCGCCCGCGACCAAGGCGGCGATGGACGTCCTCGTCAAGAATGTGCTGGCTGCCATGGGCCGCCGTATCGACGCCCTGCCCTGGATGAGCGACACGGCCAAGGCCCGCGCCCACAAGAAACTGGCCGCCTTCACGCCCAAGATCGGCTATCCCGACAAATGGCGCGATTATACCGGCCTCACCATCAAGTCGGGCGACCTGCTGGGCAATGCCATGCGGTCGAGCGCGTTTGATTTCGACTATAATGTCGGCAAGCTCGGCAAGCCCATCTATCGCTGGGAATGGGGCATGACCCCAATGGAGATCAACGCCTATGCCAATTTCGGCATGGTGGAAATCGTCTTCCCCGCCGCCATCCTGCAACCGCCCTTCTTTGATCCCAACGCCGATCCGGCGGTCAATTATGGCGGTATCGGCGCGGTGATCGGCCATGAACTCAGCCATCATTTCGACGATCAGGGCGCGAAATATGATGAAACTGGCAAGCTCAACCAATGGTGGACCGATCAGGACGTCGCCAATTTCAAGGCGCTGACGGCCAAGCTGGGCGCGCAATATGACGCCTATGAACCCTTCCCCGGCGCGCATGTGAAAGGCGCCTTCACCATGGGCGAGAATATCGGCGATCTGGGCGGCCTGGCGGTCGCGCTCGACGCTTATCATGCCTCACTGGGCGGCAAACCTGCCCCGGTGATCGATGGCCTGACCGGCGACGAACGCTTCTTCCTGGGCTGGGCACAGGTATGGCGCCGCAACTATCGCGAAGCCAATCTGCGTCAGCGCCTTGTCACCGATCCCCATGCACCGTCGCAATATCGCGCCGACATCGTGCGCAATTTCGACGCATGGTATGATGCGTTCAAGCCCGCACCGGGCGGCAAAATCTATCTGAAGCCCGAAGATCGGGTGAAGATCTGGTAAAAAAGGAGCGCGGGCCTGATCCGACCCGCCCCTTCATTGTGCAACTGCACATTTTTGCCCGGCGGCGGGTCGTTTCTCTCATCGGACGAGTCGATGGGAACCGACCCGCCGTCCCTCGAATCCCACGACTCGCCGTTCACCCCCTGTTCGTGCCGGAACGATTTGCACATCTTGGCCGTCTGTTTTGCATATTGGGTAGACAAGGAGAAGCAAGTTGACGGGTCTCAACGCACAGAAATTCATGAAGGCAGGGATTGCCTCCATCGCTCTCATGGCCGCTTATCCGGCCTTGGCTCAGGACGCTGCGGCGCCCGCTCCGGCTCCGGCCGCACCTGCGACCGCAGGCAGCTTCAGCGATACCGACATCAAGCAGTTCGCAGCCGCAGCGGTCGAAGTGACCAAGATTCAGGCGGACGCATCCATCCCGGCGGCCGACAAGCAACCCAAGATGCTGGCAGCGCTTCAGGCGTCCGGCATGCCGCCTGAAAAGTTCAACCAGATCGGTCAGGCGGCTGCCGCCGACCCGGCGCTTCAGCAGCGAATTCAGGCTGCCGCCCCGGCTGCACCTTCGGCGGCACCGGCAGAACCAGCCGCTCCAGCGGCTCCGGCTACGCCCAGCCAGCCTCCTCAATAAGCATTTTTTGGGCCGCTCCGGCAACGGAGCGGCCCTTTTCCTATGTGCCGGCCACGCGCGCCGGTTCGATTGGTTCCTCGCACCTGCAAAAATAACCAGGGTTTCGTTCCTCCGCCCCCCTGCCTATGGTCTTCGCCATGCAGGAACAGGCTCTAGCGATCGCGCTGATCGGAATATTCGGGATTGGCGCCCAATGGATCGCCTGGCGCACTGGCTGGCCCGCCATTGCGCTGATGTTGGCAGCGGGCGTCATCTGCGGCCCGGTACTGGGCATCATCAATCCCGAACATGTGTTTGGCGATCTGCTGGAACCGATGGTTTCCGTGGCGGTGGCGCTGATCCTGTTCGAAGGTGGGCTGAGCCTCAATTTCCGAGAACTGCGTAAAACCGATGGCGCCGTCACCCGCCTCGTCCTGCTGGGATCACCTATCGGGTGGGTGCTGGGTACCCTTGCCTGCTATTATATCGCTGGTCTTGTCTGGCCGGTGGCCACATTGTTCGCAGGCATATTGGTCGTCACGGGACCGACAGTGGTGTTACCACTGCTGCGCCAGTCGAACGTTGCCGCACGCCCCCGTGCCATTTTGAAATGGGAAGCGATCGTCAACGATCCGACCGGTGCGCTGCTGGGCGTCGTCACCTATGAATATCTGCGCCGTTCGGCGGAAGGCGCCACCCTTGCGGCCGTCATCCTGTCGCTCATCGCTGCGGCGGTGGTTGCCGGCCTGATCGGCTGGATCGCCGCCCGCGCCATCGGCTGGCTGTTTCCACGTGGCCATGTGCCTGAATATCTCAAGGCACCCGTGCTGCTCGTCTCGGTCATCAGCGTCTTTGTCCTGTCGAACATCATTCAGCAGGAAACCGGGCTGCTGGCCGTCACCGTCATGGGTATCGCCCTTGCCAATATGCGGCTCGATTCCCTGCGCGACATCCAGCCGTTCAAGGAAAATGTCACCGTCCTGCTGATTTCCGGTGTGTTCGTCATCCTGTCGGCATCCCTCGACTTCGACGTGCTGCGTCAGTTCGAATGGCGGTTCCTGGCCTTCCTGTTCGCGTTGCTGTTCCTCGTACGCCCGGCCACCGTGCTGCTCTCGCTCGCCTTTTCGCCGGTTCCCTGGAATGAGCGGCTGCTGGTCGCATGGATTGCCCCCCGCGGTATCGTCGCGGTCGCCATTTCCGGCCTGTTCGCCCTGCGGCTCGATCGCCTGGGCTATAGCGACGGGTCGATCCTCGTCACCCTGTCCTTTTCGGTCGTGGTCGCAACCATCATTTTTCACGGCTTCTCCATCAAGACGGTCGCCCGCCTGCTCAAGGTGACGGGCGCACAGGAAAAGGGGTTGTTGCTGGTCGGATCAACGCCTTTCAGCCTTGGCCTGTCCGCGCAATTGCGTCAGCTTGAGGTGCCGGTGATGATCGCCGACACCAGCTGGCAGCGTCTCGCCCCTGCGCGCCATGCCGGCGTCCCGACCTATCATGGCGAGATATTGTCCGAAGCGACCGAGGAAAAGCTCGACCTGGGCCAGTTTCAGGTGCTGGCGGCCGCGACCAATAACGAGGCCTATAATGCGCTGGTGTGCAATGAATTCGCGCATAAGCTGGGTCGCGACAATGTGCATCAGCTGGGTGACGCCAGCGATGACGAAGATCCCCGCGCCCTGCCGGAATCGCTGCGCGGTCGCGCCCTCTTCACCTCCGGTCATGGGGTGGAGGATATATTGCAGCGCGAAGAACGGGGCTGGACCTTCCGCAAGACGCGGATCAGCGAGCAATTTGATTATGAGGCGGCCCGCGCTGCCCTGCCGCCCGAAGGCGACATGCTCCTGCTGCTGCGCAAAAACGGAGCGCTGCGCTTCTTCACCCACGCATCGCGTCCCACTCCCCAACCGGGCGACACCATATTATCCTATGTACCGCCCGCGCAGACGAGGCCGAAAGGAGAGGAAGAATGACAAAATATGGTCCGGCAGCGTTGATCCTGTGCCTCAGCCTTGTCGGCTGTGAGCGCCCGGTGGACAAGGATGGCAACAACGTCGT
Organism: Pseudomonadota bacterium; assembly: GCA_021847605.1. GTDB lineage: Bacteria > Pseudomonadota > Alphaproteobacteria > Sphingomonadales > Sphingomonadaceae > Sphingobium. Next base: position 12,780 of record JAJZQN010000045.1, on the reverse strand, counting down.
CAACGCAGCAGACAATGCCGCCAACATGACCATGGCCGCCAATGACAGCGACAATGCAGCGCAGCCCCCCCGATCCATCCTGCGCCCCGATGTCGTGGAACCGCAGGAAACGCCGAAGATCGAACCGGCCGAAACCATGATCGGCTTTGGCAGTTCGACCATGCGACTGGACGATGCCGCGAAGGTGGCGCTCGATGCATTGCTCGCCACCCCTGCCATGAAGGCCGGAGGCGCCGTGACCTTGCGCGGGCACAGCGATTCCCGTGGGACCGACGGCGACAATCGCGTGGCATCCCGCATCCGCGCCGAGCGCGTGCGCGACTATCTGGTCGAAAAGGGTGTGGCGAAGGATCGCATCACCCTGATCGCACTGGGCGAAACCCGTCCGCTCGTCCCCAATGCGAAAGAGGATGGCAGCGACGATCCCGATGGTCGCGCAAAGAATCGCCGGGTGGAAATCATCGTCACGCCGCCTGCCGAAGCGCCGGCACCGGCCGAAACCCCGGCGCCAGCGGAGAAGGAATAGCCAAACAGGCAGGAGTGGCCTAGACGCTGCGCCATGGTATCCCCCGTCTGGCATCCTTTCACCCAGCATGGGTTGAACGAACCCATCCCGCACGTCGCCCGCGCACAAGGCGCGCTGTTGCATCTGGCCGATGGCGGGACGCTGATCGACTGTATCTCCAGTTGGTGGGTAACAACCCATGGCCATTGCAACCCGCGCATCGCCGCCGCCATCGCGCAACAGGCCGGGACGCTCGACCAACTCATCTTTGCCGGCTATACCCATGAACCGGCCGAACAGGTTGCGCGCGGCCTGATCGATCTGGCCCCAAAGGCACCGGGGCAGCCCAACCTCGCCCATGTCTTCTTCTCAGACAGCGGGTCCACGGCGGTGGAGGTCGCGCTCAAGATGGCGCTGGGCTATTGGCATAACCGCGCCCTTGATGGCCTGTGCGAAGCGCGCAGCCGCATATTGGTGCTGGAACATAGCTATCATGGCGACACGATCGGCACGATGTCGGTGGGGGAACGGGGCGTCTATAATGCCGCCTGGGCACCCCTGTTGTTCGATGTCGACACCATCCCCTTTCCCGCACCGGGCAGGGAACAGCTTTGCCTCGACGCACTGAAAGCTGCATGTGCAGCATCGCCTGCCGCCTTCATCGTTGAGCCACTGATTTTGGGGGCGGGCGGCATGCTGGTGTATTCGCCTGCCATATTGCGGGAAATGGCCGCCATCTGTCGCCGTCACGACGTACTGTTCATCGCGGACGAGGTCATGACCGGATGGGGCCGCACCGGCACATTATTCGCCTGCGAACAGGCTGGTGTCGTGCCGGACATCATGGCCGTGGCAAAGGGAATCACCGGCGGCGCCATCCCACTGGCCGCCACGCTCGCGACAGCGCCCCTGTTTGAGGCGCATCGTTCGTCCGATCGCGCCCGCCTGTTCTACCATTCGTCCAGCTATACCGCCAACGCCATCGCCTGTGCCGCCGCAGCCGCGAACATCGCCATCTGGCAGGAAGAAGATGTGCTTGGCCGCATTGCCACCCTGTCCGCCGGCATTGCCGAACGGTTGGAAAAATTGGCGCAACATCCCGCCTTCGCCAACCCTCGTCAGGTCGGCACAGTGGCCGCTATCGACCTGATCACGGCGGACGCCGGCTATCTCTCTGACCTTGCTCCACGCCTGCGTGCCTTCTTTCTGGAACACGGCATCTTGCTTCGACCGTTGGGCAACACCATCTACCTCATGCCGCCATATTGCCTGGATGCCGGGCAGCTTGATGCGATCTTTGCTGCGCTTGCCGCAGCGGGCGACCAGTTCGCCGCGAAAGCCTGACTTTCATTTTTGATCAATTGGCGCTATGGCGGCGCGATTTTTCGATATCGGGATATTATGGCGAAAGAAGAACTGCTTGAAATGCGTGGACAGGTTGTGGAGCTTCTCCCCAACGCAATGTTCCGCGTGCGGCTGGAAAATGATCACGAGATTCTGGGTCACACCGCTGGCAAGATGCGCAAGAACCGCATCCGCGTGCTGGTGGGCGACGAAGTGCTGGTGGAACTCACCCCCTATGATTTGACCAAGGGTCGGATCACCTACCGCTTCAAATAAGCCGGGTCACGATGCGGCTCATTCTTGCTTCGGCGTCCCCCCGGCGGCTTTCGCTTCTGGGGCAGATCGGCGTTGTGCCCGATGCGGTCGACCCGGCCGATTGCGATGAAACCCCGCGGAAGGCGGAATTGCCCAAGGCTTATGCCGCGCGGGTCGCCGCGGACAAGGCGGCTATGGTCATGGACCGGCACCCCGGCGCCCTGATCCTGTCGGGCGACACGGTAGTCGCGGTCGGCCGCCGCATCCTGCCCAAGACGGAAAGCGAGGATGAGGCCCGCGCCTGCCTCGCGCTTCTGTCAGGCCGCCGCCATCAGGTGCTCAGCGCCATCACCCTGATCGATGGTGACGGGCGTGCCCGCCATCGCCTGTCTACCAATATCGTGATCTTCAAGCGGCTCGACCCTATGGAGATAGACCGATATATTGCCAGCGACGAATGGCGTGGCAAAGCCGGTGGCTATGCGATCCAGGGCAAGGCCGCTGGCCTTATCCGCACGATTCAGGGCAGTCACAGCGCCATCATGGGCCTGCCCCTTTATGAAACCCGCACGCTTCTGAAGGCGGCGGGCTATCCTCTCGATTAGGAACGACCATGGCCGAATGGCTTTATGAAGAAGGAATTGGCGAGGCGCGTGCCGCGCTGATCGAACATGGCCGGCTGGTCGAAGCCCTGATAGAGCGGGAGGGCAGCAGCGCGCGCGCAGGATCCGTCATGCAGGGTCGACTGGTGCAGACCATCATCCCGCGCAAGCGCGGCATCGTGCGCCTGATGTCGGGCGAAGAAGTTTTGCTGGAACCGATCCCGCCGAAACTGGCGGAGGGCGGCAATGTGCTGGTCGAGATATTGCGCGAAGCGATCCCGGAAGAGGGCCGCCCCAAGCGCGCCAAGGGCCGTGTCGCGGCGCAGGGCATGAAGGCACAGCCTGGCCCCAGCCTGCTTCAGCGCATCCGTGCCACCGGCGTGCCTGTCACCCCCTGCCCCGCACATGAGGAGGACAGGCTGGAAGCGCACGGCTGGAGCGAATTGATGGAAGAGGCGATCAGCGGAGAGGTCGGCACCGAAGCCGCTGCCCTGCGCCTCTACCTCACCCCCGCCATGCTGCTCATCGATGTGGATGGCACTTTGCCCCCCGCCCAGCTTGGCCCCAAAGGCGCCAAGCTCGCGGCGCAGGCCGTCCGCCGCATGGGCCTGACCGGCTCCATCGGCATCGACCTGCCGACCATGAATAATAAGGACGAGCGGATGATCGCGGCGGCGCAGATCGACAAATATCTGCCGCTGCCCTTTGAACGCACGGCCGTAAATGGATTTGGCTTCCTTCAGATCATTCGACGTCGGGAACGCCTCAACCTGATGGAAATATTGCGTGAAAACCTGGTCGCGACTGCTGCGCTCAGGCTTTTGCGTCAGGCCGAACGCCACGGTAATGGCGGTGCCGCGATTATCACGGCCGCGCCCGCCATCGTCGATTTTCTTCGCAAGCATCCGACATGGATCGAACAACTGGGCCAGCGCCGGGGCGGCAAGATCGAACTGCACGCGGACAGCACCCTGTCGCTCACGGCCGGTCATGTCGCCTAAGCCCGCATCCTGCCCGATCTGTGGCCAGCCGGCCGCCACCGGCACCCGTCCCTTCTGCGGGACGGCATGCCGCGACCGCGATCTTCTGCAATGGTTGGGCGAGGGCTATCGCGTTGCCGGCTCCCCTGCTCCACAGGCGTCGGAAAAAAACGATAATTATGGGCTGGACAGCGACGCGGATTGACGCCTATAGGCGCGGCTCACTCCGGCGGACGACCCGCCGCTGACCCGTGCCCGGGTAGCTCAGTTGGTAGAGCATGCGATTGAAAATCGCAGTGTCGGCGGTTCGAATCCGTCCCCGGGCACCATTTGTTCTTTTTTCCTTATCCAGCAGCATCCAGAGCCGTCCAGAAAATGGCGGAAAACGTGGGTTTTTGACTAACCCATCGTCCCCCTACGTCCCCGGGGGTGCACTGGCAGCCACCCCTCGGTGATGGTATTTTGATGGTATTCCGAAAAATACCATCATGGAGATACCATCATGGCGCTCACCGTCACGGCAATAAACGCTGCAAAATCAAAGGATAAGCCTTATAAACTGGCCGATGGTCTCGGGTTGTATCTCCTCGTCGCGCCAACTGGCGGTCGCCTCTGGCGAATGAACTATCGGTTTCTCGGTCAGCAGAAGACGCTTTCCTTGGGCAGCTACCCAGAAGTGTCTCTCGCGAAGGCTCGCGAGAAGAGAACAGCAGCGCGGGAAGCGCTGGCAGATGGACAAGACCCGATCGAAGTTCGGAAGGCCAAGGTTCGCGAGGCGAAGGCGAAATCGGAAGAGACCTTCAAGGCGATAGCGGATGAATGGCTTGCCCGCCTCGAAATCGAGGGGCGCGCGCCCAAGACGCTCCAGAAGATGCGCTGGCTGCTCGACCTTGCCTATCCGCTCATTGGCAGTCGGCCTATCGCAGACCTGACTGCACCCGAACTGCTGGAAGTCCTCCGCACTGTTGAGATTCGCGGGCGGTATGAGACGGCAAACCGCCTCCGCAGCACCTTCGGCACGATCTTTCGCTACGCGATCGTCACCGGCCGGGCGCAGCGAGACGTAGCCGTTGATCTTCGCGGTGCGCTGATAATGCCGAAGCCGCAACACCGAGCGGCAATCCTCGAGCCCCAGGCGCTTGGTGGCCTCCTTCGCGCGGTCGATGCCCATGACGGCCAACCCACCGTGCGAATCGCTCTAAAGATGCTTCCACATATGTTTCCACGTCCCGGCGAACTGCGGATGGCTGAGTGGAAGGAATTCGATTTCGAGGCGGCCGTGTGGACCATACCGGCGGCGAAGACGAAAATGCGTCGGCCACATAAGGTGCCGCTCACGCAGCAGGTCTTGGGCATGCTGGCGGAACTGGAGCCGATTACCGGCGGTGGCAAATATCTTTTCCCTAGTGTTAGGTCTGCTGATCGGCCGATTACTGATAACACCCTCAATGCCGCGCTGCGACGGCTGGGATTCGGAAAAGACGAAGTGACGGCACATGGGTTTCGGGCGACCGCCAGCACACTTCTGAATGAAATGGGCAAGTGGCATCCGGACGCCATCGAGCGTCAGTTGGCCCACGTCGAATCCAATGATGTTCGACGAGCCTATGCGCGTGGCACTTATTGGGACGAGCGCGTCAGGATGATGCGGCACTGGTCCAATTATCTGGATGGGTTGCAAACAGGTGCGAAGATTCTGAAGGGAAATTTCAAGCAAAGATGAGAGGCGACTCGCGCCATTTGGTGCGGAAGAGGCGCGTTAATCATTTCTCGCCTCCTCTGTTTTTCATCATACTCTGCTGACGATTGAAGAACGACCAGCCTTGGGACATTCCTGCCGTTCGGCACCACGAAAAGTAATGTCCGGTTGCGCTGACAGCGGCCAGTCGTAGATCCGCTAAAGCCCTCTCCGGGTCGTGTGATCAAACATAGCTTAGGAACTCCTCATGAGGTCGCCGCGCGACGGTCCATCGGCCCGCGCCCGCAGGTCTGGAGCGCTCCTCGCAGACCGTGAGGAACAGACGGAGCTTAGCGCGGGATATGCCAACGAAGAACGCCGAACGCTCGTCCGCCTGCTTGCCCCAGAAGGTTTCCTCCTCGACGCCAAGCATGAACACCGTGTCGAATTCGAGTCCCTTGCTCTTGTGGATCGACATGATGCGTACCGCACGATCCCCCGAGAAGGACGAGAGCGCTGTGGCTGGGTCTACCCCGCCGCATAGCAACTCGTGCGCGCGATCCACGGTTTCAACGATGCAGGTCGCCAGCATGTCGCCCTGCGCATATGTCGAGGACATCGCTACGATGGCTTCGCTGCCGACCGCGGCAAGCAGCGTATCCACCAGCTTTTCGAGATCAGGCTTGTGTGACAGATCGATCTTGCCGGTCGCGATCGCCTTGCGCGTCTCGCCGAGCAGCCGGTTCCACTTCGAGCGCAGCTGATACTCGCGTTCCTCGTCGACGCCTTGGTTGAAAACGACGAGATCCAGCAGGCGGCGATGCGCTGCCGGCTGCCGGGGACTGCTTGTGACCAGAAGAAAGTCCACGATAAGGCGCGCCGCGGGCTCCGAAGCCAAATTTTGGGTTGCGTCCTCTTCCCGATAGGCAATGCCGCAGGCGTCGAAGGCCGCAATCAGCTTTTGGCAATATAGTTGCTGCTGTTTGCTGACGAGGATAGCGATTTCCGACAGGGAAACGCCGTCATCATCAGCGAGCTGCTGAACCCGGGCCGCGATGCCTTCGGCCTCTTCTTCGTCGTCCGCGAAATTGAGGATGGCGATCGACCCTTCGTTCCCGACGATGTCGGCATCGTCCAAGGCGGCGAGCGGGTCCATCACCCGCACCATTGCATTCTGCATTCGCCGCAGGGTGGGTGCGGAACGGAAATTCTGGTAGAGATTGAGCGGGTGTGCAGTGAAGTCGTCCGCGAACGTCTGGAAAATGCCTTCGAGCGCGCCAGCCCAGCCCATGATACTCTGCTTGGTATCGCCAACGGCGGTCAGCAGGCATGTGGATCCGCCGAAGCAGGCGGTAATAAGCGCATATTGATCGGCTGTGCAGTCTTGGAACTCGTCCAGAAAGACATGGCTGTAGGTCTGCCGAACGGCGTTGCGGGCGATACGGCTATTCTCGATGATCGTCTGGGCGAGCGGCACCATGTCGGCGAAGGTGATCGATGTTCGCTGAACGCGCCGCTGGCCGATCGAATAATCCGGGTCGAGCGCATTCGCGCCCTTTAGCACCGGGCGGAATTGGTCGATCAGACGCTTCGCGAAGGCATGAAACGTATAGCTGTCTAGCCGCGCCCCAAGATCGGCTCCGCAGCGCCGCCGGACTCGTGCTCGCAGATTCTGGGCCGCGTCGACCTTGAAGGAGATGGCGAGGATGCGGCGCGGATAGCGGCAGGTCGCGGTGCGCAGCAGGAAGTCGGCGCGCTGGGCGAGCATCTCGGTCTTGCCGGCGCCGGGACCCGCGGTGAGCGCGAGATTGCGAGCCGTCTCCTTCGCCGCATCGAGCGCATTCGGCTCCAGGACCAGCCCATCGGATGGCGCCCAGCGCCCGATGGGAATCATTCCGGCAATTCCGCGAGCTTCTCCTCGATGCGGTCGAACATTCGGTCGAGAACCTCGGGCATGCTTTCGAGCAGCGCGTCGTCGTCGAGTTTGGCCATCGCCCGGATGTGCCAACTCGGCTTGCTGCCGAGCTTGAAACGTTCCTGATACGCCCCGAACAGTTGCTGCTGGGCATCGTCATATTGACCGCCGAGCGCGTCGTGTGACTTGCCGAGCACGGCGTCGATCGTGCCGTCGTCTGGATCCTCGAGCTCGGCATCGGTCAAGCCATAGGCGTCGGGAAACGCCTCGATCATCATGAAGTCGAGGTCGAGCGGAGAGGAAAAGAACACCGCATTCTTTTCCAGCGTGGCGATCCAGCCATCGTCGTTGAGCATCAGGCCTTGCTTGCTGTCCCACTTGGGAATCGCGTCCGCACCTTCCTCATCGAAGTCCACCGGGTCTTCCTGGAATCGCAGCAGCTGCTTCGCCGCGTATTTGATCCGGCCCCAGCCACCCTGGTGGCGCGCGAGGTCGAGATCCAGCAACGTTACGAATGGAATGCCGAGATCGCTCAGCAGGCGCCAGAAATGGTTCACGTGCCGTCCACCCAGCGGAACGACCGAGATCGAGGCATCGTCGGCCAGGATACCACGCGCCGCGAGCAAACGTGGCAACACCACCTCCTCGCTGTCTCCCTCGCCTAGGATCAGCAGTCTCGCGAAGTAGAGCTCGGGAAAGGCTTGGATCGCTTCACGGACATATTTGTGCGCTTCGGCCCCGCTTGGCATAGTGATCCGGGACACCGTAGTGCGCCGCTCCTCGTCGAGGCGCAGGTAGCGGATGCTCTCCGGTTCGACGCGGCGCAGCAGCGAGGGAGCATGGGTCGCGATGACGGCTTGTGCATCGCCGTCTTCCGCGAACTCGCTCAGCGTCCGTAGAACGCGACCAAGATAGTGCGGGGACAGGCTGTTCTCGGGCTCTTCGACCGCAACGAGTGTGAAAAGCGGTGGGCGCAGCTTGTCGATGTCGAATGCATTGGTGTCGCCGGCAAGCACTGCATTGCCGATGGCCCGCATCGCGAGAACGAGCGTAATGTACAGCAGGGATTGCTGACCGTCGCTTAGTCGGGAGAAGTCGACCTGCGGCGTATCGTGACCGGGCGCGAAGCTCAGGCTGAGATGCCGCAGCAAATTTTCGATTTCGCTCTGAGCGAACGACAGAGTCGGATTGGCGTAAAATTTTCCCTTGTGAAGCGATTCCCAGAGCTTGGTGACCTCATCACCGATCCCCTTAACCGACGCGTTGCCGACGAGCGCTGCGCTGATCTGCTCCGTGAGAGCCGAGATCGTCTGGCGCTCCGCCGACCAGTTGGCGGCACGAAGTGCGCGGCCGAGCAAAGCGTTGGCGGCGTAAGAGATATGGTCTGCGGGATTGCGCCGAGCTGGCAGGTAATGGACCTGCACCGCGGCCCGGTCCTGCTTGGAAACCCTGCCTTGGACGGTTGGAACTCCATCATCGTCGACCTGCGTCACATGGGTGAAGCTTTCTTCGATGTCCCCGTCCTCGTCGAGGCTGGCTTGGAGGCGGAAGCGAATTCGAACCGACGCGTCGTCTGTTTCCATCTGGAGATGGGAGAAGTTGCCTGCGACGGCCGGCATTGTGCCGTCCTCTGCCTCATCGGCACCGGCATCGGCTAACTCGGGGAACTCGAAGTCGGCCTCAATCCACAGATCTCGCGTCGAAGGTGCGTCCTCCGGGTCTTCATCCGATGAGATGTGAAAATCCGACGTGCGGATCTTACGCTGCGCGGGGTCGAGACTGAACATTCTTCCGAGCGCCTGCAAGACCGCAGTCTTGCCTGAGCCATTAGGGCCCAAGATGAAGGTCGTATTTGCGAGCGAAATTTTCGTCGCTTCTGGTCCGAAGCAGCGGAAATTCGACAGTCTTAACTCCACCAACTTCACGACAATCCCCTTTATCCAATCCGATGTCGCGCACTCTTATGCACGCGATCCTAGCACTCAGGCCGTATCGGCAACACCCTATTAAATGCTTGATTTCCAACGGTTAATCGGAACGATGTTGTCGTCTGGTGTCTTTTCCACTGGCAGCGCAAGGCCAGAGACGTGCTCGAACATCTCGGCCTGCAAACCCGAGGCATCGACCATGCGGGTCAGTGAACCGGGAAATGCTGCCTCGAGGGCCTGCAAAGCCTTGGGCAGGAGTTCGGGCATCTCTGTGGGGATCTGATCGTCGAAGCGCTCAGCGCGCCTTTGGCCGGTCTTGCTAAGATGGATGTAGCCGGTCCGATACTGATCCGGAGAGATCATCCTAAGGTCATAGGCTCGCCGCAGTATCGCAGCGGCTGATACCTTCCAGCGGAGTTTCAGCGAGAATATGGCCGACCAGTCTAGGAGGCGGCTGCGCGGAAACTCATGGATGAACGAAGAGCGGGGCAACAGGAAGGCGCTGGCAAACCGGTTTGCCTGATCCTCAGTTACCTTATCGCCGGTTTGAATGCCTCGATGCATGATGAGGTGCCCGGCCTCATGCGCCAAGTCGAAACGCAGCCTGCAGGCGGCAGGCTTCGCCTCGCTGCGGATGATCATTGGCCGAACACAATCTATTGAAAGAGCGTCCACCCGTTCGGACACACCACTGAAGAAGCTGACCACGGCCCCAGCATTTTCCACAACCCGCATCATGCTCGAGATCGGACCGGTTCCGAGCCGCCAATGCTCACGCGCATGATCGGCCGCGGCTTCAATCTCGGCCGCGCTGGCCACCGGAATATCGGGGAAAGACACGGTCGGAAGATCGAGTTCGTGGTCTAGCCTGCTAACGAAACCGTCAAGCAGGGTACCGCGCGCCAGCACCTGGCTGACGACGGACACGGGTGTCGTGCGCTGCTTACGGAAGTGACACTGCTCCGGACTAATCCCCGCCGATGCCGGGATCGCGAAGAAATGCTCCGCAATGCCGAGAGCTGCCGCGAGCGCGGCGCGCATCTCGTCGGTGGGTACCTTCAGCCCTTGCTCGAGCTGGTTAAGATACTGGCGTGTGGCGCTGACCCGCGCACCCAATTGGTCGAGCGTCAAGCCCAGCGCCACTCGAGCGAGGCGCAAGCGCTCCCCGTGGAAAGCGGAAATGACCATTTCATTCCTTGCCGTTTGAACGGCGTTACTCGCCTGTTTTCGTCTTACGATCGCGCACGCCCACGCTGGGGGCATCGAGCTCAACAGACTCGGTCGCTGGCATACCGATGCCACCAGTGAATGCGTCCAAACCGAGAGGCACGTTCCAGTTCAGCACAGCCGTCTCACCGCGCAGGCCGACGAACTTGACGGCGAGAGCGCTGCCATCGACATCGGTCTCAACCGCAAAGCGGTAAGCGAGATCGTGACCCTCATCGCGCTCATCGAACGAGAAGCCAAGCTGGTCCAGCTCGCTCAGGCTCTGATGAAGGGTACGGGCGGTTGGCTCTTCCGCCTCACCGCGATAAATGCGAACCGGCACCTCGCCGATCGTGAAGATCAGACGGCGGGAGCGATCGATCACGGTCAGCCAGGGAAAGCGCTGGCCGTCGAAGGCCGTGAGGATACGGTATCGAGCGAACTGGGATGCACGGCACCCCAAGGTCCAGCCATCGTCACCAATGTCGGAATCGAAAAGTTCGACAGCCAAACGCCGAGCCTCGAGGATCATCTGCCCGACCGCAACGAGGCGCTCTTCGGTCAAATCCTTGTGATAGTCCCAAGGAAAGGTCTTGGTCATGTCGGTCGGCCCTCGTCATCTTTTCAAAGGCACTATGGGCTAATTGATAAATCTGTCAACTAGCAGCAATTCTGTAAACCAGCCGATTGACGCTTTGGTATGGTCCGATGCGGCATCAGCGCCAAAAGCCTAGGCGACGATCAATGTTCTCCAAAAGATTGCACAGGTCGGTGGCAGGTTCTGACATAAGTTGCTGTTCATGACATACGCTCTAAACGGCTAAAATGGGTCGGCAGATGTCTCAACGTCGCCGCAACCATAGTGGCTGACCAAGCCAGACACCGGCAGCCATCAATTATATCTCGCAGGGTTCGCCGCCGAGAGCTTATGTGAGGAATGGCATAAAATTATGTTATGCGAACCAGCTCATAAAATCGTTTTTTTGCAAATATAATAAAGTGAAACTATGCGATTTTTTTTCGCAACCGGCCGGCGCGCGATGAATTGCCATTTGGCAGCATATCATCTATTTCGTTCTATATGGCTATACTGCAACCCGTCGAGACAGCCCCTGCCCCCTTCCGGCAGGAACCCATCACTCAGGAGGAAGGTCGCGCGATGTTCCGCGCCGCCCTCAGCCTGTTCGCCAAATGGGGCGTCACCGATGAGCAGGCTGCCATTCTTACCGACATGCCCGTGCGCAGCTTTCGTCGCTGGAAGGCAGACGGGCCGGGGCGCATTTCACGCGATGGGCTTGCCCGACTTTCCAATCTCATGGGCATCCATAAGGCTCTCCGCATCCTCTTTCAGGAGCCGCAGCGGGGCTATAGCTGGGTGAAGGCGAACAATACTGCCTTTGAGGGCGCCAGCGCCCTTGATGTCATGCTGGGCGGTGAACTGACGGACTTGATGCGTGTGCGGCGTTATCTTGATGCGGAACGCGGCGGCTGGTGACCCTGGCTAACGAACCGCCAATCTGCAGAGTGGAATGGGACGGCGCAGTGCGGATCATCCGCAGTGTCTACCCGCCCATCGACCTGTTTGAGGATATCGCCGATCCGGCGGATTGGCCTCTGTTGCTGTCGGCCGAGCAGAAGACCAACCCGCGTATCAGGGCATCGATCGGGAATCTCGACCTTGTGCCTCCTGAGCGACGGGTGGGTGGGAACGGAGCTTCCTATCTGATGGCGTCCTTCACCCATGTCAGTGTCGACCGTCCCAGCCGGTTTTCTGATGGGAGCTATGGCGTCCTCTACGTCGCCGATCGCTATGAAACCGCCCTGTTCGAGACGATTCATCATCATGCCCGGTTCATGGCGCGCACGGCTGAATCGCCCGGTTGGACCTCTCAGTTTCGGGAAATCATCCTGACGGTTCGCGCGAACCTTCATGATCTGCGCGGCCAGGGCGATCAGTTCGCTGCTTGCCTCGATCCGGATGATTATGCGGCCGCCCAGTTGCTGGGGGCTGCCCTGCGCAAGGCTGATTCTGACGGGATAGCCTATCCGAGCGTACGGCAAGCTGGGGGAGAATGTGTCGGGCTCCTCTACCCCGACTGTGCCTCCAGTCCTGTCCAGGGCAGGCATCTCGACTATCATTGGGACGGTAAACGGGTCGATCTGGTCAGGGATGCTGGGAGCGGCGCGGTTTTCCGGGTGGTGGAAGAATGACAAAGGGATCGTTGGCATCATGACGTTCTCTGCTGACGGTCGTCACGAGCGCGCAGCGGAGGCGCTAAGCAACCATCCTGATTATCGGGTCCTGCGCCGGTTGATGCCTGTGACGGCTTTCCATGATGCTGATCCACGGGCGCCGAGCAGGATTGG
>JAJZQN010000044.1 GCA_021847605.1 Pseudomonadota bacterium | reverse complement strand
TTTTCAAGGAGGGTTGGGTCTTCATCTTCGTTCCTTCGTCACTGCGACGAAGACCCAACCCTCCTCAAATCACAACCTCAAATCTGTGCCATTGGCGCTGACGGGGAACAGACAGTTGGCCGACCAAGCAGAGGTGCGCAGAGGGTACGACGCCAGCAATCCGCTGGCGGTCTCGATGGTATCGGATGCGATGGGCGCGATCTTGGCGATGGTAGCCAGCAATCCTCAAAGTGCGTTGGCTGAAGGGCTGGACCTGCAGCTCGAGTCTAGGTTCGCACCGTAGAGAGGCGCGCAGGTTATGATGATCGTCACGATCACAATCTGGCCGGGTGGCGATGAGGCAGCGGCTTTCGATATCGCTCAGATGAAGATCGAGAACGAGAGCAGGCTGGCAGACGTCAGCGACTATACCGCCCGCATTGTCCAGCGGGAGAATCCCTGGATAGGGGTGCTGGGGATGGATACTCGGGTAGAGGTATTGTCGCACCCTAGGCGAGATGGGCCTTGGGCGTTGCTCAAGCGGATACTCGACCAGGTCCAGTTTCATCGAGCTGGCCGGTCTTCCGCGACCTGACAGAGCGGAAGGTGGCGCGTCGTCCAGATTACGAGTATCTGTTCTACCGCTCCGAGAAGGGGCGGGAGGCACCACTGCCAAGCGAAGGATAGAAGGGGAGCAAAATGATCATCACTCTCTCCGATCTCCTATCGGGTATTCGGGACCGCAAAGCGCTGTTGGGCATCGTCGACACGCCTGAGCGCACCGAAGCCATGCGTAACAAAGGGTGCAATCGGACCCCCAAAAAACGAGTAATGCTAGCTCGGGTTGATGCGCGTGCCCGTGACGCGGGCGTTGAGCCATTGAAGGCGTATTTCTAACTTACAGGCGCGGGAGCGAAGACCGCAGAGGTCGCGGAGCTTCATTTTAAGCCTATCTTCGGGTCGCAATCCGCGCGTCCCGGAGGTCCAAAAACGGCGCTTTGATGAGATCGAGAAAACCGAAAATGGCTGAAATTCGCCATTTTCTTCGCCCAGAGGATCACGAAAATGAAGTAAAGGAGCAGTCTTGCTGACAACCGACAATGGCTTGGCGACCCCGGCAGGATTCGAACCTGCGACCATCCGCTTAGAAGGCGGATGCTCTATCCAACTGAGCTACGGGGCCGTTCGACTGCCCCGATAGCGTCCGGTCGGCTCGCTTGCAATGATGCGACGAACCGATATGCAGTTCGCCATGACTGACGGGGCGCTACAACGGATAGACGCGGTACAACTGGGCCAGCGGCCGCTGCGCTATTTTGATTTCTTCATGGCGGCCTTCGTCACCATATTGCTGCTGTCGAACCTGATCGGCGCATCGAAATTATCCAGCCTTGGTGGCGTGACCTTTGGCGCCGGCATCCTCTTCTTTCCACTGGGCTATGTGCTGGGCGACGTCCTGACCGAAGTCTATGGCTATGCGCGTGCGCGTCGCTGCGTCTGGGCCGGTTTTGCCGCCATGCTGTTCATGGCGCTGATGAGCTGGGTGGTGGTGGCGCTGCCGCCGGCCGACGGCTGGCCCGACCAGAAAGCCTATGAGGCCGTGTTCGGCAGCACATGGCGCATCGTCTTCGCCTCGCTCTGCGCTTTCTGGGCCGGCGAACTGGCCAATAGTTTCGTCATGGCCCGGATGAAATTGCTGACGCAGGGTCGCCATCTGTGGATGCGGATCATCGGATCGACCATCGTGGGGCAGGGGGTGGACAGCCTGCTTTTCTACCCGCTCGCCTTTTACGGCAACTGGACCGATGCGCAGGTCATGACCGTGATGGTGACGAACTGGGCGATGAAGGTCGGCTGGGAAGCGTTGCTGACCCCCGTCACCTATGCCGTGGTTCATTTCGTGAAGCGTCGCGAGGGGCTGGACATCTTCGACGAAGGTACGGACTTCACGCCTTTCCGCACCCGAATCTGATATTTTGCGGTAAATAGTGTGTCCGATAAACGCGCTATTTACCGTTACGGCCACATGGCATGGCGATGAGCAGACAGTCGCATCGTCACTTCACCGAATCGTGCAATAATAATGGTTTGTCGGCGTCGGTGGCGATGGAGGACGATCCGTTCGGGTGTCAGCGAGTGGCGGATGAACTGGCTCTGGCGCGACGCAGATTTGAAGCGACCTTTCATCACGCCCCGGTCGGCATGGCTCATGTCGGGCTGGACGGTCGCTTTCTGCTGGTGAACCCGCGATTCTGCGAAATCGCCGGTCATGATGCCGCTGCGCTGATGAGCGGTGGGTTTCAGCGGATCACCCATCCCGACGATCTGGGCGCGGACGAACATCTGCTGGCCCGTCTCCATGCCGGGGAGCTACCCCGGTACGCGATGGAAAAACGCTATATCCGGTCGGATGGCAGGATCATCTGGATCAATCTGACCGTTGCCATGGTCCGTGACGAATCGAACCGGCCCGAATTTTACGTCGCCGTGATCGAGGATTTGTCGGACCTGCGTCAGGCGAGTTTCGAGGCGGTGCATGATCCGTTGACCGGCCTGCTGAACCGTCGGGGACTGGCCAGTCGGGCCAAGGACATGCTGGCCGCCAGTGTCGATGCAGAAGACCGACCTGTCAGCCTGATCGTCGTCGATCTGGACGGGTTCAAGGCGTTGAACGATCGCCGGGGCCATGCCGCTGGCGACGCCTGCCTGGTCGCGGTGGGCCAGCAGTTGCAGGATTGCGTGACCTCGCTCGACGTGGTGGCGCGAATGGGCGGCGACGAATTCGTCATCCTCGCCGCCGGCCTGACGGCATTTCAGGCACGATCGCTGGGCGAACGGATGCGCGCTGCCCTGTCGGCGCAGGGGGACGGCATCGCCGCATCTTTCGGTCTGGCCCATGGCCCGGCCGCTTTGCTGGCCGACCTCGACGCATTAATCGCAAGGGCCGATACGGCGATGCTGGCGGCGAAGCGGGCCGGCAAGAACCGCCTGCTCGTCGCCTGATCAGGCGGCGGGATAATCCGCCCGCACGAAATACAGCCCATCCGGCGGCGCGTTGAGCGCCAGCGCCGCCCGATCTTTCGCCGCCAGCGCCTGCGCCAGATCGTCGGCGGTCCAGCGACCCATGCCTACCATGGCCAGGCATCCGACCATCGATCGCACCTGATGATGCAGGAAGGATCGCGCCGCCGCATGGATGGCGATAGTCTCGCCATCCCGTTCGACACTCAGCCGGTCCAGCGTCTTGACCGGGCTTTGCGACTGGCAATGGACCGATCGGAAGGTCGTGAAATCATGCAGCCCGACCAGCAATTGCGCCGCGTCATGCATCGCTTCGGCATTCAGCGGCTGGATTACTCGCCAAACCAGCCCATTGTCGAACGTCAGCGGCGCCCGCCGGTTGGCGATGCGATAGATGTAAGCACGGCCCAGACAGGAAAAACGCGCGTGCCAGTCCTCGGTAACTTCCTCGCACGCCAATATCGCGACTGGGTTTGGCCGCATCCGGGCATTGATCGCCTCCATCAGGCGAAAGGGAGGCATGGGCTTTGCAACATCGGCATGGGCGCGCATGGCGATGCCATGGACGCCCGCATCGGTGCGCCCGGCGGCATGCACCGCCACCCGCTCCCCCGTCACGGCATGGATCGCATCCTCGATCGTCTGCTGCACGCTGGGACCATGGGCTTGTCGTTGCCACCCCATGAAAGGGCGGCCGTCAAATTCAACGGTGAAGGCGAAACGGGTCATGGTCCTAAAGCCGTTCGTTTCGAGCGAAGTCGAGAAACGGCATATGTTGTTCTTTCTGCTTCTCGACACGCTCGAAGCGGACGGAGATTTTCTCACCCATCCACCCGGCTCCCGGCCGGCATGGCAAAGCCGCGCAGCAATTCGCCCGCGTTCATGGCGCCCTTGCCCGCCCGCTGGATCAGCGTCGGACGGATCGCATCATGCCCGCATCCGATCAGCAGGCTGTCGTCCAGCAATTCGCCCGGTGTACCGACATGATGCTCGACATGGGCGGCCAATATGCGGAAACGTTCGCCCCGATATTCGAAGAAGGCGCCGGGGAAGGGGTTGAAGGCGCGTATCTGCCGCTCGATCTGATGGGCGTCGTGCGAAAAATCGATCCGGGCTTCGGCCTTGTCGATCTTGGAGGCATAGGTGACGCCGTCATCTGGTTGCGCCATTGGCGGATGCAGGGCGACGTCATCCAGCACCTCGACCATCAGGTCCGCGCCGGCCAGCGCCAGTTCGGCGGTCAATACACCCGCTGTCTTGTCCTCGATAGGGGTGACATGCTTGGCGCGCATCGGGCCGGTGTCGAGACCGGCCTCCATATCCATGATGGTGATGCCGGTCACATTGTCGCCTGCCAATATGGCACGCTGGATCGGCGCTGCCCCGCGCCAGCGCGGCAGCAGGGAGGCATGGATGTTCATGCAGCCATGGCGCGGCGCATCCAGCACGGCACGCGGCAGGATCAGGCCGTAAGCGGCAACAACCGCAATATCGGCGTTCAGCGCAGCGAAGGCGGCCTGTGGGTCCGCATCCTTCAGCGACACCGGCGTCCGCACCTCGATGCCCAGTTCCTCTGCGCGCTGATGCACGGGCGAGGGGCGCAAGGCCTTGCCCCGACCGGCGGGGCGGGGTGGCTGGCTATAGACGGCGGCGATGTCGTGACCCGCCTTCACCAGCGCATCGAGTGCAGGAACGGCGAAATCGGGGGTGCCCATATAGATGATACGCATGATATTCTGTGTCCGGTTCCTGCGCCGGTCCGCTCCCCTACCCGGCCACCCAACGGCAGTATCTTATGGGTGGCCGGGTAGGGGAGCGGGCCGGCGCCGCATCCGAAATGCGTCGAAAGGACGCATTTCCAAAGAAGCCTCTCAAAGCTCTTGTGGGAAAGACATGCAACCCTTTATCTCACGATATGGCTTCACCCGAAATCGAGACGCTGACCCAAGCGCTGTCCCGCCTGCCCGGACTTGGCCCCCGATCTGCGCGTCGGGCGGTATTGCATCTGCTCAAGAAGCGGGCAGGCGCGATGGAGCCGTTGCTGCGCGCGTTGGAGGCGGTGAACGATCGGCTCGTCACCTGCCATATCTGCGGGAATGTCGATACGGTCGACCCCTGCGGCATCTGTGCCGACCCGCGTCGGGATGCACGGGCCTTGTGCGTGGTGGAGGATGTGTCGGACCTGTGGGCGCTCGACAAGTCGCGCCTCTTCCCCGGTCGCTTCCATGTGCTGGGCGGCCGTCTGTCCGCGCTGGAAGGGGTGCGGCCTGAGGATCTGAGTATCGATGCGCTGGTCGCCCGTGTGGAGCAGGGCGGTATCGATGAAGTGGTGCTGGCGATGAATGCCACGCTGGAGGGGCAGACCACTGCCCATTATCTGGCCGAACGGCTGGAGAGCTTTCCCATCCGCCTGACCCAGCTTGCCCATGGCGTGCCGGTGGGCGGTGAACTGGATTATCTGGATGAAGGCACGCTGGCGCAGGCGCTGCGCGCGCGGCGGCCGGTGGGATAGCGAAACAGGATCGCGGCGAACTGCGTGGTCGCCCGCTTGATCTTGCTATTCGTTCCGCCTATGTTCGGCTTATGGCAATCCGTCCCATCCTTGAAGCGCCCGATCCGCGCCTGCGCACCATCTCGACCCCGGTCGAATCGATCGATGACGAACTCCAGACGTTGATCGATGACATGTTCGAAACCATGTACGATGCGCCCGGCATCGGCCTGGCCGCGATTCAGGTCGGCGTGCCCAAGCGGGTGCTGGTGATCGACCTTCAGGAACCCGAATCGGAAGAAGAAAACGCGCCGCCGGTCAAGAAACCGCTGGTGTTCATCAATCCCGAGATTCTGGCTGGATCGGAAGACCTGTCCGTCTATAATGAGGGCTGTCTGTCGGTTCCCGATCAGTTTGCCGAAGTCGAACGTCCCGCATCCATCCGTGCAAGCTGGATGGATCGCGAAGGCCGCATCCATGAAGAACAACTGGAAGGGTTGCTGGCGACCTGCCTCCAGCATGAGATGGACCATCTGGAAGGTGTGCTGTTCATCGACCACCTTTCACGGTTGAAGCGCGACATGCTGCTCAAGAAACTGAACAAGGCACGCCGGGCGGCCTGATCTGACCCGTTGTCCAATCGGATATGTGCAAACGCCCCGACCGTCATGGCCGGGGCGTTTTCATTTCGTTTCGAGCGTTGCCGCGATCAGGCCGACGCCTTCTCTGGCGTGTCCTGTCCCACCATCGCCATCTGCGCCGGGGCATAGCGATCGCCCGCAACCTCGATCTGGGCTGCGCCGTTATTGATCCGTTCCAGTTCTTCCGCGGTCAGTGCAACGTCTACGGAGGCGATATTCTCTTCCAGACGGTGCAGCTTGGTGGTCCCGGGGATCGGCACGATGTAAGGGCGTTTGGCCAGCAGCCATGCGAGCGCGATCTGGGCCGGAGTGGCTTCCTTTTCAGCAGCGACCT
Organism: Pseudomonadota bacterium; assembly: GCA_021847605.1. GTDB lineage: Bacteria > Pseudomonadota > Alphaproteobacteria > Sphingomonadales > Sphingomonadaceae > Sphingobium. The sequence goes on along the minus strand of JAJZQN010000044.1, from coordinate 26,803 downwards.
GCTTCAGCAAATCGACGAACGCTTCATTCTTGGCCAGGGCTTCCGGCTGAAAGCGCGGGGTGCTGGCGCGGAAATCGCTGCTGTCCAGTTGGCTATCCTTGCCGATGGCTCCGGTCAGGAAGCCTTTGCCCAGCGGGCTGTACGGCACGAAGCCGATGCCCAGTTCGTCGCAGGCGTCCATGATGCCATTGGTTTCCGGCGCTCGCCACCACAGCGAATATTCATTCTGGATTGCGGCGACCGGCTGCACCGCATGGGCGCGGCGCAGCGTCCTGGCACTGGGTTCGGACAGGCCGAACGCCTTCACCTTGCCCTCTGCGATCAACTCTTTCACCACGCCAGCAACATCCTCGATCGGGACGTTGGGATCGACCCGATGCTGGTAGAGCAGGTCGATCGTCTCGATCCCCAACCGCGTCAACGAACGGTCCACGATCGCGCGGATATTCTCCGGCCGGCTGGATATGCCGCGCACTTCGCGCGTATCGGGATCGATGTCGAAACCGAATTTGGTAGCGATCACCACCTGATCCCGGACGGGACGCAGCGCTTCGCCGACCATTTCCTCGTTGCTGAACGGGCCATAGATTTCGGCTGTGTCGAAAAATGTAACGCCACGATCGACAGCCTGCCGGATCAGGGTAACGCCATCTTCCTTGCTCAGCTTATGAGCATAGCCGAAATCCAGCCCCATACAGCCAAGGCCCAACGCCGAAACGCTCAGCTCCTTGCCCAGATTGCGTGTTTTCATTCTGCTTCTCCTGCATCGGAAATGGGGCACGAAAGCGTGCCTTTGCCGCAGATGCAGATAAGGACGCGGGCGGTCCGTGATTAGGCTGGCGAAACGACTAGCTGCTATGACGCCAGTTCATGACCAGATGGCGCCTTTCACGAAAAAGGCGCCCTGCGGTTCACGCAGGACGCCCTTGAATCATTCCCGAGCCATCAGGGGGGGGTAGGGCGCTTCAGCCCATCCCTTCCGTATCCAGCGCATAGCCGGCCGACCGCACGGTGCGGATAATGTCCTGATACTGGCCATCGGCGTTGATCGCCTTGCGCAGGCGGCGGATATGCACGTCCACGGTACGCAGTTCGATGTCGCTATCCTGGCCCCAAACGCTGTCGAGCAGTCGTTCGCGGGAGAAGACCCAGCCCGGATGCTCCAGAAAATGCTTGAGCAGGCGGAATTCGGTCGGGCCAAGGGGAATGACCTGACCGCTGCGCCGCACCTTATGACCCACCGTGTCCATTTCGACATCGGCAAAGGTCAGCGTTTCGCCGGCCAGTGCCGGACGTACGCGGCGCAGCACTGCGCCCACGCGCGCCACCAGTTCGCGCGGGGAGAAGGGCTTGGTCACATAATCGTCCGCCCCGGTTTCCAGACCGCGGACGCGATCCTCTTCCTCACCGCGCGCGGTCAACATGATGATGGGCACATTGGCTGTGCCATTCATGCGGCGCAGGCGACGGCATACCTCGATGCCCGACAGGCTTTCGACCATCCAGTCGAGCAGTACGATGTCAGGGGTATTTTCCTGCGCCATCAACAACGCTTCTTCGCCATCGACCGTATGGGCGACGTCGAAATCCTCGCGCTTGAAATGCCAGATGAGCAGTTCGGCGAGCGCCGCGTCATCCTCCACCAGCAGCATCTTCGCCCGTGCCATGTTCAGTCCTCCATCGCTGCGTTGCTGCCGCCGCGTTCCCGGTCGGGCAGGGTCTGGCCGGTCGCGGCGAAATAGACCATTTCCGCGACATTGGTGGCATGGTCGCCAATGCGTTCGATATTCTTGGCGATGAACAGCAGATGCGCGCATTCGCTGATCGTCTTGGGATTTTCGACCATGAAGGTGACAAGCGTTCGGAACACGCTGTTATAGAAATCGTCGACCACCGTGTCGCGTTCGACCACCGCCAGCGCCAGATCCGCGTCGCGCGCGGCAAAGGCGTTGAGCGCATCATGCACCATCTCGCCTGCGACCTGTCCCATGGAGGGGAGGAGGGAAATGGGTTCCAGCGTGCGGGTATTGGCGGCGATCATCGGTACGCGCTTGGCGATATTCTTGGCATAATCGCCAATCCGCTCGACTACGCTTACGATCTTCAATGCTGCGATCACGTCGCGCAGGTCATTGGCCATGGGCGCGCGCAGGGCGATCACCTGAATGATCAGCTTTTCGACTTCCGCTTCGATCGCATCGATGCGCTTGTCGCCCTCGACCACTTGCGCGGCCAGAACCTTGTCCTGCCGCTGAAGCGCCAGCATGGCATTTTCGATCGCTGCTTCCGCACGCCCGCCCATTTCGGCGATCAGTCCGCGCAGCCGGTCGATTTCCTCGTCAAATGCCTTGATCGTATGTTCAGCCATGTCTCGTCTCTCCCACCCGATCAGCCGTAGCGACCAGTGATATAGTCCTTGGTGCGTTCCTGCCGCGGATTGGTGAAAATGTCGGACGTCACGCCATATTCGACCAGTTCGCCCAGATGGAAAAAGGCGGTCCGCTGCGACACGCGGGCGGCCTGTTGCATGTTGTGCGTCACGATCACGATGCCGTAGCGGCCACGCAGTTCGTGGATCAGTTCCTCGATCTTGGCGGTCGCGATGGGGTCCAGCGCCGAACAGGGTTCGTCCATCAGGATGACTTCGGGTTCGACCGCGATGGCGCGGCCGATGCACAGACGCTGCTGCTGGCCACCCGACAGGGCGGTGCCGCTGTCGTTCAGGCGATCCTTTACTTCGTCCCACAGGCCGGCGCGACGCAGCGATTTTTCGACGATGACGTCCAGGTCCGCCTTCGCGCTGGCGAGGCCATGGATGCGCGGGCCATAGGCGATATTTTCATAGATCGACTTGGGGAACGGATTGGGCTTTTGAAACACCATGCCCACTCGTGCGCGCAGCTGCACCACGTCCATCGACGGGGCATAGATGTCCTCGCCGTCCAGCGTGATCGTGCCTTCGACCCGGGCGCTTGCGACCGTGTCGTTCATGCGGTTGAGCGTGCGCAGGAATGTCGACTTGCCACAGCCCGACGGGCCGATGAAGGCGGTGACATTATCCATGTCGACATCAATCGACACGCCCTTGATCGCTTCCTTGACGCCGTAAAAGACCTTCACGTCACGCGCGGTCATCTTGGGGTCGGCGGGGGAAAGCAGTTTCTGTTCTTCGGTCATGTGCGGTTTACCACCGTTTCTCGAACTTGTTACGCAGGTAGATGGCGATGCCGTTCATCGCGAGCAGGAACACCAGCAACACGATGATGGCGGCAGACGTCTTTTCGACGAAGCCCTTGGACACTTCATCCGACCACAGGAAAATCTGGACGGGCAGGACAGTCGCGGGATCGGTGATGCCGCCCGGCGGCGTGGCGATGAAGGCGCGCATCCCGATCATCAGCAGCGGCGCCGTCTCGCCCAGCGCGCGCGCCATGCCGATGATGGTGCCGGTCAATATGCCGGGCAAGGCGAGCGGCAGGACATGGTTGAATACGACCTGCACGGGCGACGCGCCGATGCCGAGCGCCGCGTCGCGGATGCTGGGTGGCACTGACTTGATGGCGTTCCGCCCGGCGATGACGATGACCGGCATGGTCATCAGGGCCAGCGTCATGCCGCCCACCAGCGCGGCCGAACGCGGCAGGTGCATGAAGTTGAGGAAGATCGACAGGCCCAGCAGGCCGAAGATGATGGACGGGACAGCCGCCAGATTGTTGATCGACACTTCGATAATGTCGGTCCACCACGCCTTGGGCGCATATTCCTCCAGATAGAGGGCAGTCGCGACCCCGATCGGGAAGCTCAGCGCCAGCGTCACCAACATGGTGATCAGCGATCCCTTGAACGCGCCCCAGATGCCAACCTGCGTCGGATCGGTGCCGTCGCTTGCGGTCAGGAAGCCCCAGTTGATGCCGGTATGGACAATGCCAGTCTGTTTCAGGCGCGCATATTCGCTTTCGAACTCCGGTGTTCCGCTCCCCTTGGCGGCAAGGTCGAGGTTGGTCGAAGCAGGCACGCTGATCGTCACGCTCTGCGACAGGATGCGCGGATTGGCCTTGATCGCATCGCGCACCGCCAGCCAGGCGCTGGGCGAGAGCAGTCGATCGCCTTCCTTGCCCAATTGCTGCCTGGCCACCTGGCTCGTCACGACGGGCAGATTGGCGTTGGCCAGAGCCGCGTCGGTGATGGCCTTGGGGTCCAGCATGATGGGTGAGGCGGGGAAATCGATCTTCAGCGTGATTTCGGTCCGTGTAAATCCGCGCACCCCGTTGCCGACCATGGTGATCAGCAGGAAAGCGAGGAATGCGGCCGACAGCAGCACGGCAGCGAGGCCAGCAGCCTTGAACCGGCGTTCGGAGGCATAGCGGCGGGCGATCCGCCGCTGCATTGCATCCGATTTCCAGTCGGTGGGGTTGCGTGTCGCGGTCATTCGTAAGCCTCGCGATATTTCTTCACGACCCGCAGGGCCACGATATTGAGCAACAGGGTGACGATGAACAAGACAAGGCCCAGCGCAAAGGCGGCCAGCGTCTTGGCGCTGTCGAACTCCTGATCCCCCGTCAGCAACTGGACGATCTGGGTCGTCACGGTGGTCACGCTGGCAAAGGGATTGAGCGTCAGGTTGGCGGCAAGGCCGGCGGCCATCACCACGATCATCGTTTCACCGATGGCGCGGCTGACGGCCAGCAATACGCCGCCCACGACGCCGGGCAGGGCGGCGGGGATCATCACCTTGCGAATGGTTTCGCTGGTGGTGGCGCCCATGGCCAGGCTGCCGTCACGCATCGATTGCGGCACGGCGGCGATGCTGTCGTCGGCCATGGAGGATACGAACGGAATGATCATCACGCCCATGACCAGACCGGCGGCCAGCGCACTTTCCGAACTGGCGCTATGGATACCGATGGACACGGCCAGATCGCGCAGGGCGGGGGCAATGGTCAGCGCCGCGAAATAGCCGTAAACGACGGTCGGAACACCGGCCAGCACTTCGAGCAGCGGCTTCATCCATTTGCGCACCGTCGGGCTGGCATATTGGGTCAGGTAGACCGCGCTCATCAGGCCCAGCGGAATGGCGACGATCATGGCGATGATGGCGCCGATGAAGATGGTGCCCCAGAACAGCGGGACCGCCCCGAACGCATCGTCATTGCCATAGCCCATGGCGGCCGATTGCGGCGACCATTTCAGGCCGAACAGGAAATCGATCGGGCTGACCATCGAAAAGAAACGGAAACTTTCCCACAATAGCGAACCGACAATGCCCAGCGTGGTGACGATGGCCAACAGCGATGCGACCAGCAGCGTCGCCATCACCAGCCGTTCGACGCGGGTCCGCGCCCTGAAATCGGCACGGATGCGGGTAAAGGCATAGGCACCGCCGGCAAAGGCCAGGATCAGCGCCAGCACCGCGCCGATGACGCCATATTTGGTGATGGCGTCGCTATAGGGATCGACCAGCGCATTGCTCGCCGGGTTGAAGGCTGCGGCCTGATCGCCGGCGGCGATGGCGCGGGCCTCACCCAATATGGCCGAGCGGGCAAAGGCATCGGCCGGCAGGGACTGGGCGGCGGGATCGTGCAACACCTGTTGCGTCACCAGTCCGGGCGCAACATTGGCCCAGACGGCCAGGAAAATGGCTGCGGGGATCAGCGTCCACAGCGCCACATACCAGCCATGATAGCCCGGCAGGCTGTGAACGGCGTCGCGGCGGCCCGTGGCGCGTGCCACGTCGGCAAGGCGCATCGCGCGGGCGCGGGCGCTGACCCAGGCGATGGCGCCAAGGCCGGCGAGCAGCAGAAGGATGGCAGGTCCGGTCATCGGCTTATTTCAGCTCCGCGCCGTCAAGGACGGTCAGCGACTTGACGATCTGCGTGTTTTTCTGCCGGACATCCTCGCTCGACGCGACCATGCCGCGCTGCGTCAGCACGCCGTCGGGGTTCCAGTTGGCGGCAAAGGTATTGAGATAGGCCTGAAGGCCCGGGATCGCCTGCATATGGGCTTTCTTCACATAGATGTAGAGCGGTCGGGCGCCGGGATATTGGCCGGTCGAAACGGTTTCGTAACTGGCCTCCACGCCATTGATCGGCACGTCCTTCAACGTGTCTTTATTCTCTTCGAGGAAGCTGAAGCCGAACACGCCGACCGCATTGGGATTGGCGCCCAGCTTCTTGACGATCAGATTGTCATTCTCGCCCGCATCGACATATTTGCCGTCCTCGCGAACGCGGGTGCAGGTCGCCTTATATTCATCCTCGCTCTTTTCCTTGAGTGCCTTCATCGCTTCGTCGCTCTGACAGCCCTTTTCCAGAATCAGTTCGGCGAGCGAATCGCGCGTGCCGCTGGTGGAGGGGGGGCCGAAAACGGAAATCGGAATGGCGGGCAGGCTGGGGTCCACATCCTGCCAGGTCTGGGCCTTGTTCGGACCCTTGCCATAGGGATTGGCGGCCAGCGCCTCATAAACGATCTTGGGTGTCAGCTTCAGGCCGGGGCCGTTCCTGGCTTCGGCAAAGGCAAGGCCATCGACGCCCACCTGAATTTCGATGATGTCCTTTACGCCATTGGCCTGACATTGTTCGAATTCGGATTTCTTGATGCGGCGCGATGCATCCTCAATGTCGGGATGCTGAGCGCCGACGCCTGCGCAAAACAGCTTCATGCCGCCGCCGGTGCCGGTCGATTCGATGATCGGCGATTTCATGCCGGGATTGCCCTGAACGAACAGTTCGGCCGCTGCCGTGGCAAAGGGGTAGACGGTGGAGGAACCGACGGCGCGGATCTGGTCGCGCACGGCGCTGGCGCCGCCGCTCTGGTCGCCACAACCGGCAAGGGATAGCGCGGCGATCGCCGAGGCGGCGGTCAGGGCGAGATGCTTCACTGGAAACCTCCAAAAATCGTCACGGCTGCGATTCGAAGCTGTCGCTATTCCCCGTTCGGAGAGCCACCTAATCGCGCTGCATCGCGCCTTTGTGACAGTCAGGTTTCATTTTGATGACATCACAATCCTGTGGCCATGCAAAGCCCAAAAAAAGCTATTCGCTGACCTTTGCAGCAACGTCTTCGGGCGGTGCGGGTGGCAACAGGACGCTGATGCTGGTCCCTTTCCCCAGGGTGCTGCTGATGTCCATGCGCCCGCGATGCCGCTCGACGATATGTTTCACAATGGCAAGGCCAAGGCCGGTGCCACCCATGGCCCGGCTACGTCCCGAATCGACGCGATAGAAGCGTTCGGTCAGGCGCGGCAGATGATCAGGGCCGATGCCTTCGCCTTCATCGGCGACGGTCAGGCGCGCCATGCCGCTCGGCCCGTCGATCAGGGTGACGCGGATCGGCGTGCCGGGGCGGCCATATTTCACCGAATTGCCGATCAGATTGTGCAACAACTGGGATAGCTGGGCGCGGTCGCCCTGTACGGGGGACAATATGGGGGCGATATCCATTTCGACATCGCGACCCCGGTCGCCATGGCTGGATCGGAACACGCCCACCACTTCGGCGACCAGTCCAGGCAGGTCGACGGCGCTGTCAGGCGCGCGATATTTTTCGGCCTCGATCCTCGACAGCGATATGAGGTCGTCGATCAGGCGCTGCATCCGTCGCGCTTCGCCGTCCATGATCTTCAGGAATCGTTCGCGGGTGTCGACGTCCTTGCCCATTTCCGGGTCGGCCAGCGTTTCGATAAAGCCTAATATGCCCGCCAGTGGCGTGCGCAGTTCATGGCTCGCATTGGCGACGAAATCGACGCGCATCCGCTCGGCCGCATGCGTGCCGCTATGATCCACCAGATGGACGAGCCGCCGCATGTCGGCCACCTGACCCACCGGCGCTACGCGCATTTGCCATCGCTGGTCGCGCGATCCCACGCCCACCAGTTCGATCATGAACGGGTCAGCCAGCGGAGCCAGACTCGACAGACGCTCGGCGGCGGCGGGATGGCGGATGGCGATGCGTGCATCTTCCCCTTCGATATGCGCGCCCAGCAGGCGTTGTGCCGCCCGGTTGGCACGCATGATCCGCCCCTTTTCCACCAGCATCAAAGGGTCGGAAATCCCTTCCATGAAACTCGGGAAGTCAGGATGTTCGATCAGGTCGGGCTGTTCGGCGATGACCGCCAACTGTGGCGCTCGCCGCCGGTCCTGATCGATGGCGCAAATAGCCAGTACGATCAGCCCAGCCAGCACTGGCAGGATGATGGCTATAAGCGTAGCGCCCATCATCAGAGCGCCGCCAGTGCCCATCAACAGCACAGCCAAGGATACGGTAATCTGGGATATGCTGAGACGATTCATAGTTACCATACTGGATTTCGCGTGCGATTGCTGCGATGAGTGGCCTGCAATAGCCGGCAATCTTTACGCTTTGGCAAGCGTGACATGTGAATCAGGACAAAGATGAGCGAGCCGACGCCCGAACCACAGGATATGCAGCCCACAGATGGGCAGGAGTCCATGCAGGAACCCCGGCAGGAGTTCGGCGCGGCGTCGCGTCGGCAATTGTTGATGGGCGGTGCGGTTGCGGCATCGGCGATCGTGTCCATCCGCCCGGCGCTGGCCAACACAGCCGCATCGGTCCTCAACTGCACCATTCCCGTGCCTGATCAGGGGCGTGCGGGCAATGCCATCGCCCCCAACGGGCAGGTTGTGCCCGCCGGTACGCAGGGCGCTGTCGCCGGCACCGGCCGGACCTTTACCGGCGAGCAGGTGAAACAGGCGCTGCGTGGCCGTCCGTTGCCCGGCACCACCTACGAACAAAACCAGGCCTATCTCAACTATATCCGCCGGCTTCAGCGTGGAACCAGCGGATTTACCTGCTACGCCTCCTTGCAAATGCCGCGTTGAACCGCGCCATTTGCGCGACCGGAAACGCCATATCACCCCCGTAACGAACTGAACGCATACGGATTGACCGCGTTGATGCCGTCGAAGCCCAAAAGGGCCGATGCAGAACAAGGGCAGTCACATGTTTCAGTCACGCCACCGCGCGCCACGCGCATTTTCAGTGGCGGTTTATCTCTATCAGCCGGGCGATGGGGGGCTGGACCGGGTTGCCATTCTGCTGGCCAATCATCTGGTTCAAACGGGTGTGCCGGTTGAATTATGGATGACCCATCTTGACGGGCCGTCCGCATCGCTGATCGATCCTGCACTGACCATCCGTCATGTCCCTGCGCCTGCACTGGGCCGCCGGCTTTCGATGATCGGCCAATATCCTGCCTTGTCCGCCATGGTCCGGCGCCATCGGCCGGACATCCTTTATTCTGCCGGTAATCAGAGCAACATGCTGGTGGCGCTCGCCACTTTGGGTACGGATACGCAGGCCGTCGGCCGTATCTCCAATCCCATCGTCCGGCCGGGGCAGGGCCGGGCGTCGTCGCTGGTCCGCCTTGCCCGGTTCCGTCTGATCGCCCGCTTATGCGCCATGACTATCGTGATGGGCGACCATGACAGGCAGCTTTTATTACCGGCACGCGCTGACATTCGCCTGCTACCCCGTCCTACGGTGACGGCCGCGATGGAACGGATCGGCGCGCTGCGCGCGCCGCGCGCTACCACAGCGCCCTTTCGCCTGCTGATGGTCGGCCGCCTTGCCGAGCAGAAGGATCAGGCGACGGCCCTGCGCGCGCTGGCCCGTCTGCCCCATATCGACTGGCGCCTGACCATCGCGGGGCAGGGACCGCTTTTGGCGGATTTGCAACGCCTGTGCGCCGAACTTTGTATTGCTGATCGCGTGACCTTCACCGGCTTTGTCGATGATCCCGATCGTCTCGCCGCGTTAATGGGTCATGCCGATCTGCTGCTGCAACCGTCCCGTTGGGAGGGGTTGTGCGCTACCCTGATCGAGGCGCTGGCCTGTGGCGCCGATGTCGTTGCGACCGACAGCACGCCTAATATCCGCGCGCTTCTGGCACAGGCGGGGCAGCATCCGGTGACGCCGGTGGGCGACGATGCCGCCTTTGCGCGCGCCATCGAACGGGCGCTTTCCCGCGCCGCGCCGGCGTCTATGCGCGAACAGGCGGTGCGCGACCATGGCGTCGATCGCGCACTCGACCGCTATCTCAACGCTTTCGCGTCGGTCGTGCCCGGAGAAATCGCAACAGCTGTGCCATCGCCAGTCCTGTCCTGATCCGTTAGGCACTTGGCTACCCCTTGGCGTTAACAGCCGGGGGGTTGAGCAAAGGATGCCGCCCGTGACAGACCCGCATTATCGCCGCGATCCGCAGGACGATGTGACCGCCTGTGCGCTGGACGACATCATGCTTCTTTATCACCATCGCTCCGGCCAGACTCATATGGTCATCAGCCCGGTGCCCGAAATTCTCGACCGGATGGAGCCGGGCGCGATCCTCAGCGTCCAGCAGATGCATGACCGCCTTGCGCGCGATTTCGACCTTGGCTCTCCGCAAGAGGCGCTGATTGAGATTGCGGCTCATCTCGATGCGCTGGTCGCGCTGGGACTGGTGCGCCCGGCATGAGGCATGCCGTCACCCTGCGCATCGGTCCTGCGACCTTCCGTATCGGATCGGCATGGCCACAGCCGATCGCGCAGCTTTCGCGCCTTTACTCCGCCTATCCCGACATGGCCGGCCACATCGCCGATTTCACCGTTCGGCTTCAGCCCACCAATATGGCACGCCGCTGGCTGCGCCCGTCCATCTTCATCACCGGCGATCACGGGTTAGCCGACGCCGCGCCGATGAGCCTCGCCCACGGGCTGCTCGCGGCGGAAATGGGCATGAACCTGCAAATGGCGCTCGGCTGGCGCCGTCACCTCCTGCTCCATGCGTCCAGCGTGGAAAAAGACGGCCGCGTGCTGGTGATGACGGGGGAGTCCGGCTCGGGCAAATCGACGCTCTCCGCCTTGCTGGGCGAGCGCGGCTGGCGTTTCATGGGTGACGAATTTGCGTTGCTCGATCTTATCACCGGCCACATCCTGCCGTTCCCGCGTCTCGTCTCGCTGAAGAACAGTGCCATCGCCGTGGTCGAACAGGCCGTCGGCGAACCGAGGATGGGGCCGTTGCTGATCGGCACGGCAAAGGGAGATATTCGCCACATGGTCCCCCGTGCCGATGCCGTCGCCCGGATGGATGAGGATGCGCCGCCACGGCTGCTTCTTTTCCCCCGCTTCGGCCATGCGCCTGCCATCCGTCCGGTGGGACAGGCGGAAATCTTCATGCGCCTTACGCAGGCTTCCACCAATTATGTCGCGCTGGGTCAGCCCGGCTTCACCGCGCTCACCCGTTTCGTACGCGGAATACCCGCGCACGCGATCGATTTCCCTGACGGCGACACCGCCATCGCCATGGTTGAGGAATTGTGGGGGAATGCGCCATGAGCGCCACCCTGTTAATCCGTGCGCTGCGCGATCCGGCCTTTGCTGCCATGCTCGACACATCGGCATGGAACGGCTTGCTGGCCGCCGCGCGGGCCGAACGGCTGATCGGCACGCTGGCCCTGCGGCTGGAGGGGCAGAGCGTGCCTGATGCCGTCCGCCCGATCCTGACGGATGCGCTGGCCGACACCGCGCGGGACGCACAACAGGCGATATGGGAGGCTGACCGGGCGGCGTTCGCCCTGCGCGACACTGGCCTTCCGGTCATCCTGCTGAAAGGCGGTGCCTATGTTGCCGCCGGCCTCAGCGCGGGACGGGGGCGCTTCATCGGTGATCTTGATATTCTCGTTCCTCGCGCCGGGCTGGAGGTGGCCGAACGTGCGCTGATGGCGGCGGGATGGGAATGGGTGAAGGAAGACCCCTATGACGATGCCTATTATCGCCAATGGATGCACGAACTGCCGCCGATGATTCATGGTGAGCGCGACCGGATGATCGACGTGCATCATACCATCCTGCCGCTCACCGCCCGCCCTACGCCTGACGCCGCCGCGATGGTCGCCGACGCCGTGCCGCTGGGGAACGGGTTGTTCCTTTTATCTGCCGAAGACCGGGTGATCCACGCCGTCGCCCATATGCTGGCGGACGGAGATTTGCAGGGCGGCCTGCGCAACCTGTGGGATATTCATTGTCTGCTTGCGGATGTCGAACCAGCGGTATTGGCAATGCGCGCCGCCCGTCACGGCCTGTCGCGCCGTGTGGCGCAAGCGCGTCGGCTGGCGGCCTATCTCTATGGAGATGGCGCATCGCTGACCCCATGGGATCGCATTATCGCTGCCCGCCTGTCGGCTCGCAATGGCTGGGGACAGGAAACGCGCAAGCTACTTGTCTTCGCCTTCTTCGTCCGCTCCCACTGGCTACGCATGCCCCCTCTGATGCTCGCCCGTCACCTCTTCACTAAATGGCGCAAGGGGCATCGGCCGCAATAACGGCCGTCAGTTCCGGCCAAGCATTGCGGCAATGGCCAGTCCGCCCATATCGGCGACCGCCGTCAGTCGCTCGACGGGGGCACCAGCCCGTGCATCGGCCGACATGCCGGACATTAAAGCGGCTGTATAATCGGCCACTACATCCGCCTGCTCAGGGTGCGTCGGGCGCAGCCAGTTGGCGATGGCCGCCACGCTTGTCGCCTTGCGCGCACGGGCGCATTGCGCCGCATCGGCATCGGCCCCCCGCGCGCCTTCCAGCACCATACATCCTGCCGCGGTTGGATCGGTGGCATAGAGGATGGCGGCGGCGCGCAGCATCCCGGTCAGCGCTTCTGCCCGGTCCACGCCGGGAACAGACAGACCGTCGGCCAGCGTCGCCCTGTCTGAATAGCGCCCCAGCACCTCATCGAACAATGCCGCCTTGCTCCCGAAGGCGCTGTAAAGGCTGGGGGCATTGACGCCCATGGCGTCGGCCAAGGCCGCAACGCCCACGCCATCATAGCCATGGGCGTGGAACAGTGCCTGCGCCTGATCCAGTGCGACGTCCCGATCAAATGCGCGAGGGCGACCGCGCCTTTTCATTTCTTTTTTATCGATCACTATAAAAATCCTTGAACCGGCCCTTTCGATTTATATTTAGTGATCGCTAAACATATCTCAAGGATCTTTCCCATGACCGATTTCACCAGCAAGAAGACCCTCGTCATCGGCGGCAGCCGTGGCATTGGCGCCGCCATCGTGCGCCGCTTCGCCAAGGATGGCGCCGATGTACGTTTCACCTATGCCGGTTCACATGACGCCGCGCAGGCGCTGGCCGCAGAAACTGGAGCCACCGCCATCAAATCAGACGCGGCGGATCGTCAGGCTGTGACGGATGTGGTCGCGGCACAGGGACCGCTCGACATATTGGTGGTGAATGCGGGCGTCGGCATATTGGGTGATGCTCTGACCCTCGATCCCGACGCCATCGACCGGATGTTCGACATCAATATCCGCGCGCCCTATCACGCCGCCGTCGAAGCCGCGCGGCAGATGCCCGAAGGCGGCCGCATCATCGTGATCGGCTCCGTCAACGGCGATCGCATGCCCTTTGCCGGTGGTGCTGCCTATGCCGTTACCAAGTCCGCGCTTCAGGGCATGGCCCGTGGCCTCGCACGTGATTTCGGTGCGCGCGGGATTACCGTCAACATTGTTCAGCCCGGCCCGACCGATACCGACATGAACCCGGCCGACGGCCCGATGGCCGAAGCAATGACGGGTTTCATGGCGATCAAGCGCTATGCCACCAGTGAGGAAATTGCCGGCCTGACCGCCTATCTTGCCGGACCCGAAGCCTCGATCATCACGGGCGCCATGCACACTATCGATGGCGGCTTCGGCGCATAAAGACCAAGCCGGGGCAGGACCATGATGGTGCTGCCCCGGCGCTGCGCCCTCAATTCTTCTTCAATATGTCGAGCGCCAGCACGGTCATCGCTTCGCTGGCAGTCGACACCACCTTGTCGGCCTGCGGCGCCCAGAACGGGCTGTGCAGAGAGGGAAGGGCGGCGCCGTTCGCTTTGGCTTCGGCCATCTTGTCGGCGGGGACGCCACCCACCCAGAATATGAAGCTCTTGATGCTTTTGTCTGCGCGGTAGAAACGACCGAAATCCTCGCCGCCCATGGCTGCTGGCGTCTTCACAACCCGACCATCTGCGAAATTGCCTTTCAGCACGCCGGCCATTTCTTCGGCAAATTCCGGCGGATTATAGGTGGAGGGCGTGAATTCGTCCTTCACGGTGATCAGCGGCATCTTGTCTTCCGGCACGCCGGCCGCAATCGCCTCGCCGCGTGAAATCCGCTTGATCCCCTCGATCAGCTTCGCGCGTGTTTCATCGGAATAGCTGCGCACTGTCAGCAGCAACAGCGCTTCGTCCGGGATGATATTATGCTTGGCGCCCGCCTGAAAACTGCCGACCGTGACCACGGCCGGGTCTTGCGGATCCTGCTCGCGGCTGACCAGCGTCTGGAGCGACGTCACGATCCGCGATCCCAGCACGATCGGGTCTTTCGTCGTCTGCGGATAGGCGCCATGGCCGCCAAGTCCGCGCACGCGAATGTCGATGCTGTCGACATTGGCCAGGGCATAGCCCGGCGTATAGCCGATCGTGCCAGCCTCCAGATTGGCGGCATCGTGGAACGCGATGGCATGGGTCGGCCGGGGGAAACGGTTATACAGGCCGTCCTCCAGCATCGCCCGCGCGCCCTTGCCGACTTCTTCGGCGGGTTGCAGGATCATGACGAGCGTGCCTTTCCACTCATCCTTGCGCGCCACCAGCAGCTTGGCCGTCTCGATGAAGGCGGTCATGTGGGTATCATGGCCACAGGCATGCATGACGCCGGTTTCCACGCCTTCGGGCGTCTTGGTTCGCACCTTCGACGCAAAATCCAGCCCGGTCTGCTCTACCACCGGCAGCCCGTCCATGTCCGCCCGGATCAGCAGCACGGGGCCGTTGCCATTCTTCATCACCGCCACGACGCCGGTGCCGCCTACCTTTTCGCTGACGTCGAATTTCATCGCCTTCAGCCGCTTGGCGAGCTTGGCGGCGGTGTTTACTTCCTGCCCCGACAATTCCGGGCTGGCATGCAGATCGCGGTACAGCGCCATCATCCCGTCCAGATCCTTCGCCACGTCTGCGGCGATCGCGCTCTGCGCGGGCATGGATGCCGTGGCGGTCAGCGGCTGCGCTGCGCTGTCCGGTGCGTTCTGGGCGCTGGCTATGGATGACAGGCTGACGGCGGCCATGAAGGCCGTGAGCGCATGGCGCATATCGATGAATCTCCCTTGCTGCGCGGCAGCATAGGGCGATTTCATGGCGTCGCGAAAGGGGGTATCGCGCCCCCTTTCGCGGAACATGTTACTGCGCGGTCCACCCGCCATCGATGCTCATGTTCGAACCCGTTATCTGCGCGGCGGCGTCGCTGCACAGATACAGCGCCATGGCGGCGACCTGCTCGGCGGTCACGAACTGCTTGGTCGGCTGCCCGGCCAGCAGCACATCGTTCATCACCTGCTCGCGAGTCAGGCCGCGCGCCTTCATCGTGTCGGGAATCTGGTTTTCGACCAGCGGCGTCCACACATAGCCGGGCGAAATGCAATTGGCGGTGATGCCGAACGTCGCGACTTCCAGCGCTACCGTCTTGGTAAAGCCCGCAAGGCCGTGCTTTGCCGTCACATAGGCGCTCTTATAGGGCGAGGCGACCAGTGAGTGAGCGCTCGCCGTCTGAATGATGCGCCCCCATTTCTTTTCCTTCATATAGGGGATGGCAAGGCGGGTGGTGTGGAACGCGCTGTTCAGGTTCAGCGCGATGATCAGGTCCCATTTATCGATCGGGAATTCGTCGACCGGCGCCACATGCTGCATACCGGCATTGTTGATCAGGATGTCGACGCCGCCAAAGGCGTCGGCCGCCTCCTTCATCATCGCCTCGATCTGGTCCACCTTCGTCAGGTCATGGCCCGAATAGAGCGCCTTGGCCCCCGACAGTTCCTCCAGCCCGACACGTTCCTTCTCGATCGCGTCCTTGTCGCCAAAGCCGTTGATGACGACATTGGCGCCTTGTCCGGCCAGCGCCTTGGCATAGGCAAGGCCAATGCCGGAGGTCGATCCGGTAATCAGGGCAGTCTTTCCAGAGAGGGACTTGCTCATGCCTTTTTCTCCTTCAGGTGATCGGGTTCGTCGAGGTCGAATGTCGCGCTCTTGCCGTCCAGGATGTTGCGCGCGATCAGGTCGCCCTTGTGCATCACTTCCTCCACGGCGTCGCGGCCCTGGCTCCAGTGATCCAGCATGGTGGATCGGGAAAATTCGAAATCCTTCGCCCCGCTTTCCCAATTGCGGCTGCGATAGATGAGGTGGACGATGTTCACCGATCCTTCGTCCAGCATGTCCTGCAATCGCTGCGCATCGGCGTCGTCCCGCAATTCGGGCGGCAGCTTGTCGAGCAGCGCCTTGATCGCGCCATGCTCACGACGCAGGCGCAGATACTGGTCCGTCACCTGCCGGGTACGGCTGCTATATTGAATGTCCTTCATCCGCGAATAGACGTCGGTCATCTGGTTCGGCATCGGTCCTTCTGCCGGGAACAGGTCGACCTGAAACACCAGCATATCCTCCGTCTGATGATTGAGGACGTGGGAAAGCGGCGTGTTCGACACGATGCCGCCGTCCCAATACCAGCGCCCGTCAATCTCGATCGGGGGCAGGCCGGGGGGCAGGGCGCCCGACGCCATGATGTGACGGGCGTCGATCCGGGTGTTGCCGCCCGGACCCCGAGTATCCCAATAGGCAAAATTTCCCGATTCGACATCCACCGCGCCGACCGACAGGCGCACTGGCCCGTCATTCAGCAGATCCCAGTCGATGCATGCGTCCAGAGTCTCTTTCAGCGGCGCGCTGTCGTAAAAGCTGATTGCGCCGGTCGATCCTTCGGGCATCAGCGTGGCAGGCCACATGCGGGGGCGAAACATGCCCGGCACGCCGAAAGTCGCGACCGTGCCGGCGGCCATCAGATGCGCGGCTTCACGAATATGGTCGATTTCCGGCAGCACGACATTGGGCATGCCGCCGGACAGGGTGTACCAGAATTTCTTCAGCCGGCTCAGCCGCTTGTGCGGAGGATTGCCGGCGATGATGGCGGCGTTGACCGCCCCGATGGAGATGCCCGCAACCCAGCTTACATCGACGCCCAATTCGTCGAGCCGTTCGTAAACCCCTGCCTGAAATGATCCCAGCGCTCCGCCGCCCTGTAACAACAGGGCAACCTCACGGGGTAGGGGAAGGGGCGTACGGGCGCGGCGGAGCGGTTTGGGGTCTGTATCTGCCATGTCGCAGTGCAATATAGGTTTCGGGGCGGGCATTCCAACTTAATGTAAATTCATCTGCCAACATGGGCGCAACCGATTGGATGGACAGACGGTTCCCTGTCGCGCCGCAATGGCGTAGGCAGGGGGGCGCAGGCAGGGCAGGCAATTTCAGGGGAGGTCGCGGTGCGGCTCGACGACGAACAGGAAAGCAGCAACTTCGAAATACAGGAGGGTGGTCGCGGCGGCTTTGGCGGCGGCGGTGGCGGGCTGGGCGGTGGCCTTGGCATGCTTCTCCCCCTGATCGGCAGCCGCTTTGGCTGTGGCGGCATTGCCGTCGTCCTCGTCATCATGGTGGTGATGGGCATGAATCCGCTCAGTCTGGTAGGCGGCGGTGGGCAGCAGCCAGTCCAGACCCAGCGTCCTGCCAATAGCGAGCTGACCGACATTCAGCGCACTTCGCTGAAGGTGCTGGGATCGACCGAACGCCGCTGGACCGACATTTTCAAGGCGGAAGGGCTGACCTATGAACCGCCCACGCTCGTCTTCTACAGTCAGAATGGCCAGTCGGGCTGCGGCGCGGCGCAATCGGCCATGGGGCCATTCTACTGCCCGGCGGACCACCGCATCTATCTCGACACGGATTTCTTCCGTGAGATGGAAACCCGTTTTAATGCGCCGGGCGATTTCCCGATCGGCTATATCATCGCGCATGAGGTCGGCCACCATATCCAGACCGTCACCGGCATTTCCGACAAGGTGCGTCAGGCTCAGCGCCGCGCCAGCGAGGCGGAGGGCAATGCACTTCAGGTCAAGATGGAGCTACAGGCGGACTGCTATGCCGGTGTATGGGCGAACCGCGACACCAATTTGATGGAAGCGGGCGATCTGGAGGAAGGAATGCGCGCGGCCGAAGCGATCGGCGACGATACGCTGCAAAAGGCGGCGGGGCAGCGGCCGGTGCCGGAGAGCTTTACCCATGGTACCAGCGCCCAGCGCATGGAATGGCTACGGCGTGGTCTGAACAGTGGCGATCCGGCGCAATGTGACACATTCGCGTCGTGACCGTTCGCTAGCCGGAATCTGGCCTGACGGTCGTCAGGCCAGGCCTGCGTCACTACAGATTGGGGCGGCTATTGTCTGGCAGGCCTGATCCCGGTGCCAATGTCGGCTGGCCTGCATCGGGCATGGGCTTGCCGAATTCGACAGGCTCCGTCGTCGGTGCAGCCGGCGCATATTGGGACTGATCCAATGGCTGCGTGGCCGGGGCCGAACTGGCGTTGACCGATGTGGGGGCTTGTACCGGCACGGAAACAGCTTTCACGGGCTGCGGCGTGGGCGTGGCGTGCGGCGTCAGATTTTGGGCCAGCATCACGATGACCGGCGCGATCAGCAGCGTTGCAATGGCGAATTTGCGATAAATCATGCCGCACGCCTCACCCTAAATTGGCTGAGCATGATATTGGCAAATGGTAAATGCTTTCTTGCGTCTCCGACCGCCCGGTTCTGCTTTCTTATCTTGAGAGGGCGCATTTTTATTGCTTTTGCGACAGGCAGGCTGCCAGCCTCGATCCTGTAATTGCGAACCCCGGGCCGGTCGAGCAGAATGCCACCATGGAAATCACGATCATCTTTGATTTCGCGTTCAACGGGCGAGCAGAAGGCGCAGTATGGATTGTTCAGAGCGACGAAAATCGCCGATGGTTCGATAACCAACATGAACTTGATGCTGAAAGCGCCATATTTACGATAGAGGGCGGGGAACTGGGGCATGACGCGATCCTGCGGGCGATCTGGAACGTTCAGGAACATTATCCGCATTGGACGCGCATTCGCATCAGGGATGTGGTCCTGACCTCTCCCATATCCCATGCGCTTCGAGATGAAGGCGTCATCATTGAAATGGAACGCGGATTTGCGCTTGTTCGATGTTGATCCGTCTTCTCAAAATAGCTGCCATCAGCCGCTTTTAGTTTTCCACGGCGTCTATAGAGTCTGTTTGGAAATGCGCCTCTGGTGCGGGCCGGTGCGGCATCGAAAATGCGTTCTTTCGCGCATTTTCCAAACAGACTCTAAGTCGTTCTTCAAACAATCGAAATGGCAGATAAGGCTCTATCGCCGGTCGAGTTTCGCCAACAATTGCATCATGTCGTCGGGCAGGGCTTCGCGTTGCGGCGCGTAGGTTGATCGCAATGCATTGCCTACCCCTTCATAGGGGGGCGGGGGCGCGATCGTGACGACATGGCCCTTTTCGCCATGTTGTCGCACCGCTGTCCGGCCAAAGGGTTTGCGCTGCATTTCCATGAACCCAAAACGGTCATGTCGGCCAAAAGTTTCTGGCATTCGTCGCATCTCCACGCGATACGGCGCGCAAAGACAAGGATGAGGACGGCGATGGACTGGTCGGAAACTCTGGTGCGGGTGCGTGCCCATTCGCCATTTCTGGCCCGCGCGCTGGATCGTTTCCCGAGCGTGGCGCAGCATCTGGCAGCCGGCGACGTCGATGCGGCACTGGCGGCCGCCCATGTGTCCGGGCCATCGGAAGATGGCATTGCCCGATCGCTGCGCCGGCGGCGCACGGCGATTGCATTGGTGACGGCGGCGGCCGACCTTGCGGGCGTTTGGGATCTGACCCGCGTCACTCGCACCCTGTCCGATTTCGCCGATCAGGCATTGGAAGAGGCGCTGGCTGCTGCCTTTGCCGAACGTTACCCCGATGAAAAGCCGCGCGGTTTCATCGTGCTGGCACTGGGCAAGCATGGCAGCCGCGAACTTAATTACTCGTCCGATATCGACCCCATCCTGCTCTATGATCCTGCCACCTTGCCCCATGGCGATAGGGAGGATGTGGCCGATGCGGCGGTGCGGCTGGGGCGCCGCGTCAGTGAATTGCTAAGCGCCCGTGATGGCGACGGCTATGTGTTCCGGGTCGACCTGCGCCTGCGACCTTCGCCCGAAGCGACGCCAATTGCCCTGCCGGTGGAGGCAGCGATCGGCTATTATGAATCGACTGCACTGGGCTGGGAACAGGCGGCCTTCATCCGGGCGCGCCCGGCGGCGGGCGATCGCGAACTGGGCGAATATTTCCTGCGGCAGATACGGCCGTTCGTGTGGAGGCGCAGCCTCGATTTCGGGGCAATCGACGCCATCGTCGATATTTCGCGCCGCATCCGCGATCATTATGCGCAGGGGCAGGCGTTCGGGCCGGGCTATGATCTGAAGCGCGGGCGCGGCGGCATTCGCGAGGTCGAATTTTTCGCGCAGGTCCATCAATTGATCCATGGCGGCCGCAATCCCGCGCTGCGATCCGGCAATACGCGGCAGGCATTGGCTGCGCTGGCGCAGGCGGGGGTGATAGAGGCTGACGTCGCCGCCCGGCTGGATACGGCTTATGTCCTGTTCCGTACCATCGAACATCGGCTTCAAATGGTGGAGGACCGCCAGACTCACGAACTGCCGAAGAATCGGGACTCGCTCGACAATGTGGCGCGCCTGCACGGGCTGGCGAATGGCGACGCGCTGCTCGACCTGCTGCGGCCGCATGTGGAATGGGTCGGGCGCAATTATGACCGGCTCAGCCCGCCCAGTACGGACCTGTCGCTTTCCCATGACGAGGACCGGCTGAAGGAGCAGCTGGCCGAGATCGGCTTTGCAGACATCGACACGCCGCTGGCCCGCATCACCCGCTGGCGCAGCGGCACCGTGCGCGCGCTGCGTAGCGCACCTTCGCGTGAGGCGCTGGAGCAACTCCTGCCCGGCCTGATGCGCGCGCTGGCGCAGGCGCCCGATCCTGCGCGGGCGCTCAACCGGCTGGACGACATGATCGCCCGCCTGCCCAGCGCCATCAATTTCTTCAAGTTGCTCGCTGCGCGGCCGGCGCTGGTTGAACTGCTGGCCGAAATATTGAGCCATGCGCCAACATTGGCCGACGCGCTCGGACGGCGGGCGGAATTGCTGGACGGGCTGATCGACGCCTCTGCTTTCAACCCGCCACCGGCAGTCGATGCGTTAGCGAAACAATTTGCCGCCTTGGAACCGGGGGAGGATTATCAGGCGCTGCTGGACCGTGTGCGTCAGCGCGTGGCGGACCGTCGCTTTGCACTGGGGGCGCAGATCATCCGCGGCGGCGATCCGCTGGAGGCGGGCAGGGGCTATGGCCGTGTCGCTGAAGCGGCGGTGGAGGCGCTGGCGCAGGCCACCATAATTGAGTTTGAGGCCGTCCATGGCAAGGTGCCGGGTGGTGAAATGGTGATATTGGCGCTCGGACGGCTTGGCGGCGTCGTTTTGACCCATGCGTCGGACCTCGATCTCGTCTATCTCTTCACCGGCGATTTCCAGACTGAGTCCGATGGCTCAAAGCCGCTGGGCGCGACCCAATATTTCAACCGTCTGGGTCAGCGCATCACCAACGCCCTGTCCGTCCATACCGCCTCCGGTCCGCTTTATGAGGTGGACACCCGCCTGCGTCCTTCGGGCGCGCAAGGGCTGCTGGCGGTCAGCCTCGACAGTTTCGCGAAATATCAGCGGGAGGAGGCATGGACGTGGGAGCATCTGGCGCTGACCCGCGCCCGGCCGATCTTCGGTTCGCCCGCCGCCCGCGCCGCGCTCGACGCCATTCTCTCCGAAACGCTCCACCGCCCGCGCGATTTCGACACGCTCGCGGGGCAGGCGGTAAAGATGCGCGGCGACATCGCCCGGCACAAACCGCCGGCCGGCGATTTCGACGTGAAACTGGTTCCCGGCGGCCTGGTCGATCTGGAATTTATCATTCATATCAATCAGTTCCACTATGGCATAGGGTTCGATCCCGACCTGCGCGCCGCCCTGTTGGAACTGACCGCCAGAAACCATGTTTCTGTCCATCTCGTTGACGCGCTCGATCTTTTTACCCGCTATCTGATCGTCTCCCGCCTCGTGTCGCCCCGCTCGACGGAGCCGCCCGAGGCGACCCGCGCTCTGGTCGCCAGGGCATGCGGCGTGGCCGATTGGGACGAGTTGCTTGAAAGCTATGCCAAGGCGCGGCAAAGCGTCAGCGAAGCCTGGGCCGCGCTCGCCGCCCCTTATCAGGAGAAGCCATGATGCTGGAACAGGGCGCAATCGTCCCCGCCGTCACCTTGAAGGATGTCGAAGGCACTTCCTTCACCCTCGACGCCTATCGCGGCCATCCGCTGGTCGTCTATTTCTATCCCAAGGCCGACACGCCCGGCTGCACCAACGAAGCGCGCGATTTTACTGCGCTGGCCGACGAATTTGCCGATGCCAATGTGCCGGTAGTCGGCATATCGAAAGACAAGCCGGGAAAGCTCGCCAAATTCACTGAAAAATACGGCCTGCGCGTCATTCTTGCCTCCGACGAAGACGGTTCGGTCTGCGAAGCGTTCGGCACATGGGTCGAAAAATCTCTCTATGGCCGCAAATATATGGGCATTGAACGCGCGACTTTTCTGGTCGGGGCGGACGGCACCATCCTGCGCGTATGGCCCAAGGTGAAGGTCAAGGGACATGCCGAAGAGGTGCTGGGGGCGGTGAAGACGCTTTGACTCCTGCAACTGAAATGCCGGGGGTGGGGGAAGCCTGCGCCCGGGTGCTGCTGACCGCTGACCCCCATGCCAAATTGATGATCGCCCGCGCGGTGGCGCGCGACTGGCGGCTGGGCAGGCTTGCGCATCGCTTCGACATGGCGATGCCGGATCGTCCTGCGCGGCCCGACCGGCCTGAACTTCTGTCGCCCGGGCAAATGCCCAAACGTGGCAAGATCGGCTCGGAACGCTCGCGCATCGCCATGCTCCATGCGCTCGCCCATATTGAATTTGTCGCGATCGATCTGGCGTTCGACCTTATCGGTCGTTTCGGCGATCAGTTTCCCATCGCCTTCACCGATGAATGGATGCGCGTTGGCGCGGAGGAAGCGATGCATTTTGCGTTGCTCGACCGCCGGCTCCGTCAATGCGGCAGCCATTATGGCGCGCTGCCCGCTCATGACGGGTTATGGCAGGCGGCCAGCGAAACGGCGCAGGACGCGCTGGCCCGGCTGGCCATCGTGCCCATGGTGCTGGAGGCGCGGGCGCTCGACATCACGCCGGCGACTGTTGAACGGTTCGAAGGAGCAGGGGACATGGTGTCCGGTCGTATGTTGCGGCGAATCATGGCGGACGAGATTCGGCATGTCTCGGCGGGGACCAATTGGTTCATCGCGACGACGAAGCGAATGGGCCTCTCCCCCGCCGATCACTACCAAATGCTTGTGAAACGTCACTTTCGTGGTTCGGTTAAGCCGCCGTTCAACGATTCGGCGCGCCGACAGGCCGGTTTGACGCGCGACTTCTACGCGACGCTTGCAACCTGATCCGCGATTTGCAGTCTGCATTTCCAGCGGGGGCGATCACATCGCCAAAAAATTCAAAGCTGGGGTAGCGCCGAAAGGCCCAAAGCCTTCGGTGACAAAAGTCGGGGTCTGCATGTTGGTTCTTCGTTCGCTTAATGCTCAGGGTACGCAATGGTTCCGATCTGCCGCCAAGGCAGCGAAGATTTTGGGAGCGGCTGCCATGGCTGGCGCGTTGTGCGCTGCGGCTCCGGCCCATGCCACCGATGACGACGATCCCTATGGTGATGTGCCGGCTCAAACGGCCTCTGCCGCCAGCGGCCAAGTCGATCTCGCTTTCTCCAATCTTTTTGCCAGCATGGAACGCCTCGACGGTACTGCCAAGGCTGCGGCCTATATCCCCTCGGGCCAGCCGGTTAAGAAGCTCTCGCTGACCTCCAATTACGGCGTTCGCTCCGACCCCTTCAACGGCGGCGCCCGCATGCACAAGGGCATCGATATTCCCGGCCCGATCGGTACTCCCATTTACGCCACCGCTGACGGTGTCGTCAGCCGCTCCGGCTGGGCCAGCGGCTATGGCAATCTGGTTCAGATCTCGCACGGCGGTGGCATGGAAACCCGCTATGGCCACATGTCGAAGCTGCTGGTGGAAGCCAACAGCTATGTGAAGCGCGGCCAGTTGATCGGCCTCATGGGTTCGACGGGCCGTTCGACCGGCAGCCACCTTCATTATGAAGTCCGCGTTGATGGCGCGGCCATCAATCCGATCCCGTTCGTAGCCGGCCATGACTATCTGGTCGCCATGAACACCAAGCCGCCGATCGCCATGGGTGGTCCCACCAGCGCGCAGGAAAAGGCGGCCGACTAAATCCCGCTCTCCGCTTATTCGCAAAAGGCCCGGTCCCCATGGGGTTGCCGGGCCTTTTGCTTGATCCTATCTAGGCGCCATGGCCGACATCGATCTTACCCCCTCCGCTGCCGCTCGCGTTGCGGCCATCGCTGCCAAACAGGGCAAGCCCGCGATCCTGCGTCTCTCTGTCGAGGGCGGGGGCTGTTCCGGCTTCCAATATCGTTTTGGTCTGGCCGAGGCGATTGAAGGCGACGACCTGTCGGTGGAGCGCGATGGGGTTACGTTGGTGGTCGATGACGTCAGTATTGATCTGGTGCGCGGCTCTGCCGTCGATTTCGTGTCCGATCTGGGCGGTCAGGCGTTCAAGGTGACAAATCCCAACGCGACTGCCGGTTGTGGTTGCGGGACCAGCTTCTCGGTCTGATTGACTTCCCGGCCCGGTTGGTGTCGAGGCATGACGATATAGGATAGCGGACGGCTCCCGGCCGCCAGCCAACGGAGACGTCATGCGTATCGCCACTTTCAACATCAACGGCATCAAGGCACGCCTGCCGCGCCTGCTGGAATGGCTGGACGAAACCCGCCCTGAGGTTGCCTGCCTTCAGGAAATCAAGACGTCGGATGACACCTTTCCGATCAAGGATATAGAGGCAGCCGGCTACGGCGCCATCTGGCATGGTCAGAAGGGGTTTAATGGCGTTGCGATCCTGATGCGGGACGGGCAGCCCGTTGAAACGAAACGCGGTCTGGACGGCGAGCCGGAGGATGAACATAGCCGCTATCTGGAGGCAGATGTGAACGGCGTGCGTGTCGCCAGCATCTACCTCCCCAACGGCAATCCGCTGCCCGGCCCCAAATTCGACTACAAGCTGCGCTGGATGAAGCGCCTGCGCACTCGCGCGGCGGAGCTATGGGCGACGGAGCTACCCGTTGTGCTGGCGGGTGACTATAATGTGATTCCCCGCGACGTGGACGTCTATTCCGTGAAGGCGATGGCATCCGACGCACTGATGCAGCCGGAAAGCCGCGCAGCCTACCGGCGTATGCTGGCTGACGGATGGACCGATGCGATCCTCAGCCGCCATCCCGCCGGGGGCGTATGGACCTATTGGGATTATCAGATGAACGCCTGGCCCCGCGATGCGGGCTTCCGCATCGATCATCTGCTACTCAGCCCGGCGGCGGCCGACCGCCTGATTGATGCGCAGGTCGATAAGGAGTTTCGCGGCCGTGAAAAGGCTAGCGATCATGCCCCGACCTGGGTGGAACTGCGCAGCGCCTAAGTCGCAGGGCGCACCAGCCCGTCTTCATACGAGCGCCGGATTGGTTACTCCAATCGCGTCGCGCTCGCTTTGCAGAAGGTCCAGCAGTTCGTTTAAAAGGCCGATCGTCAGGATTTCGAACCACAATGAATTATCGTCATTCCTTCCATGCCGGCAACAGCGCTGATGTCGTGAAGCACAGCCTCCTGATTGCCTTGGTACGGGCCTTGCAGCATAAGCCGGGCGCGCTGACCTTGATCGACACCCATGCCGGCTGCGGGCTGTACGACCTTGGCGGCGATGCAGCTCAGCGTACCGGCGAAGCCACCGGGGGCGTGCTGCGGGCCTTTGCCGACCGGAACCCCTTGCTGGACGACTATCGCGCCGCCGTGCAGGCGGTGAATGTGGGTGAAGGATCGCAGCTTTACCCCGGCTCACCACGGTTTCTGGCGCAGCTTTTGCGCCCGCAGGATTGCCTGATCCTTAACGAAAAGCATCCGGAAGACGCTTACACCCTGCGCGGTGTGATGCGGGGCACCAGCACGGCCGTACATGAACGCGACGCCTATGAGCTTTGGCTGGCTATGGTGCCGCCCCGTACCGCGCGCGGCGTGGTGGTGGTCGACCCGCCCTATGAGCAAACGGACGAACGCGCGCGCATCACCGCCACCCTGGCCGCGGCTCACCGCAAATGGGCGCATGGCGTGACGGTGATCTGGTTTCCGCTGAAAGATAGCGCCACGCACTGGCAATGGAAGGAGCGGTTGCGCAAACTCGGCATCCCGAAATTGCTGGGGGTCGAGCATTGGCTATATGATAGCGAGCAGCCCGGCATCTATAACGGTGCGGGCCTCTTTATCGTCAATCCACCCTATGCTTTCACACAGGCCTTGCCGCCACTGTTGGAAGCTTTGCGCACAGCGTTGGCACCCGAAGGGCATAAGGGCCGGATTATCGCCGACTGGTTGGGCGATTAAGATAAGCCTCATTTGCCACTCGCAGTTTACACAGAAATTCGAAGCGATGGGCATTGGCATGCGGACAATCAAAAACCCCGGCAGGTCATCGACCTACCGGGGTTTTCAATGGTGGGCGTGGCAAGGATTGAACTTGCGACCCCTGCGATGTCAACACAGTGCTCTACCACTGAGCTACACGCCCGCCGTGGAGGGGGCCAATAACGGGGCTATGTGAACAGCGCAAGCGGGAAAT
>JAJZQN010000043.1 GCA_021847605.1 Pseudomonadota bacterium | reverse complement strand
GTTCGCGGACCCCATCAGGGCCAGCAGTCCCTCCCGACTGCAACAGTAGGCCGGACAGACGACTGCAACCGACCGAACGTCAAAACATCAATTTGTACTTGCAACGCGGGAGCCATCCACAGACGACCGTCCTGAACCCCATATCCTCCAGCGCGACATTGCCGGTCAGGACCATCAGGTCGCCCCAGCTGAGTTTGCGGCCATATTTCTGCTTGATCGGCCAGACGAGGCGACGGGCCTTGTCCAGGCTGACATTGTCGGGCCAGCTATTGAGCGGATCGAAACGCTGTTCGCCGCCGTCCGAGCCACCCCGACCGTCGCCGACGCGATAGGTGCCGGCGCTGTGCCAGGCCATGCGGATGAAGAAGGGACCATAATGGCCATAGTCGGCCGGCCACCAGGGCTGGGAAGTGGTCAGCACCTTGCGAATGTCCGCCTTGACCGCGTCGAGGTCGAGGCTGTTGAATTCCTTCACATAATCATAATCGGCGCCATAGGGATTGGCGCGGGTCGCCTCATGCTGGCGCAGGGCAGTCAGGTCGAGGCGGTTGGGCCACCAATCCTTGTTGGTCATGCCGCCGGGCTTTTCGCCGACCGGGGGCTTGGGCGCGTCGGTCGATGTATCGGCCTGTGGCGCGGCTTTGGGTTTGGGATCGGCAGCAAGCGCCGGGCTGGTCAGCAGCGCACACGCCAAGGCGAGTGTCGAGATGCGGGTAATGGACATAATTTTCTCCCCTGTCCGTTTTTTTGCCTGTTCGGGCGGGGAGGAAACTACGCCTGAGACGGAGCCATTCTAAACGAAACGATCCCGTCACAGTTATCGACTTTGCCTATCAAAGCCGTTTGCAGGGGGGGCGCCACCGGCACCGCCCGATAGAAAGATCAGAAATCGACCGTAGCCGACAGCCAGAGGCGGCGTCCTTCCTGATTGATCGAATAGGCCGGGGTATAGGCCGTCACCGTCGGGCTGCTCTGATAGGGAACATAGACCGCATAGTCGGTATCGAGGATATTGTAGATGGTCGCCGACAGGCGGAAAGCCGGCGTCACCTGATAATTGCCGCCCAGGTGGAACACCTCATAGCTGCGGAAATCGCCGACCGCCGTCTGTTGGGTATTGGCCCCACGATAGCGGCTGGAGCGGATTTCGGCCCGCGCCCACAGGCTGGCCTTGTCATCCAGTTTCCAGCGCAGATTGCCGTTCAGCATATGTTTGGGCATGCCGATCAGCGGAAGCCCCTTTTCCGAACCGCTCAACTGTTCGGTTTCGGTGTAGGTATAGTTGGCCGACAGCGACAGGCGGGGCGTGAAGGCGAAGCGGGTGGCGACTTCGACGCCGCGCGTGCGCGCCTTGTCGATGTTGATGGACTGGCTGAGCAGATCGACCGTCGGGAACGGCCCGACATCTAGGCAGCCGGGGCGATTGGGGTTGCCCGCGAACTGGCAGTTGGGAATGCCCGGACCAGACGCGATCTTGTCATCGAAATCATTGTTGAACAGCGTGACATTACCGCTGAAGAAACCCTGACCATCATAATAGAGGCCCGCTTCATAGCTGGTGCTGGTTTCCGGCGTCAGATTGGGCGAACCGATCAGCGGGATGCGCCCCTGCCCCCCGAAGCCGATGATGCCATCGGCAATCTGTTCGACGCGCGGCGTCTTGAAACCGCGGCTGACGCCGCCCTTCAGCGTCACGGTGTCGGTGATGTTCCACACCGCATAGGCACGCGGCGACCATTTATTGCCAAAAGTGCTATGATCGTCATAGCGCACGCCGCCGGTGACGTTGAAGCCATCCGTCACGGTCAGCGTCGCTTCGGCGAAGCCCGCCCATTGGGTGAATTTGAACGGTTCGGGGGCGACGCCCTCCACCATGCGGGCTTTCCAATATTGGCCGCCCACGGTGAAGGCCACCGGACCGAATTTACCGGCGAAGCGGGAGTCGATGATGTCGTTACGTGCCTCCAGCGTGCGGGGGCTGCCCGGAACGGCGCCCGGTGTGCCGTTGGGGATGAGGCGACCGATGGTTTCGGTTTCGTTGCGGGTCAGCGTGGTGTCGAGCTGGCCAAAGCCCATGCGCCAGCTGTGCGCGAGGACATAGTTGGAGCGATTGAACCGCTGTTCCGGGGCATAGCCGCCCGAACCCAACGTACCCAGTTGCCCCTCGCTATTGTCATAGCGCTGTTCATTACGGTCATATTCGATCCACAGGTCATGATCGGCATGGGGCGTGATGCTGAGGCGACCGCCATAGGTGTAGATGTCGGATTCGACCGGATTGCGGCCCAGCGTCAGCGCCGGATCGCCGGGGATTTCGATGTTCGATCCTTCGCGATGAAAGACGCTGCCGCGCAGCGTCAGCCCGACCAGATCCTTGACAAGCGGTCCTTGTGCGAAACCGTTGATCGACTGGATATTGCCGAAGCGGTCGTCGCCCTGAATGGTGCTTTCGGCGGTGGCGGTGCCGACCCAGCGGTTGCCGACCTTGCGCGTGATGATGTTGACGACGCCGCCCATCGCATCCGACCCATAGAGGGTCGACATCGGGCCACGCACGACTTCGATCCGGTCGATGGCGGAGAAAGGCGGCAGGAAGCTGGTCGAGGTTTCGCCGAACCCGTTGGGCGTGACGCCGCCCGGTGCGTTCTGACGACGGCCGTCGATCAGGACCAGCGTATAGTCACTGGGCATGCCGCGGATGGAGATGTTGAGGCCGCCGGTCTTGCCCGCTTCGCCGCCGACATCGACACCCTGCACATCCTGAAGCGCTTCGGCGAGGCTGCCGAACCGTTTTTCCTGCAATTCCTCTCGCCCCAGAACGGTGATGCTGGCGGGCGCCTCGACGATATTCTGTTCATAGCCGGCGGCGGTGACGACGATGGCGCTGCTGGATGGATCGTCGGCGGCGGGCGCAGGTGCTTCGGCAGCGAGGGCGGGCGCAGCGAGGCTGGCGGCCAGGACGAGCAGGCTGGCGCGCGCCAGATGAGAGCGCGTGGATGAGATGGCGGACATGGACAGACCTTCCCCTAAAGATCGCGAGTGAGAATAAGTCGCATTAGATGCGTGCCGCGCCTGTGGGCACCGCAGCGATGGGGGTCAATCGGAGGAGAGAGGGCTGACGGAGCGAGACATGATTTCTTACGTCAGGGACAGAAAAGCGAAGGACGATCCTCTGCCACGGACATATGGCCCACAGTCAGCAATGTCGTTCACACGCCAGCGACACGGAGAATTGCGCCGAAAATCGCGGTCTGGCGATTCGCCGATGCTTAGTCGGGCAGGATTGCATAAGGATAATCCGGCCCGTGAAAGGGCGGGTCGGTCAGCCCTTCGCTGTGGGCGCCTGTGCGTAGAGGGTGAATTGCGCGTGCAGCCCCCCGACCGACGACTGGCCGACCCACAGGTCGAACAGGCCGGGTTCGGCGATACGCTGGCTGCGCGCGCCGACAAATTCCAGATCGGTGCGCGACAGGGAAAAGCGGACGATACGGCTTTCCCCCGGCGACAGGGCGATGCGGGCCATGCGTTTCAGTTCGCGGATGGGGCGGGTACGGCTGGCGACGCGATCGCGGATATAGAGTTGCACGACTTCGCTGCCCTTGCGCTTGCCCTTGTTGGTCAGGCGCGCGGTGATTTCGATGGCGGCGTCCCAGCGCAACGCATCGTCAGACAATTTGAGCTGGTCCAGTTCGAAATCGGTGTAGCTGAGGCCGTGGCCGAAGGGGAAACGGGCGCTGTTGTCCGTCGTGGCATAGCGCGCCTTATATTCGGTGCTGCCATTGTCGACCATCGGGCGGCCGGTGGATTTGCGGTCGTAATAGAAAGGCTCCTGCCCGCTTTCCCACGGGAAGCTGACGGGCAGTTTGGCGGACGGATCAACCTTGCCCAGCAGGATGTCGGCGATGGCGTTACCTGCCTCGCTGCCCAGAAACCAGGTGGCGAGGATGGCGCCGGCATTGGCGACGCCATCATGGATGGCAAGGGCGCGGCCGTGGCGCAGAAGGACGGCGACGGGCTTTCCGGTGGCGACCACGGCGTCGGCCAGCGCCTGCTGCGCTGCGGGAATTTCGATCATGGTGCGGGACTGGGCCTCGCCCGACATGGCCTGAGATTCGCCGATGGCGAGGAGGACGATGTCAGCGGCCTTTGCTGCCTCCACCGCCTTGGCGATGCCGCCGTCGATCGCGCCGCTGATGTCGCTGCCCCGCGTGACGCTGAGCAGCGAGGGATCGGGCAAGGCGGCGCGCAGGCCGGTGGCGATGTCGACGCCCTTGTCGGGATCGCCATAGAAAGCCCAGGGACCGTAGAGATTGGCCTTATCCTCGGCGAAGGGTCCGATGAGGGCGATCTTCTGCCCCTTGGCCGGGACGATCGGTAGCACGTCCTCATTCTTCAGCAATATGATCGAGCGGGCAGCGGATTCGCGGGCCAGCGCCTTGTGCGCGGGGGTGGCTATGCGCGTCTTTTCCGCAGCCTCATCCAGCGAGCGATAAGGATTGTCGAACAGGCCCATCGCCGCCTTTACATAAAGGATGCGGCGCACGGCGACATCGACCGTCTCCATGGGCACGGCGCCGCTTTTTACCAGGTCGGGCAGGTAGCGGATATAGAGGCCGCTTTGCATCGACATATCGACCCCGGCGAGGATGGCGAGGCGGGCGGCGTCACGCGCATCCTCGGCAAAGCCATGGGCGACCAGTTCCTCGTCAGCGGTATAATCGGAAAAGACGAAGCCCCGGAATTTCATCTCGCCGCGCAATATGTCGGTGAGAAGTTCGCTGTCGGCAGTGGCGGGGACGCCGTTGATTTCGTTGAAGGCGGCCATGGTGGTGAGCGCACCGGCGGCAAACGCCTGACCGAAGGGCGGCAGATGGGTTTCGCGCAGCGTTTCTTCGCTGATGTCGACATTGCCATATTCAAGGCCAGCGGCGACCGCACCATAGGCGGCGAAATGTTTGGGACAGGCGAGCAGCGAATCATCGCGGCGCAGGTCGCGGCCCTGAAAGCCGCGAATGCGGGCGGCCGACAACATGCCGGTCAGGGTCACATCCTCCCCCGCCCCTTCAACCACGCGGCCCCAGCGCTGGTCGCGGGCAACGTCGACCATCGGCGCGAAGGTCAGGTGCAGACCAGCGGCGGTCGCCTCGATCGCCATGGCGCGGGCGGTCCGTTCCACCATCTGCGGATCGAAACAGGATGATTCGCCCAGCGGCACGGGGAAGATGGTCTTGAGGCCATGGATGATGTCCCCGGCGAACAAGAGCGGGATGCCGAGGCGACTGTCCTTGACCGCGATGTCCTGTGCGCGGCGGGCGCCCACAACGCCAATGCCGTTGAACAGGCACCCTACCCGCCCCTTGCGCACTTCGTCGGACAGACGTTTTTCATCCTGAATGCCGACCTGTGGGTTGGGCGGGTTGAACGGGCGGAAGGAATCGGCAAGGCAGGTCATCTGCCCCGCCTTTTCCTCGATCGTCATCTTCGCGATCAGTGCATCGACCCGCGCCACTTCATCGGCGGCAAGTGCGCGGGGGGATATGGCAAGAGAGAGGGCGCCGCCCAGCGTGCGGAGCATCAGGTCGCGACGGTCAAGAATCATGGGAGGCAGGGTTACTCGCGGCGGGATGAACATATCTTGTCCAGCCGAACGTTCCGCCCGCGATTTTGTTGCGACGCAGCAATGAAGCTGCGGCATCCAGCCCCTGACGCGCGACCAGCTTCATTATGTGAGGATGGTATCAGGAAATTT
This sequence comes from Pseudomonadota bacterium, assembly GCA_021847605.1. Taxonomy (GTDB): domain Bacteria; phylum Pseudomonadota; class Alphaproteobacteria; order Sphingomonadales; family Sphingomonadaceae; genus Sphingobium. Next base: position 28,039 of record JAJZQN010000043.1, on the reverse strand, counting down.
GGTGGACGCACTTGGGCTCGAACCAAGGACCCGCTGATTAAGAGTCAGCTGCTCTACCAACTGAGCTATGCGTCCGCACCGGCCTGTTTTCACCTCCCCACCGGGAGTTGCTGCATCGGCCTGATGCAGTGGTGGACAGGGCTGGACTGTTTTAAGGCAGCCACAAAGCCCTGAAAATCGCGGCTTTGGTGAGCCGGGTGTGGCCGCGCGTGTATCTCGGACGTGGCATTCGATCAAGCCATTTGATGACATGCGACGAAATTTTTCAGCGATGGACATTCTCGTTGTCGGCAATCTTCGTCCAGGTCGCCACGTCCAGCCATTCGCCGGGCGGAACCATGTCGCTTTCGGATATCCTGCCAACCGTGATCGACTTTGCGGCAAGATGCCCAACGGAGCTAATGTAACGATCCGAACTCTTCAGGAGCAAGCCGTCAGGAGTGCGGCACTCTCTCATGTCCCCCTCGGAAGCATCAATGGTAACGCGCCAACCACATCGACGCCCAAGCAATGCGTCATGCCCAATCAATGGCCGATGCGCCGACCACATGGAGGGAGGCAGCCCGGCCTTTGCCTTGTGCACGCTCAGGGTCTTGAAATTCCCTTTCGCATCCTGCTCGAACGATACCGTTGCATTGGTCCACATGACCCGTTGCCGGACCCTCTCTCCGCTGGCATCTGAAACAGCTTCAATGCGACCCAGGCGGCGGATCGTCTGTTGGACGGCTTGGCCGTTCCATTCGGTCCCTTCAAGGACAACTAGGTCATTGGGTAGCGAACCGCGCTTCCCATCATCGGCATCAAGCCACGTAGACCAATTGAGTAAATCGCGCGGAACAGCGATCTCGTCCGGCCGAACCTTCCGCCGTGTAAGAGACACAATCCTAGACTCGCTAATTCCGCTACCTCTGAAGCCAATTTGCTTTTGCCACAATGTTACGCCGTCTGACGTAAGGCACTTTTCCTGGGTCACGGGATCGCGAAAGAACGACCAGACAGAACATCGCTCGCCGAGAACTTGATCTGTCCGGCCGGTCCACCGAACCTCCACCGGTGATGCGGTCACTGCGCCCCATACGAAGAATCCTCGACGCGCGCCTTCAGAACCAGAGAAGCTGATCGACGCGCCCGACTTGATATCTGAAATTGAAGTATGCTCGCGCCCGTCCTCGACAATGTCCTCTTTGACCAGGTTGGCAGACCGATAGACCGTCACCCTATAACCTCGACGCTCCTGCCAGCCCCGACCTTCCATGACCGCGACGTAATCGGCGCCCCCTGGCGCTGCGAAGATAGCGTTCGCTGGCTGTCGGAAATGGATCATATTTCCCTTGGGCCAGGCCTCATATCTCGCATCTCGAACAAAGGATGAGGCGCTCTGATGCTGAAACAGCAACGAGCTATCGCAAGCGGCCAGCGGGATTACCAAGATCGCCATTAGCAATCGCAACGCCATGCCCCCCTTCGCAAGATGGCTCCCGCCATACGGCAGAAGCCAAGCCCTTGGATTCCAATCGCCCATCTTCAGCCCTGGTGTCAACAAAACGACCGGTTACAATACAGTGACTGGCACTGTATCGGAATGTAGGTTGACGGAATATTCGATACACCATATGTATCGATGCACCATTTCGATACAGGGCGTGAAGAATGAGCCGCACATTTGCCTATTGCCGGGTTAGCACCGCCGATCAGACGACCGACAACCAGGTCCAAGAGATTATGTCGGCTGGCTTCGCCGTCGATACCAAGCGAGTGGTGACTGAAACGATCTCCGGGTCAGTGGCGGCGATGGAGCGCAAAGGCTTCGCCCGGCTGGTCGATAAGCTGGAAGCGGGCGACGTGTTGATCGTGACCAAGCTAGATCGCCTTGGCCGCAATGCCATGGACGTGCGGACCACAATCCAGAAGTTGGCAGCGGAAGGCGTGCGGGTCCATTGCCTTGCACTTGGCGGGGTCGATCTCACCAGTCCGGCCGGAAAAATGACCATGGCGGTCATCGCGGCGGTCGCCGAGTTTGAACGCGACCTCTTAATCGAGCGAACGCAGTCCGGCCTCGCCCGCGCCAAGGCCGCTGGCAAGGCTCTAGGACGGCCAAGGAGCCTCACCGACAACCAGCAGCGCGACATCATCGCCCAGCGCGCAGCAGGCGCATCCCTGGGCGCTCTGGCGAAGCAATACAGCGTCAGCCGTGCCGCAATCCAGCGGGTGGAAAAGCGAGCGGCAGCATGAAGACCTTCTCAGTCTTGCTCCAAACGCGAGCCGGGCTAAGCCGAGTCAAGATCGCGGCCCGCGACATCGCCGAAGCGCGCGCGCTCGCCAGCCTTCAATGGGGCGCGGGCGTCCGCGATGTGACGATCAATCCCGCCGCAAGCTAGGCCCAGCGCAGCTTAAAGTGCGCGGCATCCGCCTCGTCCGCAAATTCGACGTAATAGCCGCGCCGATATCCTGTCAGCACCTCATAGTCGCCGATGATATTTGCTGTCATCCATTCCTGGATGTCGGCCCGCAAATTGAGGATCGGACGCATCGCGTCGAAGCCAGCCACGATCATATCTGTCCCGATATCGATATCAGCCATCACGATGCAGTCGCCTTCGTCGCTTCAGCCTGGGTCTTCTCGATCTTGGCAAGCATCAGCGCATCGTCCAGCGCAGTATCCCGCCCCTGCTCAATCTCGACGCGCAACCGCTCGATCTCCAGCCGCTCGCGGGCGTTGGCGATCCTGATGGCCTCCAGCTTCACCGCCTCGACCTCGCTGTCGAGCGGACCACATCCATACATGCGTGGTATCAGCGTCGGGCGGTCGAGCGCATCCATCTCAGCGTTGATCCGAGCGATGGTCGTCCGCGCCTGGGTGGTCGAGCCGCGCACCTCTTGAACAATTTCACGATATCTCATCCCATACTCCATTGCAAAATGCTCCCCGGCGATTGGCCGGAGAGCATCTGATGCAATGGACACGCCGTCATCGGCCGGGGCGTGCAGTATTTATCGATCCGCCGACACAGTTATTAGGTATAGGATAAAGGGTAAATCTATCATCACCATATCGATGCAAACAGATCATTTATTTCACTATCATAACCATTACACGATGGAACCACATGATTACATGCGTGATCGATCAGCAAATGATGATCCGCACCACCATCATGCTGCGCATCGACAGAGCGAGAGCCAGCAGCATCCATCCGCACACGCCATGATCGAAAGCCCGATTCATACGCAAACAAAACTGTATGCAGATCAGCCATCCATGACGATGGATACACATCCACCGCCTCGTCACGCTCGCCATACAGCTTCCGTCCAACGGTCGATTTGAGCGCATACATGGTGATCGCATACAGTGCGATGTCAGTCGTCTGGCCATCATATTTCGGCTGGTCGAAGGGTTGCACATCGACAGCATAATCATCCGGCCACTGGCGCTTGAGCGCGTCGCGCACTTGCTGCCAGTCGATGCGGGGGTGATGGACGATCAGATGCACATGCACGATCCAGCCCACTTCCTCACCGAACAGAAGCTGCCCGTTGGCCTCCAGATACTCTTGCATCCTGGGCTGCATCAATTCGACCTGCGCCGCCTCATATGGGTCCGCCTCCAGCCAGCCGACCAGTTGCACATCATCCCACCGGCTACCCTTGTCGCTCCGCGTTTCGCGGCGCATCGCTTTGATCCGATTGTGCAAGGCCTCGCGCCCTTTCTTCCACATGAAAGGGACATCCCCCGCCCGGCCCGCGACGCCGAACAGGATCGTCACCAGCGACAGGTCGGAACGCTGCGCATCCGCCATCCAGTCCTGGATGGCCCGCGCTTGATTGCGGGCGTATGCGCGCCTGCAGCGCGGACAAGCAGGCTGGCGGCAGTAGATGCGATTGTCCGAAGTCTCGCTTGCGCTGCCACATCGAGCCATCCGATGCGCGAGGTCGCGCGCTTTATCCGAATAGCTATTTCGCAATTGCTCGATCAGGCGAACTCTAGCCTTTGCCTCAACAATCCGCGATTCTTGATCTTTTACAAAAAAATTTTTAGTCTTGTTCATCCAATACATCGATGATGCGCAATACAACTCGCGTGTCACCTATCCAAATACATCGGACCTATTTACCATTATCCTTCTCATCGCCAAAAATTAAAATTTCTTCTTGCTAGGAATCTAGCAGATAGCTAGCGCTCCCTGGCGCAAGCGCTGTTTTGAGGAATAGTTTGGGAGCCATCAGCCTCGGAGGCTGACGGCTCTTCTCGCCTCGATCAAATGCGAGAGGTCGAGCGCAGGATATTGAACCGTCGCCATCGCGTCCGCCAGTTTGCGGCTGCTATAGCCCCAACCGTAGGCGGCAGACGACGAGCGATCACGCTCACCCACCCGGCCGGTCAGATACTGACCAACGGGAGTTTCGTGGAGATCAGCTTGTCGCAGCGCATCTTCAAAGGAATGCCGGAACGAGTGCATTCCGAGCTTTTTGCCAGCGAGACGCAGCGCTTTCACTCGCTCCTGGAGCCAGAAGGAGGTGTTACGGCCCCATTGCCCTTTCGCTCCCGGCCGCTCGCCTGCAAAAAGCATGTCATCTCTGTCCGCCATCAGCCTGCGCGCCTCGACATACTCGATGAAACCAAGCCGTTGGAGCGCCGGATGGACCGGAATCATTCGACGCGCGTTTTTGGTCTTACCCCGCTCGATGTAGATCATCCACGTGCCGTCTTGCTCGCGGACATCCCACTTACGCAATGCGGCGATTTCGCCGACCCGCATACCTGTCATCAGTGCGACCAATGGCGCCCAATACTTGATCGGGTCACCGATATCTCCATCCGACCAGGGTGCCGTCGAGAACAGTTTTTCGACCTGCGCAGAGGTAAAAGGGTCGCGCTTCTTGTCGGCCGGTATTGGGTCGTGCATGCGAAGTCCAGCGATCGGATTTGCGGCCATCCATTGCTCACGGACAGCCCAGCCAAAAACCGCCGTCATCAGCCCAAGGTAGCTATCGTTGATCGTCTTGGCGCTCAGCTTCGCCAAGCCGAGACGCCCACCCTCTTCTATCGCCGCCCTGAACGGCAGGTCACGCAGCGCTTTCTTTTTACTCACATGCAGCGGTATCCGCTGGATCAGATCGAAGAGCGCCCGGCCATCGTCTCGCGTGATTGAGGCAACATCGCGACTGGCCCCCAGCGCTTCGCGCAGCACCCGCCAGATCGGCTCATATGCCACCACGGTCGATTGCGACCAGCCAGGCTTTTTCTCTGCCTCATAGCGCTCGATCAGGTCGGACACGGTATGAATGGCAAGCGGGGCAACATCATTCGCTCCTGCGGCCTTGGCAACCTCTTGATCGACGAACTGATATCCAAATTCGCCGCGCAAGCGGGATGCGCGCATACGCGCCATCTCAAGGAGACCACGGCCAGCCAGCCCAATAAATCGATGATATCCTGGATGTCCAAGGTCCGGCTTCACGCCCATTGCTTCAAGATCGGAGTGCAAGCGGGACTCGATATTCGGCTTGAAACGCCCCCGACCAAGCGAGTGCGTCATTTCCGCTTCCATGATATTGAAGCACTCTTGCCAATGGGCGTGCTCATCATCTGACAGGTTCTGCGCAGGAACGCCCACCTGCCAGGTCGCGATTTCACGCTGCATCCATACGGCGAACAGTCGATCCACCTCGCTATCGCAAAGCGCGCGGGCCTGTTGATCAATACGGGCGCGCAGCCGCGCCACTTCGCGATCAAATTCTATGTCGAGATATGGCCGCTGGACAACAGCGGCCTGGAGATCGGTGGTCGATAAACAGCGGATGAAGACATCGCCTTGCGCGATTTTCACGACATCGCCGGGCCATCGCCGTCGATATCTATACCACCCACCAATATTCTGAAGATAACGGCGATTAATTTGTCGGGTCATTTACTCGTGCAGCCATTGTGTGCCTTGCTTGTGCACCACGACTGCCGATTTCGACAATATATTTCGCGATTCCAGCCCATTTAAGGGCAGTGGTGGACAGGGCTGGATTCGAACCAGCGTACGGGAAACCCGGGCAGATTTACAGTCTGCTGCCTTTAACCACTCGGCCACCTGTCCAGTGCCCTACACGATGGGATTTTGTGTCTCCCGCCGCGCTGGAGGCGGCTCAATGGCGAAAGGAGGCTTGCCTGTCAATGGCCTGATGTGAAAAGAGCGCAATCATGAAAAAGCCCAATCGCTCCACCAAGCCCAAGAGCGCCTTCCCGCGCTTCTATGGTCGCCATGCCGTCATCGCGGCGCTCGCCAATCCCAACCGTACCGTGCGCAAGATATGGGGCACACGAGAGGCATTGGGCCAACTAGATCTGCCCCCGGTCCTGCCGATCGTCTATTCCGACGTCGCGGACATGGGCCGCATGGTGCCGTCCGACGCGCCGCATCAGGGCATCGTCGCCGAGGTCGAGCCGCTGGACGATGTGTGGCTGGGCGAAATTCTGGAGCAGGGTCAGGACGATAAGCGCCCGATTCTGGTGCTGGATCAGGTAACGGACCCGCATAATGTCGGCGCGATTCTGCGTTCCGCCGCTGCTTTCGACGCGCTGTGCATCGTTACGCAGGACCGGCATGCCCCGCCCGAATCGGGCGTGCTGGCACGGGCCGCATCAGGCGCATTGGAAATCGTGCCATGGGTGCGTGTCGTCAATCTGGCCCGCGCGCTCGATGAAATTGCAGAGGCCGGTTACTGGCGCATCGGCCTGGACGGTGAGGCAGACACGAACCTGGGCGACGCGATCGGCGAATCGCGAGTCGCCCTGGTGTTGGGCGCTGAAGGCGAAGGGCTGCGCCACAACAGCATGGCGCATTGCGACATTTTGGCTAAACTGCCGATCAGTCCGCGCATGGAGAGCCTGAACGTCTCCAACGCTGCGGCCATCGCCCTGTACGCCGCCGCCAGCCGGTAAGCAGCCGACCGGGCGACGAACAAGGGGGCGACCGTCATGGTCCACGGGATTTTGCGGTCGCCGGTTCGTCTGACGCTGGCTTTACTGGCCCCATTGCTGCTGTCCGCCTGTCTGGTGACGCCGGGCCGATTCACATCGACCCTCGACATACGGGCGGACCGCAGTTTCACCTTCACCTATCAGGGCGAGATACTGGCATCCGATCCGGGTGGCAGCCCGTTCGGCAAGAGCGGCTTCGACAGCGACGAAAACCTGTCCCCGGACGCGCAGGACGGCGAAACGACATCCCCTACCCTGCTGAAGATTGCAGCGCAGGCGGAAGAACGGTTCGATGCAGGGGCGGACGACACGGCCGAAATGCAGGCGATCGCCACCGCCCTGACCAAGGAAAAGGGATTCCGGTCGGTCCGTTACATGGGCGACCATAAATTCGAGATCGACTATGCGATCAGCGGGCGGCTGACCCACGCCTTCCTCTTCCCATTCAACATGGATGCACAGATCGTCCTGCCCTTCGTCGCGGTGGAGCTGCGCGGGGACGATCGGGTGCGCGTGAAGGCGCCCGGCTTTGCCAATGATTATGACAAGAGCCAGGGACCGATGGGCGGAGACGACAAGGCGACCAAGGCGCTGAACGGCAGCTTCACCCTGACCACCGACGCTGAAATCGTCAGCCAGAATCAGGAGGAAGGCGCGGAAACCGTGCCGCAGGGCAAGCGCATCCGCTGGACCATCACGCCGCTGACCAGCGAAGCACCGGCCGCGACGTTACGGGTCAAGCCCTGAAGATCAATCTTCCGGGGCGATGGTGATGCGCAGGCCGTCCATCGCGTCGGTCAGCACCAGCTGACAGGACAGGCGGCTGGTTTCGTTGCGTACGTCCGAACTGTCGAGCAGGTCGTTTTCATCCTCGCTGACCGCCGGCAAGATGTCCGCGAAGGCAGGATCGACATAGACATGGCAGGTTGCGCAGGAGCAGCAGCCGCCGCACAGCGCCAGCAATTCGTCGAAACCATTGTCGCGAATGACTTCCATGACCGACAGGCCGGCCGAGCCGTCCACAGCCTGTTCTTCGCCCGCGCGATTGACCACGATCAGTTTCGGCATCTATCCCGTTTCCCTGCACTATTTCCCGCCGATGTGACGGACGGGGATGAGGAAATCAAGGGTCGGGAGGGTAAAGGCCATGGTGACGACACCAGAGCGAATGCGAATCAGTCTGGATAAGATCGCCCTGACCGAGCCGGGCTTTGCCGCCGCGATCGCAAAACTGGGTTATCCGCAGCCGCGCGTGCGCGAACCGGGATATGAAACATTGCTGCGCACCATCGTCGGGCAGCAGGTGAGCGTGGCGTCGGCAGCAGCCGTATGGCGCAAGCTGGAGGCGGAACTGGGCGCAGGATGCGCGCCCAACGCGCTGCTGGCGCGGGATTTCGACGCGCTGCGTGCCTGCGGCCTGTCGCGGCAGAAACAGGGCTATGCCCGTAGTCTGGCCGAACTGCTTCTGTCGGGTGCGCTGGACCTCAATGCCCTGCCCGCCGATGATGAGGAAGCGATCGCGCAACTGGTACGGATCAAGGGGATCGGGCGCTGGTCAGCGGAAATATACCTGTTGTTTGCGGAGGGGCGCCCCGACATCTGGCCGGCGGGCGATCTGGCCGTGCAGATTGCCGTGGGGCGCATGCTGGGCCTGCCCGAACGACCGAGCGAGAGCATGACGCGCCTGATCGCCGAACCATGGCGCCCACATCGCGGCGCGGCGGCGATCATGGCGTGGCATCATTATAATGCGGGCGCGGATATGCTGGCGACGTGAATTGGGTAGCGCCGCTGCGGCTTGGCCTCAGTTGGGTTTGGGACCGCAGCGGGCGATTTCGCCCGCTTCACACGCCTTGACGTCGGCTTCCCATTTGGCGCGGGCATCGGCCGCAGCCTGTGTTTCGGCCTGATATTTCGCCATCGCGGCTGCATAGGCCTGCTGCCCCGCCTCATAGGCCTTCTGCTTGACGGCAAAGGCCTCCTTATCGGCCGCGATCTTGCGGCGTTCGGCTTCCGATGCTGCGAGTTGCCGGCCATTCTGGACGCGCAGTTCCTCGGCTTCCTTCGCGCGTTCTTCGGCCAGCTTTTGTGCAGCAGCCTCCCGCTCCGCCGCCATTTTCTGCGCAGCGGCCTCTCTTTCAGCAGCCAGTAGGGCAGCCCGTGCCGCCCGTTCTTCGGCCCTGATTTCCTGAGGGCTGATCGGCGATATGAGGGACGAAGCGGCCTTGGCCGGCGTGCCGCCCTGCCCCTTATTCAGATCAGCCATATCCGTATCAAGCGACCGCGCACCTTTGGGCAGCCAATTGACCTCGGCGACCTTCCAGCTTGCGCCATTATTGCTGCGGGTCGAAGCGATGAAATTACGCAAATCATCCACGCTGGACCGGGTGAAGCAACTCTGGTCCAGCAGCGTCTTGCCAGACACGCGCTTCACTTCCTGCGCGAACGCCTTGCCGATTTCGCTATCCTGAATCGAGGACGTATCGGGCGCCTTGGCCAGAGGATAGAAGAAACCGTCGGAGATAAACATGCGATTATCGCCGCTTTCGACCGAAATACCCTGACAGAAAACCGGGTAATAACCGCCATCCTGCGCAAAGGCCGTCCATGACGATCCGACCGACACCGATAATATCCCGGCCATCACAACGGGTTTCAAAGTAAAATCAGTCCACATCGTCAATCGATCCCCCAGTGGTGAAGAGGATTAGCGATCAATACCGATCAAGCGCAAGACATCGTAACCATTCCCTAAAATTATCGTTGCAGGATATTTCGCCAACTGGCAATCGAGCGTTGGGCGCATATTCTGGGGGAAGCATGTCGTCTGGGTCTAAAGACAGTCATTGCATCTGTTGCGGTGAACATAATCACCATCGCCATATCGATGGATCCATAGGACGGCGTGGGGCGCTGGCGGGGATGATCACCCTGCCCTTCATGACGCCATCGTTGGCATGGGCGCAGGATTTGCTGGACCCGACCAGCCTGAAAAGCAGCCGCGTCAGCACTGTTGCCACGCCATCCGCGCGGGCGCGGCCAGCCGATTGGGTTGGGCCGGGCTATGCCCGCGATATGGCCACCAGCGTCACCAGCGCGCTCATCACCCTGATCCGCGCCTATGGCAGCATCGCCGAACAGATCGGCAAGTTGCAGGATCAGGAAAAGGATCTGGCCCAGAAGCTGACCGACGCGCTGCGCAACAAGGAAGCGAAGCTGGAGGAATATCGGCAGGGTCTGTTCTGTTCCGGCTGCGGCAAGACCAAGTCGGAGATTCTGGCGCGCAACGAACAATTTCCGCATTCGGGGCAAAAAATCATCCAGGCGACGCCCGAGCAGATTGCGGCCAAGGAACGGGAGTTGCAGGCGGAGATTGATCGCCTGAACAAGGCGCTGACAGAAGTGCGCGCAAAGCTGGCGCAACTGACGCCGGACATCAACACCATCCGCAGCCAGATTTTCGACGGAATGGGTGTATGGCGAACGGCGACGGGCTTTGAACGGCGGCTGATCCGACAGGAGGATAATTTCGACGCCATCGACTATGTCCGTGAGCGGCAGACGATTTCGAAACAGCTCGATGCGGCGCAAAAGGACGCGCTGACCGCCAAGGAACCGGGCGACTTCAGCCGGATCATCGCCGACCTCGACCTGTGGTCGGGCACGCTGCGCCGCACGGAAGAACGGCGCGGCGGGGAGATGAGCCGAACCAGTCAGGCCATGGCCGACAATGAAACCAATTCACGGCGTCAGGTCGCCCAGGTCGACAGCGTGGCGAAAGAGGTGGCGAGCCGGATCACCGCCTTTGGCTATGCCGGTTATCTCAACATCGTGACCGTGCCGATGGGCCCGAACATCGACCCCAACGGCCTGTCGGGCGAAGCCAGCGGCTATACGTTCCGCATGGGGAAATATGACAAGGAAGGCTTTGGCGAAATCATCCCCCGCGTCGCCGAATTTATCGGCCGGGCGAGAAACCTTTCCATGACGGGTGGGGGCGGTGTCGTCGCCAATGCCAATCTGGAGCTGACCAAGGCCGACCGGACGGCCGCATCGCTGAAGACCCGCCTTGCCGCCGCGCTGGAACTGCAGCGCAAGGCACAGGCCGAGGCGGAACTCAAGCGCAAGCAGGAAGAAGAACTGCGCCGCCAGCAGGAGGAAGCCCGGCAGCAGCAGGAAGAATTGAACCAGCAGTCCGGCAACGCCCCTTCAAACCCATGAGCCGTCGAACCCATGATATGCGGAAAGAAATTGTGAGCATCATCCATTTGTCGCGGGTCGCCCGTTTCCGGTTCGCCGCATCCGTCGCACTCTTGTCCTTATCGCCGGTCGCTCAAGCCCAGTCGGCCAATGATGCGCAGGTCGAACAGGCCAAGACATTGCTGACGCAGGAACGCTTCATCGAGGCGCTGGCTGTGGCCAAGGATGCAACCCGGATCGACGGCAGCGATTATCGCGCCCATTATTATGTGGCGATGGCCTATATGGGCCTGCGCCAGTTCGATGCCGCCGAAACCGAGGCGAACGATGCACTGGCCAAGGCGCCCGACAGCGCACGCCCCGCCGTAGAAAAGCTGGCCGGGACCATCCGGTCGCTGCGCCAGGGCACGACCAGCGTGAGCGATGCTGACACCGCCCTGTCCGAAGGATTGATCGGCAAGGCCGCTCGCCTGTTCGAAGAGGGATGGAATAGCGGCCGCAATGCGCCAGACTTCGCGTTCAAGGCAGCCGATCTCTATGCGAACCGGCTCAACCAGCCGATCGACGCCGCCCGCGTGCTGCGACAGGTGCAGCAGGCGATGCCGGGCAGCGCCGCCTATGATCAGGCGGAAGCGGAACTGAAGAAAATATCCCCCACCTTGCGCCAGATCGCGACGGCGCGCGTCGCGGAAGCCCGCACGCTGGACTGGAGCCGGGCAGCCCCCGTCCTGACCGCCGCGGAAGAGGCCGACCCGACCTATTCCGAAATCTACCTGACGCGCGCGACGCTGGCCGGTGCGTCCGGATCGGCGGAATTGATGGAAAGCGCGATCAAGGATCTGGCCCGACGCAACCTCATCAACCTGCAAAATCTGCAAGACCTGCCCAATATCGGGCGGCTGATGCAGCAGGCCGATTTCGCGCAGTTCATGGCGGATGTGATCGGGGGGCAGCAGGCACAGGCGCTGGCCGACGCGACATCGCCCGCCGGCAGCATGGCCCTGCTGGCCAATGCCGCTGCACAGGGGAAGATCAATTTCTTCACCGGCGCCAAACCAGCCGGCAACGGCTATTATATGTGGTCGCGGCGGATAGTGACGGCCGTTCAGGCCGCACAACCCGGCGCGCAATGCCAGTCGACGCTGTTTCTGGGCGATGTCGTCAACCGAAGCGAAGATGTGAGCGTCAAGCTGAACAGCCGGATCGTCGACTGGCGGAAGATTAGCAAGCCCGCGATCGACGGGGATTTCGTCGCACTCGGCCCGAATGAGGAAGGCTGGGTCATGACTGGCTTTGGCGTACCCAACGATCCGCAAATGGCGCAGCGCGTATTTCAGGCGGTGGGCGCGCTTTATGCGGCCTGTATGGCAGCGCCCTCTTCATCAGGAGTGCGCTGACTGAACGCATAGCCCCCCTTGCGCATCACACCGCTTTGGGCCAGCGTCCGCGCCCTGAAATATGCGCGTTGAATAACGAGGGGAGCGCCACATCATGAGCTGGACACGCCGGAAGCCGATGGAGGCGATGACGCCTGCAAGCGAAGGCCAGCGGATGGCGCGCACCCTGTCCTGGCCGCACCTGTTGGCTCTCGGCGTCGGCGCGATCGTCGGCACGGGCATTTTGACGCTGATCGGCGTGGGTGCCGACCGGGCCGGTCCTGCGGTGCTGCTCTCCTTTGCGATTGCGGGTGCCATCTGCGCCTGCGCCGCGCTCGCCTATGCCGAATTGTCCACCATGATGCCGGCGGCGGGCAGCGCCTATAGCTACTCCTATGTCGTGCTGGGCGAAGGCATTGCGTGGGTCGTGGGGTGGAGCCTGATTCTTGAATATTCGCTGGTCGTATCGACCGTGGCGGTCGGATGGTCGGGCTATGCCGGACCGTTGCTGACGCCGCTGGGTTTCCCTGAAGCGCTGACAAAGGGACCGGAACTGGGCGGGATCATCAACCTGCCCGCCATCTTCATCATCGCGGTGGTCGCCGGGTTGCTGATGGTCGGCACGCAGGAAAGCGCGCGGCTGAACTCCATCCTCGTGCTGATCAAGATCGTGACGCTCAGCCTGTTCGTCGCCTATGCCCTGCCTGCGTTCGACGCACAGAATCTGGAGCCGTTCATGCCGTTCGGGTTCGCCAAACATATGGGACCGGACGGGATCGAACGCGGCGTGATGGCCGCGGCGGCGATCATCTTCTTCGCCTTCTATGGCTTCGACGCGATTTCCACAGCGGCGGAGGAAGCGAAGAACCCGGACCGTGATCTGGCCATCGGTATCGTCGGATCGCTGGTCGCCTGCACCATCATCTATGTCGCGGTGGCCGCCGCTGCGGTCGGCGCCCTGCCCTTCACCCGCTTTGCCGACAGCCCGGAACCGCTGGCACTGATCCTGCGGGAAATGGGTCAGGGTAGCATCGCCCGGATCGTCGCGATCGCCGCCGTCATCGCGCTGCCCACCGTATTGCTGGGCTTTCTCTATGGGCAGAGCCGCATCTTCCTTGTCATGGCGCGGGACGGTTTCCTGCCGCAAAGCCTGGCGAAAATTTCGCGGCGGGGGACGCCGGCGCGGATCACGGCGGTGACGGCTGTGCTGGTTGCGGTGATCGCCGGGTTGCTGCCGATCGACGAGATTGCGGCGCTGGCCAATGCCGGAACGCTGATCGCCTTTACCGCCGTGGGGCTGTGCCTGCTGATCCTGCGCCGCCGGTCGCCGGACCTGAAACGTCCGTTTCGCACGCCGGCCGCGACGCTGGTGGGACTGGGCGCGGTGCTGGGCTGCGCCTATCTCTTCGCCAGCCTGCCGATGAAGACCATCGGCGCGTGCATCGCGTGGAATGTCATTGGGTTGGGCGTGTATTTTCTGTACGGGCAAAAGCGGACTGTGGTAAAGTAGCAGGGGATCTCAGTGGGGATATTGTTAGGGCTGATGTTGGCCAGTGCGCTGACGCGCGCAATGCCCGCCAATTATCCGGGAAGTTGGACCAGCGACGCGGATTATCCGGTCGGCGCAAAAAAGCGCGGCGAGGAAGGCACCGTAGGATTTTCGCTGCTCATATCCCCTGAGGGCAAGGTTACGCGATGTTACATCACGCAATCGAGCGGTTTCCCCGAGTTGGACCGGATTACATGCGTCGCCATATCCACTCGCGCCCAGTTCAAGCCTGCCGCTGATGAAAATGGCCAGCCAGTCTATGATACATATAACGGGCGCCTGACCTGGCGACATCCGACCCACTCATCCCCTCCACCACGTTCTGCACCCCCTCCGTCAGCGATCAAAGATGCCGACATGGAGTTGCAGGTAAAACAGCTTCCTGGCGGCCTGCAAGAACAGGAAGTCTTGCTCATGGTCAGGATCGATACAACAGGCCACATCGCCTACTGCGAACAGGGTCAATTTGATAAAAGCCCTGCGCCATTCCCAAAAATCGCCTGTACTCAGGCAAAAAATGGTTATGAGGCGGTGACGACGAATGATGCTGGAGAACCGATCAGTCTGATGCGCGGCTTCCGCGTTCTCTTCAAGGTCGTCCCGCTGTAGCGGCTGGTCTTTTACCCTCACTCCCACTACATGCGCGGGCATGGGACGTTTTTCAAAGATGCATGGGCTGGGCAACGATTTTGTCGTGATCGACGCGCGTGAGGGCGACGTGGCGATGACGGAAGCGCGAGCGCGGGCGATTGCGGATCGGCATGCGGGGATCGGGTGCGATCAGTTGATCATTATTGGCGATGCTGACGACGCCGACGTGTCGATGCAGATTTTCAATTCGGACGGCAGCGAGGTCGAGGCGTGCGGCAATGCGACGCGCTGCGTGCCGCTGTTCGTCGGGCGCGACGTAACCATCCGCACCAAGGCCGGGTTGCTGAACGCGCAATCGGTCGATGGCGGGGCCAGCGTCGAAATGGGCGCACCGCGCTTCGAGTGGGATGCCATTCCGCTGGCCTATCCCATGGATACGCTCCACATGGGCGCGAGCTGGGAAGACCTGCCCGCACCCGCCGCCGTCAATGTCGGCAATCCGCATGTGATCTTCTTCGTGGACGATCTGAACGCGGTGGATTTCGAACGGGTCGGGCCGATGATCGAGCATGACCCGCTGTTCCCCGCGCGCGTGAATGTGAACTTTGCGCAGGTCGTGGGCGACAATCACATCCGGCTGATCGTGTGGGAACGTGGCGCGGGCCTGACGCGGGCATGCGGCACCGGCGCGTGCGCCACCGCCGTCGCGGCGATCAGTCGCAAGATGATGGCCGAGCCGGTGACGGTCAGCCTGCCGGGCGGCGACCTGACCATCGCGTGGGCGCCGGGCGGGACGATCCGCATGACCGGCCCCGCCACCCATGTCTTCGACGGCGAGGCTGACTGGGCGCGCTTCTGATGAGCGGTCCCGACATCATCACCATGGGATGTCGCCTGAATATCGCGGAGAGCGAGGCGATCCGGGATATGGCGCAGGGTCAGGACGACCTGATCGTCGTCAATAGCTGTGCCGTGACGGCTGAAGCGGTGCGCCAGACGCGGCAGGCGATCCGCCGGGCGCGGCGCGAGCGACCCGATGCCCGCATCCTCGTTACCGGATGCGCGGCGCAGACCGAGCCGGAAACGTTCGCCGCCATGGCCGAAGTCGATGGGGTGATCGGCAATCGGGAAAAGATGGAGGCGGGCAGCTACATCACGGCGCGCGAACCTGTCTCGACTGCGCTCGACACGAGCGGAGGTTGGGCTGCGCCGGACGTGCGCGTGTCGGACATCATGGCCGTGCGGGAAACGGCACCGCATATGGCCAGCGCCTTCGCCGACCATGCCCGCGCGTTCCTTGAGGTGCAGAATGGCTGCGACCATCGCTGCACATTCTGCATCATCCCCTATGGCCGGGGGAACAGCCGGTCGGTGCCGGCCGGCGCCGTGGTGGAAAAGGCGAAGCAACTGGCGGATGCCGGCTATAGCGAGATCGTGCTGACTGGGGTGGACGTGACCAGCTATGGCCCCGACCTGCCGGGTAGTCCTTCGCTGGGCCTGCTGATCGAACGGATATTGAAGGGCGTGCCGGATTTGCGGCGGTTGCGCCTGTCGTCGATCGACAGTGTGGAGATTGACGAGCGCCTGTTCGACCTGATCGCGCATGAGCCGCGCATGATGCCGCATCTGCACCTGTCGTTGCAGGCAGGCGACGACATGATCCTGAAGCGCATGAAACGGCGCCATATGCGCGCCGACGCCATCGCCATCGTCGAACGGGTGAAGGCGGCGCGCCCGGACATCAGCATCGGGGCCGACATCATCGCCGGATTCCCGACCGAGGATGAGGCGATGTTCGAAAACAGCCTGAAGCTGGTCGAACAATGCGACATCGTTCACGGCCATATCTTTCCCTATTCGCCGCGTGTCGGCACGCCCGCCGCGCGTATGCCGCAGGTGGATCGGCCCACGATCAAGGCACGCGCCGCGCGGCTGCGGGATGCCTGCGCCACGCGCCGTACCGACTGGCTGCGCAGCCTGATCGGCACCTCGCAATCGGTGCTGGTCGAGCGCAGCGGCATGACCGGTCATGCCGAAAATTTCGCCCCGGTGCGCTTCGCAACGGGACAAGCCCCCTCCTCTATCGTCCGTGCGACCATCACGGGGCTTGAGAAGGACACGCTGATCGCGCAAGAGGCGGCATAATGACTGATACCGGCAATAGCTGGCGCGACCGCCTGTTCGGCGGCCTCAAGCGCACATCCGACAGGCTCGGCGACAACCTCACCGGGCTATTCACCAAAGCCGCGCTCGACACGCAGACCCTCGACGAGATCGAGGAGGCGCTGATCATGTCGGACCTTGGCCCCGCCATGGCCGCGCGGGTGCGCGACCGGCTGGCCGAGGGGCGGTATAACAAGGAACTGACCGAGGACTATCTGCGCGAGATCATCGCGGAGGAGATCGAGAAGACCCTCGCCCCGGTCGCCCGGCCATTGGAAATCGAAGCCTTCCCGCGTCCGCAGGTCATATTGGTGATCGGCGTCAACGGATCGGGCAAGACGACGACCATCGCCAAGCTGGCCAATAATTTCCTGGAGCAGGATTATGGCGTGATGCTGGCGGCGGGCGACACGTTCCGCGCGGCGGCCATCGGCCAGCTTAAGGTGTGGGCCGAACGACTGGGCATCCCCATCGTGGCGGGCAAGGAAGGCGGCGACGCGGCCGGCATCGTGTTCGACGCGGTGAAGCAGGCGACGGCGACCGGCATCGACGTGCTGATCGTCGACACCGCCGGGCGGCTGCACAACAAAACCGAACTGATGGACGAACTGGCCAAGGTGCGCCGCGTTCTGGGCCGATTGAACCCGGCCGCCCCGCACGACGTTGTCCTGGTACTGGATGCCACCACGGGACAGAATGCGTTGAGCCAGATCGAAGTGTTCAAGGAAACCGCGCAGGTGACGGGGCTGGTCATGACCAAGCTGGACGGCACGGCGCGCGGCGGTGTGCTGGTTGCAGCGGCGGAGAAATATCGCCTGCCCATCCACGCGATCGGCGTTGGCGAAAAGATCGAGGATCTGCGCCCGTTCGATCCGGGCGACATGGCGCGGGCGATCGCCGGGACGGCCTATGCGCGGTGACATCGCTCGCGCTGCTTTTAACATCTTTCCCGTCATCCCCGCGAAGGCGGGGATCCATCTCTCGACCTTGCTGACGGACATAGGGGTGGAGATGGATTCCCGCCTTCGCGGGAATGACAAAGGATAAAATATGACGACATCAACGCCCGCCAAGCCCCCCCATAACGGTACGCTCAGCCTCGCGCTGGATTTCGGGCCGCTGCTCGTCTTTTTCCTGACGTACAAAGGCGCGGGCTGGATCTGGGGACCGGGCAATCCGATCACCGCCATGACGTTTGGTACGGCGGCGTTCATGGCGTCCATCGTGATCGCGGTGATCGTGTCCAAGGTGAAGCTGGGCCGCGTGTCGCCGATGCTGTGGCTGTCGGCGCTGCTGATCCTGTTCTTCGGCGGCCTGACCATCTATTTCCATGATCAGAGCTTCATTCAGATCAAGCCGACGATCATCTATGCCTTTTTCGCTTTGATGCTGTTTGCCGGGTGGCTGCGCGGCAAGCCGTTGCTGCAATATCTGTTGCAGGCGGCCTATGACGGACTGACGCATGAAGGCTGGATGAAGCTGTCGCGCAACTGGGCGCTGTTCTTCGTCGCCATGGCCGTCGCCAACGAAGTGATGCGCCGGTCGATGAGTTTCGACACATGGCTGGCGGTGAAGGTGTGGGGCGTGACCATCGTTTCGGTGGTCTTTGCAGGCGCGAACCTGCCGATGCTGCTGCGCCATGGTCTGACGCTGGGCGACGAGCCGGCCAGCGACGATGTGGGCGAGACGACCCCGCCGCAGGGATGAACGGCCGCTGGGGCAGAAGGCCGGCACCCGGCTCCTGCTCTGAAAAAGATCAGCGCATATTGTTCTTCACATTGTTGAAGGTGCCGCCCAATTTCGTGCCGAGGCTGCTCATCGCGCCGATGGCGGCAACCGCGATCAGAGCGGCGATCAGCCCATATTCGATGGCCGTGGCGCCTTTCTGGTTACGCCGCAGGGTTCGGAGCTTATTTACCACCACATGTCCTTTCTTGAGTTGGCGACGAGGGGTAAATCCTTAATCTTGAAAAGCCTTTAACGGTGGCGCAGGCCGGGCCGCACATGCGACGAATGGCTTGAAAATCCCCTTTTTCTGCAATCGTTTCGCAATAGGCACATATCTGTTTTCTTGGGCGTTGGGTACGCATATGGGAAGCGACGGAGGCGTCCACGCCCCGCATGGACCATATGATCAACCGGCCGCGCCAGCCCTGCGCGCGGCTGCCCCATAATGAACCCGAGGAGTTCCGCCATGGCCTTTGTTCTTCCCGACCTGCCCTATGCCAAGGATGCATTTGGCGACATCCTGTCCGTCGAAACCTTCGATTTCCACCATGGCAAGCATCATAATGCCTATGTCGTGAAGGCCAATGAACTGGTCGCCGCCGACGCCTCGCTTCAGGGCAAGTCGCTGGTCGAGCTGATCAAGTCGTCCAAGGGCGGTCTGTTCAATCAGGTCGGTCAGATCTGGAACCACACTTTCTACTGGAACTCGCTGTCGCCGGTGAAGACCGCGCCGACCGGCGAACTGCTCGCCAAGATCGAAGAAGCCTTCGGTTCGGTCGACGCCCTCATCGAAAAGCTGAAGGCCGAAGCCGTTGGTCACTTCGCCAGCGGCTGGGCCGCGCTGATCCTGAAGGACGGCAAGCTGGAAGTGACCAGCTATCATGACGCCGACACCCCCGTCGCGCATGAAGGCCATGCCCCGCTGCTGATCCTCGACGTGTGGGAACATGCCTATTACATCGATTATCGCAACCTGCGCCCGGCCTATGCCGAAAAGCTGCTGAAGGAAGCGATCAACTGGGATTTCGCCGCCCTGAACCTGGACGGCGAAGGCGCCAGCCGCGCCGACCAGCCGGCCTGATTTTCCAGCGATAATTTGTGAAAAGGCCGCCCGGCGCACATCACGCCGGGCGGCCTTTTCGCGTCTGAAGCAGTAAAAGACTTTTTTAAGCGATTGAGAGGATCATCAGGCGATCGGGGGCATGGAGACGTGGGATGGACGTGAGCGAATTGCGTCGGCAGCACAGGGAATTGGGTGAAACCGCCAAGACACTGGCGCAGGCCATAGCCATGCCGGACCGCCCCGATGATGTCAGCGCAATACGATGGCAACTGGCGCGGCAGTTGATGACGCACCTCGCGCTGGAGGATCGCATCCTGTACCCAACCATGCAACGCAGCGATGACAGTGGCATCCGCGACACCGCCGATCGCCTGCATCGGGAAACCGGCGCGCTGGCCGCGACCTTTTCCACCTATATGACGCAATGGAGCGATGCCCGCATCACGCGCGAATGGCAGGGATTCTGCATCGAAACCGGGACCATATTGCGGGCATTGGGCGAACGGATCGAGCGGGAAGATCGCACCCTTTACCCCCTGGCCGAAACGCTGCCCCGTGCCGCCCCATCGGCACGAACGGGGTAAGCGTCAGGCCGCTTTCAACTGGCTGACGAACAGGTCGGTTGCCTTTTGCAAATTCTGCGCCGTGCGCAACAGGCCCGATGCAGCGCTGGATACCCGTCCGGAAAGATTTTCGGTATCGCGTGCGACACCGGCCACACCCTCCATCTGACGAGTCATCAGCGTCGCGTCGCGCGCGGTGTCGCGTGCCGACTGTCCAATGGCAGAGGTCGCATCGCGTTGATCCACCACGGCGGACTGAATGGCGTCGGCCGCTTCGGCCAGTTGACGCACCGCTTCGGTCACATC
This sequence comes from Pseudomonadota bacterium, assembly GCA_021847605.1. GTDB lineage: Bacteria > Pseudomonadota > Alphaproteobacteria > Sphingomonadales > Sphingomonadaceae > Sphingobium. The sequence goes on along the minus strand of JAJZQN010000043.1, from coordinate 7,527 downwards.
GCTGAGCGCGGTCTGGGCGATGCCAGCCCCTTGCTGCGCCGATCCGGCAAGTGCGTGGATTTCGCCGGTAGCGCTGGCAGCCTGTCCGGCCAGTTGCTTGACTTCGCCCGCGACCACCGCAAAGCCGCGACCGACCTCTCCGGCCCGCGCCGCTTCAATCGTGGCGTTGAGCGCCAGCAAATTGGTCCGCGCCGCAATATCCGTAATGGAATTGGCGAAACCGGCGATGGATGCGGTACGCCCCTCCAGATCGCGCACGGCATGATGACCGGCGCTAGACACACGTTGCGCTTCACCGCCCAAAGTGGACTGCTGATGTGCTGCGGCCGCGATCGCGGCGATGGATTCGGACAATTGGTCGATCTGATGCGCGAGCATGGCGGCATTTTGCGAGGATTGTTCGGCGACGGCGACGGTCTGTACCGTGCCGACGCTCGCCCGCCCGGCGAGGTCGTTGAGCATGCGGGCGGATTCATCCAGTTCATGGGTGGCGGCGCTGACCGCACTGACGATACCGGCGACCGACTGCTGGAAATCCTGAACCAATGCCATGGTTTCGGCACGACGGCGGCTGGCCATGCCGAGCTTTTCCTCTTCCTGCTCCTGACGCAGGCGGGCGGCACGCGCGTCTGCTTCCCGGCGAGCAGCCATGGCCGCTTCGGCTACTTCCCGGCCGATCTGCGCCTCCGCCGCCAGCTTGCCTGAATCATTCACATGCCCGTCGAGCGCGACTAACATCAAGCGCAGGCGAATGGTGAGATAGCAAAGCACGATCGCCTCACATATCACGGCGATCGCATGGATCGCGACACGTGCGGTATCGCTGCCACCCAGGAATACCCAGTTGGGCATAAGGAAATTAAGTGTCAGATGATGGATCGCGATCAGCGTGGCGCTGAGGACAATAGGGCGCCAGTCATAAAGCAGCGCCAGCCCGGCCAGCGCCGCAAAGAAGAACATATGCCCATCCATCTGCCAGATATGCCCGGACAGTAGATAGACGCCGATGGCTGGCTGAACCGCGGCCAGCGTGCCCATGGCAAGGCGCGCCTCCATATCAAGCTGGCGCCGCAGCACCATCAGGGTCGGGACGATGTTGACCGTCACAGACAGGAGCAATGCCCACAGATCATGACCGCCACCAAAAACGGAGCTGCCAATTGCGATGACGAGCGTCCACAGCCAGTTCGCACAGATAAGGATGCGCAATCCCTGAAGCCGCAGACGATCGAGGCTGGTAATACCATCCATCATGGTTTCTCCCCACATCCGCCGACCCGCGCCGCAAGCGGCAACACACCTCTGGACAACATCGACAAGGCAAGCGTCCGGCCCTGCCCCTCAACCAGCAAGGAACCCTTCCACGGGCCAGCTTCCACCAGACGCGCGCCATGGGCGATCGCGGCGGGAGCCAGTGACAGGCTGGCGGACCGAGTCACGGGAATCAGTAAAATACGTCCCTGCGCGGGCGGAGCGGCATATAGAAACGGAATCGCCAGTAAAGCGAGACAAAGCTGGGCAATCAGCATGAAATAACGGGGTTTGACGGCATCCGACATGCCCCCGCCTTAATCCAGATTGGTAAGCAGAGGCTTAACGATGCTGCGGTGCGGCGATACCGAGAATGTCGCAAAGTTCGTCAAGGTCGGCATCCGGCCGCACCAGCAGCCATTCGCGACTATCCGCACCGTTGACCACGGTCACGGCCCCCTTGGGACACACGCCCAGACAGCCGACCTCAACGATACCGGCTGCGGCTTTGCGGCCCTTTTTGAGCGCAAGATGCTTCCTTATCGCCTTGGCCAGTCGCTCATCCCCTTCGGGACCGAAACCGCCGTCCAGCTTTTTTGAACATTTGCGGCATATGAGGACCGAATTCTGCCAGTTGGAGGCGATCCTATCCTTCAATCCGTGGCTCCGCGCGGTTTCCAGGTACGCCGTTCTTCCGCCGTGCGCAGCACTTCATAGGCGGCCTGAATCGTTTGGAATCGAACGGCGGCCTGTGCGTCACCCGGCTTGACGTCCGGATGATATTCCTTGGCAAGGCGGCGCCAGCTTTTCTTCACCGCCTCGAAATCGGCATCATCCTCAAGCTCCAGCGCCTTGAGCGCATGAAGTTCATCACGCGAACGGTTGCCGTCGCCCGGCCCGCCCCAGCTATGATAGGCGCTCGACTGATAGCCGCCGGCATCGCGGCGTTCGGCCTTTTCGCGTTGTTCCCGTTCTTCCTGATCCAGCCCCTGAAAATAGTCCCAGTTGCGGTTATATTCACCGGCATGCTCAATACAGAAATACCAGCGTTCCGGGCTGTTGGGGGATTTGGGCGCCGGACGATCGCCCGGTTTGTCGCATCCGAAGCGGTCGCACAGACGCACGGCCTGCGCCTCTCGCGAAGACCCATAGCTGCGCCAGCGGGGAAAACCCCAGTCATTGGATCGGCTCTGTCGTGCCATAGAATCTTATTAGGGAAAGTTCATCGTAAAAACCAGAGGATGACCGTCACAATGCGGCAATCTCGTCATTCCGGCACGCGGAACGTGATCTTCATATTGTTGCCGCCGCAACCAAGGCCACCACTGGGCCGGTAGCTTTGTTCAAATCGCGCACGCGACACGATCTTCAACCCGTTATTACTGAAGACCATGGGCGGATAGGTGATCACGGCACGGCGATTGAGCGTTTGCCCGGCAGCGTTCACGTCGAACTGGATTTTCGTCCATCCTTCCACCCCGACACGAACCATATCCATCGGATAATCGCTGCTGGAACTGGGATTGCCCTGCAAATTCGGCTGCGCATCGACGATGGAACATTGTTGCTCGGTCAGACCGGTGGCAAGGAAATCGCTCTGAGCGCCCGCCATATCGCGCGCCGCGACCTTTGCGGCAGCCCGCCGTGTCAGGGCCGCGACCCGCAACGGATCGTCGACGGGCAAAGCGGTATCGGCGATGATGTCGTTCAACAGAGCCTGGTTCAACCGCTTCCTGGACGGTTGCAGCATATCATAGCTGATCAGACGCCATGAGGCATGCGCCCGCGGGTCCGCAATATAGGGTTGCTCGGCTATCACCGCCTTTCCAAAACCACCGGTCATCAGCACATCGGCATAAAGCCGTGCGAGAGGCGGCGGATTTTGCGTTTCGATCAGGTCGGTCAGGCTTTTGACATAGGCAACACGATTATCGCCCGCGACAAATGGACTGGCCAGCAATTCCGCCAAAATCCATGCCCGCGCCGATATAGCACCGGTCGATTGCCCATTCAGCGCGGCAAGTCGGGACTGTAGGTCCGCCACACGCCGGTTTTCCGTCGGCATGCCGTCGTCAACGATATCATTATTGCCCTGTTCGACCCATTGGCGGAATGCCGCGCGCAGTCCGCCGACCAGCGAAGCACCGCCTTCCGACGTGGAGCATCGCAATTCCAACCGCGTCACCATGCGGAACAATGCAGGGATTTTGCTGACATCCTCCGCCCGCCATGCCCAATTGGATACCGCGCGGGCAAAGACGAGTGCCATTCCACCCGGCCGTGATCCATAGACCGGGCGCGCATAATCAACCGAACCATCATCCTTGATGCCAAATTCGATAACGGCGACATCGTCCGGCGTGACGCCATCCTCACCGCATGCAGGCAATGTCATGTCCGCACCGGCGGTAAAATCCTGCTCCTCGATCCGCCCGGCCCCTGTATAGACCAGATAGTTACGCGCGCTATCGCGGTGCCCCGCCAGCATGGCCGCGATCGACGCATCGGAACGGGCGACAAGATCATCATATCCCACCTTGAGCGACAGCCCGCCCTCGGCCCGGACCGTGCGGGCAAAGGCGGTTTCCGCCTCGGCAAACCGACCAAGATTGAGCAGCGCCCTGCCCTGTACCGCGGCCACATATCCGCTGGCTTTCTTGTCGGTGGCGGGAAGTTTGGACAATAAGGCTTCGGCCTGTTGCCCGCGTTCCAGCGCCACAGCGGGATCGAGAAAAACGCCTGCCTGTGCCTGACCGATCAGGGCCGATACCTGATCCGCAGGCGTGGACGACGCATTGAATGCCCGAACATAGAATGCCAGCGCCGCTTCATAATCAATATTGCCCAGCGCCATGCGCCCCAATGATCGGAGCGCCGACGCGCGATCGCCGTCAAGGCTGTGATCATCTTCGGGAAGAACGGCCAATGCTCCATCGAGCAACGCACGCGCCTCTTGCAATCGGGCCATCTCAACCAGCGCCATGCCCTTGCGCAGTTGGACTATCGCTTTGGACCGTGGATTGGACAGCCGCTTTTCACGGTATCCAGAAGTTCATAGGCCTTTGCATTGTCGCCGGCGCTGGCGGCCTGCGTTGCCGCGTCGAAATATTGCTGCGCCGTCTGAAGCGGGGGAGCATCCTGTGCGAGGATGGGTACGGGCAAGCCCGCCAAAGCCAGAACCAAAGCGATTCCCGATACGCGCATGCCCCACCAATCCCGCATAAAAACAAAGCTGCGCAGGAGCTTAGCGAGCGTTCAGGATAAATGCCAGAGAGCCTGTAAGCCGGGTTCTGTCCACCCCCTTTCGGGGGATAGGCGACCATTCCTCTAGGGGCCGGATTGCTCCGGCCCTCAAGCAACCAACCCGGGCGGTCTCGGTCGAAACAGACCTAGCAGTCAAGCTGCGCGCCGCCCCTATTCGGTCTTGCTCCCGGTGGGGTTTACCGTGCCGCCCTCCGTTGCCGGGGACGCGGTGCGCTCTTACCGCACCCTTTCAATTTCGCTTAGCCGAAGCTGTAGCGACCTGCTTTCTGTTGCACTGTCCCTTGGATCACTCCAGCCGGTCGTTAACCGGCACCGTCATTTCGTGGAGCCCGGACTTTCCTCGCCGTGGAAGTTACCCGCCACGCCGCGGCCGCCCGGCCCTCTGGTGTGGGTGCCTCTATACGCTTTCGACGCGCGCGTCATCCCGCTTATTCATGGCTGCTTATTCATGGCCGCTTATTCATCCCCTCGCGGTTTCGGGAGCAGCAGCGCGAGCAGGATGGCGCGACATTCGCCGCAGATCACGCCGTCGATCAGTTCGGGCCGGAACCGGCGCTGAAACGCCGTCACGGCCGCCTGCGGTTCGGCAATATCATAACCAAAGCGCTCGAGCGCCAGCATGAAGCCGCTATCGGTCCAGTGCGGGTCCATCAAATTCCTGGTCGGGCGCGGTAAAGCGAGGCGCAGCCGGGCAAGCTGACCCCAGGGGAAAAGCTCACCCGGATCCACCTTGCGCGCGGGCGCGATGTCGCTGTGCCCAACGATATTGCCGCGCGTGATGCGGTGCCTTTGGACGATATCATGGACCAGCGGGATGAGCGATCCGATCTGTACATCGGGAAAGGGAAGATAGCCCCATTCATGGCCCGGATTGACGATTTCTATGCCGATGCTGGCGCTATTCACATCGTCGATACCGCGCCAGTGCGAGCGTCCGGCATGCCACGCGCGCTTGTCCTCATCGACCATGCGGACGACCTGACCTTCCTCGGTCACGACATAATGGGCCGACACCTTGGACTCCGGGTTGGCCAGCCAGTTTATCGCGCTCTGGGCATCGGGCATGCCGGTATAATGCAGCACCAGCATGGTGATCGGCAGCTTGCGCTCATCGAAATTCGGAGACGGCGTTTCGATCATCGACATATCCGTCATCGCAAAAAGCCAGTCATCACAACAATCCGCACGTCATCGACGCTCATGGAAGCATCATGTCATGACCATGGCGAAGAGCCGCGCCGCAATCAAGCGTGGTTAATGGCCATGCCCCGTCCGGCGACCGCCCTGCCCCGATTATCCGGCCCGGCGAAACGCCCCGGCATGGCCGGCCGGCGGCTGCGCCTGCCGTACATACGCGCCGCGAAATTCAGGGTGGGCGGTAAAATCGTCGCCATTGCCGATCACCGTTTCCCCCGCGCCCAGCAACAGCGCCGAATGGGCATGGCTATGCCGGGCCAGCAGGTGCAACACGGTCTGACGCCGCTGCGGCGTGAAATAGAGAAGGACGTTGCGGCACATGACGAGGTCATAGGTGCCGCTGGGCGCCTTTGCATCGAAGAGATTGTCCTGGCGGAAATCGATCATCCGGCGCAGTTCCGCATTGGCGCGCCAGTCTTCCCCATGGGGTTCGAACCAGTCGAGCAGATCGCCTATCGGCAGGCCGCGTTGCACGTCCATCTGCGAAAAAATGCCTTCGCGCGCCTGATCGATCGCAGCGGTGGAGATGTCAGTGGCCAATATCTCGATCCGCCAGTCTTTCCACTGATCGGCATGTTTGCGCAGATGGATGGCCAGCGAATAGGCTTCCTGCCCCGTCGAACAACCTGCGCTCCAGATGCGCAGCACATGGTCGGACCGTTCGGCCTGAATGCGCGGCAAAATCTGGCGCTGGATCATGGTGAAAATCTGAGGATCGCGGAAAAAGCTGCTTTCATTGTTCAGCAGCGCATTGACGACATCCCGTTCCAGCCGGACGTCCCGTTTGGAGGACAGGCTGGCCGCCAGTTCATCGATATTCTGCAAGCCATGGGTGCGCAACACAGGGCGCAGCGCAGTTTCCATGCGCCATGCGCGTCCTTCGGACAAAATCTGACCCGTGCGCGCCTCCAGCAGGCCCGACAGGATACGGGCGGCCCCATCCGCCTGAGCAGAGGGCTGGGGCATGGCCGGTGAGGTCGGTGGTATCATCGATATGGCTGTCACTGGCCGCCCTTCCCACGACGTGCGACAAAAGCCATCATCGCCGATGGCTCCATCAGGGCGCAGGTCAGCCCAGCGGTCGCGACCGATCCCGGCATGCCCCAGACGACGCTGCTTGCCTCATCCTGCCCCACGATCCAGCCGCCAGCGGCCACCAGATCGCGTGCGCCGACCGTTCCGTCACGGCCCATGCCGGTCAGCACGATTCCCGCTGCGCCAGCCCCATAAGCGGCGGCCATGCTGGCGAACATCGGATCGACGCCCGGCAGATTCCCCGCCGGCGTTCGTTCAGGGTCCAGGGTTATCATGACGCGACCGTGCAGCCCCCGGCGCACCGTCAGATTGGCGTCGCCCGGCGCGACATAGATGGTGTCGGGCATCAGGACATCGCCGGTTTCGGCAACCTTCACCTTCAGCGTGGTCATGCGCGATAATTGCTGCGCAAAATAGACGGTGAAGCTGGCCGGCAGATGCTGCGTCAACAGGATTGGGACGCCGAGCGGCTTGCTCATCCCCGCAAACAACTGACCCAGAGCGTGGATACCGCCTGTCGATGCGCCCACACCCAGACAGGCGAGCGGTTGCGATGCGGACGATACTGCGCGGGGCGTTGGCGTATAGGAGACGGGCGTAGCGGCGGCGCCCCGCCCGAACAAACGGTTGAGCCGGTCGATCAACGCCTGTGGAGGGACTGTCAGGATTTCCGTGTGCGGCCGGGCGGTTGATCATCAGGCCGCCATGGCTCTGATGAAACGTTCGCCGAAGATCACGGCAAATTGCGCCTTCGCCATGGTCCACTCACGTGGTGGCATC
>JAJZQN010000042.1 GCA_021847605.1 Pseudomonadota bacterium | reverse complement strand
CGCCTGTCGACCGGCAAGCGCATCAACAGCGCGAAGGACGATGCCGCCGGCCTCGCCATCTCGTCGCAGATGACCGCGCAGATCAAGGGCATGACCCAGGGCATCCGCAACGCCAACGACGGCATCTCGATGGCGCAGACGGCGGAAGGCGCGCTGAGCGAAGTCAGCAACATGTTGCAGCGTATGCGTGAACTGACCGTTCAGGGTCTGAACGGCACCAACGACACCAAGTCGCAGGGCAACATCAAGACCGAAATCGATCAGCTCGCATCACAGATCAACGACGTGATCAGCAAGACGCAGTTCAACGGCAAGGATCTCTTCTCGGCCAGCGCTCCTGCTACCGTCAGCATCCAGTCGGGCGCCAATGCCAGCGACACTGTCACCCTGACGCTGGGCGCGCTCAGCCTGACAGCCGTCGCCAAGGCGGATGGCACCGGCGGCACGCTGACCGGCACCGCGACGGCTCCGACCTTCGCATCCAGCGATCTTGCCGCCTATGACACGGCGCTGGAAGCGGTGGCCACGAAGCGCGCTACGCTGGGTGCGGCGCAGAACCGCCTCGAATCGGCCGTCAGCAATATGACGAACAACGTCACCAACATGACGGACGCTCGCAGCCGGATCGAAGACGCCGACTATTCGGCCGAAACGACCGCCCTCGCCAAGGCCCAGATCCTGAGCCAGGCGTCGACCGCGATGCTGGCCCAGGCCAACCAGAGCCAGCAGAACGTCCTGAAGCTGATCCAGTAATCACCGGGTCACTGACTGAATTGGACGGCTGAGGTATTGGCCACCGGCAGCCGCCCATGTACCCCCGGCGCATCAACAGTCCCCACCGCGCCGGGGGGACATCTTCGATCAAACGGCCAGCATAATTGAAACCTCCGTCCCCCCGGGCGGAGGTTTCATCGCGTTTGCGAAACATTTATCGGGATACGCGCTTGGCTTTGGCCGTTATGGTCATCATGAAGAGCCCCATGCCCATGATCGACCGGCGCGCCATGATCGCCGCCTCCACCGCCGCCCTGATCCTCCCCCGCCCGCTGATGGCCGCAAATCGCAGCGAGCCATTCTCGTTCGATACGCTGATCGCGCGCGCGCAGGCATTGACCAAAACCCCGTTCCGGGAAACGCCCCCCTATCCGGCGGCACAGGCGATCGATTATACGGAACTGCATCAGGCACAATTCCGCGACGACCGGACCATCTGGGGCGATTTGCCCGGCGACACCGGCATCCGCCTGTTCCCGCTTGGCAAATATGCGGCGCAGCCGGTGCAGATCGCGCTGGTGGAAAAGGGGCGCGCCACGCCGCTGCGTTATGACCCCGCCATGTTCGATGCACCGGCCAATAATCCGGTCAAGAAATTACCGCCCGATGCCGGCTTTGCCGGTTTCCGCATCATGAATGCCGCGCGCGACGGCGACTGGATGTCGTTCCTGGGCGCAAGTTACTTCCGTGCGCCCGGGCCGACCAAGCAATTCGGCCTGTCGGCCCGTGCCATAGCCATCAACACCAGCATGTCCGGGCGGGAAGAATTTCCCCGCTTCACCCATTTCTGGCTGGAACGGACCAGCGATAACAGCGTCACCGTCTATGCCCTGATGGACGGGGCATCGATCACCGGCGCGTTCCGCTTCGTCTGTTCGCTGGGCAAGGATGGGGTAAAGCAGGATGTCACCGGCGCCCTCTTCCCCCGTCGCGCCATCCCGGAACTCGGCCTGATGCCGATGACCAGCATGTTCTGGTATGATCAGGCGCACCGCAACCTGTCGACCGACTGGCGCCCGGAGATTCACGACAGCGACCTGTTGTCCATCGCCAGCGCGGACGGCACAGCACAGGCGCGGCCGATCATCAATCCCCCCTTCCCCCGCACCGCCGCCTTTACCGAGCGTAGTCCCAAGGGCTTTGGCCTGTTGCAGCGCGACCGGAATTTCGACCATTATCAGGATGACGGCGTGTTTTATGAGCGCCGCCCGTCATTGTGGGCGACGCCCGCCGCGCCGCTGGGCGATGGACAGGTGCGCCTGTACGAATTTCCGACCGACAGCGAATATACCGACAATGTCGCAGCCTATTGGGTGCCGGCGACAGCGCCGGTGCCGGGCAAGCGGATCGACGTTGCCTATCATCTCGACTGGACGGCGGCCCATGGCCCGGCCAGCGCGGGCATGGCCACGGTCGAGAATGTGTGGCGCGGACGGGGGGACAAGCCGGGGATCGAACGGCTGGTGATCGACTTTGCCGGCCTGCCCGATGGCGTGAAGCCGGAGGTCTGGTCCGATATCACTGGCGGCACCCTGCTCAAGACGGCCGGTTATCCGATATTGCATCAACCCGGCCAGTTCCGGGTTCAGATCGACCTGAAGCGTGACGGCAACGGAATAGCCGATATTCGGGCGCAATTGCGCACGGGCGGTCGCGGCATTAGCGAATATGTGCATTATCCGGTAACAGAGCGCAGGGAACCGACCGAAGGACCGGCGGTTTCCTGATCTGGGTCAATCGCAGACAAGTGGGAATCGCGATGGGGAATGGGACGGTGCAGGCTGAGGCCGCCGCCGAGGCGAAGCCTTTGGCGCGCGCCTACGAAAATGTGCCGGCCGAAAGTCCGCTCGCCATGCCGGAGCAGGATTTTGAAAATGCTCCGCCGCTGATCGCGCGGCGACGGTTCAATATCGATCTGTGGGCGCGACGCGCGCTGGTCGTGTTGCTGGCGCTCATTCCGGCTGCGATGGCCACGCATGAAATGCAGCGTTCGATCGGACTGGACGGCATTTCGCTGCTGGAGGGCATCTATCTTGCCCTGTTCATTCCGCTGTTTGCGTGGATCGCCTTTGGCTTTGCCACCGCGCTGATCGGATTTTTGTTGCTGACCGTGGGTAAGGGACGCAGCGTGACCCCGCGCCCGCTCCACGCCTCTACGCCATTGAGCGGCGTCACCGCCATCCTGCTACCGGTGTGTAACGAGGATTTTCTGGGCGTACTGGGCCGCCTGTCGATCATGGAACGATCGCTGGCGCAGGTCATGGGGCGCGAACGGTTCGAATTTTTCATCCTGAGCGATTCCAACCCGGAAAGCGGCGCGACCGAACAGGCCGCCTATGACGAGATGCGCAGTTCCTTCTCACGGCCGGTCCATTATCGCCGCCGTGCGCTGAATATCGGGCGCAAGCCGGGCAATATCGCCGAATGGGTGACGCGGTTCGGCGGTGCCTATGATTATATGGTGGTGCTGGACGCCGACAGCGTGATGAGCGGCCAGACGATGGCCCGGCTGGCCGCCGACATGGAACGGCATCCGCATGTCGGCCTGATCCAGACAGTCCCGACCGTCGTGGGCGCGGCAACCCTGTTTGCCCGGTGGCAGCAATTTGCCAGCCGGCTGTTCGGGCCGACGTCGGCCGCCGGCATGATCTGGTGGGCCGGGTCCGAGGGTATGTTCTGGGGCCATAATGCCATCGTGCGCGTGAAGGCGTTCGCCCAGAGCTGCGGCTTGCCCGAACTGCCGGGGCGCGCGCCCTTCGGCGGCCATATTTTGAGCCATGACATGATCGAGGCGGCGCTGCTGCGGCGGCGCGGCTGGGATGTCCACATGGTCACGGCCGACGACAGTTTCGAGGAATTTCCGCCGTCCATGCCCGACCTGTTCACCCGCGACCGTCGCTGGTGTCAGGGTAATATCCAGCATGTCCCGTTGCTGGCCGGGATCGCCGGGTTGCACCCGGTCAGCCGGTTCCAGTTGCTGGTCGGTGCGACCGCCTATTGCACGTCGCCCATGTGGCTGGCGCTGATGCTGGTGGTGCTGGGCGGCGGCGCAAGCGGCGTGTGGCCGCCCACCGCCGTATTGCCGTCGGGCTGGCTGCTGGCGGTGACGGCGTTGTTGCTGTTCGGCCCCAAGATATTGTCGATCCTCTGGGCGATGGCCGACCCGGCCCGGCGTATCGGCTTTGGCGGCGCGATCCGGATGACCAGCGGCGTTGTCGTGGACATCATCCTGTCCATCCTGATGGCCCCGGTGGCGATGCTGACCCAGACGATCAACCTGATCGGCATATTGATGGGGTTCAAGGCAAGCTGGAACGGACAGACGCGCGACCGCGACGGCATGGCCATATTGGGCGCCATCTGGCTGTTCAAATGGCACATATTGCTGGGCGCGGGGCTGACGGCGCTGGCGGTCAAGGCCGGTGGCCTTGGCTGGGCGATCCCGGTGGTGGCGGGCCTGTTCTTCTCGCCTTTTTTGGCGGCCGTGACGGCGCGCAAGGATCTGGGCCGGTGGGCCGAGGATCATGGGCTGTTCGAAGTGGCCGAACCCTGGTGGCGGACGCAAAGCTATCGCCCGTTGCGGTTTCGCTGGCCCCGTAGCGAGGATAAGGCGGGGAGCGTACTCCCCGCGAATGACGGCTAGAGCATCGTGCGGAAAAGTGGGAACCGGTTTTCCGCATTAAACGATGCGACAACAAAAACTTAGAGCGCGCGACCTGCGTCGGATTTAACGCAGCGCGCTCCAGAGTTTGATGATTTTGCATTGATCCGTTCGTTTCGAGCGAAGTCGAGAAACGAACGGAGATTTGCGATTCAGCCGGATTTCATCCTGCTCCAGATAAGCTGCGCGCCGCTCAATCCCAGTCGCGCAGTTTCTCCCGCAGCTTGTCGAGCGCCGCCTTCTTGATCTGACAGACACGGGCTGCGCCGATGTCGAGCGTCTGGCCGATTTCCTCCAGATTAAGTTCCTCGACGAAATAGAGTTGCAGCACCATCGCTTCACGCTGGGGCAGTTCGCCGATGCAGGCGGCCAGCGCCTTTTTCAGCGATTCCCGTTCCATGATGTCGTCGGCGCGATCCTCCACATCGGCGAACCACATGGACTGGTCGGAATAGACTTCGTCGATGCTGGTCTGCTGCACCATTTCGACGCTGTCGGCCAGTTCGCGATAATCGGATGGGTCCAGCCCCATATCGGCCGACATTTCCGCCTCGGTCGGCAGACGGCCAAGCTGTTGTTCCAGCCGGTTGCGCACCTTGGCCAGTTCCTTGCGCTTGGCCATGGCGGAACGGCACAGCGTCGCCTGACGCCGCAGATGGTCGATCATCGCGCCGCGCACGCGCATCTGCGCATAGGACGCAAAGCCGAGGCCGCGATCCTCGAAGCCATTGGCTGATTCGACCAGCGCGACCATGCCGATCTGAAGCAGATCCTCTATGTCGATCGCGGTCGATACGCGGCCATGGACGTGCCAGGCGATCTTACGCACCAACGGCATATAGCGCCGGGCAAGCTGTTCGGGCGTTTCCGGCCCGCCGCGTCCATAGGTATGAGCGTTGGCGCCGGCGGTGATCTTGTTCATGAACATGGATCAGGCTCCTCAGGCGACCCGTTCGCGGTTGGGCAGCGGATCGTGCCGCGGCGCGGGGCGCTGTTCGCCCCCTACCACTGCAACTACTTCCACTCCCTTACCATCGGGGATTTCAAGGAAGGACAGCACCGGCGTTTCGGGCAGGTGCGGCTTGAACAGGCGCGCGAGCGCACGACGCGCCACCGGCGATGTGACGATGGCGAAATTGCGCGCCTGGCCCAGCAGCGGACGGGCGGCATGCACCACCGCCTCGACGATACGGTTGGCCAGCACGGGTTCGATCGGATGCTTGGCATCGCCCGCCACGCGCATCGCCTGCGCCAGCATGGATTCCAGATCGCCGTCGAGCGTAATGACCGGCAGCGGCATCTTGACCGGGACAAGCCCCTGAATGATCAGCGCGCCGATACGCTGACGCACCGCCTCCACCAATTGTTCGTGGTTCATGTCCGGGCGGGCGCCATCGACCATCGCTTCGCAGATGCGACGGAAATCCTTGAGCGCGATGCCTTCGGACAGGAGCGCGCGGCACAGCGCGCTGATCTGCGTCAGGCTGAGCAGGCCGGGCGTCAGGCCATCGACCAGCTGCGGCGCGACATCCTTAAGGTTGTCGAGCAACTTGCGCGCTTCGTCTAGGCCGAACATTTCCGACGCATTCATGGCGATGAGCTGATTGAGGTGGGTGGCGACGACCGTCGGCGGATCGACCACGGTATAGCCAGCGACCACCGCCTCGCTGCGCTTGGCCGGCGAAATCCATACGGCATCAAGGCCAAATGTCGGGTCTTTGGCCTCGCGGCCGGACACCGTGCCCTCCAGCGCGCCGCTGTCGAGCGCGAGAAGATCCTCGGGCCATACTTCATCCTCGCCCACGACGACGCCGGCGATGGTGATGCGATACTGGTTGGGTTCGAGGGCCAGATTGTCCTTCACCCGCACCATCGGCACGACGAAGCCCAGTTCCTTCGAAAGCTGGCGACGGATGCCGGTGATGCGCGCCATCAGCGGCGCGCCCTTGCGTTCGTCCACCAGGCTGATGAGGCCATAGCCGATTTCGAGGCCCAGAATCGCGCCATCCGACACATCATTCCATTCGATGACGGCCGGATTGGGCGCCGGGGGTGCAGGCGCAGGTTCGGCGGCCTTCTTCTGGCTCGCCTTGCGCAGCTGCCATGCGATACCACCGGCGATGGCTGCGGCAGGCAGGATGACGAGGTGCGGCATGCCCGGCATGATGCCCAGAAATCCCAGGATGGCAGCGACGGGAATCCACGCCTTGCCGGTGCCGAACTGGCTGGCGATCTGCCCCGAAATATCGCCCTCGCTCTTGACGCGGGTCACGATGGAAGCCGCCGCGATCGACAGCAACAGCGCGGGAATCTGCGCCACCAGCGCGTCGCCGATGGCCAGCATGACATAGGTCTGCGCCGCTTCGGCGATCGGCAACTTGTGGCTGACGACACCCAGGATGATGCCACCGACGATATTGATGACGAGGATCAGGATGCCGGCGACGGCATCGCCCTTCACGAATTTGCTGGCACCGTCCATCGAACCATAGAAATCCGCCTCGGTCGCGACTTCCTGACGGCGGATCTTGGCTTCCTCGGGCGTCAGCAGACCGGCATTGAGGTCGGCGTCAATCGCCATCTGCTTACCGGGCAAGGCGTCCAGGGTGAAGCGGGCCGACACTTCGGACACGCGGCCCGCGCCCTTGGTGATGACGACGAGGTTGATGATCATCAGGATGGCGAAGACGAAGATGCCGACGACATAATCGCCACCGATCAGGAAGTGGCCGAACGCCTCGATCACCTGCCCTGCCGCATCCGCCCCTTCATGCCCCGACACCAGCACGACGCGGGTCGAGGCGACGTTGAGCGCAAGGCGCAGCAGCGTCGCGAACAGCAGCACGGTCGGAAAGCTGGAGAAATCGAGCGGCTTGGCCGCGTTCAGCGCCACCATCAGCACCGCCAGCGCGATCATGATGTTGGTGATGAAACCCACGTCCAGCAGGATCGCGGGGACCGGGACCATCATGAACAATACGACCATCAGCGTCGCGACAGGCAGCACCGCCCCCTTGGCGGCGCTCATCCAGATCTTCGCTTTGACTTGGGCGGGGGTCATAATGGGCCGTTACCTTCCGAGGGTGGCAAGCATGAGATAGGCAAGACGCGCCGTTTGCGGCTGCGGCGCGACGGTGACGTCGGGCTGCTGGGCAAGGCGCTGGGTTTCGATCCGCACATAATCGGCGGGCTGCACGGTCTTCGCGCCCGAAGGCAGCGAGGCGTCGGCATATTGGATGTCTCCGCCGATGGTATCGACGCCCTTTTGCAGCTTGGCGGCAAAACGGTCGCGAATGTCGGCGAAGCTGCGGGCATTGCCCGAGCGATCATAGAAAATGGAGCGGTTGGCTGCTGCAGCCGCCGGGAACATCGAGGCCGCCGTCGCGCCGGGCGCGCGGTCATAGGCGGACAGGAATTTGCTGGCGCCACCCACGCCCAGAAAATGGGCGAGATAGAGGTCGACCGATTCCGTGCCCCGGCCCAGACGCTGTTCCAGATAGGCCTTGTTGTCGGCGGCATGTTCGGCCGCCATGACCGACGCGGTTTCGGGATGTTTGCGCAGGTCGAGTATCTGCTGACGCAAATCCGGGTCGGCGACATAATAGCGGCCGTTATTGCCACGCTGAATGGCGTCCGCCGCCCAGCCCAGCCCATATTCGGCGCCATGTTTGTCGATGACGGCCAGCCAGCTCTGATCCACGAACTGATAGAGGCCGGTGGCCGAAGAGGTGGAAGCGCGTGCGGTGGGATTGAGGCTGGATTCGATCTTGGCCTGCCCCAGCAGATAGCCGAAATCGACACCCGTGCGGCGACTGGCCATGGCGATCGCGTTCGTCACGCGATTACCGGCCGATGCCATCGTTGCCTGAATGTCTGCGAAAGCCGACACGTTCTTGACCCAATTCCCCACTTGCTAGCGAGGACATTAGAGCAAGGCTTATGCCAATATTTGGTTAACGCGCTGGCAGGAAATTATATGGGTAAAACGAAAAACGGCGCCAAATGGCGCCGCTTTAGCCCTTAACGAAAATATTTTTATCGGCCGTAGGTCAGCGGGGCGTGCGAAGATCCATGGACGGCAAGAAGGGCGAGACGCTGTTGCGCATGGTCCGCCAGCAATTTGACGCGCAACCGGGCGCTGTCGAGCAGCGGCGCCAGCGTCTTGAGGCGATCAACCACCTCCGGGTCGGAACGCCATGCGCCGATGGCCTGAACGCCGGCAGCCGCATTCGCCACGCGGGCGCTCGCCTGTTCGATCGCAGCGGCATCCACGCCGTCCAGAACCGCACGCAATTCATCAAAGGCGTGGGACAGATTGTCGATCGCGGCCAGACCCAACGGCATCGGAATCAGCCCCGCGACGGCAGGTCGAGTGCGACCATGCGTTCGGCGATAGCGCCCGCATTCACGGGATAATTGCCCGAAGCGATCGCCGCCTTGATCTGGGCAACGCGGTCCATATCGACCGGCGCACCTTCGGCGGCCATACGGGCGGCCGGGCTGGCCGATGCCGACGTGCCGGTCGAACCCGTGGTGGTGCCGGTCGGCGACGACGCGCGCGTCTTGCCACCTTCCCGCAGGCGGGTCGCTTCGATAGCGGCGCTTATGCTCTGACCAACCGAGTTAATCATTGGGCTCAATCCTTCATTCGTCCCCTATGTCCTATAACGGACGGGTTCAAAAATTATTAAATCCGGGAATACGCACTAAACCCATTTCCAGAACCTGTGCCATGACGGGCGCGCTTTTCCTGTCTTCCCGGACGCGAATGGTTTCACCAACCGCCCCATCTTCGTCTGCGATCATCATGCGCGATACGCTGAAAGCGGCATTACCAGCCATCAACTGCACCGGATCGCCACGCTTGACAACATTCTCTTTAGAAACCTGTTGAGCCGCCGCCATGTACCGCCCCGAAGCGGCACCGCGCGGCACCGGACCCGAAGCGGCTGCCGCACCGCCGGCGACCAGCGGCACGCGAATGCGCCAGCCAAGCGCGTCGCATTTCACCATCGCCGCGCCGAATATCGGCCCTTCTACATTGGGCGTGGTCGGACAGGCCGCCAGTTTCAGCCGCCTGTCCACCGGCCCGGCGGGGCCGCCCGGTTCGCCCATATTGGCGCCGACCGTCATGGCGACGAGGCTGTCGATACGATCGAGATTCTCGAATTTCTGCTGCGCCTGCGCGGGTTGCGCGGCTGAAAGCGCAAGAGCGGCGGCGAAGAAGGATAAACGAGCGGACACGGCGAGTCTCCTGAAGAGGCGAACAGTCATGTCCCGATTTTTGCAAAATTCGTGCCAGTTCTCTTCAGGCTGGCGTCAATGCGGGTTACGCGGCGCTGGCGCGATATAAATGCTCTGCCCCAGTCTGCTGGCACCGTCCCCCTGATCCAGGCCACGGATCAGCAGGCGGTCCGGCGCGATGCCATCGGTGCGCAGCGCGCGAGCGACAGCGCCCAGCCGCGCGGCGGCCAGATCCCACTCGTCAAAGCGCCGATGCCCCCTGTCAGAACCGTGGCTGCGAATTTCCAGCCCGTCCGGCTGACCGGCAAATTGCCGGGCGATAGCGGCAAGCCGCGCCCTGCCGCGCCCGGTCAGCATCGCTTCGCCCGGCTGAAACAGGTCGGCTGCGCGCAATTCCACACCCTGCGCCATATCGCGACCGCCAAACTGGCGGCTAACTTGCGACAGCATCGCGTCCCGGCGCGAACCGCTCGCCTGAAGCAGGACGAAAAAAGCGAGGAGAAGCATCAGAAGATCGGCAAAGCTGATCGCCCAGCGATTGCGCCGGGCGACCGCCGTGGTGGCGGATGTCATGCGACTTCCCGCATGGATGCGCGCCGCAGCGGCGCATTTTCACGCCGGGCGATGGCCAGCATGCGTTCCACCACCTCCCGCTGCCAGGCCAGTTCCCGGTCCGACAGGTCGGCAAGGCGCGCAGCGACCGGCGCTGCAAGAATATTGGCGATCACCACGCCATAAAAAGTGGTGAGCAGCGCCAGCGCCATCGAAGGGCCGAGCGAGGCAGGATCATCCATGGCGGCAAACATGCCGACGAGGCCGATGATCGTCCCGGCCATGCCCAGAGCCGGAGCGGCATCGGCGACCGACAACCACACCCGATGCACGGCGCCATGGCGCTGCGCGCGGTCGGCCAGCGCCTGCGCAGCCCAAAGCTCAAACTGGTCGGCGCGGTCGCTGTTGGCGAGTTTACGCGCCGCTTCGGTCAGAAAGGCGTTGGCGGTCTTGACCCGGTCCGTGCAGGAAAGGCCACGCAGTTGCGCCACCTGATCGATTTTGAGCATGGCGGTGCGTGCGGCATCGCGATCCCGGTCGGGATTGCCGGTCAACAGCAGGCGCAGCGCCATCAAGGCGCGGCCACTGGCGCTGGCGCCGTTCTGAAACAGCGCAACCAGCGCAATGCAGCCCAGCATCGCCAGCAACGTCAACGGATCGAACAAATGTCCTGCAATATTGGTCATTTTTGCCCTGTTCCCGCATTCCCAGCAACCGGCGGCAACAGCCTGCCGCCGACCGGCAAAAAATTGCCGCTCTTGCCGCCTGCATCAGAAAAGGCCCGTTTTGACCGGATTTTCCACGCCAGCCTGCGTCACCCACGCAAATTGGCACGGCTCTTGCTGATACACAGGCGGGATCACCCGCTTCGAGCGCCATCAGGCCTTAGAACGACGGGGATGCCGGAACTTTTAGGCCCAGAAGGCAAAAAGACATGTCGGTGGAAGAAAGTCTGTTCGGGATTCATGGAAAGGCGCTGGCGCTTCGCTCGCAGCGCCTGTCCCTGCTCGCGTCCAACATCGCCAATGCCTCTACGCCCGGGTACAAGGCCCGCGACATCGATTTCGACGCGGCGCTGAAGGAAGCGACCAACAGCCAGGCCGGCGGCAATACCGGTGGCGTCGATAAGGCCGTCGAGGATTCGATGGGCTATCGCGTGCCGCTTCAGCCCAGCCTGGACGGCAATACGGTCGAACTCAGCACCGAACAGACGCTGTTTGCGGAAAATGCCGTGAAATATCGCACCACCCTGTCCTTCCTCGAAGGGCGCATCAACACCATCAGCCGCGCATTCAAGGGAGAATGACCATGAGTGGCTCTGGACCCATGAATGTGTTCGACATCGCCGGCCGCGCCATGAGCGCGCAGCTGGTGCGCCTGAACGCCACCGCATCCAACATGGCCAATGCCGGCAACGTCACCGGCAGCGCGAACGAGGCCTATCGCGCCATTCGCCCTGTGTTCGAATCCGTCACCGATACGCCGGGCGTATCGACGGTGAAGGTCAAGAATGTGGTGACGACCACCGCCCAGCCGACCAAGCGGCACGACCCCAATCATCCACTGGCCGATGCCAATGGCGACGTGTGGGAAGCCGCCGTCGATAACAATGCCGAGCTGGTCGACATGGTCGAAACCGCCCGCATGTACCAGAATAATGTGCAGGTGTTGAACACCGCCAAATCCCTGATGCTCGAAACCATAAGGATCGGCAAATGACGACGACTTCAACCGTCACCGACAGCGCCGGGCTTTCGGTCTATAATGCGAACGCGAATGTCGGCACCGGCAGCGCGACGATGGATCAGTCGAGCTTTCTGACGCTGCTGACCGCGCAGATGCAGTATCAGGATCCGTTCGAGCCGGTCGATAACAGCCAGATGGTCGCCCAGATGGCGACGATCACCAATTCGACCGGCATCGCCGAAATGAACCAGACGCTGAAGAATCTCTCCAGCGAACTGACCGGCAGTCGACTGGGCGATGCGGCAAGCTGGATCGGCAAATCCATGCTGGTTCAGAGCAATATCGCCGTGCCCGATGCGTCGGGCACCTATGCGGGTCAGATCACCCTGCCCTCCGCCACCGATGGCGCGACCATCCAGCTGGTCGATGGCAGCGGCAATGTCGTCAAGTCGATCGACACCGGTGCGCAGGCGGCCGGCGACGTCACCTTCTATTGGGATGGCAAGGATGAAGCGGGCGAAACCGTGTCCACCGACGCCCTTCAGGTCAAGGTGAGCGGCGCTTCCACCAGCAAGATATCCACCTGGGCCACCATCGCCGCCGTTCAGTCACCCGCTGACGGCTCCTCCTCCAAACTCATCACCGCGCTCGGCACCTACAGCCCGTCCGACGCGATCAGCCTGATGTAATTTTTTCAACCCTATCCTTTTCACCCAAGGAGCAACGCCATGTCCTTCTATATCTCCCTGACAGGCCTGAAAGCCGCCCAGACCGACCTTTCGACCATTTCCAACAACGTCGCCAACGTCAGCAGCACCGCGTTCAAGAAGAGCAAGGCCGAATTCGGCGACATCTTCGCCGCCGCGCCGATGCAGACCACCAATCAGGTGGCCGGTCAGGGCGTGCGCGTACAGGGCGTGTCGCAGCAGTTCACGCAGGGTACGCTGGAAACGACCGACAAGACGCTGGATCTCGCCATCGCAGGCGAAGGCTATTTCACGGTCAAGGGCGACGACGGCACGATCAGCTACACCCGTAACGGCGCTTTCTCCGTCGATGAAAACCGCTATGCGGTCGACACCACCGGATCGCGCATTCAGGTTTTCGCCGTCGATCCCCAAACCGGCGTTGCAACCGGCGCCACCACCGCGGCCACGCCGGCCGACCTGACCGATCTTCAGATCCCCACCACGCTGAACGGCGATGCCAATGGCGCACAGCTCAACAGCGTCGGCGTGTCGAAGGAAGGCCTGGTTTCGGCTGTCTATGCCGATGGCAGCACCGTCTATCTGGGTCAGGTCGCCATGGCCGCCTTCAACAATCAGGAAGGCCTGCGTCAGGAGGGTGACGCGCATTGGACCTCGACCGTCGCCAGCGGCAACCCTATGCTGGGTACCGCCAATGCCGGACTGTTCGGGTCGGTCAATTCCGGCATGCTGGAACGCTCCAACGTCGACATCACCGACGAACTGGTGAACCTGATCGCGGCGCAGCGTAATTTCCAGGCAAACAGCAAGGCGATCGAGGCAGCGAACACGCTGACCACCACCATCGTCAACCTGCGCACCTAAGCCACGCATTAAGGGATAGAAGGGTCAGCCCATGGATCGGCTCGTCAACACGGCACTTACGGCGATGCGGGGAGCGATGGCGCGTCAGGCGTCCATCGCCAACAACCTTGCCAATGCCAACACCGTCGGTTTTCGCGCGGAAATCGCGAATGCCGAGACGCGCTGGATCAAGGGCGACACCTTCGACACCCGGGCGCAGGCATCCGAACAGGTGATCGCCGCCGACATGGCGCAGGGGGCGATCACCCAGACCGGCAACCCGCTGGACGTCGCCATGAATGGCGACGCCCTGCTGGCGGTGCAGGCGCCCGATGGCAGCGAAGCCTATACCCGTCGCGGCGACCTGAAGGTCAGCGACACGGGTCTGGTGACGACTGGCGACGGCCTGCCCGTACTGGGCGATGGCGGACCGTTGACCCTGCCGCAGATGGACAGCATCTCCATCTCGGCGGATGGCTCCATCTGGGGCGTGCCGCAGGGTGGCGATCCGGCCAATCCGCAGCGGATCGACGGCCTGAAACTGGTCAATCCGGTCGGATCGTCGGTTGCCAAGGGCACTGACGGCCTGTTCCGCGAAGCCAATGGCGGCGCCCTGCCGCAAGACCCGCTGGCAACCGTCACGCCCAGTTCGATCGAAAGTTCGAACGTGAATGCGACCAGCGCGCTGGTGCAGATGATCGAAGCCAGCCGCGCCTATGAGACGCAGGTCAAGCTGATCGACACCGCCAAACAGCTGGATGATGGCGGCGCGTCGCTGATGCGACTGGATAGTTAATTTTTTGGCAC
The DNA here is from genome assembly GCA_021847605.1 of Pseudomonadota bacterium. Lineage (GTDB taxonomy): Bacteria > Pseudomonadota > Alphaproteobacteria > Sphingomonadales > Sphingomonadaceae > Sphingobium. Next base: position 19,789 of record JAJZQN010000042.1, on the reverse strand, counting down.
GCAACTTGCTTTGATACAGGCATGAGCATCCTCATCGGGGATGCCGCACGGAGATGAGACGATGAGCAACGCCGCCCTTCATGTCGCCCGCACCGGGCTGGACGCGCAGAATACGAAGATGCGCGTGATCGCCAACAACCTGGCGAACGTCAACACGACGGGCTTCAAGCGCGACCGCGCCGATTTCGAGACGCTGGCCTATCAGCAGATGGTGGCCGCCGGCGCCAATTCGGACACGGAAAATCGTTTCGCGACCGGCCTCAACCTGGGTTCCGGTGTGTCCGTTCAGGGCACCAGCAAAATCAATACGCAGGGTACGTTGCAGGAAACCGGCAACGCGCTGGATATGGCGATCGAGGGATCGGGTTATTTCCAGATCCAGCGGCCGGACGGTTCCATCGCCTATACCCGCGCCGGTAATTTCAGCGTCACCGCTGAGGGCAATGTCGTCACCAGCGATGGCCTGCCCATCATTCCGCAGATCACCGTGCCGCAAGGCGCCACGTCGGTCACGATCGGCAATGACGGCACGGTATCGGCCACGCTTCAGGGCGAAACCGAAGCGACGCAGCTTGGCCAGATCGAAATTGCCAGCTTCATGAACCCGTCGGGGCTTCAGCAGATCAGCAACAACCTGCTGGTCGAAACGGCGGCGAGCGGCGTGCCGCAGGTCGGCATCGCCGGTCTGGAAGGACGCGGCACGATCCGGTCGGGCAGCCTTGAAACGTCGAACGTCAACATCGTGGAAGAGCTGGTCGACATGATCGAGACGCAGCGCGCCTATGAGGTCAATTCCAAGATGATCAAGGCGACCGACGAAATGCTCCAGTACGTCAACCAGAATATCTGAGCTGATCGATGCGCTTTTCCTTCACCTCGCTGGCCGTTCTGTCGATCGTCGCCCTTGGCACTTCTCCCGCGATGGCGGGCAAGAAGCGCGAAGCGGCGGAGCGCGAATTTTACGCGCCGACCGTCATCGCCCAGCCGCCCGCACCGCAGGCGAACGGCTCCATCTTTCAGACATCGGTGGGCTATACGCCGCTGACCAGCGGCGCCCGCGCCACCAGCGTCGGCGACATCATCACCATCGTACTGGTGGAACGCACACAGGCGACCAAGAGCAACAGCGCCGACACTGCCCGCAACGGCAGCGTGGGCCTGACCCCGCCGACCACCGGCATTCTGTCGAAACTGTTCAACGCCAGCGATGTGTCGGCCGGCGGCCAGAATACGTTCACCGGCAAGGGCGCCGCTACCCAGTCCAACGCGCTGACGGGTGAGATCACCGTGACGATCGCGGCGGCCTATCCCAACGGCACCATGTTGGTGAAGGGTGAAAAGGCGCTGACGCTCAACCGCGGCGACGAGTTCATCCAATTGAGCGGTCTCGTCCGTCAGGCCGATATCGGCCCGGACAACCGCATCGCATCGACCCGCGTGGCCGACGCCAAGATCATCTACAAGGGCAAGGGCGAAATCGCCAATGCCAGCCGCCAGGGATGGCTGCAACGCTTCTTCTCCGCGATCAGCCCCTTCTGATGGAAGTTTCAACCGCCATGATCCGTCTGCTTCGCCTGATTTTGCCGATATTCGCGCTGCTGGCCGTGCCCGCCCATGCGGAACGGGTGAAGGATCTGGGCGCCTTTCAGGGCGTCCGTCCTAACCAGCTGACCGGCTATGGCATCGTCGTGGGTCTTGCCGGCACCGGCGACGACAGCATCGAATATGCGACGCAGGGCATGAAGGGCGTGGTTTCCCGCTTTGGCCTGACCCTGCCGCAGAACATCAACCCGTCGCTGAAGAACGCGGCCGCCGTGCTGGTCACGGCCGACCTGCCCGCCTTTTCCAAGCCGGGCCAGCGTCTGGACGTCACCGTATCGGCGCTGGGCAAGGCGAAGTCGCTGCGCGGCGGCACGCTGATCATGACGCCTCTGCGCGGTGCCGATAATGAAATCTATGCCATGGCACAGGGCAATCTTGCCGTCGGCGGGCTTGGCGTATCGGGTGCCGACGGCAGCCAGGTATCGGTCAATATCCCGTCCGCCGGCCGCATTCCCGAGGGTGCGACCGTCGAACGTGCGGTCGCCACCGGCTTTGACACCGCGCCCAGCCTGACCTTCAATCTGGCCGAAGCCGACCTGACCACCGCGCTGCGCGTGGCGGACGGCATCAACAGAACCTTTGGCGATCGCCGCGCCCGCGCCGTCGATGCCGTGTCCGTCACCATCGACGCGACGCCCGGCGCCGAACAACGCATCCTGATGATGGGCATGATCGAGAATATCGAGATCACGCCCGCCGATGCACCGGCCCGCGTCATCGTCAACGCGCGCACCGGCACGGTCGTCATCAATGGCGCTGTAAAAATTCATCCGGCCGCCGTCGCCCATGGCAAATTGACCGTCAGCGTCAATGAAAGTCCCCAGATCGTGCAGCCCGCTCCCTTCAGTCAGGGGCAGACCGCCGTCCAGCAATCAAGCAACATCAGCATCGACCAGGAAAAGAAACCTATGGTTAATTTTAAAGGTGGGGCGTCGCTGGCCGATATAGTGAAGGCGGTCAACGCCATCGGGGCTTCCCCGGCGGACATGGTCGCGATCCTGGAAGCGCTGAAGCAGGCCGGCGCTATGAAGGCGGAGCTGGTAGTATTGTGATGCAGATTGGAACGACATCGACCGCTACCGGCGCCGGGGCCAGCCCCACCGCCGCGAACAGCGCAAATCTGGAGAAGGCCGCGAAGCAGTTCGAGGCCATCTTCATGCGTCAGATGATCAGTTCCATGCGGTCCGCCAGTCTGGCGGACGGCATGTTCGATTCCAGTGCGACCGAACAATTTCAGTCGATGGCCGATTCCCGCACCGCAGATTCCCTAGCCGCTACCGGCGGCATGGGCATTGCCGAACTGCTGATGAAGCAATTTGGCGCGCGCGTTGCCGGTCCCTCTTCCTCCGCCGTCCCTGACGGCACGACCAAGGGAGACAGCGCATGAGCGATCTGTTCGTCATCGGTGCTTCGGGTACCAAGGCCTATCGCACCATGATGGCCGCGATTTCGGAAAATATCGCCAATGCCAGCACGGCCGGCTATGCCCGGCGGACCGTGACGACGGTGGAATCCGGGTCGTCGACCGCAACCATGTCGATGTATGTGTCGCGCGCGAATTTCGGCGGGACACAGGTCAGCGGCGTCAATCGCGCGTCCGACCCCTATCTGGACGCCACCGCTCGTTCGACCGGCATGGCTTTGGGCAGCGCGACCGCGAATTTGCGCTGGTTGAACGATACGCAAACGGCGATGAACGACACCAGCACCGGCATCGGCCAGCTCATGACCGGCATGTTCCAGAATATGGAAAAGCTGGCCGCCAGCCCGAGCGACACGTCGCTGCGCGTGACCACGCTCGACAGCATTCAGCGCGTCACCCAGTCCTTCAACCAGACCGCCGCCGACCTGAAGCAGGTGTCGACCGGCATCGCGACCGAGGCCCAGTCGTCGGTGGAAACGGTCAATCGCGCCTTGTCGGCGCTGGCCGACATCAACAACAGCCTGTTGCGCGCGCAGCCGGGGACATCGGCCTATGCACAGCTACTCGACAGCCGCGACGCCGCGCTTCAGGATCTGGGCGATAATCTGAACGTCTCCATCACCTTCGGCGCGCATGACAGCGCGCAGATCAGCTATGGTGGTCAGACATTGGTGAGCGGCAACACCGCCGCCAGTGTGGCGATGACGGCAAACAGCGATGGCAGCATGGCGCTGTCCCTGTCGGACGGCACGGCGTTGACGGCACCCACCAGCGGTACGCTGGGCGGCCTGTTTTCGGCGGCCGATACCGTCGTGGAGCGGCGCGCGAGCCTCGACACGCTGGCTACGCAGTTCGTCAGCAATCTCAATGCATGGCACGCGCAGGGTCAGACCGACGCCGGTACGGCGGGCGAGCCGCTCCTGTCCGGCACAAGCGCCGACACCATTGCCGCGCTGATCACCGATCCATCCAAACTGGCGACCCGTTCGTCGGACGGCACGCTGAACGGCAATCTGCTGACCATCAATTCCGTCCTGCGCGGCGCGGGGAGCGTCGAACAAAATTGGACATCTCTGGTCGCGACCCACGCCAATCTGCTGACGGCGGCGCAAGCCGCCAGCGATACGGCGACAACCCGCAATGATCAGGCCATCGCCGCGCGCGAAGCCGTGAGCGGGGTCGACCTGGACATGGAGGCGGCCGACCTGCTGCGCATCCAGCAAGCCTATTCGGCTTCTGCCAAGGTGCTGCAAATGGCGAAAGATACCGTCGACACCATTTTGCAGATCATGTGACGGGAAAGGGCTGACCAATGGTAGGCATCACCAACAAGATCATGCTGGCTGAAATGCGCCGTCAGCAAAAACTGTCGCAGAGCATCGTCGATGGACAGACCGCCATTTCGACCGGCGTCACGCTGACCAAACCGTCGGACAATGCGCTGGCATGGGTGCAGGTATCGGACATTGGCCGTGCGCAGGCGCAGCAGGCCGCATGGAAAGCGAATGTCAGTTACGGCACGTCCCGCTCCGGCAATGCAGAGGCCAATCTGTCGGAAATCGACAATCTGCTGACCAATGCGCAGGAATTGCTGACCTCCGCGCGCAACGGATCGCTCAACGATACCGGCCGGGCCGCTATCAGCGAACAGTTGAAGGCCATCCAGACCTCGATCAACGAATTGCTGAACCAGAAAGATTATCAGGGCGTCTCTGTCTTCGACGATCAGCAGAGCGTTCTGGTCCCGGTCAGCCGTGGGTTGAACATTGCCGTAGTCGGCACGAAACAGGACGTGTCCGAGGGTATCGACATCAACGGCACCAGCATGTCCATCGACGACATGCTGAATCAGGCGATCGCCGCGGTAGAAAGCGGTTCAGACGCTAATATCGCCGCTAGCGTCGATGCCGTCCAGATCGTCCAAAGCCATATCGCGGTCGAACAGGCCAAACAGGGCGTGCGCAGCGACCGGCTGGAAACGACCGGCACCCGCCTGACCGACATCGGCATCGACCTGACCGAACGTCGCGCCGATCTGGAATCGACAGATCTTCAGGAAGTGATCATGCGGGTGCAGTCCCAGTTGCTCCAGCTTGATGCAGCACAGTCCGCCTATGCCCGGATCAACCAGCAGACATTGTTCGACCTGATCAAGTAAAGGGCGAACCGACGGCAACCGGATCGGGATGAAGCGCTGTCCTACTGAGGATCAGTATGAAATCATCCTTTTCCGGCACGCCATCGCGCCGACAATCACCTGTCCACAACTTTGCGATAGTTTCACGCGCGAATAACAAAATGTCAAAATTACCGGGAAATATGCGAAGCTAAGCCAAAATCGCTCCCCTTCCTCACCATCGATATTTTGTCCGCCTTAGCTAAACCTGCTGTCAACCAAACCGTATTAACTATGTGACCGGCGCCCGCCAACGGCGCCTTGGGACAGCGCCGACATACGGCCATCATTCGGGGATCAACATGTTCGCAGCCATCGGCCTTGTCATTCTGCTCGTCATGGTGTTCGGCGGTTTCGCCTTCACCGGCGGCGACCTTGGACCGGTGCTGCACGCCCTGCCCCACGAAATGCTCATCATCGGCGGCGCCGCCGTCGGCGCTCTTGTGATCGGCAATTCGGGCGCAGACCTCAAAGCGCTGGGCGGCGGTTTGGGGAAAGTTTTCAAAGGCGCCAAATATAAGAAGCAGGATTTTCTCGACTGCATCTTTCTGGTGTCCAAGCTGATGAAGACGCTGCGCGTCGAAGGGCCGGTCGCGCTGGAACCGCATATCGAAGACCCGGCCAGTTCGACGATCTTCAGCGAATATCCCAAGCTGATGAAGGACAAGGCGCTGGTCCACCTGATCAGCGATACGCTGCGCCTCGTCGTCATTTCATCGGGCACGCTCGATCCGCATGCGGTCGAGGACGTGATGGATAATGCGCTCAAGACCCATCATCATGAAGCGATCAAACCCGCCGACAATCTTCAGGGTCTGGCCGACGCCCTTCCCGCGCTGGGTATCGTCGCGGCGGTTCTGGGCGTGGTGAAGACCATGGGATCGATCGATCAGCCGCCTGCCATCCTTGGCGCGATGATCGGTTCGGCGCTGGTCGGCACCTTCCTGGGCATTTTGCTGGCCTATGGCATGGTCAATCCCTTCGCCAACCGCTGCCGCGCGGTAATCGAAGCGGACGGCGCCATCTATCATGTCGTCAAACAGATCATCATTGCCTCGCTGCATGGCCATCCGCAGCCGCTCGTGATCGAAGCCGCGCGTTCCGGCCTGACCCACGCGAACCAGCCCGGCTTTGCCGAAGTGTTCGACGGCATGCGGGGTAAATAAGCCATGGCCGAAAAGAAGCGCGGCGCGAACGAGCCTGAACCAAGGCCGATCATCGTCAAGAAAATCATCGTCGACGGCCATGGCGGCCATCATGGCGGCGCCTGGAAAGTGGCCTATGCCGACTTCGTGACGGCGATGATGGCGTTCTTCCTGCTGATGTGGCTGCTGGGTGCAACCACTGAAAAGCAGCGCAAGGGGCTGGCCGACTATTTCACGCCGACGCTGATCCAGATGAAGGAAAATTCGGCCGGATCGAACGGCATGTTCGGCGGCGACAGCCTGATGGGGAAAGAACATTATCCCACCACCGGCGGTCAGGGCAATATGGCCATCACGATCCCGCGCGACGCCAGCGGCACCAAGGATCAGGGCGGCAAAGCCACCCGCGCCGCCGACCGGCAGAAGTTCGAATCGATCAAGAAGGATCTGGAAGCCCGCATGATTCGCGCGGGCATGGCCAAACTGCGCAAAAATGTGCGTTTTACGGAAACTCGCGAAGGACTGCGCATCGACCTGATCGACGAAGCCGATTTCGCGATGTTCGCCATGGGCACCGACCAGTTGGTGCCACAAGCCCGCGCCCTGATCGGCGAAGTGGCCAAGGTGGTGAATAGCATGCCCAATCCGCTGATCGTGCGTGGCCATACCGATGGTCTGCCCTATGCGTCGGGCCGCAACATGAACAACTGGATGTTGTCGTCTTCCCGTGCGGAATCCACGCGCAGGGTGCTGGCCGACAACGGCATCGGCAATGCGCGATTTGCCCGGATCGAGGGCGTGGCTGACCGCGAACCCTTTATAAAGGGTGACGTATATGATCCGCGCAACCGCCGCATGTCGATCATTCTGGGGTGGTCGCGCGGCGGCGATAGCAACGACGATGGCCCTACAGACGAAGCCACCAAGGCGGCCATCAGGGAACGGGACGACCCGGCCCGCGTGGCAAAGGAACAGGCCCGCCGGCTGGACATGGGCGGCACGGGCCTGCCCGCAGGGGTCGAACTTCTTAACCCTACAGCGGCGGGAACATCGTCCAAGCCGGGTAAGCATTGACGCAAAACCGCGGCCTGGTGCCGCGGTTTTCGTAATTTGCTAATAATATTCTGGCCGAAGAATCATTCGTCGGTTAACTCTTTTCTCCAACATTATCCCGGCAAGCGGGAGGCGATTCGGCGCAGACCGGGGGCCAATGGAGAGAGGGGTTAGATGATGAAGGGATCGAACTTCGTTTATTTTTCTACGCGCTGTAAAAAGCAGCGCTTGATGGCGGAAGCATCCAGCTCCGAGAAAGCACGGGCGGCCCATCGCAAGCTGGCCGGAGCCTATGCAGATCGCGCTGCTCTGGCGATGCTCAACGGGGACTAATCTGTCGACACAGGATGGACTGATGCTGCCGGCGGCCTTTGCGTCAGGCAGGCAGGACCAGACTCGCCTCCAGCCCACCCTCCGGCCGGTTGGCCAACCGTAATTCACCATGATGTTCGGCCATGATCGCGCGCACCAGCGCCAGCCCAAGGCCAGCCCCGCCGGTTTCGCGATTACGTGACCCCTCCAGCCGGGTGAAGGGTTCCAGCATTTCGGCCATCCGATCCTCCGCTATGCCCGGCCCTTCGTCCGCCACGCGAATATGGATCATATCCCCGTCCTGAATCACCGACACATGGGCGCGATCCCCGTAGACGACGGCATTTTCGATCAGATTGCGCAGCGCCCGCCTGATCTGCTGCGGGCGCACGAAGGCGACCGCGCGGTCGCTGTCGATCAGGTCGACCGGCGATCCCAGTTCGATGAAATCATCGACGACCGCATCGGCCAGCGAGGACAGGTCGACCTTCTGCGGACTTTCCGAACTGCGCCCCGCACGGGCCAGCGACAATATATCCTCCAGCATGCGGTTCATCTCATCGATGGTTTCCGACATGCGCGCTCGTTCGCCCTCATCCTCGACCGATTCCGTGCGAACCCGCAACGACGCCAGCGGCGTACGCAAATCATGGCCGATGGCCCCCAGCATCCGGTCCTTTTCATCCAGCATGGCGACGATGCGCGCGCGCATGGCGTTGAACGCCATGGTAAGATCGCGCACATCGCCCGGCCCGCGTTCATCCACCGGATCGGCGGCGCCCGTGCGGGCAAATTGCTGGGCCGATCCCGTCAGTTGCCGCAGCGGACGCGCCAGCCGTCGGCCGACCCACAATAAAGGCGCAAGCACGATGACATAGAGGATGAGCGTCTGCCCGATCAGCCAGCCGCCAAAGCGGGGCGGCCGGCTGCCCACGCGAGTTTCAGCCGACACCCATTTACCCGGCTCATATTCCACAGCCAGGCGTAGCAGCGCGACGCGGTGATCGCGGGGCGTTTCCCCCGTCGCACGGCTGCGTATCCTTTCCCAGCGGCCCACGGGCATCAGGCGACTATCCTCGGTCGCCGCGATAGCATGAACATCAATGCCGATATCTTCGAACATCGCTGTTGCGCGCCGTTCAACGTCCGGGCGCGTTTTCCCCTCCAGCGTCGGTTTCAGGGTCAGAAACTGAACGCGCCTGTCATCACGTCTGTCATCACGCCGTTCACCGCGGTCGCTACGATCGCGCCCATCCTCGCGGCCGGCCCAGCGATCCGGCCGCACGTCGAGCGCGTTGATGATGCGATAGACGACAGGCGCCGTCTGGCTGGTCAGTTCCAGCCGATTGCGTTCGCGCAGCAGCAGACCGAAATTGATCGCCTGCGCCACGAACAGGGCTATCGCGACCAGCGCGATAATCTGACCCACCAGCCCCTGCGGCCAAAGGCGCAGCCGCTTCACAGCTTGCGCACTTCGGCCGACAAGGTGTAGCCGCCGCCCCATACCGTCTTAATCAGGGTCGGGTTCTTGGGATCAGGCTCTATCTTCTTGCGCAGACGGCTGATCTGATTGTCGATCGCCCGGTCAAAAGCATTGGCTTCGCGGCCCTGCGTGATGTCGAGCAACTGATCGCGGCTCAGCACCTGATTGGGGCGGGTGGCAAAGGCGAGCATCAGATTATATTCGGCCGTCGACAGCGGCAACGATACGCCCTCGCTATCGACCAAGGTGCGCTCCTGCGATTTGAGCAGCCATCCGGCAAAGGCATAGGTCGCACCATCAGGCGCCGTCACGCGCTGACCACCGCTGGCCACGCGGCGAAAAATCACCTTGATCCGGGCAACCAGTTCGCGCGGCGAAAAGGGTTTCAGCACATAATCGTCCGCGCCCATTTCAAGGCCCACGATCCGGTCCGTCTCCTCCGATTTGGCGGTCAACAGGATCACGGGGATTTCGCTCGTCTCGCGAATATGGCGGCACAGCGACAGACCGTCCTCGCCCGGCATCATGATGTCCAGAATGACGAGGTCGATGGCGCTGGCGGAAAGGCGCAGGCGCGCCTCGGCCGCATTTTCGACCATGGTCACGCGAAAGCCGTTGCGGCTGAGATACTGGCCCAGCGGTTCGCGGATCGAACGCTCGTCATCGACAAGCAGGAGGTGGGGACGTTCGTTCATGCCGCCTGTCTGTCATGGCTGGAGGATGGTTGGAAGGGGCGAAGGCAGGGAAGTCCCGCCTTCGCCCCTTTTGGACGCGCTTAGTCGGCCGGGGGCGGCGGAGGCGGCGCTTTGCGATCATGGCCGGGACCACCCATTGGTCCCCGCATCTGCGGACGGGCCGCCTTCAGTTCATCGGCGGTCACGACGCCATCCTTGTTCGCGTCAACCTTGTCGAACATGGCGAGCGGACCGGCCATGAATTCCGCCTTGGTGACGGTGCCATCCTTGTTCGCATCGCCAAAGCCACCCGGGCCAAATCCGCCGGGGCCGCGCATCATGCCACGCGGTCCGCCACGGCGATGCTTGCCCCAGCCGCCACGGCCTTCGCCATCGGGCTTGCCGGCTTCCGCACGGCGCTCTTCACGCTTGTCGGTGCGGGCCTGATGCCCGGCGGTGAATTCGGCCTTGCTGATCTGGCCATTCTTGTCGGTGTCGAGTGCGGCGAAGCGCTCGTCCAGCCGCTGCTGATGACGCAGTTCACGATCCTTCGCCGTCAACTGGCCGTCATGATCGACGTCCATTTTCGCAAAGCGGGCTTCGAGCGCGGCGGTCAGTTCCGCCTTGCTGATCTTGCCGTCCTTGTTGGTGTCGGCCATCATCATCAGGCCGCCGCGAGGACGCGGGCCACCATCGGCGCCGGGCTGAGGCTGGGCATAGACAGTGTGGGTTGCAGCCAGACCGCCGACGAACAGCGATCCAACCGCGACGGTGGTAAAGAAATTGCGGAGCATATCAGTCTTCCTTCGGGTGTGTCGCGAACGGCCAGTCGCCGTCCTTGATCCCGTTTATGAAGACGAGTTGTCCCGCGAATATGTCATGCCGCCCGTCAGTTTGTCGCAAACTGTATCGGGCGGCGGATATTCTACCCCCTCACTTTTCGTCATGCTGAACTTGTTTCAGCATCCATTTCGCCTCCCGGAAGGAAGGCGCGTGTGGAGGAATGGACCCTGAAACAAGTTCAGGGTGACGATGGCAATTCAATCAGCGGTCGCGGCGACCCAGCAGGCGCAGGCGCAGGGCATTGAGCTTGATGAAGCCCGCCGCGTCGCGCTGGTCATAGGCGCCGGCGTCGTCCTCGAACGTCACGACCTTTTCGCTGTAGAGCGAATAGGGCGACTTGCGGCCGACGACATAGACGCCGCCCTTATAGAGCTTCAGGCGGACGGTGCCCGTCACCTTTTCCTGGCTATAGTCGATCGCAGCCTGAAGCATCTCGCGCTCAGGCGAGAACCAGAAGCCGTTATAGATCAGCTCTGCATATTTGGGGGCCAGTTCATCCTTCAGATGCGCGGCGCCACGGTCGAGCGTCAGTTGCTCGATACCGCGATGGGCGAGATGATAGATGGTGCCGCCCGGCGTTTCATACATGCCGCGCGACTTCATGCCGACGAAGCGGTTTTCAACCAGATCGAGACGGCCGATGCCATGCTTGCGGCCATATTCGTTCAGCGTTTCGAGCAGGGTCGCGGGCGACATGCCCACGCCGTTGATCGCGACGCCATCGCCCCGTTCGAAATCGACGGTGATATATTCGGGCGCGTCGGGCGCGTCTTCCGGGTTCACCGTGCGCGAATAGACATAGTCCGGGGTTTCTTCCCACGGATCTTCCAGCACTTTGCCTTCCGACGAGGTGTGCAGCATGTTCGCGTCGGTCGAGAAGGGGCTTTCGCCGCGCTTGTCGCGGGGGATCGGAATTTGATGCTGTTCGGCAAATTCGATCAGCTTGGTGCGGCTGGCCAGATCCCATTCGCGCCAGGGCGCGATCACCTTGATGTCGGGGGCAAGGCCATAATAGCCCAGTTCAAAGCGGACCTGATCGTTACCCTTGCCAGTCGCGCCATGCGACACCGCGTCGGCGCCGACCATCTTGGCAATTTCGATCTGGCGCTTGGCGATCAGCGGACGGGCGATCGAGGTGCCGAGCAGATAGAGGCCTTCATAGAGCGCATTGGAGCGCATCATCGGGAAGACATAATCCTTCACAAATTCTTCGCGCAGGTCGTCGATGAAGATATGTTCTTCCTTGACGCCCATCAGGCGGGCCTTGGCACGGGCCGGCTCCAGTTCCTCACCCTGCCCCAGATCGGCGGTGAAGGTGACGACTTCACACTGATAGGTCTGCTGCAACCATTTCAGGATCACGCTGGTGTCGAGACCACCGGAAAAGGCGAGGACGATACGGTTGATCTTTTCGGACATGAGCGGGCGACTCTTCTCTGCTGAAATGGCGCAATGACAATGGGCGGGCCGGTATCAGCCAAGGGGCCAGAGCGCAACCAGACACGCACGCCAGCGCCGATTCGGACGCACGAATTTTGGCGATGCCCTGTAGGAGGTCACGGGCTTAGCTTCGCATATTTCCCGGCGATTTTGAAATTTTCTTGCCAGCACCTGATCCTATCGGAAAGCGCGGGCGGGACGTGCGACCGGATGGAGGATGATAGTCCCCTGCCGTCCATCGCGTAGGAAAGAGAAAAAGCGCGAAGCCCCGTTTATTCTTCGCCTTCCAGTCGCCCCTCGCGGAAAGCGCCTTCCACAGCGTTGCGCGCTTTTTCTTCGGCGGCGGCATCGGCCTGTTTCTGGCCTTTGGTGCGGCCGAATTTGACGCGATTGGCGTCGGCCGCCTGCGCCCTGTCGGCCCGCGCCCTGACCTTGCGCGCCTGACGCAGGTTAATCACGTCGCCCATATCGCATTTCCTCTGGCCGTCACGTTCCAAGACAGATGACGCATAGTTTAAGGCGAGCCATCTTGCCAACTGCCACCCTGCCCCTGCATGACAGGATCATCCGTTCCCCAGCCAGCCGGTGCCGCCCCTTCGATGACCAGTATCCACGACGTCGCTGCCCTGGCGCAGGTTTCGATCAAGACGGTATCGCGCGTGGTCAACAAGGCGCCCAATGTCAGCCAGCCCCTGCGCGAACGGGTGGAGGCCGCGATTGCCGAGCTGGGCTATCGCCCCAATCAGTCGGCCCGGCGGCTGGCGGGCGGGCGATCCTTCATGATCGCCTATCTCTACAGCAATCCGGCGCCAGCCTATACCAGCGGCATTCAATATGGCGCGGCGGAGCGATGCCGCGACCTTGGCTATCATCTGGTGGTGGAGCCGATTTCGCCGGGGGGCGAAGAGCGGTTCGATGTATTGGAACGGCTGATCGCGGCATTGCGGCCGGATGGCGTGATGCTGGTGCCGCCGCTGGCTGATGACGAGGCATTGCTGGCCCGGCTGGACGAACTGCGCCTGCCCTGCGCGCGGATCGCAGGATCGGTCGGGACCGCCGCCTTCACCATCCAGACGCCCGAACGCGAAGCAGGACGCATGGTGGCGGATCATCTGATCGCCCTTGGCCACAAACGGATCGCCATTATCACGCCGCCATCGACCCACCGGGCGGCATTGGAACGGGTCGAGGGATTTCGCGACGGCCTGACCATGGCCGGACTGTCGGACGACGTCAGCCTGTATGTGGAGGGGCGATTCGATTTCGCGTCGGGGATCGAGGCGGGAGAGAAGCTGCTGTCACGCGCCGATCCGCCCAGCGCTATATTTGCCACCAATGACGACATGGCTCTGGGCGTGCTGACGCTGGCGCACCGTATGGGCCTGCGCATTCCCGAGGATCTGTCAGTCGTGGGTTTCGACGATACGCCCGCCAGCCATACATCCTGGCCACCACTGACCACCGTTCGTCAGCCATTGGAGGATATGGGCCGGCAGGTCATCGACGCGCTGGTCAACGGCATGAAGCAGACAAGCCCGTTCACCTTTACCCTGATCGAACGGGGCAGTTCCGCCCCGCCAGGCGACACGCAGAACCCGTAAGACACGGACAACCGGCCGCATCGCCAACGCGGGCTGACATCGGCCAAGACCGGCGATAGCCCGTAACAGGCAGAGCCGGAGATGGTCAGGCCTCTGCCACGACGCCGCCCAGCCGCATCACCACCTGCAAGCCCGGTCCGTTGTCGGTCAGCGTCACCTGTCCCTTGTGCAGGCGTGCGACCGCCTCCACCAGCGCCAGCCCCAGCCCCGAACCCGGCTTTGCCCGCGCCGGGTCCAGACGGCCGAAACGCTTCATCGCATCGGCATGCTGAGCGGCGGGAATGCCCGGTCCATTATCGGCCACTATCAGAACCAGACCATCGCTCGCCGCGTCGATCCGCGCCGTCAGGGTGATGCGGTTGCCGCCTTCGGCATAATGGACGGCATTTTCCACCAGATTGGCGAGCGCCCGGCTGACCAGATCGCGATGCAGGGGAAAGCGCAGCCCGGCCGGTGCCGACACCAGCAGATCGAACCCGCTTTCCTCCACCAGCGGCCCATAAATTTCCGCCAGATCGCGCAACAGATCATCAATGTCCGTCTGTTTCAGCATATCGGCACCGAAACCCGCCTCGGTCCGGCTGATCAGCAATGCGGTGGACAGCATCGCCTGCAAGGTTTCCGCCTCGCGCCGCACCGCATCCAGCGCGTCGAGCGCCGCGCCATCCTGCGTCCGCACGATCGCCTGTTCCACCACCGCGACCAGCCGCGTGACCGGGGATTTCAGGTCATGGGCCAGCCCGTCCGTCATCATGCGCAACTGGCTGACCAGCGTATCGATCCGTTCCAGCATGGCGTTGATGGAACGGCCCAGCCGGTCGAAAGCATCGCCGCTGCCATCGGTTTCGACCCGCCGATGCAGCGCGCCATAGCCCACATCATTGGCGGTTTCGGCAATCGCCGACACCTGTCGCGCCAGCAACCGGCCCAATATGATCGCCACCCCGAACGTCAGCGTCAGGCTGGCGACGAAGGCGATGGTCAGCGCCTCTTCATAAATGGCGGTCAGGCGCAGGCTGTCGGACATGACGACGCCGGTCAGCAGCCGGTTGCCATCGCCCAGCCTTTGGGTCGTAACGCCAATTGGCTCCGCATCGGCGCGCCCGATACGGTACAGGCTGATCGCCTGCCACCCGCGCCCGTCGCCTAATGTGGCGGGCCAGGCGCCCAGATTACCCGCCAAAACTTTCCCCTGCCGATCCACCACCAGCAGGGCGACGGACTCATTGGGCGCTGCGAGCAACCGCGCCCGGATCGCCCGCGTCAGAGCCTCCTGCCCACCGATTCGCCAGATGGCGGTCAGTTCGTCACGCAAGTCATGCGCCGCCTCTGCCTCCGCCTCCACGGCGGCGCGCTTGCTGCTTTGCTGGACGAACAACAGCACGCCGCTCGTCACCAGAAACTGACAGAGAAAGGCCAGCACCACGAAACGTGTGACAGTCAGCCGCGACAGGGGCAAACGCGACAGAAGGCGCCAGCGGCTCACGGATCAGTTGCCAAGGCCCAGCCGATAGCCGACGCCCCGCACCGTATGCAGCAACGGATTGTCCCAGCCGTCGTCCAGCTTGCGGCGCAGGCGGCTGACATGCACGTCGATGACATTGGTGCCGGGGTCGAAATGATAATCCCACACGCCTTCCAGCAACATGGTGCGGGTCACGACCTGATCGGCGTGGCGCAGGAAATATTCGAGCAGGCGAAATTCGCGCGGTTGCAGATCGACGACATTGCCACCGCGCTTCACCCGCCGCGACAGCAGGTCCATTTCCAGATCTTCGAACCGCAATGTCGTGACGACGCCATTGCCGTTCCCGCCCGACCGGCGCAGCAGCAACTGCACCCGTGCCAGCAATTCGGCAAAACTGAAGGGTTTGACCAGATAATCGTCCGAACCGCCCGTCAGCCCCTCTACCCGATGTTCGGGCGTACCGAGCGCCGACAGGATGATGACCGGCGTTTCGATATTGGCCGCACGCAACGCCCGCAGCACCGCCATGCCGTCCATCGCCGGGATCATCCGGTCGAGGATGATCGCGCCATAGCTGCCGTCGCTGGCCAGAAACAGCCCGTCGCGCCCGTTATCAGCCTGATCGACGGTATAGCCCGCCTCGGTCAGCCCCTTGACGATGAAGGCGGCCGTCGCCGCGTCATCCTCTACCACCAGCAATTTCTGGCTCATCTTACGTCCTCGAACGGTCCAGTGCTATCGCAAGCCGATGATCCCCCCGGACAAGGCCGATCGTGACCATGGGCCGATGTGTCCCTATCAGATAGTGGCTGGCCTGATCCAGCGAATGGATGGGGGTACCGTCGATTGACACGACGGCATCGCCCACCGCCATGCCGCCATGTGCCGCGCCGCCATCCGACCGCAGGCTGGTGACGATCACGCCCGATCCGGGCGGGCTTGCATTGATCAGGGTGACGCCGGGCAACAGGTCGGGCCGGCCATCGGCCGCATGGCGTTCCATGCGATAGAAAAAGGCGCTGCTGATCGCGAGCGCCGCAATCGCCAGCACGACCAGCAACAAGGTCTGCCCCAAACCGGCCAGAGTAGGGCGGCTGTCCGCCATGCCGGGGTTAGCGGGATGCGCCAGCATGACGGACCATCGCTTTGCCGCGCCCGATACGGACTGCAAAAATTGATTGACCGGCCATGCGCGCACTTCCCTCTTTGGCGGAACGGAGAGGGTCAGGGGGGGGAGGAGATTTTCCCCGTTCCGCCGAAGACGCTTGTGCGCTCACCGGCGCGGAAAGTCATATTAAGCTTCCGTCATGCAATGGTCATGCTGGGGGGATGCCGCGCTGTTGCGGCATCGGCCGTCATCCCAAGGGCAGCGATTTGGCCGAATCACAGCATCTGTGAGAACAGCATATAGAGACCACCGGCCAGCAGGATCGACACCGGCAGCGTCAGCACCCATGCCATCAGCATGTTGCGGATCGTCGCCATCTGAAGCCCGGCGCGATTGGCCGCCATCGTGCCCGCGACACCCGACGACAGGACATGGGTGGTCGATACCGGCAGGCCCAGATGATCGGCCCCGAAAATGGTCCCCATCGCCACCAGTTCCGCCGCCGCGCCCTGTGCATAGGTCAGATGCGACTTGCCGATCTTTTCCCCGACGGTCACGACGATGCGTTTCCACCCGACCATCGTGCCAAGGCCCAGCGCAAAGGCGACCGCGATCTTGACCCAGGTCGGAATGAAGCGCGTTCCGGCATCCAGCGACCCCTTATAGGCGGCCAACGCTTCCCTGCCCTCGTCCGACAGGCCCGCTTTGTCCTCCTTGTTCAGGCGCTTGATCCCTTCGGAGGCCAGATACATGTCGTTGCGGACATTTTCGACGGCGGCAGCCGGCACCTTTGCCAGCGACCCATATTCGCTGACCTGACGGTCGACATCCTGCACCAGCACGGCCAGCGCCGTTTTGGTGGCGGGGCTGTAATTTCTGTCGGCGATATAGCGGGTCACTTCAGCGCGCGCAGCCGCGGTGCTGGCGCCAGCCGGCACGGGCACGTTCAGCGCACCGGCGGCGGCGGCCGAATTGACATGAAATTCCTGCGTATATTGGACAGGGACCGCCCGGTTCAGCGCATAGGCGGTCGGCACCGTGCCAATCAGGATCAGCATGATGAGGCCCATACCTTTCTGCCCATCGTTCGAACCATGGGCAAAGCTGACCCCAGTGCAGGTGAAGATCAGCAACGCGCGAATCCAGACCGGCGGCGGCGCCCCATTTTTCGGCTCTTCGTACAGCGCCCGGTTGCGCACCAGCAGCTTCATCGCGATGAACAGAGCCGCCGCCAGCCCAAAGCCGATCAGCGGCGAAAACAACAGCGCCTGACCGATCTCGGTCGCCTTACTCCAGTCGACGCCCGCCGTACCGCTCTTTCCATGAATCAGCGCATTGGCGACGCCCACGCCGATGATCGAGCCGATCAGCGTGTGCGAGCTGGAAGACGGAATGCCCAGCCACCATGTGGCAAGATTCCACAGGATCGCCGCGATCAGCAGCGCGAACACCATGGCAAAGCCGGCTTCCGACCCGACTTGCAGGATCAGTTCGACCGGCAGCAGCGACACGATGCCGAACGCCACCGCCCCGGTGGACAGCAGCACGCCCAGAAAATTGAAGAAGCCCGACCACACGACCGCGACATGGGCCGGCATGGCATTGGTGTAGATGACCGTCGCCACCGCATTGGCGGTATCGTGAAAACCGTTCACAAATTCAAAGCCCAGCGCGATCAGCAGGGCAATGAACAAAAGGACGAAGGGCAGATAGGCGGTCGGCGCCACACCCGCCGCGCTGGCATCGACATAGATGCTGTAGGCGACGTAAAAAAGTGCCGCGACGATGGCAGCGACGAACCCCATCTGGCCAAGGACGCCCAGCCCCTTGTCCAGATCGGGACGCGCGGCGCCCGCATCCATGCTTATCGTCGCATTCATAGAATCGTCCCCGGCGGCATCATGTTGGACGTCCGCTATGGGAAGTTCATGACAGACCGGTTGCAATTCAGGTCGCAAAGCCATGCCTGCGACATAAAAATGCAATATGCCCGCCCGACGCGGCAAAATATTGATCTGAGGGAGGTACTTGCTGGAGCGGGTAGCGGGGATCGGGCCTGCGGCTGCGTGATCCGTGATTTCATCATAAGCGTCGCGATGCATGGGATCATGGTCGCACACCAGTCGAGCAGGTCAACCAGGTGCAGGTTGCGGAAGGTCGGCGGCAGGCGAGGCCGTGCGATACGGCCTCACCTTTCCTCGGTTACCGTGTGCCTGACGCCGGGATACCGAGGCTGTCCGCGATCGTCTGATCCAGGCGATATGCGACAGCCTTCCTGGCGCGGCCGCTGAACTTGAGCACGGCAGGCTTGCGGCCGTCGCTGCATATGAAGCGGCCATCTTCACCTTCGATCAGAATGGCCCTGGCGAACTCGGCGATGCTGGTGGGCGAACGCTTGCGCCCTTTGCCGATCTGGAAGGTGCCATCGATGATGTGGGCGAAGCGTGCATCCCCGTCAGTGTCGATCAGGGCGAAACGGGTGTCGTAAGTCATAGTGCCTCCAGGTTGGTGAGGCCGAATCAGCTACACACGCAACGGCGTTAATTCCAATGGCTTTTTCGTTCCGCTATCGAAACAGAAGATTAAGCCGCCAGGGCGCGATAGACGCTGGCGCGGCCGATCTTCATGGTCTTGGCGATCTGCGAAGCGCCCATGCCGGAAGCGTGGAGTTCGCGAACTTTGGCCGGATCGATGCTGGCGGGGCGGCCCTTGTATTTTCCGGCGGCTTTGGCCTTCTCGACGCCTTCCATCTGCCTCTCTCGCCGTAGGTCAGATTCGAAGGCCGCGACAGCGCTGAGGATTCCCATCATGAGGCGCCCGGTGCTGGTATCAGTGTTGACCCCAGCTTGCGCCAAGCATCGGAACTCCACGCCTTTTCCCATCAACCTTTCGATGATCTGGTGAAGATCACCGACGCTCCTGGCAAGACGATCCAGGCGGGTGACGACCAGGGTATCGCCCTCACGGACAAAATCGAGGGCAAGGGCGAGTTGATCACGGTCGGCGGTTGAGCGTCCGGACATCTTTTCGGCGAAGATTTTCTTGCACCCGGCGGCAGTCAGTGCCTCCTCCTGGATGTCGAGCGATTGGCTGTTCGAACTGACTCTTGCGTAACCGACCAGCATGGCGCCTCTTGTCTCGTTTGATCCTAGCGTTGCTCTATCACATGTCTCGGATTTCGGACATCGATACTCTTGAGACGCGTCATTTGTCTCAGGCGGGTTCCCGTGCGGGTTTACCCTGGCGGGGCACATTATGTGTCGCGTAGAGGGTGAAGGATATCGACGGATCGAACCGGGTCTCGTTACCATCCTTCCCGCTGATCATCCGCGCGACTGTCCGTCGTCAGAACATTTGGCGCAACTCGCGGCGTAAATTAGCGGAGTGCGGGCCTCGTCTGGGGGTTGATGTTAGGCGGCGAGCTTGCGGTGAAGCAAGCGCCGATGTTCGATGGTCTGCCG
>JAJZQN010000092.1 GCA_021847605.1 Pseudomonadota bacterium | reverse complement strand
GGCTAGTTATGGCAGACGCTGCCATTCGAGGCCCGCTTGGCAAACGACGCATTTTGGTCGGAAGCATTCGTGAAACCACTAATCCTAGATGGCGAATTGCGCAGTTAACAAGATGCCTCAGAAGGTCGTCATTGGGCCGGGCTATGCCATTCAGATCATTGGGAATCTGGACGCTGGTGGATTAGCTTGGACTTGAATCGGGCGAGGGTTCGTGTCCTTTCTGGCATCCGGCGGCTCCTGTCCGAAGTACACCTACAAATTTCGGACAAAGAGCAATCCCATGCATGATAATTAGGCGGCCGGCTCATTCAAAGAGCGCTGGAGCGTTTCGACGGTTGCGAGGATGGCATCGAAGTCGGGCACATCGCCGAAGATCATGCCGGCCATCGCAGCATAGTCGCGACGGAGGTCAGTGATCATCGCATCGGTCGGCATCATGGAGAAGCTGCCGGGCTCAGCATGGGCAAGATCAAGGTCGCGGCTGTTAAAGAACATCCGGGCGTGCGCGACGCAATCCCTGCCGAGCTCTGGGTCAGCCATCGCTGAAGCGCCCGTTCCGGCGATCATCAGTTGGTGCACGTCGTAATAATGGCGCGAGACGCGCTGGCCACCCGCACGGAGAACCTGCCGGGCGTCGAACCAGCGACGCAGGCCGTGGAGAATGACGACCTTGTCCCAGAAGGTGCGTTCCGCATCTACGATAGTCACGTTGGCGACCGTCAGATCGAGGGCTGGTAGATCGTCGGCGAGATAGGGAATAACGCTATGGCGGGCGTGAGGGTCGAGAGCGGATTTGGCCCCGGATTCGATTTTGACGGCTTTGCGGATGTATCCATCGGACTCGGCGGTCACGCTTGGATACCAGAGAAGATGGCTCTGCGCGCTTTCATCGTCCTGATCGAGTTCGACCTTCGCGCCCGCCATCCCCTCGCCAACCGCACCAAATAGCGTCTCTGATAACTGGGCGAGCAGGTCTCCGCCTATGAAGGCCTGGCATGCCGCCTTGATGGCGTCGAGCTTGGCCTGTCGTTTCTTGCCGGACATCTCCTCCAGCGCCTGGACGCTTGCATCTTGGCCGATGTCTTCGCGAAATACCGTGATGTCGATGTCTTCGGAGAAGCGCTGAATTAGACCGAAGCCCTTCGACAGCGACGTGCCCCCTTTGAACAGGAAGCGCGGACCGTGGGATGCCGGACCGTTGAACAGCGCATCGAGGGTCCAGCAGACCCAGAAATCCTTCTCGATATTCTGGGGCGCTGTGCCGAGCCGCTGCCCGGCGCCGATAAACACATCCCGTCGATCCGTCGGGTCGGCCGCAAGGAACTGGGCGTAAGCGGGATTCATTGTCATGCTCGCTTGGTCTTCGGACGGTCAGCTGACGCGGTAGCCGGCATCGTATCGCGCAGAATATTCTGCATCCAGAGCGGGAGCGTCAGCATATCGGTCTGGAGGTCGTTGACGATGTCGGCGCCGTGATCGGGGTGAGCGAAGATGTTGCGCAGACGCTTGGCAACATCCGGATCGGTATCGCCCCCGGCGTCGTGCAACCAATGCAGGGCCTGAATGACACGCATCGCTGGCCGCCCAGCCCAATAAAGCCGGCTTGGCGCAGTGGTTTTGAAATCGATCTTGAGGTTGCCGAGCGTGATGGGCTTCAACCTCGCGTCGGTGTGGACGACGACACGAGCAGGGACGGCATCGGAGAGTCCCAGATCGTTGGCTGCGGTTACGCCGTCGACGAGGATACGGGCTTGGTCCCGGCGAGCCAGCGCATCGATTACGGCGCGCGGATCGGGGTGCGTGGGCTTGCCCGTGAGGGGGTTGAGTTTCGGCTTGTCATAGAGGCCGCGGGCAATCCTGCGAACGTCGCCATTACGGGTCAGTCGATGGAGCACTTGATCGACGGCATGGCGAGAACCGAGGTCGAGAAAGTCCTGCGGCGTCCAGACTGAAGGCACGCCTCCGGAGACCATTCGGTGCGATATGGCACTTCTGAGATCGAGGCCCGGTCCGCGCATGCAAAGTCCTTTGTCAGAAGCACGTATACGAATTTCTGACGAAGCGCAACAGTTTTGTCAGATTGATGATGCGTTTTTCTGACAAAATTTGCAAGACACAGGCGACATTGCAACGCAGCGCCATACCGAAACTAGCCGGACGAATGTGGACGATGATGGATGAACACGGACTCAGAAGAGCTTTCGGTCTGACGACCTAAACGATTGATTTCACAGTCAAATCATAGACTTGCGAATTCGCCAACACCATTATTAGCATGATTTCAATTCGTGGAAAAGACTGGACGACTATGGACGCGATGATTCGGTCCCCGAGACCGTAGATTAATGGCGGCTCCGTTCAGCGCTGTGGATTATTCGGACTACAGGCCAGCGTGAGAAGAGCCGGCATCCTTAGTAGCGATAGCGCGTGCCTATGCCGCGATGGCTCGACGATGTCCGAAAACGGTCGGCACGATTCGCGGGCTTCCATCCGGAAGTCCTCGTCCAGGCGCTGCTGATCCGCTACGACCCGGGCGCAGGAAACGGGTGGCACATGGATCGCCCAGTCTTCGAGCATTTCGTCGGTATCTCGCTGGGACAAGAAGCGACGCTGCGGCTGCATCGCTGGAACGCCCGCGGCTTCGAACGGGCAAAAGCCGAACTCATGGGTCGCTCGATCTATCAACTGTCCGGTGAAGCGCGACACCACTGGGAGCATAGTATCGCCCCTATCGAACAGCCCCGCTGGTCGATCACCTTTCGGAGCTTTTCCGCCCGTAACCGCACGGGATGAGTGGATGGGACCAACCCAAGACACCCGACGGTCGTTACTTCGTCGCGCGCGGGCAGCTGTGGCGGATCAGCAATCCAGCGCTTGATGCTGGGCTTCGTGACCGCCTTGACGGCGAGCTTATGGGCGCCCGCCGCGCCGTCGGCGCCGCAAAGCGAACGGGTGACCGAGTGGCGGAAGAGTCGGCACATGACGCAGTCGATCGCGCCAAGGTCGCCTTGGGCGAACGCGGTCCGGTCTGGTGGGAAGACGGCGCGCCTGACCTCAACCGTCATCTCGCCCGCACCGGCCCTCATGCAGACTGGCATGCTAAGGTTTCGAACGAAAACGACTAGGTCTTTCCACGACGCTTGGCCTTGTCGGCAAGCTCGACCCATACCGGCGCATGGTCGCTGGTCTTTTCCCAGCCGCGCGGGCGGCGGTCGACATCCGCCGCAACAAGACGAGTGGCTGCCGGCCGGTTGAGTAGGATGTGATCGATGCGCAAACCCGCGTCGCGGTCGAAGGAGCGGCGCCAATATTTCCAGAAGGTGTAGATCTGCTCGCCGGGATGAAGATGGCGCAAGGCGTCGGTCCACCCCTGTGCGACCAGGCCGGCATAAGCCTGCCTGACCTCCGGCGCGAACAGCGCATCATCGCGCCAGCGTTCGGGCGCATAGACGTCGAGATCGGTCGGCATGACGTTGAAATCTCCGGCGACGACAACCGGTGCATCGAGCGCGAAGAGGCCTGCGAGATGGTCGTGCAAGCGCTCGAACCAGCGCAACTTGTAGTCGAACCTGGGGCCTGGCCGGGGATTGCCGTTGGGCAGGTAGAGGCCCGCGACAAGCACACCGATGACCGCCGCCTCGATATAGCGGCTCTGGTCGTCGTCGGGATCGCCTGGAAGGCCGCGGCGGGTTTCGTGGATGTCGCCGACCCGGCTGAGGATCGCGACGCCATTCCAGCGAGGCTGCCCTTGCCAGATTACGTCATAGCCAAGATCCCGGATGGCAGCCTCTGGGAACGAGGCGTCGGGGGCCTTCAATTCCTGTAGGCAGACCACGTCCGGCTCGACCATTTCCAGCCAGCGCAACAGCAGGGCGAGGCGGCCATTGATGCCGTTCACATTGTAGGTCGCGATCTTCACGCAAGGAGAAGTGCATTGTGCAACGAGTCGTTCCGCCGATCCTCACTTCAGGAGATGGTCGGCCCCGCTCGGCCGCGCCCGAATTGCCAGCTTATTCCATCCGTGCGCATGATGCCCGAAGCGGCCTTGCCGATGTTGCGCTCGAGCACGTCGCGCCACGGCACCAACGTGAAGTCCCGCGACCGCTCGACAACAGCGAAACTCCCACTTTCCAGATCGATGCGCCGGGCGATCTTTCCCTCGATTCGCTCGCCGATCCGCGCAGGTTCAAACCGTTTCCCGATATCGTCGCCGAGCCGCTCGCCGGCGTTCTGCAATTCACGCCGGCGCAGCGTGTCCAGCGCGCCGTCCCGATATCGAAACCCGGACTGTTCGTCGTCCGCCAATTGCTGCTCGATCAGCCACTGCCGCCGCGCCGCGAGCGCGGTCCGTACCTCCCGCCCATATCCCACATCGCGTACGGCACTATGACTGCCCTCGACAAGCTCCCGATCGAGCCAGGTCGGCGCATCCTTGCCGGTTAAGTCGTCGATCGGAGACCGCGACAGCAATTCCAGCGTGACTGGCCTGTCGCGCTGCTGGGCTCTCGCATAGGCATCGGCGCGAACGAGATGATCGTCGGGAATCGTCCAGCTCCCATCCGCCAGGCGCTCGGGTCCAGTGCCCGCGCGCCGCATCGCCTCGAGCCGCCGGACATGATTGGTTGCGAACGCCTCGCTGGCGCCCGGATCGTGCGCCAAGTGCAGGTCGATCGAGTAGCGCCCCCCATTGGCGCGGGCGACCGCATCGACAGTGCGATCAGCCTGGGTCGCCTCGATCCGCGACGGCGCGACTCGTACCGTCGATCCTTCGGGAACGGATGGCGTGGCATCGCCTCGGCCGATATCGACATAATGGACCCGGCCATCGACTCCGTCGACCATCAGATAATGCCGGTCGCGATGCTCATCGGAAAAGCCACGCTGAATCACCCGTCCGACGATCGGTTCTCGAATGTCATTTGCCACGACCTGCTCGACGCCGGCACGGTCAAGCCTGCGGGCGGTCAGTTCACGCTGCATCAGGCGGATGATGTCGCCGCGCTTACCCATTCGGCGAAGCGTTTCCTCTAGCCCCTCGGCGAGCCTGTAGCGTCCGCCACCAACATCGTCGGCGAGGCCCATCGCTTTGAGCTTGCGCAGCCGTCCCGCCGCGACCGACTGCTGGAACGGATCATTGTCCGCCGGTGACACCGTTCGGTCGACGTCCATGCGGCGGACCAGCCGGCGGTCGATCGCAGTCAGCCGTTCCTGGTCGACGTCATGGCGCAGGCGCGCCTCGATCTCACGGTCGGTACGAGGGCCGAGATCGAGCGTCACAAGCTCTGAGGCGCGTTCGCGAAGTCCGTGCGAAATATACTCCCGCGCAATGACCAGATTGTCGCCCTGGTCATCCACTCCGCGCAGCACGATGTGGGTATGCGGACGCTCGGTATTGAAGTGGTCGACCGCGACCCAGTCCAGCTTCGTGTCGAGGTCCTGCTCGACCTGGGTCATCAGTCGCCGGACATAGGGCTTGAGGTCGGGATATTCGGCGCCATCTTCGGCGGAGACGATGAAGCGAAACTGATGGCGGTCGCCGGCGGTCCGCTTCAGGAAATCACCGCCATCTGCGCGGTCGGCCTCGGGACCGTAAAGTTCGCCCGGCAAGCCCTCGCGCGTCACCCCGTCGCGCTGGATGTAGCGCATGTGCGCGCGGGCGGCTTGGCCGCCCTTGCCAGCCAGGCGGATCAGGCTCGCCTTCACCACGGCACGGCGCCCGCGAAAGCCCGCGAGCCGGTCGCGGCTCGACAGCAATCGCCCCATGCTCGCGCCGCGCCCGATCCGACTGCCGTCGAACCGTCGCGTGCGGACTCCGGTCTTCGTGCCGGCAAGGCGTGTCGCAGCGCGGATGCGGCCGCCATATTTGACGACCTTCTTGCCATCCTCGCTGCGCTGGCTGCCGAGCTTGGGGATGAAATCGTCGTCAGACATCGCGAAGTACCTCAGTCTCGCGATTTCGAGCAAGAAAAGGCTGGTTTCGGCCATTCCTGCTCTGGCCGTCTCGCGGCCGCGATCGTTTGTCTCGTGAAAAAAGGATGTGCAGACAAAGGCTTGGCAGGGGGCGCGAGACACTGCCTTTATCTTGTTTCCCCTTTCTCCCTTCTCCCTTTTCCTCCCGCCTCAAAAAAGGGGGAGAGACGACGCCGAACCAACGACGCCTCTCCCCCCGAACTGCCTGTCGGTCAGTCCGCATGGAGCATCCCATCGCGCGCCTTCTTTCGACCCCTGGCAACACGGCACCTGGTCATGCCATGGGCATTTGCATCGCCATCCACGAGCATG
>JAJZQN010000041.1 GCA_021847605.1 Pseudomonadota bacterium | reverse complement strand
GTTCCAGACCCAGTATCTCCGCCCGCATCGCAATCCTCAATCAAGATACGTCGTTAACGACGTCGCTATGACCGTCTCTTACGAACTCAGCTCGATATCAGGCAGGCGGTACCAATCGGACGGTTACAGCCTGATGGCCGCGATCACTCACGTACGCACGCTTAACTATGCCGCCAAAATGCTCGGTGAGGACGTGGAGCTGTTGAAAGCCATCGTCTGGAATGACGACAATCTGACATACGGCAGCATCATCACCGTCTACACTGGCCCGGAGGAGACCATTACGGCGCTCACCGACGATGGCGTCGACGAATTGTCAGATATGCTTCGAGAAGCACGCCGCACCACCCAGACCTGGCACGGCTTCCTCGATGACTTCGTTGATGATCCCGAACTCGCCACTCGCTTCAAGGCCCAACCACCGCGGTAACAATCGGACGGTTATATTAAATCGGAAGCCCGCGCGCCATCAAATCGGAATGGTGCGCGCGATGACCTCGGAATCCGCAGCTCAGCGGATGCGTACGGCTTGGCTCGCGGATGTGCTCACCCGCATCGCCGAGCATCCGGCTCGCAAACTCGACGAACTCCTGCCCTGGAAATGGCTGCCGGAACGGCGCTCCATCACCACTTGATCACAGCTGCGCCGCGGCTTTCACCGGATGACTACGGCTTGCCGATCGCATTGGGATGCCGGCCAGCGCAGATACGATGATCCGTCTGGTCCGGAATGACCGCCAGAGGAGAAGGGATCGCCCCGGGTTCTGGGTGTGGACGACTGGGCGTGGCGGAAGGGTCATCGCTACGGCACGGTTTTGCTCGATCTGGAAACCAACAAGGTCGTTGACCTGCTGCCTGATCGTGAAGGCGGGACGCTTGCTGCCTGGCTGAAGTCCAATCCGGGGTTGCTCTTGAGCCTTCAATCCTCCATCATGCCGAAATCAGACGGTTCTTCGAGATGTCCAGATTGCGCGCGGGATACCGCCCACGGCGAATCTGCGGCACTTCTAAGAATATGATCCCGTATTTCGGATAATGCCGGCTGACGATACCCGTCAAATGCATAGCCGTCCTGGACATAATTCGGATTGTAGCCAGGATCCTGCAAGCATGCCTGCCCCCAACGGTTGTGTAACGATTGCCATTCTTCCATGTCCCATGCGCGCATATCTGCACTAAGGTTAGTACCGCGGGACACAGACTCATGATGCGTCAGCACGATTCGCGGATCGTAAACGACCAACTTGTTCCGCTCGCGAATGCGAAGACACATGTCGATATCATTATAGGCTATGATGAACTCGCACTCGTCAAATCCGCCAAGTTCAGCAAACAAGGTGCGCGGAATGGCCATGAAGGCACCGGTTACCGCAGATGCGGCACGGCGACGGACCCAACGGGAGAGCGGCCCAGCATCGTCGCGCCACCTTCCTTCATGCTCTGGCCCATCGCCGTTCATGCCCATGATCACGCCAGCGTGCTGAACACCACCGTCAGGATAAAGCAATCGAGCGCCTACGGTTCCGACTTTTGGATCGAGGAAATTCGATGCGAGAATCGAATCCCATCGCTCCGACAACATCTCTGTGTCATCATTGAGGAAGAGATAACGCGCCGCGTCCGACGGCATCGCGGCAATATTATTGACTCGTGACCAATTGAACGGTTCGTCGAAATCTCTCACGACAGTTCCAGGTCGACTGCTAAGTCTCGCCAAGAGATCATGAGTTTCAGGCCGTGCAGAACGATTGGACATGACGATGATGTCAAGGAGGTCTGGGCGGTCCGCCTTTGCTAGGAGACTGTCGACGCACGGCCCTAGCAATGTAGGGTTGTCGCGCGTTGGTATGATGACACATGTCCGGTCCGTGGCCTGCATGATGGTAGAATCGATGCAACTTGGAGGAACGGCCGTAGCAGTTTGGGTGCGCGATGCAAGCAAGAGAGGAATGTGCGCGACCACTCCCTGATCAGCCGCCTGTCTTAACTGCTGCAACGCCGGTACACCGACGTTCCTTCCTTTAACCAGCACCATTGCGGGGCCGACTGATGGATCGTCGAACCAAAAAGGGTCATACTGTGGTTGAAAGATAGGGTCGCCGTAGAGGTTACCATATCGCCAATCTCGGGCGACATGATCATGATCGCAATAGGCCGCTGAACACGCTGTCTGCGTTACAGTCCACCCAAACCATGCCAAGGCATGCCCGTGCAGCAGCGTCCCTGCTGATAAATGGATATAATAGACGTTATCCGACTGATGATCTTCGGAAAATTGCAAGCGCGAGTCGATCCGTACAAGGCTACCTACCGGCTGGTCGGCCAGCGTGCCCGCGCCAATAATCTGAGCCGTCCACAATGTATGCGATTGCCGAAGCAAGCTCTGCACCGTAACCCGCAATTGGGCGGCATTCGCACCTTGCGCGTCTATGATGACATGGAACGGTTCATCCATAGCGTCTAGGCCGAGCGGGGGCGCAATGCCTGCTTGCTGTCGAAATGCGCCATAGTCACGAATGGGGTAGGCACCGGCCAATCGAAATTGATCGATCCATCCATCAGCATGCCGAATGGCCGATCTCAATCCCTGTAGCGAATCAGCGATGGGCACATCCCCATGGATCGCGCTTGGCAAGGTGTCTCGACCACCATATCTGATGATCTCTTCCTGAGCAGCAGTGGCGCCTGGATCAATGCGAAGTGCTTTGACGAAGGCGTCGAGCGCAGCCTTCCGCTCGCCTTTGGCCTTGTAGGCCACCCCAAGGCCGGTCCAAGCTGTTGCGTTGCCCGGCGCTAACGCTATGACGCGTCTATATTCGTCGCACGCCTCCTCCACATCGCCCGCCCGTCTTAGCGCATGAGCATATTGAAGGCCTACGCGAATGCTAAGCGGCGCTACTGCTGCTATTTCCGCCCAAAGCTTGGTCGCGGCCTGCCAATCTGCTAATTCATGGCTTTTTCGAGCCCTCCGTGATGCTTTTTTTGCCGCAGAAATTTTTAGAAGTGTCCTAATCATGCCGTATCGTCACTGACCATCACTTTAGCTAATTTACATCATGATAATATTCATAAGCAGCATCAGCATTATCAAACAGCGACAAGTGACCATCAGCAACCACGCCAATCTTTGTGCAATGGTCACGGATATAGTTACTGTCATGAGACACGATTATAAAAGAGCGGTCCGCGCGTTTTTCAAACAACTCGTACTGACATTTATCTTGGAACCGTTGGTCGCCTACTGCCACCACCTCATCTATGAGAAAACAATCAAACTCGATGACCATCGATATGGCAAAAGCAAGCCGCGCGCGCATACCTGAAGAGTAGGTTTTAACAGGTTCGTGCAGGTATCGACCAAGTTCGGAAAAATCCTCAACATAGCCGACTTTATCACGATAATCTACGCCATAAATGCGGCAGATGAATCGCAGATTGTCTAAACCTGTTAAAGTGCTTTGGAACGCACCTCCAAAGGCCAGCGGCCAGGATATGCTCATATTCCATCTGATATCACCAGAAGTTGGCGGCTCTACCCCCCCCAGCAATCGTACGAGCGTGGATTTGCCGGCACCGTTGCGACCCAGTATACCAACCTTTTCACCGCGTTCGATCGTCATGTTCACGTGGTCAAGCACCACAGACCGGCCGGTCGACGTATGATACGCCTTACTAACGTCAATTAACTTTATCACCCGGGTGTCACTCGGTTAGCAACGATCTTCAGCTGCGACAGCCCTATAAGTGTCAAGACGATGTTGAAGATCACGACATATTGTAGGTCGTAGATCGATGTGACCTTTGATCCAAAATAGCCTTCGCGAATATATTCTGTACAATGTACCATCGGCAACCACTTAACCCCTTTTTGGAAATCGGGGGGCATCGCGCTCAGCATGAAGGCTGCGCCGGACAACGGGAACAACAGATATGATCCTGGATGCCAAATCTTTTCAACGATCTCGGACCGCTCGCTCAACGTCCCCAACGCAAGCGCCAGCGAAGCGCCGAACCAAGCCAATAACGACCAGCCAATAATGATCTTGAACACGTCCTCGGGCAAATCAATCACGTTCAGAAAGTGGAAGATTAAAGTTAATACGACGAATGATGACGTAGCACCCATTCCTTCCAGAATGATCCGGGCGAGATAAATATCAATAACGCGAACATTGCGATGATACATCAAAGATGCATTGGGCTCGATTGCGTGAATGCATCGGCCCGGCATGTTGCGCCACAGAAGTACGGAAGAATATCCCGTCAATGCGAAGGCAGCAATAGGCAACTGACTACCATGCGATGCACCCGTCGCGGTCCATAGCAAAGTAACGCCCAACGTGAAGGTCATCGGTTCTACGAACAGCCAGAAGACCCCAATGTTATGCCGCCCATAGCGCGTCAGCGCTTCTCGCATCAGCAACGCGTAAATTACACGCTTTTGTATCGCAAGCGACCGCATCAACCGACGTAAGCCTGTCGATGTCCGCTCGTACAGCGTCATCATTGCTTATGTTCTCGAATAGCAGACATCGCGAGCGTTACGATGGCGTAAAGGATGAGGCCAAGAAACAACGTTGCAGCAACGCCCTTGAGGCGCTTGGGTCCGCTGGCGGCGTCGGGGAGATTAGGTTGGACTATCCTTTCAATATAGACCTGCTGCCGGCGTGCCTCGTTTCGCGCATCCTCAAGGGAAGCCATGGAGCTGGCCAGTTGCTTGGATGCAAATTCATTTTCCTGCTGTACTTTTTCGTATCCAGCCGCCGCGCCAGCCAACGAGCCGACATTACCGGCAACCTTTCCGGTTTCAGCGTTCATCTGACGTTGAATGCTCGACACACGCTTACGTAGCACGGAAACCTGAGGGTTCTCCGGGGCAAACTGAAGCAATTGGTCAAGCTGCGTCTGGTTCGCGATCAGTTCGTCCTGCAACTTTGAAATAAGTTGCACCTGAATGGTCGCCTGACGTTCAGGGTCAACTACACCGCGCTGGTTACGATAACGCGACAACGCAACTGCGGCCTCAGCTGCACGAGCTTTCGCCTCGACCACTTCATTTTCGGCATAATTGACAAGGTCGGTTCGGCTACGCTGGTTCAGTTTGTTAACCAGCTTTTCCCCCAGTTCCAGAAGTCGCTTATTGATCGCAAAAGCATCCTGAGCCGTGTAAGCTTCGACTCGCAACTTTGTGACGGTTTTACTGCTGTCATAGGTTGCCTCCACCCGCTTCTTAAAATACCGATACAGCTCTTCTTCGCCCGCTTCGCCCAATGAGCCGAACCGGTTGAAGACTGAAATCTGATCCCGGCTGTAAGCCTTGAGGACGAGTTGATTGGTATTGAGATCGCGCAGCGCGTCGCGCGAATTGATATATTCGCCGACCGCATGAATATCGTCGCCTCCGGAGCTCGACTGGCCAGAGAAAAATGAAGCGAAGCCACCTACACTACGCTCGCGTTCCGGGCTCTTGACCACGAAATTCGATTCGGACGTATATACGTCGGATGCCAGCAGACCGAAATATATGGCTGACAACATAGTGGGAATAATCACGAGTATCCAGAAGGTGGGCTTGATCTTTCCCAGCACGCTTCGGATTCTGATCATGGGTGAATTTTCGCCCATATAATTATGCTCATCCATTGGAAAATCTACATCCCGAGACATCGCGGACTGTGCCGACTGCCCCTGAAAAAGAGCGCCAACGATAAAAGAAGCAATGGCTCAAACACGTTGCCGTGTCCATTGCAATTCAGTTAAAATCGACTAATCGGCTCACCAGTTTCGACATACCGATCCATGATATGG
Source organism: Pseudomonadota bacterium (assembly GCA_021847605.1). Taxonomy (GTDB): domain Bacteria; phylum Pseudomonadota; class Alphaproteobacteria; order Sphingomonadales; family Sphingomonadaceae; genus Sphingobium. The sequence goes on along the minus strand of JAJZQN010000041.1, from coordinate 28,466 downwards.
CATTAGCGAAACTTACGATGAGGTTGCTACCAAGGGCACTCAAGCGCACCCTGAGAGCAGCACGTTCCAGCGCCCGCTGCCTTCAGGCTGGCGCGTTATAACCCCGTATCAGCGCCAACGTCGCCCCGTTGAGCGTTGCCGCCCGCTCCACGCTGTCGCTTTCGGTGTAGCAACGCAGTTCCGGGGCATTGCCGCTCGGCCGCAGATGGATGATGTCACCGCCCGTAAAATGGATGCGCAGGCCATCTGTCCGATCGATCCCGTCGGCCTCGCCAGCAATTTCCGCGAACATTCCGGTGAATCGCGCTAGCATAGCGGCTTCATCGCCCTGTTGTAGATGCGCTATCAGCGCCTGGCTCTGCGCCGTCGGGTAATCTTGCAATCGCTCGCTGAATGTATAGCGCCCGGGCAATTGCATTTGAAGGGCCGACAGCGTCACCCCTCGCCGCTTCGCATCGACCAGCACCGACAGGATCGGCAGCACCGCGTCGCGCGTCGGCAGCGCGCCCAATGTCCTTCCGTCGACTTCTACAGCCGTCGCCAGCAGGAAACCGCCATTGGCCTCATACCCGCACACGTTCTCCTGGCCTTCATCTACCAGCCCGTTCATCGCTTCGATAACGAAGGGCGATCCGATTCGCGTGCGCCGCACGGCTCCGAACAGCCCCGACAGTTCGACCGCGCTGTTGCAGCTGACCGGCGTCGCAATGGCCACGATGCCCAGCGCCCGCGCACTCAATATTCCCAGAACATCGCCGCGTATCCAAACGCCACTCTCATCGGCCAGCAACGGCCTATCGGAATCCCCGTCAGTGGACAGGATCGCGTCTAGTCCGAATTTCGCCGCCCATTGCCGCGCCAACGCCTGATCTTCAGGCCGAACCGCCTCAGTATCGACGGGGATGAAGTGATCCGATCGGCCCAGCGACACGGCCGTACCACCCAGCGAATTGACCAGTGCGACCAATATATCGCGCCCGACCGCCGAATGTTCGTAAACGCCCAGTCTCAGGCCCGCAAGCGCCTGTGGCCCGAAGGCGTCGGCATAGCGCGCCACATAGGTGGCGGCGACATCTACTAGCGGCTCTGTGGGCGCGGCGTCCTTCAGCATACCGTTCGCATCGAACAGGTCGGGCAGCACCACGTCCTGTGCCCGGATCGCCATTTCGTCTGGCTTCAACACCTCGCCGTCGGTCCGGTTGAACTTAATGCCGTTGCGGTCATCCGGGATATGGCTGCCCGTTACCATCAGCGACGGGATGCCTCGCGCGAACCCATGGGCCGCGACTGCAGGGGACGGCACGAAGCCGCAATACTCGACCTCTCCCCTCATATGCCGCACCGCCGCGGCGCAGGCCGCCATAATGCGCGGACTAGACGGCCGCAGGTCGCCGGCAATCGCCACTTTGGCGCCGGGCGCAAATTGCCCGATCGCGGCCAGATGTTGCAGGAAGGCAGCGGTGTACGCGAAACAGACCCGGTCGGTCATTGCGCTTACAAGCCCGCGCGCGCCACTGGTCCCGAACGCGACGCCGGATTGCGCCATCAGGCCAGCGATGGAAACATTCTGCGTCATAAATCTCCCAATGCCGTGCCTTTGAGCACGGTCAAGAATATATAATCAGTTGCTGGCTGCCGCTGCTGCGATCGTCTTCAAGGCTTCGGTGACCTTGCGCACCTTCTGGGATTCCCCGCGCTTCAAGACCATGATCTCGCCGCGTGACACGACGACAATCAGATCGTCAACATCGACCAGCGTCACCCGCGGTCCGTCGCTATGGATCAGGCAGTTGCGCGCGCCCAGCAATAGGGCGTCGCCTCGCACGGCATTTTGCTCGGTGCTGCGAGCACTCACGGCATGCAGGGAATCCCAGCTTCCGACATCCGACCATCCCATGCTGACCGGCACGCAAGCTACCTGCGCTTCGCGCTCCATGATCGCATAATCGACGGAATCCGACGGACAGTCATGGAAGGTAATCGAGTCTGGGAAGATGTGCGCGCCATTCCGCTTGCCCCGTTCCATCGAATCCTTCACCGCAGCCATCATAGTTGGCTGATGCTTTTTCATCGCGGCTAGATAGGCGTCCGCACGGAAAAGGAAAATCCCAGCGTTCCAGGCGTGATTACCCTCCGCCAGCATCTGCTCCGCTTTTGAGACGTCGGGCTTTTCCACGAAGCGCACAACTTCATGCACGGCGTCGCCGCAGAGATCGCCCATCTGTATGTAGCCATAGCCAGTTTCCGGGCCATCAGGCGCGATGCCGAACGTCACCAGCCAACCCTTGGCGACCAGCGGCAGGGCGCGGGCAATGGCTTCATGGAAAGCATGCAGGTCGGCAATGACATGATCGCTCGGCATCACCAGCAGTGCGTCGTCAGCCTGCGCTTCAAGCGCGGCCAGCGCGATGGCAGGAGCGGTATTGCGACCGACCGGTTCCAGGATGACCTGATAATCGTTTATACCACTTTGTTTCAGCTGCTCGTCGATAATGTCGGCGTGGGCGGCGTTGGACACCAGGATCGGATGCCCAATGGCTGCGGCCGCAAAGTTCTGGGTCCGCACAGCGGTCAACTGAAGCATGGTCTGATCCGCGGTCAGCGGCAGCAACTGCTTGGGACGTTCAGGTCGCGAAACCGGCCAAAGCCGCGTGCCCGATCCGCCCGACAAGATGACGGGAACAATATTCATAGGATCGCTGATCATGTCTCGCCTGAGCTTAAGGAATGATGTGGCGGATTACAGGGCACCCCCGCAATTGCTACGCGCTTCATGCGCGCAAAGCGAAAATTTGCCAAGTCATTTAAATCTTTATCCGACAGGGGGATAAGAGGTTAAAAGCATTTGTCGCATACCACACGGTTCGCCTCCGGAGAGTTTCACAATGTGGCGAGCATCTCTCCCCCGTCTGACCACTCATGTTTTGGGCAGCTCGTGGGCAATTGTGACGGCATCGGGATGCTGCGAATAATCCCAGGACGCGTACCTGCAATTAGGCGGCGCCTCCGCCACGATTTGCCGCAGCGGGGAAGATCTATAGGAGCCTCATCGGAAATTAAGTTGAGTAGTACCAGCAGGTTAGCTTAACGGCCTGACCTTTCGCTGATTCATGGGTTTCGCCAAAAACTACTGTGAATGCAACGATGTGGACCGATACCACTCGCGCTCTTCATGCGCGAACCAGACTGGCTTTGCCAAGTGATATGACTGATGCCGAGCGAGCGGTTCTGGAACCACTGCTGCCACCAGCGCCGCATGTCGGGCGGCCTCGCAAATGGCCGCTACGGCGCATTGTTGAGGCGCCGACCGCGGAGAGAAGCGGGTGGTCCATGGGAACGATCACAAAGTCGAGGAAGCAGCTTGACGCAGACGCAAACGGCCCCAATCAGATAAGACACGAAGATCGCAGGCCGCCTCACAATCGGATAGAAACATTTATCATATATATTTTCGACAGAGCGAAAAAGGCGTCTGTAAGCTTGCGATTAAAGATTGTAAGTTGATCGCTTCCATCGCAGGGACGCCAAAGGCATACACCGGGAAGCCCACATGCTGTCCCTGTGCGGTGGAAATTTCGCGTGATGCGGGGAATGACGAACGATGAAGATCGCGGTTTTCGGCCTAGGCTATGTCGGGCTTTCCAATGCCGTCCTATTGGCGCAGCATCATGAAGTCATCGCTGTCGACATCATGGCGGCACGGGTCGACATGCTGAATGCGCGCAAGTCGCCGATCGTCGATACCGAACTGGAAGACTTCCTCGCCACGCGCCCGCTCGACCTCACCGCCACGCTCGATCCACTACAGGCCCTCGCCGGCGCCGATTATGTGCTCGTTGCGACGCCGACTAATTATGATGTCGGCACCAACAAATTCGACACCTCCTCGGTCGAAACGGTGATCCGCACGGCCAAGGCGGCTAACCCCGATGCGACGATCGTCATCAAATCGACCATCCCAGTCGGTTTCGTGGAAGACGTGCGCCGTCGCCTCGACACCGACCAAGTGATCTTCAGCCCGGAGTTTCTGCGCGAAGGCCAGGCACTCCACGACAACCTCCATCCCTCGCGCATCATCGTGGGCGAACGGTCGGACCGTGCTCGCATCTTTGCTGACCTGCTGTTGCAGGGGGCGGTCAAGAAGGATGTGGAAATCCTGTTCACCGATCCGAGCGAAGCCGAAGCGATCAAGCTGTTCGCCAACACCTATCTGGCCATGCGGGTCGCTTTTTTCAACGAACTGGATAGCTATGCCATCGCCCATGGCATGGATTCGCGCCAGATCATTACGGGCGTCGGCCTCGATCCGCGGATCGGGTCGCATTATAATAATCCGAGCTTCGGCTATGGCGGCTATTGCCTGCCCAAGGATACCAAGCAGCTACTCGCCAACTATTCCGAGGTGCCCCAGAACCTCATTCGCGCGATCGTGGAAGCCAACCATACGCGCAAGGACTTTCTAGCCGACCAAATCATCGCCAAGCGCCCGAAGAAAGTCGGTGTCTTCCGCCTAGTAATGAAGACCGGCTCCGACAATTTCCGCCAATCGTCGATCCAGGGCATCATGAAACGGATCAAGGCCAAGGGTATAAAGGTCGTGGTCTACGAGCCCGCGATGCAAGAAGATGCGTTTTTCGGATCGCAGGTGGTGCGCGATCTTGGCGCGTTCAAAAAGGAATGCGACATTATTATCGCCAACCGCATGACGCCGGATATAGAGGATGCGGCGGACAAGATCTTCACGCGAGATCTTTTCGGATCGAATTGATTGTCATCAGGGGCGCAGGCTACCGATCCCGCTCCTCTGCAACGCTTTTTCCAGATAGCCCATGAACGCTTGGCTGCGCCCAGCGTCGCGTGCGCGCAGCCAGGCCAGCGCCACGACGGGGCGCCATTGGTTCATGTCCCGCGCGGTTATCTCGCTCGATCTTAGATAGCTCTTGCGCAACCGCCCCGCCGCCCAGTCCCGCCAAAGGTTTGTCACCCAATCGCTCGGCCCGATGCCAAAGCGCATCAACATTTCGGATCGCACGGCGTCCGCTGCAGGATGGCCAGTCGCCGCCTTCGACCAGTCGATCACCATCATCCCCTGCGGCGTCATCATGACATTACCCAGATGAAAGTCGCCGTGGCTCAATGCGTCACTGTCGGGTAGCGTCTCCAGATAGGTGATGGCTACCCGTTGCAGCGCGGCGGGTGCAGGACCATAAGCGATATCGGTCGTAAGCACCTGCTTGAGCGATCGCAGCGTCCCGCCCCCTGCTCGCCGCTCGCCGGCCCTGTGCATGGCAGCCTGGATTTCACCCATCCGGTCCAGCGCCCAGCCGGCTCGCATCGGGTTGCGCCGTATCCAGTTCATCAGCGTCGAGCCTTCAAGCCGAGGATAAATGATACCCCGCCGACCTTGCCATGTCTGCCTCCCGATCGCCGCTGCGGTCGGCACGCCGCAGGCGCCGGCACAGATGGATACCTCCGCCTCGCGCGCGATCATCTCGTCAGAAACGCTGTCGCCAAACAGCTTGAGTGCCCGCCCCCCGCCAATATCGAACAGTTCCGCGCTCGCGCCCTTGGCGATGAACGGATATGGGCCCGTGTTGTAAGTCATCCATCCCTATTATCAGACTCACTGGCTATGGTCATGTCCCGTCTCGGCCAGGGCAGCGCGAATGGTTGACACTGCTGGATGATGGTAAGAGTACGCCCCGACTGAGTACGCGCTCCAAGCTGCCTGATGGGGGGGCAAGCCATCGCCACCAGCAAGGCGGTGTTCGAACTGTCCTCTATACGGGCAAGCTCCTAACCGACCTTTTTGGCAAAAACCGCTAATTTGCCGATGCAGGCCATTTCTGGCAGGTGTAGGAAACAATCGCCGCATAGGCGCGGGGCTATCGCGAAGCCAAAGGACCGATGTCCTTATCGTGCAGCCGGGGCGAGACCTTCCATCATTGGGAGCATCTCCATTGCCCGAAAAAGAAAGGCTGCCGCCTACAACCTAATCAGACTACCCAAACTGCTGGCAGCGGCCTAGTCATGCCGCTCATTGCGCCAAGGACCGGCCGAACAAGGCAGATCTCGCTCAATCTCACCCTGAAATGGCCAAGCCCCTCCGCCCGTAACTGCGAGGTTAGGGGCGCTGGCGACCATGGGGCGCCTTTTTCCGCGACCTGTTAGGGCGGTCCCTCAGTGACGGGACTGGTATTCTCCGTCAGCAGCTTCAGGCTTCGATACTGGACCAAGGTGGCTCGCCCGACTTTTGTTGTTTCAAGGTCTCCGGACTGGATGAGTTCATAGATCCGAGACCGACTGAGGCCAGTGATCCGAACAGCTGTCGATATACGCACGGTGAGCGGCTCGATCTTCTTCTCCCAAGCGCGTTCGATCATCTCTGCCTCCGTGCCGCAGCTTCGCGCGATCGCACGAAGCCGCGATCGCTGTCGAGGAACGCGGCCAGCATGGCTGGCACAAGATCCACGACCGGTTCTTCAATGCCATAGTTCGAGGCATATACAGCAGCATAGGCTTGAAGCTTGGCCTGCAAGTCGGGGGTGATCGTGATGGTCAGCTTGACCGGGGTGCGGTCGGGCAGCTTCCCTAGCTTGAGTTCGACCATGTCAGCTTGTCCTGCTCTGATAGGGTGCCAGGATGAGATCGCGGGTCACCAGAAGGCGAACGGGTGACCCGGGCCGGATCGTGACGGTCGGCTGGATGTCGAGGTTGCGCTGTGTGATCCGGTCTCCAGCGCGGGCGGTGTTCGACTGGGCGGACTCGCGGATTGCCTGAACCAGATCGCTTTTACCCGAAATAGACAGTTCCGAGCCAATGCCGAGCAAAGTGGCGATCGCAACGCCCTTGAGAAGCGTCCAAGTGTGAAAATTGACCTTGTCGGCGACACCCGAATAGCCAGAAGGATCGGTCCCGGGCATATTGTCGAGCCGGATCGAGCCGCCATCCGGCAGGATCAGGCGCTGCCACACGACGAGCGCGCGACACTGGCCGAACGCGACGATGGAGTCATATTTGCCGATCAACCGGGACCCCTGCGGCACCAGCAGAATTTTGCCCGTCACCGTGTCGAAGACGTTCTGGGTCACCTGCGCTGTGACCATGCCGGGAAGGTCGGAGTTCAGACCGGTGATGAGGCTGGCCGAGATGACGGTGCCTGCAAGCAGGCTGTTGGGGGAGACCGGCGCAACTACATTGCCGGAGTTGAGGTTGCTGTCGTTATCCCGCGCGGAAGCGAACTGCTCCTTGCGCGTGCCAGTTGCGACTGGCCTTGGCATTGCACCTGACACGCTTGGGGCGAGATCGACTTCCAGAGAAACCGGAGCAACGCGGTTCGACTGCATTTGCGCCATCAATCCAGATTCCCGTGCGGCCTTGAGATCGGCGAGATGCTGCTGGCGTTCGGCTTTGGAGGTATCGGATGGGGCTATGCCCTCTGCTTCTTGCAGCGCCCGCAGGATCGGCCGACCAAGGTCGCCTGGAAGCGGCGGTCCGAGTTTCGGCGCGTCGTCGTAGCTGGTCGGCAGGCCGGAGAGCGCGACGGATGCCGGTTTCGACATGGGCTGGGACAACTCGCTCTCCTGGCCTTGCCTGATGAACATCGGCGGCTTCAGCGCCATCCAGGCGATCCCCGTCAGGCTGACCGACCCAAGCGCTGCTATGATGATGATCGCACCCTTGCGGAAGCGCACTGCGCGTGCCGGGCGTGAACGGAGAGCGAGGGTCTCGGGATCGAGTTTTGCCGGAACGATTTGGGGCGCCACCCTCGATGCCTCCGGCGCGGTTGCCTCGGTCTCGGTCATGAGTCCCTCCGTTTGGCCGGTGGCGTAAATCGGTCGATGCGCACGATTTTCTGCTTTTTTAGACCGAGCCGGAGTTCAGCGGCGTCAATGATCCGGTCGACGATGTAGAAACGGCCACTCAGCCGGTAGTTGACCAGTTCGGCCTTACCGTCGCTACCGACAAGGAACAGGGGCGGTGCCTCGCTGCTCCCTAGCAATGCGGGAAACTCTACATAGGTGCGCTGGCCGTCGTCGAATGCACGCATCGGACGCCACTTCGGCTTGTCCCCGCTGATCGTGTAATTGAAGTTGAGCGTGTCGACCGACAATCCCGTCGCGACTGGCGCGGCGGCTCGCTCGGTTTCCGCTTTGCGACGGAGCGCCAGCAACTCATCCCGCGGGTAGGTCCAACGCATCGACGCCAGCGCGGTCGCCAAAGTGCTGACAAGCCGAACATGATAGGTGCGACGGTCCGTCGTCACGACAAGATTGGTAGCGAGACCGACCGAGAAGGGCTTCACGAGCAGATGCGTCTGCTTCGTTTCGCCGGAGCCACTGGTGGTATCGCCTATCACCCAGCGTGCGGTGTCGCCGCTCGCCACTGCGATCAGCGATTCACCGGGCTGGAGGACGATGTCGGTCACCAAGCCGGGCGCCGTGTAGGCGGTGTAGATCGTGCCCTCCGTCCAGGGATAGACCTGGGCGCCGCCGATGAACCCGGACGACGTTGGCCGGAACGTCGCGACACGGTTTGCGTTCGCGATATGACGGACCGTTCCCGAAGTCGCCTGCGGCTGGGCGAGTGCCGGCATGGCGGCGAAAATGCTGGAAAGCGCTATGAGGGTGGTCGGCTTCATGGCTGTATCTCCTGGATGTTGGCCGCCGGGGTTTCGGGCGCCGGGCTGAGCGTCGAGGGGACATCGGTCTGGTCTAGTCTGGTCGAGCCTGCGGCAGTCGAGGATGCGTAGGCAGGTAACGCAGCAGGCGCACGGGGCACGCGGGTGTCGCCGTCCAATTCGCGGCTCCAGTCGATTGCATCGACGTAGATGCCAAGCGGGTTCTTGCGCAGTACATCGGCCGAGACCGGCGGACGCGTGACGGTGGTGAGGATGGCGGTCCAGCGACCGGTGCCGGACTGCGAGCCACGCTCGTAGGCCGTCTCGGTCCATTTTACCTGAAACGACTTGTCCGACGCCCGCACGACGCTCGTGACCTGCACCGACACGGTGCGCTCGCCGAGATTGGCGAAGGGCGCGGCAGAGCGGGCATAGTCTCCTAGAAATTGCGCGCCCCGCTTAGTGGCGAAGTCATAAGCTTCGAGCCAGTCTCGGCGCATCAGAACTGGGTCGAGCGATACCGAGCGGACATTGCTAATGAAATGCGACAGGTACCACGCAACTTGGCTGTCGGTCGGCCGGTAATCGACATCGGCAGCCTGAACCGACCGCGCCTCGCCAAGCCGATCGACCTCCACAACATAGGGCGTCACGCGGCTTTGCAGCGACTGCCAAGCAAGGCCGACGGAGGTGCCGGCGGCCAGCGCAAGGCATCCCAACGCCATTAGCCGCCAGTTGCGCGCCTGCACCCGGGCAGAGCCGATCCGGTCATCCCAGAGCTGGCCCGCACGCTGGTACGGTGTCTCAGGAGGTGGTGTGCGCCCGTAGCGCTGCGCACTTCGTTTGAAGAACATGGCTCAGTCGTTCCTTTCCTTGATGTCGGGGGTGGCGGAGGCGCCGCCACGGTCGCCTTGGCTTATGCTGTGGATGGCAAGTTGACGCCGGTGACGATTGGTCTGCTGGTCGCGCATCGCGCGTGCCCATGCGGGCGTGCCGGTTTCTCCAACACCGGCCTCACGACCCTGAGACGACGCCGAAAAAATCTGGGTCGAGTTCTCGTTGAGTGCGTTCCATGCCGCCTGACGTCCGCCGGCTGCGTCCTCGCCCAACCCAAGCGCATTGCTGGCGCGGGACTTCGCGGCATGGCCGGCGGCCCGCGCTACGCCGCCAAATCCAGCGCCCACCGAAGGCGTGGCCGCGGTTTCGCGACCGAGATGGTAGGCGGTCGATACCGCGGACCCCATTGCCGTGCCGGATCGCACTGCGCCGAGTGCTGCCCCGCCAAGCGCCCGCACGCCACCGGCAGCGGCGCCACCGGCCAGCATGGTCACGCCGACCGCGCCGACCGTAGTACCCAGCGCTGCGCCGGCACCGAGTTGCGGTGCGCCGGCGACAAGACCCGAGGCGACCGACGGGCCGAAGATGCCGAGGCCAAACAGCGACAGGCTGGCGAGCACGAGGCTCATGGCTTGGCCGATATCGGGCTCCTGGCCTTGGAGCGCTTGCGCGAACTCGGTGAAGAAGTTCGAACCAATGCCGACGATGACGGCAAGGACCATCACCTTGATGCCCGCGCTCACGACGTTGCCCAGCACGCGCTCGGCAAGGAAACTCGTTCGGTTCCAGAGAGCGAAGGGCACGAGGATAAAGCCAGCCAGCGTGGTCAGCTTGAACTCGAGGATACAGACGAACATCTGCACCGCGAGGATGAAAAAGGCGACGATCACCAGCGCCCAGGCGAAGAGCAGGACGATGATCGTCAGGAAATTGTCGAAGAAGGTGGTGAACCCGACCATCTCGCTGGCCTGTTCGAGCAGGGGCCATGCCGCCGAGAAGCCCGTCCCCGCAAGCCGCCCGGGCTTGAGCAGGTCATCGGGCGAGAGCGTTCCGCCACCGGCCGTAAGGCCCGCCTGCGTGAACGAGCGGAAGATGATGTCGGCTAGGCGAGAGAAGCTGTTCAGGATGAAGGCGAACGCGCCGACGTACAGGATCTTGCGCAGGAATCGCCCGATGACATTGTTCTCGCCGCCCATCGCCCAGATCAGTCCGGCAAGCGTGATGTCGATGCCGATCAGCGTCGCAGTCAGGAACCCGACATCAGGCCCAAGCAGTCCGAACCCACTGTCGATGTAGGTGATGAACGCCTGAAGGAAGCGATCGATGACATTGAGGTCGTTCAATTGACTGCCTTCCTGATGGAGCGAAGAGGTGTCGCGGGGCGCGGCTGGGAAGCTGGACCGCGCCCCGCGACGGCGATCGACGGCATGAGAGGGAGCGCCGCCGACCGAGCACCGGATCAGCCTGGAGCCCGAGGGGGCTATTCAGGCGTGTAGGCCGATCCGGAACCGAGGAACTTCTTCGTCGCTGCACGGGCTTCCGTCGCCTGCGTTGCCCGGCGCGCCTGCTCGATGGCCTCGCTGCGGAACTGCGCGGCCATCATGTGCTGGAGCTGGAACTGCTGCTTGGCCGTGAGCGCGAGAAGCTGGTTCGTCGCTTGGCTGACCTGGAGCGATCCCTCGGCACCCTGGCTGCGCGCGACGATGTCGGTCAGCGCCTCGGTGTCCGACTGGATGTTCTCGACCACCTGGGCCTGCACGGTCATCGTCTGGCGGAACGCGCCCATGCTGGCGTCGAGGCGCCCCCGCGCGTCGCGCACGCGGTCATCGGTGCGCAGTGCCGAGCTGAAGTCCTGGGGAAACAGCGACTGGAACTTGTCGTCGAGCTGGCCGACCCGAAAGTCGATGGCCTGCGCGCGGCCCATCAGCCGGTCGATTTCGGTGAGCTTGCGCTTGAGGGCGTCGAGCTGCGGGAAGTCGATGCGCGTCAGGTTCTTGCCCATGTTGACCAGCATCTGCGCTTCGTTCTGGAGTTGCTGGATCTGCTGGTTGACGGTCTGCAGCGTGCGTGCGGCGGTCAGGATGTTCTGCGCATAGTTGCTCGGATCGAACACAACGCCGCCGAACTGGGCGTATGCCGGGCTCGCCGTCATCGTCATCGCGCCCATGCTAAGCGCGCCGCACGCGCCGAGGCCGAGCAAGGCAGCAATCATGTGCTTTCGATGGGGACTATGCATTACGTCTCTCCTTCGTGGGGGGCTTGGATGTCGGGAGCGGGGAAATCGGCAGCGAGGTCGGCCGCCCAGTCGAGGCCGGCATCGCGCAGGAAGGCTTCGGCGAAACGGCCGCGCCCATGCTCGGCGAGGACCGCATCGATCCGGGCTTGCGCTGCGGGATCCGACGAGCCGCACAAGGCCAGCGCGATCGGGCCAAGCCCCAGTTCGAACAGCCGGTTGCCGCGTGCGGACTGGAGGTAATAGTGGCGCTTGGGCGTGGCCCGCGCGATCAGCTCGACCTGCCGGTCATTGAGGCCGAAGCGCGCGTAGATGTCATGCCCCTGTGGCTCGATCGCCCGATCGTTGGGCAGCAGGATCCGCTGCGGGCAGCTTTCGATGATGGCCGGCGCGATCGCGGAGCCCGCAATGTCTGCAAGGCTTTGCGTCGCGAACAGCACAGCTACATTCTTCTTGCGCAGCACCTTCAGCCATTCCCGGATGCGCGCGGCAAAAAGCGGATGGTCAAGGAAGATCCAGGCCTCGTCGAGGATCAGCAAGGTCGGGCGGCCATCGAACCGCTCTTCCAGCCGATGAAACAGATAGGTCAGCACGGGCGCGACAGCGCCGGCCTGGCCCATCAGCGCCTCGGTCTCGAAGCACTGGACGTCGGCTAGCTCAAGATGTTGTTCGGCGGCATCGAGCAGCCGGCCATACGGGCCTTCGAGCGTATAGGGCTGGAGTGCGATGCGCAGCGCGTTCGACTGGAGCAGCAGCGCGAGCCCGGTCAGGGTTCGCTCCTCGCGCGGCGCGGAAGCAAGACTACCGAGCGCGGTCCAGATCGCGTCCTTGACTTCCGGCGTCACGATCAAGCTCTCGTGCGCGAGCAGCGCCGCGATCCAATCTGCTGCCCAGCTTCGTTCGCCCGCATCCTCGATGTTCGCAAGCGGCTGGAATGCAAGCGTCTCGCCGTCGGCCTCGGCCGAGCCGAGCGCGTGATGGGCGCCGCCCATCGCCAGTACGGCCGCCCGCGCGCTGTTGCCCTTGTCGAATATATAGACCTGTGCGCCCGGGTATCTGCGGAATTGCAGCGCGATGAGGCTCAGCAGCACCGACTTGCCGGCGCCCGTCGGCCCGACGACCATCATGTGCCCCACACCACCGACATGGCTGGAAAGCCGGAACGGCGTCGAGCCGGCGGTCTTCGCAACCAGCAGTGGCGGTCCGTCGAGGTGCCCATTGCGCACCGGCCCGGCCCATACCGACGAAAGCGGCATCAGGTGCGCGAGGTTGAGCGTATGCACCAGCGGTTGCCGGACATTGGCGTAAGTCTGGCCCGGCAGCGAGGAGAGCCAGGCCTCGACCGCGTTGACGGTCTCGCGGACGCAGGTGAAGCCAAGCCCGTTGACGATCCTCTCGACCGCGCGGACCTTGTCCTCCACCGCCGCCCGGCTCCGGTCCCTGACCGTGATCGTCGTGGTCAGGTAGCCGAAGGCGACATGATCGCCGCCAAGCGCTTGGAGGGCCTGATCGGCATCGACGACCTTGTTGTCGGCGTCGCTGTCGAGCAGTTGCGCCGGCGAATTATAGAGCACCTCGCGGAGAACCGCGGTGATAGACTTGCGCTTGTTGAACCATTGGCGCCGGAGCGAGGTGAGCGTCTTGGTCGCTTGGCTTTTGTCGAGCGCGATGAAGCGCGTGACCCAGCGATACCCAAAGTCCTGATGGTTGAGCGCATCGAGGATGCCCGGACGGCTAAGGCTCGGGAAGCCGAGGATGGTCAGCGTGCGGACATGCAGGTCGCCAAGGCGCGGTTCAAGCCCGCCGACCAGCGGCGTATCTGCAAGCAGCCCATCGAGATACATCGGCGTCTCCGGCGCGGCGACCCTATGCTGACGGTCGGAGATGGCGCCATGCAGGAATGTCAGCGTCTCGCCATCGTCGAGCGGTCGCACCTGCGGCATGAAGCCGCAGAGCAGGTCGAGCACGCGGTCGGTCTCGGCAACGAAACTGTCCAGTGCGCCGCGCCAATCGCGAGAGTTCTCGCCATCGGGCCGCTCTATAAGACCCCGGCCCGCGCGGTCGGTGGCATCTGCCGGCGGCAGCCAGGTAAGGGTCAGGTGATAGCGACTTTCGAAATGCGTGCCGGCCGCCTCAAACGCCGCCTGCCGCTCCCGATCGACGAGCCAGCTTGCCGCATCAGGAAAAGCGCTGTCGGGATAGGCCTGCGCTTCGCGCCGCTCCGCATCGAAGAACAGCGCCCAGCCACTGCCGAGCCGCTTGAGCGCGTTGTTCGCCCGCGCGCAGGCGGAGACCAGTTCGGCCTCGGTGGCGGATTCCAGATCGGGTCCCCGGAAGGCAAGAACGCGCAGAAAGCTGCCGTCTTTGTTCAGCACCACGCCAGGGGCAACCAGCGCTGCCCAGGGCAGGTGATCGGCAAGCCGCTCCGCGGACGCGCGATATTCGCCTAGGAACATCATTTCAGGCGCCTCAGCATGCGAAATATCCCTTCTGGCGGATGTGGCGCAGGAGGACCGGCGCAAAATCGGGATCACGGCGGGCGGCCATCACAGCGATGCTATGGCCGACGGCCCAGAGTAGCACCCCGGCCAGCCATTGCTGCAGGCCGAGGCCGACCGCGGCCGCCAGCGTGCCGTTGATGATCGCGAGGCCCCGCGGTGCGCCGCCCAGCAGAAGCGGCGAACCCAGCGCGCTGTGGATCGGCACCTCGTAGCCGTCGATATGCTCTGATCCGGAGGACATGGCGCCGGTCACGAGATCAATGCTCCGCCGCCGAAGCTGAAGAAGGACAGGAAGAAGCTGGAGGCGGCAAAGGCGATGGAGAGACCAAAGACGATCTGGATCAGTCGCCGGAACCCGCCCGCGCTCTCGCCGAAAGCGAGCGTCAGGCCGGTCACGATAATGATGATCACGGCGACGATCTTGGCTACCGGGCCCTGCACGGATTCGAGCACCTGCTGCAGTGGTTCTTCCCACGGCATGCCGGAGCCGGCCGCCTGGACCTGAGTGGCGAGCGCCAACGCGAGGCCGGTCGCGCCGCCGACAAGCGACGAGCGGTTGGCGATGCGGCGGGGATTGGGGGCAAAGGTCATGGGTCAGGTCTCCTTCGGGCTGGGCTTGGGGGGATTGAGCTTGGAAAGATCGGCGAGCGCGTAGGCGCCGGTGTCGGGGTCGAGCCCGGCGACACGCGCGATCGTGGCGACGCGGCGGTCGACGCCGCGCCCGGCGATGAAGACGATGATGTCGATCGCCTCGGCGACCAGTTGGCGCGGCACGGTGACGACCGCCTCCTGTACCAACTGTTCGATGCGGTAGAGTGCGGCCAGGGCGCTGTTGGCGTGGACGGTCGCGATCCCGCCGGGGTGACCGGTATTCCAGGCCTTGAGCATGTCGAGCGCTTCGGGGCCGCGGACCTCGCCGACCACGATGCGATCGGGACGCAGGCGCATGGTCGAGCGCACCAACTCGGTCATAGATACATAGGGTGGTCGGGTGCGGAGCGCCACCGTGTCGGGCAGCGGGCATTGCAGTTCGCGCGTGTCCTCGATGAGGATGACGCGGCTATCGAGCCCCGAATGTTCTGGGGCCATCTCGGCGAGCAGCGCATTGGCGAGGGTCGTCTTGCCCGAGCTGGTCCCGCCAGCGACGAGGATGTTGTAGCGCTGGGTGACAGCGGCGCGCAGGGCGTCTGCCTGGGCCTCCGACATCAACCCATCGGCGATATAGTCGTCGAGCGTGTGCAGCCTCGTGGCAGGCTTGCGGATGGAGAAACAGGGTGCGGACGACACCGGAGGCAGCACGCCTTCGAAGCGCTCGCCAGCGCAGCCCTCGATATGCGGCGGCAGCTCGGCCGATAGGATCGGGTGCTCGGCATGGACCTCCGCACGGACGTGGCTCGCCACCAGCCGGATGATCCGCTCGACCTGTTCGGGTTCGATGCGGGCCCCGGTATCGGTACGGCCTTCGCCAAGACGGTCAAGCCGTAGCGCGCCGTCCGGATTCACCATGATCTCGGTGACTTGGCTGTCGCGCATCGCGGCGGCAATGTCGCGGCCTAGCGCCGTGATCAGCATCCGGCGACGGCGCTCAGCCGAGGTTGCCGGTCCTGCGAAGGCTGGGCGGCCGCTCATTCGCCATTCCTTGAAGAACCAGCCACGGTGCGCCGTCCGGTCGAGACTTGCCGTCCGACCTGGGTCACGAACGCTTCGAATCTCTTGGCGCCAAGCGCCCGGCCCGCCTGGTCGTTTTCGGCGAGCGGCGTCTGGATCGCGAGTTCGAACCGGATGAAGAGGGCGAGCGTCTCGAGGATCACATAGGTGTCGCGATCGACCCGACCGATCGCCTGCGTGAGCCGGTCGAGGCGGAGCGCGAACCGATCCTCCAGCTCCGATGCACCCCGGCGATTGAGCCAGGCAGTGACTGCATCGACGAGGATGGCCGACTTGCTGGCGCCGGGCCTGGCGGCAAGCGCTTCCAGCCGATCGGACACCGGCTTGGGCAGGAACAGCTGATGGCGGATCTTTTCCATGATCAAAGCCCCAACTGGAGGTCGTCGGGACGGCCGGAGGCGGCATCGAGGCCGTAGACCGTGCGCACGGTGCCGAGCTGCTGGACCCGATCCATCGCTTGGGCGGAGGCAGCCTGATCGCCATCGTCTTCGCCAAGGCCCAGCGGGTCGGCGACCTCTGGCTCGATGACGACTGCGGGTTCGATCTCGTGCGCGGGGTGACGAGCCTGCTCGAGGCCGCCGGCGTCGGCTCCTCCATCGGCATCATTGCGGGCAGAGAGGCGAATGTCAGCGCCGCGAACCTGTCCAGCCCAGTCATCCGGGCGAGCTGCCGGGAGGTCGGGGTAGCCAGCGCCATCCAGTATCGGTGCAGGCGAGAGCCGCTCTGTGAATCGGCGATCCTCGTAATAGCGCAGCTTCTTCACGCGTATCGGGGGGTGTCCGGAGATCAGGACCAGCCCATCCGTGGATGCAAGCTGCATCACCTCGCCGGGCGTTAGCAGAGCCCGCGCAGTCTCCTGGCGGCTGACCATGACGTGCGCGAGCCAGGGCGCGAGCCGGTGCCCCGCATAGTTGCGCATCGCGCGCTGTTCAGTCGCCGTACCGAGCGCGTCCGAAATCCGCTTGGCGGTTCGCTCGTCGTTGGTCGCAAAGGCGACGCGGACATGGCAGTTGTCGAGAATGGCGTTATGCTCGCCATAGGCCTTCTCGATCTGGTTCAGGCTCTGCGCGATCAGGAAGGCGCGCACCCCGTAGCCCGCCAGGAAAGCGAGACTCGTCTCGAAGAAGTCGAGCCTTCCCAGCGCCGGGAACTCGTCGAGCATCATCAGCAACCGATGTCGGCCCTGTGCGGTCTCGCCGTCCTTGCCGACGCCGTGCAGTTCCTCGGTCAACCGGCGGCCGATCTGGTTGAGGATGAGGCGAACCAGCGGCTTGGTGCGGCTGATGTCGGACGGCGGCACGACGAGGTAGAGCGAGATCGGATGCGCCGCGCCGACGAGATCGGCGATGCGCCATTCGGAGGCGGCGGTCACTGCAGCGACGGTCGGATCTCGATAAAGGCCGAGAAACGACATGGCGGTCGACAGCACGCCGGAGCGTTCGTTCTCGCTCTTATTGAGTAGTTCACGGGCGGCAGAAGCGACCACGGGATGGACCTGCGGCACATCTGACGTACCGAGATGGTTGGTGGCCATCATCCTCCGCAAGGTCGCAGCGAAGCTGCGTTGCGGGTCCGAGAGGAAGGTCGCGACGCGGGCGAGCGTCTTCTCTTCCTCGGCATAGAGGACATGGAGGATAGCGCCGACCAGCAGCGAATGGCTGGTCTTCTCCCAGTGATTGCGACGCTCCAGCGCGCCTTCAGGGTCAACAAGGATGTCGGCGATATTCTGGACGTCGCGGACTTCGTTCACCCCGCGCCGGACCTCGAGCAGCGGATTGTAGCGCGCCGAGCGAGCGTCGGTAGGGTTGAACAGCAGGCAGTGCGAGAAGCGGGCGCGCCAGCCGGCGGTCAGTTGCCAGTTCTCGCCCTTGATGTCGTGGACGAGGCAAGAGCCGGTCCAGGAAAGCAGGGTTGGGACGACAAGCCCGACCCCCTTGCCCGACCGGGTGGGCGCAAACGCCATGACATGTTCGGGCCCATCGTGGCGCAGGTCATAGCGGCCGACGCGCCCCAGCACGACGCCGCGCTGGTCGAGGAGCCCGGCACCCTTGATGTCCCGGTGGGTCGCCCAGCGAGCCGAGCCATAGGTGGTCAGGTTTTTGGACTGGCGCGCGCGCCATACCGAACCGAAGATTGCGGCGCCGCAGCCAAAAAACCCGCCAGTGGCTGCGATGGCACCCGCCTTGTCGAACACGACGGGTGCATAGGCGTCGAACGAAAACCACCAGGGAAAGATCGACCAGGGATAATAGATCGGCTGGCCCAGCAAGACGAACCAGGGGGCGCCAAGCTCCGGCTGATAGGCGAGCTGCGCCGCGGTCCATTGCGTGGCGGTCCAGATGCCCGCGAGGATGATCGCAAGCACTATGAGGATTTGTCCAATGAGCAGCTTTGTCGGGGTCATGCGGGCCTCCGCCCAGGTCCGGGAACTGACCGCGGGCTAGAGCATAGAGTCCCAGAAACACGGCTGAGGCGTCAGGGCGTCGCTGGTATTGCTAGGCATCTCCTCGCGGTCCCCAGCGACCGGTACCGGACCGGCGCCATGATGGGGGGCGAATCGCACCCGCAGTTCGCTACCTCCTGGCAATCGATGGCATAATCCCGGCCAGACAACCGCCAATGCCCCTGCCCGCTTCGATGCACAGGAACAGGGTCACGGCATCCGGCACGCTTGGAATTTCACGCGACCCCAGTCGACGATCCGGTCTGGTCCATGCCGATCGCCACCATCGCGGGGAAGTTAGATCTCGTGGAAGTCACCGGCCCGCGTCGCCAGACCGTTCTCGTCGGGGGAGCGCTGGACGTTAATCGGCCCGTCGGTGTCGATCGGCGACGGATCTTGGCCCGCTTTTGGAGCGGCTGCCTCCAACCTTGTGCTCCAACGCTTTCCCGTTCTATATTTGTGCCGCTCGCTCGCATCACATGCATAGCAACCGGTCCCGCCCACGCATCTGGAGTTCGCACGCTTTGCGCATCGCCGTCCCCTTCCTTGGCAGAGCGCGCCAAGTCTGAGCCATGCGGAGCGATCTCGATCATCTGCCGCTACACAAGCAGCGCGAGTTGGACCTTGTCGTGGAGATGCTGTTCCAGGGGCTTCGCGACGCCACCGTCGCGGCGACGGGGCGGCGCAAGTCCGGCCGGATCCTCAAGATCATATTGTTCGGATCCTACGCCCGCGGTGACTGGGTGGACGCCCCGCTCGATGCCAACCGGTACAAGTCCGACTATGACCTCCTGTTGATCGTCAACCAGAAGGACCTGACGGATCGTGCGACCTATTGGGATGAGACCGACCAGCGGATCGTCACCGCCTATAATTTCGAGAAGACGCTTGGTACGCCCGCCAATTTCATCGTCCACTCGCTGCAGGAGGTGAACGACGGGCTGGCGCATGGCCGACTGTTTTTCATGAATATCCTCAACGACGGCATCCTTCTCTACGAATCCGACGATCGGCCGCTGAAAACGCCGGTTCCCAAGACACCGGACATGGCCTTGGCGGCTGCCGAAGAATATTTTTCGAAGTATATCGGTGACGCAACTCGGTTCTTCGATCTGGCAAAGGTCGCGATTGAAAGGGACTATTGTAATGAGGCGGCGTTTCTCCTCCATCAAACGGTCGAAAATCTCTACCAGGGCCTATTGCTCACCTTCACCTTCTATACCCCTTACGATCACAACATTCTGTTTCTGCGAGACCTTGCCGAGGATATCGACCGCAGCCTCTTCGACATCTGGCCGCGCGGTACGCGGCGGGAGCGCGCGCTCTACCAGAAATTGAAGGACGCCTATCGCAAGGGCCGCTATTCGCGCCATTACAAGATCAGCCGCGAGGACCTGGAATGGCTCGCCGGTCATGCCGAGGTCCTTGGGCAGCGCGTCCATGCCTTATGCCAGTCGCGCATCGCCGAATTGCGCAGGGCCGTTACCGATCAGGCTTGACCCGGCGTCTTGCGCCCTTTGCACCTTTGGCTATCATGGGCTGCGGAGGCGTTGATCGCCGGCACCCGCCTTCCTCCTGTTCTGCCAGGCATCACTACATCCGTCCCTGCGGTCGGGTGGCAGGGGTTTTTTCTAAAGACCTCGCGCGTCGCTAGCTCTCGCCAACCCCGGACCGCCCCGGGGCGCGACGACTGCTGGCCCGATGAGGTCGTGCGTTTCCATGCCAATGCGACATGCCCGGGCGCTTGCCGGCGAACGCCGCATCGCTGCGCAACCCGCCGACCCGGCCCCCGGTGAAGACGGGCACGAGACTGGCGGCAAGGCCTGCAGGATCGAGGGGCTTTACCGGGCGGAAGCGCCGCGCCTCACTCGCTACTTTCGTCGTCGCATCGGCGAGACGGACGAGGCGCCCGATCTCGTGCAGGAAGCCTTCGCGCGGCTCGCCGCCTTCATGGCGCGCGAGCGCCTGACCAACCCGGCGCCCTATCTCCAGCGCATAGCACGCAATCTCCTGTTCGAACGGAGCCGCCGCCGCTCGCGCCGCATGGCCGCCGCCCATGTCGCCATCGGCGAAGGAGCCGACATTGCAGTGCCGCCCGCCCAGGAGGAAGCCCTCGCGTATGGAGCCCTCATGGCGCGCTACGAGGATGCCGTGCAGGGCCTTCCCGACCGGACCCGCGAGGCGTTCCTGCTTCACCGCCTCGAAGAACTGACCTATCGCGAGATCGCCGAGCGGCTCGGCATCTCCATCCCCACCGTCCAATATCATGTCGGGCGGGCACTGGCACACATCTCCACGGCTCTTGGAACCGAATGACACAGTTAGATGGATCGCGAACGCCCGAGTTGCGCGAGGACGCTGCCATGTGGTTTGCCCTCATGCGCGGTCCCGAAGCCGAGACGCAGCGCGTGGAGTTCGAGACCTGGCTCGCCGCCGATCCGGCCCATCGCCAGGCCTACAGCCATATCAGCGAAGTGTTCAGCCTCGGGAAAGGGCTGAAGCTGGCCGTCAAGGTACCGGATGCACGTCGTCCCACCCGACAGCCCATGGTGCTCGCTCGGATGATGGGCAGCCCGGTCCTCATGCTGCTGTTGCTTCTTGCGTCCGTTCCCATGCTCGTCGGCCTGACCGTGGTTGCAATGCGCGCGATGGGCCCCGGCCATCCGCTCATCCAGGCGGACGGAACGGGCAAAGCACCGGTTTCCGAGGCGAGTCTCACCACGTCGCCCGGAGAAGTGCGGACATTCCGGCTTGCTGACGGATCCCGCCTGATCCTCGATGCCGACAGCCGCGTGCGCGTCATGCTCTCGGCCGAGCGGCGCGACCTGGCGCTGCTGCGTGGGCGGGCGCGCTTCGTCGTCGCACATGAGCCGCGGCCCTTCGTCGTGGCGGCCGGCGGGGGCTCTGTCCTGGCGCGCGGCACCATCTTCGATGTGACGCTTCGTGGCCATGGTGCCAACGTCGCACTCATCGAAGGCCTGGTTGATGTCCGCCAGCCCGCCATTGGCACGGCTGCAGGATCGTCCCGGGAAACCGGCGAGGTGACAAGCCTCACCGCCGGGCATGGCATCGCGATCGGTGGAGGGAAAGGGGTAGCGCTTCAAGCAACCCCGGTGGTCCAGGCCGACTGGCCGAGCGACCTGCGCGACTTCAGGAACGTGCCGCTGCGCGATCTCCTCGCGGAGGCGAACCGCTATGCCGACAGGCCCCTGGTCCTGACCGAGCCCGAGCTCGGCGCCCTTCGCGTCTCGGGCATCTTTCGCGTCCGCGAGCCCGAGCGCCTTGCTGAAAACCTCGCAGAACTGCTCGATCTTTCCCTCGTCCAAGGACCGTCAGGCTTCGCGCTTGGGCGACGCTGCGCTGCGCAAGAAAAAAATTCGTGCCCGCCCTCATAAATTTCGCCTGACCGGCATGGATACCCCTGAACAGCCTGCAACAGGACAAAGGGGGTATCCATGAGCAACAAGAGATCGAGTGCATTTTTCCTGGCCGCGAGCCTGTGGGCGCTGGCAGCTCCGGTCGGGGCGCAGGAACCACGCCAGGAGTTGCACCTGCCTGCCCAGGGGCTCGGCGATGCGCTGCGAGCGCTCGGCAGCGCCGCCCGGCGCGAGATCATCTTCACCCCCGAGGCGGTCGCCGGCAAGTCCGCCGATGCTCTCGACGGCGCCTATACGTTCAAGGAAGCACTCGACAGGCTGCTGGCTGGCAGCGGCCTATCTACGGTCGAGCGGGATGGGACGGTGCTCGTCGTGGGGCGATCGCAGGCGCCGCAAGCCGCAGCGGCCCAATACGGTGAGGATACCGCGATCCTGGTGACAGGGTCGCGCATTCGCGGGGCGCCGCCAGCCTCGCCGGTCACCGTCCTGAGCAGCCGCGAGATCGCCCAGGCCGGGCAGACCGACCTCGGCGAGGCGGTGCGCACGCTGCCGCAGAGCTTTGGTGGTGGCCAGAACCCAGGTGTGGCGCCAGGCGCGCCGGGCAGCAACAACAACCAGAATTCGAGCTCGAGCATCAATCTGCGCGGCCTCGGGCCAGATGCGACATTGACCCTGCTCAACGGCCATCGCCTCGCCTATGGCTCCTTCACCCAGGCCATCGACGTCAATGCGATCCCGCTTGCCGCGGTCGAGCGCATCGAGATCGTCGCTGACGGTGCCTCTGCGCTCTACGGCTCGGATGCAGTGGGCGGCGTCGCCAACATCATCCTGCGCAAGGACTATGACGGCGCCTCCGCCACTGCACGGCTTGGTTCCGCGACCGACGGCGGCGATACGCAGCAGCAATACAGCCTCGTAGCGGGAACGACCTGGAACGGCGGCGGCCTCATGGCGACCTATGATTTCGAGCGGGACACCGCGATCACCGCGCGGCAGCGCAGCTATACCCAATATATGCCGGGCAATACTACCTTGCTGCCCGCCTTGAAGCGGCACAGTGCGGTGCTGAGCCTGCACCATGCGCTCTCTCCCGACCTGACCTTCAGCATCGATGGCCTTTATAATTGGCGGCGTGCTCCCACCGTCCTGCAGGTGCCTGGCGGGTCGCGCTATACGACCGAGCCGACCAACCAGTCCTTCGCGATCGCGCCGGCGCTGTCGTTCGAAGCAACGCCCTCGCTCACCTTTGCCATCAGCGGCGTCTATGGCGAGGACAGGACCGACACCAGGCAGTTCACCACCACTGCGGCCGGCGCGGTCAGCGCCTATCCCTATTGTTATTGCAATATGGTCAAGTCCCTCGAAGCGACATCCCAGGGTGACCTCTTCGACCTGCCTGCCGGCACGGTCAGGTTCGCCGGCGGCGCCGGCTATCGCGACAATGGCTATCTCAACCGCTCCACCAGCCTGCCCGAGCCGATCGACGTCCACCAGGACAGCTATTATGGCTTCGGCGAAATCTACGCCCCGCTGGTCTCGCCAGGACAGGCCGTCGCCGCGATCCATCGCCTGTCGTTCACCGGCGCGCTGCGCTACGAGAAATATCCCGGTATCGACGACGTTTTGACGCCCAAGCTGGGGGTGATCTATGCGCCGAGCCCGGACCTGGATCTCAAGGCATCCTGGGGCAAATCCTTCAAGGCGGCAACGCTGTACCAGCAATACCAGCCCCAATATGCCTTTCTATATGACGCGACGACCCTGGGTGGTTCGGGCTACCCGACGGGCGCGACCGCGCTGTTCACCAATGGCGGCAACCGGGCGCTCAATCCCGAGCGCGCGACCTCCTGGTCGGCGACCCTGGCCGCCCATCCCCGCGCTGTCACCGGGCTGCGGCTGGAGGCCAGCTATTTCGAGATCGCCTATCGCGACCGGGTGGCGCAGCCGTTCCAGGGCACCGACTTCTACAACGCGCTCGGCCGGCTGATCCTCGACGATTTTGTCGATCCCTATCCTGATGCCGACCAGCAATCGATGCTGATCGCCGCATCGCCCGTCCCCCTCTTCAACTATTCGGGGCAGGCCTATGACCCGGATGCGGTCGTCGCCGCCGTCTACAATACATACTTCAATGTCGCGCGGCAGAAGATCCGCGGCGTCGACCTTATGGCCCATTATGATGCGCAACTCGATGGTGGCGACAGGCTGTCGCTGACCGGATCGTCGTCCTGGCTGCAGTCACGCCAGAGGCTCGACCCGTCGTTGCCTTATACCGACCTTGCCGGGACGATCTTCAACCCGCCGCACTGGCGGGGCCGGGCCGGTGCGACATGGACGCGCGGCCCCCTGAGCGCATCCGCCTTTGCCAACTATACCGGCGGGGTGGACGACACCCGCAATAGCCCCGCTGTCCGAGTGGGATCGCAGACGACCTTCGATCTCGCGCTTGTCTATCGCCCATCCCCGGAAGGACTGGTCCCGGGCGTCGGCTTTGCGCTCGCCGTCCGCAACCTTTTCAATGACAAGCCTGCCTATGCGCGCGCGGTAGCGGATTATTATGTCAGCTACGATTCCACAAACCAGTCCGCGATCGGGCGCTTCATCAGCGTCTCGCTGACCAAGGAGTGGTGAGCGATGACCGGTCCTGATCTTCCCGTAGCTGGTTCGGCGCGAATGGCAGCGCGATGGCGGGTCCGTCGCCTCGCGTACCGCGCGGGCGGCAGGAAGCTGCGTACGGCCCTTGGCGGCCTTTCCCTTGGCTTGGCGCTGGTGCCGGTCGCATCCTGGGCAAGCCAGCCGCCCTGCGACCTGCTGCCCCACGCCGCGGCGCCGGCCGATGCCCGGCGCGAAATCACCGCGCTCGACCTTGTCCGCCTGCGCGATTTCGGGGGCATGCAGTTCGATAGCTATCCGGGGGCGCCGGCGGCGCTGTCGCCTGACGGCCGGCATGTGGCATTGCAGCTTCGTCGCGGCGACCCTTCGTCCAACCGCTACTGCACCGGCATCCTGGTGAAGGACACCGGGAGCGCCGCACCGCCCAGGATCGTCGCCGATGGCGGCGAGGTCATCCGGCTCACCTTCGACAAATATGGCTTCTCCGGCCTTGTCTCCGGCGCGCCAGTGCCTTCGGTCCTGCGCTGGGCGCCCGATGGCAAGCTTCTGGCGTTCACCAAGGCGGTGGGCGGCATCATGCAGCTGTATCTCGTGCGTCCCGATGGGACGGATGAGACGCAACTGACCCATTCAAACGTGTCGATCGACGATTTCCAGTGGCTGCAAGGCGGCGAGGCGATCGTCTATGCCAGCCGCGCTGGCCTGATCGACGCGGAGCGGCGGATCGACAGCGAGGCGCCAAGAGGCTGGCGCTACGACCTGCGTTTCTGGCCCCTGGTCGGCGGCCGGCCGCACCCGCCATCCCCGATCCCCAGCCGGGCCGATGTCATCACGCTGGCGGATCGAACCATACGCCCGGCAGGCAATGCGCAGCGCCTCGTCCTGGAGCCGGCGGGCACGCCGGGCTGGCCGACTGGGGCGATCCAGGCTCTGCCGCTAGGCAGCGGCGCAGATCGGGCCTGGCTGGCGCCGGCCAACCCCGACGTCTTGTTCAAGCCCAATATTCTCCATGTGTCGCTGAACGGCCGCGAACTGCCTTGCCCGCAGCAGGCCTGTAGTGACGTGATCGGCCTGTGGAAGCGCGATGATCGCACAATCCTGTTCCTCAAGCGACAAGGCGTTGCGCGCAGCGAACTGGCTCTGATGCGCTGGGACCTCGGCGCAGGCGCACCTCGGCGACTGCTTAGCACCAACGACCCATGGCTGGGCTGCCAACTCGGGCCCGTGGAGTTGATCTGCACGGCGGAGGGCGGAACTGCGCCTCGCCATGTGATCGGCGTCGATGTGGACACGGCCAAGGTCCGCACGATCTACGATCCCAATCCGGAACTTGCCGCGATCCGGCTTCGTCCTCCAGAACGCCTGGTCTGGCGCAATGCATTCGGCATCGAGACTTTTGCCGACCTCGTCCTTCCTTCCGGTTATCACCCCGGCCACCCCGTGCCGCTCGTCGTCGTCCAATATGACTCGCGCGGCTTCCTGCGCGGCGGGACCGCTGACGAATTCCCGATCCAGCTGTTCGCGGCCAATGGCTTTGCGGTCCTCAGCTTCAATCGGCCGCCCTGGCACGCCCTCCAGGGAAAGCCTCTCGATCTTTTCGCCTTCCTCCAGGCCAACCAGAAGGACTGGCTGGATCGGCGCAGCGTCCAGTCCTCCCTCGAAATCGTCGTCGAGCGCCTGATCGCACGGGGCATCGCCGACCCCGCCCGCATCGGCATCACCGGGCAAAGCGACGGAGCCTCCACAGCGACCTTTGCGCTCATCCATTCGCGGCTGTTCAAGGCCGTCGCGCTCAGCACCTGCTGCGAGGATCCGGCGATGATGGCTAGTCTTGGCCCTGGGTTCGAGGACTGGTACGCGAAGTCGGGATATCCAAGATTCAACGAGGATCGTCCCGACTTCTGGAAGCAGGGTTCGCTGGCGCCCAATCTCGGGGTGCTGCCGCCGGTTCCCTTGCTGATCCAGGCAGGCGAGGAGGAGTTCCGCTTCGCATTGCCGACTTACGCGGCAGTCAAGAATGCCGGCTGGCCGACCGAGATGTACGTCTTTTCGGGCGAGGGCCATGTCAAGCTGCAGCCAGCCCATCGACTCGCCGTCTATGAGCGCAACCTCGCCTGGTTCCAGCGCTGGTTCAAGCCGAGCGAGGATGCAGCGCCATGAAACTGAGGAGGGTCAGCCGCGACGGGCAGCGAGCCAGGCTTCGACATCCACGAAACGCATGATCCGCACATAGAGGTGATCTCCCGCATCGGGGGGCGTCGCAAGACTG
The DNA here is from genome assembly GCA_021847605.1 of Pseudomonadota bacterium. Classification (GTDB taxonomy): domain Bacteria; phylum Pseudomonadota; class Alphaproteobacteria; order Sphingomonadales; family Sphingomonadaceae; genus Sphingobium. The sequence continues at coordinate 1,905 of JAJZQN010000041.1, read as the reverse complement.
GCCTCTAGTGCCCGCCGATCGAGGATCCCGCGCGCGCACAGTTCGCCCTCGAGCAGCATCGAGCGGATAGTGGCCAGATTGCCGAGATAAAGGTTTCGCACGAGGCTGGTGAAACCGCCCTTCGAGGCTCGCTGGACGATCCTGGCCGGGAGCTTGGGGGCATAGGAACGGCGCGCGATCGCCCGGTTCATGCCATCCTCGTACCAGAGCCATGTCGGCTGACGCAGGCAGGCCTCCATTACCGGTTGCGAAAGGAGCGGATAGATAACCGGCATGCCGTCCGCACCATCGAGATAGTCGATAAGGGCGAGGCCGCGCATGATCGCCGCGACATGCTCGCGCTTTCCGACGGGAAGATCTGCGAACTCGTTGATCCAGGGATGCGGCGGATGCGCTGCTCGTGCCTCCAGCAGCGCGGGAGCGAGCAGGCGTTCGTCTCGAGGCCACGTCCAGGCCCGACGGCGGCGCAGATGCTTCTGCAGTGATCGCCGCGCGATCAGGATGGGCGAGCATTCGGTCACTGTGGCGACCTCCATCACCGTGCGCCAATATCCCGCCCCCAGGCCCTGGGCTGCCATCCTGTCGCTGGCCGGCGTTGCCGAGCGCAGGAAGCAGAAGACATTGTCGCCGCCGCTGCCATAGGCGATCGCCCTTGCGCCGACGTCATGGCTGACAGCACTGGCACGCTTGACGAGGCTTTGCGTGAAGGCGCGCGTGGAGGGCCGAGGGCGCTGCGCCGCGCTTGACACAGACAGGTCGACGTCGGCTGGGGCGAGGTCCAGTTGATGCGGCTGCAGGTCGAGATGCCGGCATACCTCGCTGGCAAATGCGCGCTCATCGCCGCTTCCTATGCCGCTTACCAGGGTGATCGCATGGCGCAGGCCGGGGAGCGCCGCGGCGAGCACCGAGGAATCGAGCCCACCGCTCAATGTCAGCGCTACCGGACCGACCTGCCGCGACCAGTCGCCGCACACATGTTCCACTGCCCGCTCGACTTCGTACTGAGCCTGCGCGAAAGATGGGGGGGCTGCGGCGTCGATAAACTTGGCCGGACTCCATAGCGCATGATGATAGACGCCCTCGCGTCCGATATGCAGGATCTCCCCCGGTAGAACCTCCTTGATGCCAACAAGGGCGCTCGCGCGTCCCACCAGATCCGGATAGAGCAGTTCGTCTGCGACGACCGGCCAGTCGATCGCATTGGCGCTGCCGGTGAGCGCCTCGATGAACGGCAAGTGGGACGCGATCACCAGTTCGCTGCCCCAGCGCCTATAGTAGCAGGGACAGCGAGCGGACGGATCGCGATAGACGCACACCTCATCCGCTCCCTCAATGCCGGTCCAGGCCACGAAAGCGCCCCACCGAGCTTCGATCGCTTCGAGAAAGCCAGCGGGCGCGGCGTTGGAATCGACGACCCCTATGAACGGCGATCCGCCCGATACGCGCGGGAAGGCCGGCCCCACTATATAGATGTCCGCAGGAACGCCGCCGATGCTCAGGGTCGGACCGGCCGCGAACAAGGCGTGAGCGCTCGAGAGGGCACCGGGCGTCAGGCCCAGGCGCTCTGCAACCGCATCGGCCGCGGTTCGGGCCGGGGCCGGCCGGTCGCGCTCCAGCGTCACCACCCCCAGATAAGCGCCAAGCATCATAGCTGCAGGATCGGCGTGAAGCACGCGACCCGCTCATGCGTGTCACCCAGGATCATCTCATGGTCCTGGACCCAGCAATGCGCCTCGAACGGGTCTAGGCGCACGCCGAGCACCAGGCGGCAGGCCATGTTTCGCGACCGCAGGAAATGCAGCAACGCGATTGAATCGGGGAGGCAGGTGTCACGCGCCGCAACCAGCTGCCGCGCCTGCACGAACAGCGCGATTCTGGCTGCTGCCCGGCCCGGCGTCATGGGCG
>JAJZQN010000040.1 GCA_021847605.1 Pseudomonadota bacterium | reverse complement strand
GGCCTTTGCTAGCGATTTTTTCAAGGAGGGTTGGGTCTTCATCTTCGTTCCTTCGTCACTGCGACGAAGACCCAACCCTCCTCAAATCACAACCTCAAATCTGTGCCATTGGCGCTGACGGGGAACAAGGCGCTGTGCTGAGTTGAAGCTCAGCGCCTTACCCTGCCTTATTCGAAGTTGACCTGAGTGCTGTGCCAACGGAAGGTGAAGTTATTCCCGAGGAAAAAGGGCGTAGCCGGAAAACTTCCGTGTGAGAAGCTGCAGCTCATTCTGCGCTACCCTTCGGTCTTCGCTTGGGCTCGGCGCTTAGACCAGAAATCCAATCTCCGTTTGATGTCGCGCTCAAAGCCGCGTTCATTCGGTACATATAGTTCCGGCTGATCTGCTCCACTGATTTCGGTCGGAAAATAGTTCTGCCCTGAAAATGCGTCGGGATAATCATGATCGTAGCGATAGCCCTGATGGTATCCAAGCTCCTTCATGAGTTTTGTGGGGGCGTTCAAAATGTGCATGGGCGGGGGGGCAGACCCAGTTTGCTTTGCCAATTCCTGGGCCTTGGCAAACGCCATATAGCTTGCGTTGGATTTTGGGGCAGTTGCCACGTAAACAATGGCTTGAGCAATAAAGAGGCGCCCCTCCGGAAGTCCCACACGCTCGAAAGCCTGCCAAGCCGTCATAGCCTGTATCAAGGCTTGCGGATCTGCCATTCCAACATCCTCGGACGCGGCGCAGCAAAGGCGTCGAAAGATAACAGATGGGTCTTCGCCTCCCGCTATCATCCTGGCAGCCCAGTAAAGTGCTGCATCTGGATCGCTTCCTCGGAGGCTTTTATGGAAGCAACTAAGAAGATTGAAATGTTCCTCTTGGCCACGATCATAAAGTGGAGCTCGTTGCTGGAGTAATTCTGCCAGAAGGGGCGCATCTACAGGATCATCGGAGGGCAAGGAAAATAACTCCTCACACATTCCCAGCAAATATCTGGCATCGCCATCGGCCATGGCGATCAAGGCTTCTCGCGCCTCTGTCGTGAGCGGCAGACTCCTTCCGAAATGAGCTTCAGCGCGTTGGACGACTGCGTCGAGTGCCCCAGCATCTAAGCGACGAAGGGTTAGCACCTTGCATCTGGAGAGTAACGCGGAGACGAGGCTGAAGCTGGGATTTTCGGTTGTGGCACCGATCAGAATTATCCGACCTTCTTCCACGGCTGGAAGGAGTGCATCTTGAACTGGCCGCGAGAACCTGTGAAGCTCATCAATGAAAACAGTCGTGACTGTCCCGCTGGCTTGACGAAGGTTGTCTGCCTCTGCGATCGTTTTTCGAAGATCAACAATTCCGGTAGAGACAGCTGATAGCTGCACGAAGCTGTAGCGTGCTTCCGTCGCAATCAAGCGAGCAATCGTAGTTTTCCCTACGCCCGGCGGCCCCCACAATATAAAAGATTGTAGGTGTCGTCGTTGGGTCATGCGACCCAAGGGACTGGATGGAGCCAGCAGATGATCCTGCCCGACAACCTCTGAGAGAGATTTAGGGCGGAGCAGCTCGGCCAGTGGCCGCTGTGTCGGATCCTCGAACAGAGAATGGTTCATTTTTGGCCTGATCAATTTGGGCGTGTGAAAGTCAAACGTGCCTTTGTTAGCTGGTTCGCATTGTGACTTCTATTGCACGGCCGGACGTTTGAAATGGCGCGAGGCCGATTTTTTGAGCCACGCGTGGTCTCTAGCCCTCTCTGGAACTACCTCCCTCGGCTTTCGAGTATAGCTATTTGAGTATACTTTCGGGATATCATATTGAAAAATCTATGAGAGTTATCGATTGGCCCTAACTCGTTGAAACGGTGGATTTCGTCCACAAACAATAATGTCTTTTCGCCGCGCCGCGCATGATCCTTGGCGGTGGCGAATATCTTCTTAAGGTCGGCAACGCCGGAAAATACCGCGGAAATCGGTTCAAACCGCATGCCCACGGCGTCGGCCAGCAATCGGGCCGTCGTCGTCTTGCCGGTTCCGGGCGGTCCCCACAGGATGATGGAAGACAGCCGCCCGGCCGCCACCATCCGCCCGATTGCACCATCAGCGCCGGTCAGATGTTCCTGCCCCACCACATCGCCAAGGCGTTGCGGGCGTAGCCGGTCGGCCAGCGGCGAGCCCGGCGTCGACTGATCGTCTGTGGGCAGGTCTTCGGGTGCGAATAGGTCGGCCATCTGTCCTGATATAGGGCTTAAGGCGGCGTCAGGGAACCGGGCTGGAACGTGGTGCAACGCCCTGCGCACGCTGGCGGATGATACGCAGATAGGTGTCGACCAGCGCCTGGTTCACTTCATCCCATCCGTTGCGCTCCGCGCGGCTTTGCGCGGCGGCTCCCGCTGCGGCGCGTGCCGGTTCATTGTCGCAATAATATTGCAAGGCATCGGCAAATTCGCCGATCGCACCGGGGCGGATCAGGCGGCCGGTCACACCCTCCGTCACCAGGCTTTCGCTGCCCGTCGCGCGTGCGGCCACCGTGGGCAGGCCGCACGCCATCGCCTCCAGCGTCACGTTGCCGAAGGTTTCGGTTACGGACGGGTTGAACAACATGTCCATGCTGGCGACCGCGCGCCCCAGATCCTGCCCCTTCTGAAATCCGGTGAAGACCGCGTTGGGCAGACGGTTCTGAAACCATTCGCGCGCCGGGCCTTCGCCCACCACCAAAACCTTATGCCGCACCTGTCGCGCGGCGATCCGGTCGATCGTGTCGGAAAAAACGTCCAGCCCCTTTTCCATAACCAATCGGCCGATAAAGCCGATGGCGGGGACGCCATCCTCTATGCCATGCGCGCGGCGCCATGCCATGTCGCGCTGGCCGGGATTGAAAATTTCCCGGTCGATGCCGCGTGTCCAGATGCCGACATCATAATTCATCCGCTGCTCGCGCAACAATTGGGCCATCGATTCGGATGGCGCAACGATGGCGTCGCACCGGCGATAGAAACGGCGCAGCATCGCTTCGATCAGCGGCTCTATGAAGGCGAGGCCGTAATAGCGCGGATAGGTTTCGAACCTCGTATGGACCGAGGCGACGACGGGCAGCTTGTGATGGCGGGCCCAGGTGACGGCCCGGTGGCCCAGCGGGTCGGGGCTGGCGACATGGACCAGATTGGGCGCGAAGGCCTTCAGGTCGCGGCGCACCGCGCCCGACAGGCGATAGGGAACCCGATATTCCTTCCGTCCCGGCACGGCAAAGGATGGCGCACTGACCAGATCGCCGGTTGGTTCGAACGCGGGTGTATCCACGGTGGGCGAATAGACGCGCACGCAGGCGCCCTGACGCAGCAGATAGCCCACGAAGCGGTTGAGCGCCTGGTTTGCGCCATCGCGCACATAATTATAGTTGCCGCTGAACAGGGCGACGCGAAGGCCGGTTGCATTCATCGGCGCGCCTTAACGCAACTATGGCCAAAACCCAAGGCTTCAGCATCATGTGAGAAAGTCGCGGAACCAGTGTGACTTTCGCGCATTCAGCGCGTTGCAGGTTGTGATTACCGGTCGGCGCGGTTGCGCCCAAAAACAGGAGAGGATGCCCCGATGACCAAGACTTTCCGGGCAGGAATGCGGGTCAGGTGGAATTGGGGGCAGGGTGTCGGCCGGGGGCGTATCTGCGAACGTTTTGACCGTCATGTCGAACGCACGATCGAAGGATCGTTGATCCGTCGCAATGGCTCCCCTGACAATCCAGCCTATCTCATATCTGCCGATAGTGGCGGACAGGTGCTGAAGCTCGGCTCTGAACTCTCGGTCGCCTGAACGCTCCCGGATTCGATACTGTCAGTTCCGGCAAATGCCGGGCGTTTTAATCCACCCATCCTGCACCGGCCATCGCCTTTACCGGTCGATCATGGCATGGTTGGCGCATGACGACCCCGCATATGATGATCGATGCTCTTTTGACCGGCACCCCCATGCCGTTTCGGGGAGAAGACCATAGCGCCATTGCGAAACGGCCGGTTGACGGTCCTGTGCAGATCGGTTGGCAGGGTTTTGTCGGCGATGCCGTCGCCGACCGTATCCATCATGGCGGGCTGGACAAGGCGATCCACCTTTATCCGCAGGATCATTATGGCTGGTGGCGCGATGCCAAGCCGGGCCATGCCTTGCTCGACGCACCGGGCGCATTCGGTGAAAATATCGCTTCGCGCGGGCTGACCGAAGAGGCGATGTTTCTGGGCGATCGCTACACGCTGGGCACCGCCATAGTCGAAGTAAGCCATGGCCGTCAGCCCTGCTGGAAACTGGATCATCGCTTCGGCGCGCGCGATGTCATGGCGACGATCGTGCGGACCGCGCGTTGCGGCATATATTTTCGCGTCATTCAGGAAGGGGAGGCGCAGGCGGGCACCCGGATGGATCTGATCGAACGGCCTTTGCCCGAATGGAGTATTGACAGGGTATTCCGTTTGCTGATTGGCGGCGGGCATAAGGGCGATCGCGCAGCGGTGCGGGCTTTGGCGGATCAGCCGTTACTGGCCGACGCATGGCGGGAACGCGCCTATAAGTTCGCTGCCATGCCCTGATCGGGTGTGGCCGGACGATTGGTGCCAATCCTGTCCGTCCATCGGCAAAATGCCCTACTGGCATTGGGACGCATCGCCCGCTAAAGACGCACACCGATGCATCGTTTCGCTAATCCTGCCCGCTTCCTGAAAATCGCGCGGCCACTCACGGGCTGGTTCTTCTGGCTAGGCCTTGTCCTGCTGCTGGCCGGGGCCGGTTGTGGATTATTCCTGACCCCTGCCGATTATCTTCAGGGGCAGACGGTGCGGATACTCTACATACATGTGCCGGCCGCCTGGCTGGGCATGGGTGGCTGGACCGGCATCGCGATCGCCGCGCTGATGCAGCTTGTCTGGCGCCATCCTCTGGCCGCCGTTGCCGGCCGCGCCATCGCCGGACCGGGCGCCTTATTCACGGCAATCTGTCTTGCCACCGGCTCCATCTGGGGCCGACCGACCTGGGGAACATGGTGGGAATGGGATGGCCGTATGACGTCCATGCTCGTCCTGCTCTTCCTGTATCTGGGCTATATCGCCCTCGCCAACGCCAGCGCGCGACAGGCGGAACAGGGCGGCGTCAGCAGCGTGACCGCCATTTTCGGACTGGTCGGCGCGGTCAACATTCCCATCATCAACCGTTCCGTGGTGTGGTGGAACAGCCTGCATCAGGGACCGTCCATTACCCTGCGCGGGTCTAGCATCGATGGATCGCTGCTCTGGCCTCTGGGACTGACCCTGCTAGGCTTTTCCTTGTGGTTCGGTGCCATCGTGCTGATGCGGATGCGGACAATATTGGCCCGTAACAAGGTGGAAGCGCGCATGCGCCGCCTGACCCGAGGATGATGCGATGAACCAATGGGCTTTCGTGACCGCCGCCTATGCGGTGACATTCATCGGCACGGCGCTGGTCAGCATCCATAGCTGGCGGGCGATGCGCTCCGCCGAACGGCAGGCCGACGCCCTGTCGACCCGTGACTGAAGGATAATCGGTGAAAGCCAAGCATCAACGCCTGATTCTCGCGCTGGCGGCGCTGGTCGCTATCGTCGGGGCGGGCTTGCTCGCTGTGTCGGCGCTCAAGGATGAGGCCGCCTATTTCTATGCGCCCAACGATGTGAAGACCAAGGGCGTTGAACCCGGCAAAGCGATCCGTCTGGGTGGCATGGTGGTCAAGGGCAGCCTGCATCGCGCGGCCGACGGCGTGACTATCGGTTTCGACGTCACGGATGGAAAGGCGACCGTGCCTGCGACATTCAGCGGCATCGCGCCGGACCTGTTTAAGGAAGGCAGCGGCGTCGTGGCAGAAGGGGCGTTCGATACGAAGGGCACCTTCGTCGCGACCAACCTGCTCGCCAAACATGATGAACGTTACATGCCCCGCGAACTGGAGGGCATGACCTATAATGAAACCACGCATGAGATGAAGAAGGCGGACCAGTGACCATGCCGTCGTCTTTCCCCCTGTCCGTCGCACATGGTCAGGGCATGGCCGTGACCACGGAGGCTGACGCATGATCGCTGAAACCGGCCTCGCTGCCCTCTGGCTCGCCGCAGCGCTCGCTCTGCTGCAACTCATCCTGTCCTTTGCGGGATTGCGTGGCGGAAAGCCCGAACTTCTTGCCGCCATCCGCCCGGTCGCTATTATGCAAGGCCTGCTGACCGCTTTGGCCTTTGGCCTGCTCATCACGCTGTTCCTGCGGTCCGATATGTCGGTGCTGCTGGTGGCAACCAACAGCCATTCGATGAAGCCCTGGCTGTACAAATTTGCCGGCACCTGGGGCAATCATGAAGGGTCGATGCTGCTGTGGGTGACGGTCATGGGCGTGGCCGGATCGGCCGTCGCCCTGTTCGAGCGCGCCTTGCGCCGCGACACGCACATGGCAACATTGGGTGCGCAGGCCGCAATTTCGCTCGGTTTTTACGCCTTTCTGCTCTTTTCCTCCAATCCTTTCGCACGGATCGCGCCTCCGCCGGAGGATGGGCAGGGGTTGAACCCGCTGTTGCAGGACCCCGGCCTCGCCTTCCATCCGCCGACCCTGTATCTCGGCTATGTCGGCCTGTCGGTTGCGTTCTCCTTCGCTGTGGGTGCGCTGCTGACGCGGCGGGTGGATGCAGCGTTCGCCCGCGCGATGCGGCCATGGGTGCTGGGCGCATGGATATTGCTGACGCTGGGCATCACGGCGGGCAGTTACTGGGCCTATTATGAGCTGGGCTGGGGCGGCTGGTGGTTCTGGGACCCGGTCGAAAATGCCTCGTTGATGCCATGGCTGGCGGCTACGGCGCTGTTGCATAGTGTGACCGTGCTGGCGACCCGCGACTCGCTGCGTGCATGGACGGTCATGCTGGCGGTGGTGGCCTTTTCCATGTCGATGGTTGGCACGTTCCTCGTGCGCTCCGGCATCCTGACCAGCGTCCATGCCTTCGCCGTCGATCCGTCGCGTGGCAGCTTCATTCTCGCCCTGCTTGCCATCTATATCGGCGGCGCACTGGCGCTGTTCGGCTGGCGTATCGGCACGGTGCGCGAGGGCGCGCCTTTCGAACTGGTGAGCCGCGAAACTTTGCTGGTTGTCAATAACCTGCTGCTGTCGGTCATATTGGGCATCGTGCTGATCGGCACCCTCTATCCGCTGATGACCGAAGCCTTTGGCCATAAGGTGTCGGTGGGGGCGCCCTATTTCGACCGGATCGCCGGGCCGCTGGCGCTGTCCCTGATGGTTGCGCTGGCGGTCGGGCCGTTGCTGCGCTGGCGTCGGGACGATGGCCGTGCAGCGGCACGCAAATTGCTGATCCCGCTCGGCGTCGCAATCGCCGTGGCGGCTTCCATCGCCATTCTCGCCTGGGGACGCATGGGCCTATTGCCCTTCCTCGGCCTCGTCATTGCCATCGCAGTCGGCGTTGCCAGCGTCCTGCCGCTATGGGGCCGCAACCTTTTGCGCACGCCGCTCTTCACCTGGGGCATGGTGGTCGCACATCTGGGCTGCGCCGTCAGCATGGCGGGCATGGCTTGCGACTCGGCCTTCACCGTCGAAAAGCTGGTGGCTGCCCGCCCCGGCGACACGATCAGCACGGCGGGATGGACGCTGCGTTTCGTTCAGATCATGCCGATCGCGGGCGATAACTGGACCGCGCTTCAGGCGGATATGCAGGCGACCCGTGGTTCCTCCACCGTGGCCATCCATCCGCAGTCGCGTTTCTTCTCCTCGCCGCCGACCAGCACGACCGAGGCCGCCCTGCTGACCCGCTGGAACGGCCAGCTATACGTCGTTCTGGGGGAAGAGGTGGACAATGGCCGCTGGCAAATGCGTATCTGGTGGAAACCGTTCGTCACCTTCATCTGGCTGGGCGGCGTGATGATCGCGCTGGGCGGCGCCATGGCGCTGGTCGGCCGCGAGCGGCGCGGATGGATGCTCAAATGGAAAGCGCGCAGGAGGGCACGGGCATGAGGAAGCTGCTGATCTGGGCGCCGCTCGTCCTGTTCCTTGCCTTTGTCGGGCTGTTCGCCAGTGGATTGTTCCAACCGGATGATCGCGTCATCCATTCGCGGCTGGTCGGTCAAAGCCTGCCCGCTTTCACGCTCCCTGCGGCCGCCAGCGATCGCCCGGCGCTCGCCAGCACCCAACTCGCCACCGGAAAGCCCCGGCTTCTCAACATCTTCGCCAGTTGGTGCGTGCCATGCGCCGCCGAAGCGCCCCAGTTGATGGCGCTGAAACAAGCCGGCGTGGACATTGACGCCATCGCCATCCGGGATGCCCGGCCTGATGTCGATGCCTTCCTCAGGCGCAATGGCAATCCTTATGCCCGCATCGGCCTTGATGCGCGCAGCGGGGTGCAGATGGCGCTTGGTTCGTCCGGTGTGCCTGAAACCTTCATCATCGATGGCAAGGGGCGCATCGCCTATCAGCATATTGGCGATATTCGCGCGGACGATGTGCCGATGATCCTCGACCGGCTGAAGGATGCGTCATGAAGCTGATCCTCGCCCTTTTCCTCGCGCTGATGGCGGTGCCGGTCGCGGCGCAGACCGCCCTGCCGCCCGCGCCCTGGGCCGACCGGCAAATCCCGGATGCTGCGCAGGAACGCAAGGCAAAGGCGCTGATGGAAACCATCCGCTGCCTCACCTGCCAGAGCCAGTCCATCGCCGACTCGGGTGCCAGCATGGCGGGCGACATGCGTTCGGAAATTCGCGAACGGATCATGCAGGGTGAACAGCCCGAAGCGATCCGTAGCTGGCTGATTTCGCGATATGGCGATTGGGTCAGCTATGAACCGACCGCTGCACCGATATTATGGCCACTCTGGGCTGCGCCTTTGCTGCTGCTCGGCCTTGGCCTGTTGCTGTTGCGCGGGCGTATCCGTCGAAAGGGACAGAAATGACCGGCTGGTTCATCGCCTTCGCGCTGGCCATCGTCGCCTTTGCCGTGCTGCTGATCGCCCGCATTCCCCGCAACGCACGGGAAATCAGCGCCGCCGCCCTGTTGCTGGGCCTCGCCGGCTATGCATGGCAGGGGCATCCCGCAGAGCCAGGCGCGCCGCGCATCGCCAAGGATAATGCGGCGGATAATTTCGACGAAAAGCTGGTGGAACAGCGTCGCGGCCTTGCCGAACGCTACGGCCCCGCCGCCCAATGGATGGTGATGTCCGACGCTTTCGGCCGCGCGGGCAAGACCAAGGACTCGGCCAACATCCTGCTGTCGGGCCTTCGCCAAAGCCCCGAAGACCCCAATCTCTGGCTTGGTCTTGGCAATGCTCTGCTCAATCATGGGGATGGCGTCCTGTCGCCCGGTGCGCAGTTCGCCTATCGCCGCGCCATGGCACTCGACCCGGAGGGGCCGGCGCCCCGTTATTTCTATGGCCTTGCCCTTGCCCGCAATGGTCAGCTTCAGGGCGCACGCGACCTGTGGGCGCCGCTTGCGGCCAGCGCGCCGGATGGCAGCGAAGTGAAGAAGGAACTTCAGGCCAATATCGCGCGTATCGATGCCATGCTGTCTCAAGGCTCCACCGTCTCACAATGATGCGCCGCAGCGCGCATGATTGCACGCCGACTGGAGGCGTGATAGGGCGCGCGGCTATGCAGGGTATGACATATCCTTTTGAAATCGGTGGTCGCATGTACGCTCGGCTTTTCATCCATGGCTGACATGCTGCCGAACACGGCTCCGACATCGACGGAAGAAGAAGGTGGCCACCATGGCCATGGGCGGCAAAAGGCGACGGTAAAGCTGGTCGTCGGCGCCATCGGCATCGTCTTTGGCGACATCGGCACCAGTCCGCTCTATGCGTTCCGGGAAACCTTTGCCGGGCATCACCATCTGGACCTCGATCCCGACCATATATTGGGCGTCATCAGCCTGATGTTCTGGTCGATGATGCTGGTCGTGACGCTGAAATATGTCAGCATCATCATGCGCGCCGATAATAAGGGGGAAGGGGGCAGCCTTGCCCTGCTTGCCCTGATCAACGGTCAGACGAAGACGCAGCGCTGGTCGCGCGGTATCGTGCTGCTGGGCGTCTTCGCAACGGCGCTATTCTATGGCGACTCGATGATCACGCCTGCGGTGTCGGTGCTGTCTGCGGTAGAGGGGCTGACGGTCTATAATCCGGCGCTGGCGCCTGCGATCCTGCCAGTGGCCATCATGATCCTGCTTGGCCTGTTCTGGATACAGGGGCTTGGCACTAACAAGGTCGCGGCCTTTTTCGGCCCGATCATGTTGACCTATTTCGTGACCATCGGCGCGCTGGGCCTCATTTCGATCCTGAAGACGCCCGGCATCCTGTTCGCTTTCAATCCTTATTGGGCGGTGATGTTCTTCGTTACCGATCCCTTGCCCGCCTTTCTGGCGCTCGGCTCGGTTGTGCTGGCGGTGACGGGGGCAGAGGCGCTTTATGCCGACATGGGGCATTTCGGGCGCAATCCCATCCGCGTGTCCTGGCTCGCCTTCGTCCTGCCTGCGCTGATGCTCAACTATATGGGGCAGGGCGCGTTGCTGTTCCGCGAAGGCGCGGCCGCATTGCACAGCCCCTTCTATAATCTGGCGCCGCAATGGGCGCAGTTGCCGCTGATTGTGCTGGCAACCCTTGCCGCCATCATCGCGTCGCAGGCGGTGATTTCCGGTGCCTTCTCCGTCACGCAACAGGCGATTCAGCTTGGCTTCATGCCGCGCCTGCGCATTTCGCATACCAGCGCGTCGACCGCGGGTCAGATATACATTCCCCTGATCAACTGGGGATTGATGGTCATGGTCATCCTGCTGGTGCTGGTGTTCCAGACATCGTCGAACCTGACGGCGGCCTATGGCATCGCGGTGACAGGTGCCATGTTCATAGACAATGTGCTGCTGACGGTCGTCCTGTACCGCCTGTGGCACTGGAAATGGTATTATGCCGCGCCGCTTCTCGGCATCTTCTATCTGGTGGACGGTGCCTATCTCGCCGCCAACCTGACCAAGGTGCCGGATGGTGGCTGGTTCCCGCTGCTGATCGGCTTTGTCGTCTTCACCCTTCTGACTACATGGTCGCGTGGTCGCCGGCTGGTGCAGGATCGTCTGCGCGAATCGGCCATGCCAATCCCGGTCTTCGTCGCCTCCGCCGCCAATAGCGCCGTGCGTGTATCGGGTACCGCCGTGTTCATGACGTCGACGCCAGACGGCGTGCCCCATGCCCTGCTTCACAACCTCAAGCATAACAAGGTGCTGCACGAGCGTGTCATCCTGCTCACCGTGAAGATCAAGGATGTTCCAGCGGTCGAGGATGAAGCCCGTGCGAAGCTGGAGGATCTGGGGCGCGGATTCTTCCGCCTCGTCCTGCAATATGGTTTCATGCAGGAACCGGACGTCCCCGCCGCCCTCAAAAATGTCACCGGTTGCGGACAGGCATTCAAGATGATGGACACCAGCTTCTTTCTGGCGCGTCAGACCTTGCTTCCCTCGGCCAAGCCGGGAATGCCGCTATGGCGGGAGAAGATTTTCGCCTGGATGCTGCGTAATGCGGAAAGTGCCATGGAATTTTTCCGCCTGCCCACCAATCGCGTGGTTGAACTGGGTAGCCAGGTCGAAATTTGACCCTTCGTCTCCGGCTCGGCCGGGATGGGGCGCAATATCGGGCGGAACTTGCCTGTCGCCATCGGCATTCCTCCCTCTATGAAACAGACGATCTTCTTCGTGTCGCTGATCGCCATGTCGGCCAGCGCCTGTACACCCTCGCCGGATCAGGGCAACAACACCGGCAATGTCACGCCGGCTGGCAATGTTGGGGCGCTCGATCCCGTCGACGATAGTGCCACTCCCATGGCTCCGCCTGCCGCCGATACATTGTCGCCGGGCAATGCTGAATCCGCTTCGCCTCTTGCCGAAGACTCCAAAATTATCGGTTTGGAAGGGCTGGGCGCTCTGCGCATCGGGCGGCTAGTACCCACGGGGTCGGGATGGTCGGAACGTGGCGCGCAGACGGGGGATGATTGTCGCACCGTTTCGTCTCCCGATTATCCGGGCGTCTATGCCATCGTCACAGATGGCAAGGTGCAGCGGATCACCGTGGGCAGGCGATCCGACGTGAAACTGGCCGAAGGGATCGGGGTAGGCGCCAATGAAAAGGATGTCGGAAAATGGTTCGCAGGCTTCCATGCGGAGCCGCATAAATATGAAAATGCCCCCGCCAAATATCTCACCGCGCCAAACGCAGACAGTGGCGATCCTGCGTTGCGCTTCGAAATCGGCTCCGATGGGCGGGTCAGCTTCATCCATGTCGGCATGATGCCGGTCCTCGCTTATGTCGAGGGCTGCGCCTGACGCATGAAAAAGCGCGGACTCCCATGGGAAGGCCGCGCCCGTTCATAACCGCTTGCCTATCAATCAGGCGGCGTCGCGATCCTTGCCGCCAATATCCACCAACTGACCACCATTGACGGCGATCTTCTTGGGTTTCATCGCTTCGGGTACTTCGCGGACCAGTTCAATGGTCAGCAAGCCGTCGGCAAGGTCGGCTTTTTCCACGCGCACGAAATCGGCGAGTTCGAACCGACGTTCGAAACTGCGGTTGGCGATGCCGACGTGCAGGAATTTGGAACGGTCGGCGGCCGACGCTTCGTCCTTGCGGCCTACCACCTGAAGCAGATTTTGCTGCGCGGTGATGTCGATTTCATCGGGACGGAAACCGGCGACGGCCAAAGTCACGCGATAACGGTCTTCGGACAGACGCTCGATATTGAACGGGGGGTAATTGTCGCCTTGGGCGATACGCGCATTATTTTCGATCAGGTCGAACAGGCGATCGAAACCCACGGTCGAACGGCGATAGGGGGTAAGGTCGAAACCACGCATTGTCATAATCTCCAAACGAGCAAAATGAACGTGCCGAACCCGTAAACTGGCATCCGGCGATACTGTTGCCCGGCCCCATGTGGCGACCGGACAGGCTTGATATGGTTTGCTCTTCCCGTCTTTCAAGGGAGCCGGCCTGTCGTGGGCGCAACTGTCCTACACTGATATGGAGAGGGTAAAATCCGGGCCGCTCATAGTCTCGGCAACGGAGAAAGACGCAGTAGGAGTGATAATTTAATTACAGTCGCACACAGTAAAATATCAAAATGTCCGGGAAATATGCGAAGCTAAGCGGTGGCGATCCAACAACAGCAACAAAAAAGCACCCGGACCGTGTTTTCACGATCCGGGTGCTTCTCGGACGATTACTCGTCTCCCCCTTGGCCTGCCTCAACCGCTTCTTAGCCCCCTAAGCTCGAAGCGGGATGCAGTATCCCTGAACCACGGCCTTTCACCTGTGCTTCGATTGCTTTGCTATGACTGCCGCAGGCTGCTGTCACGACCAAATTTGGACGCATGTGATTTTCGATCCCGCCCTGTGTCCGGGATGCAACAATAGGGCAATGCTTGCCGTTACAGGGTGCCCGTCCTAGACGGGAACACGACCATTAAATGAAGGGCCGTTCGCGCCGCATGATTCTCAATCGCTATGAACGCATGATCGCCAAGCGTTACCTGCTGCCCGGAAAGGGGGAGGGGTTCATTTTCCTCGTCGCCGGGATCAGTCTGGTGGCGGTGATGCTGGGTGTCGCCGCGCTCATCATCGTGATGAGCGTGATGAACGGCTTTCGCGCCGAGCTGTTCGACAAGATTGTCGGACTGAACGGCCATGCCGTGGTTCAGGGCTATGGCGGTCGCCTGCCCGACTGGCAGTCGATCCTCAAGCAGGCTAAGGCGACGCCGGGCGTCACCAGCGCCACACCGATGATCGAACAACCTCTGCTCGCAACCTTTCAGGGACGGGTGGAGGCGGTGCTGGTGCGTGGCATGACCGTGCCGGACATTCGCGCCAATGAAACGCTCAAGGGCAAGGTGCTGGCTGGAACGCTGGATGCGATCACCGCCAACAGCGGCCGCATCGGCATCGGTTCGCGCCTCGCGGAAAATCTGGGCGTGCAACTGGGCGACAGTTTGACCATTATCAATCCCGCCGGCCGCTCCACCCCCTTCGGCACCGTGCCGCGTCAGGTTTCCTATCAGGTCGCCGCCATTTTCGAAGTCGGCATCTATGATTATGACAAGGCGATGGTCGTCATGCCGATGCAGGATGCGCAAACGCTGCTGCTGCTCGGCGATGTGGTGGGCATGATCGAGGTACAGACGAACAATGCCGACCGTGTGGGCCAGATATTGGAACCGCTCGCCGGAAAGGTCGCGGGCCGTGCCGTCGTCACCGACTGGCGTCAGATGAATGCATCCCTGTTTGAGGCGCTGGCCGTAGAGCGGGTGGCGATGTTCGTCGTTTTGTCGATCATCGTACTGGTCGCGGTATTCAACATCCTTTCCTCGCTCATCATGCTGGTCCGCGCCAAGACGCGCGACATCGCAATCCTGCGCACCATGGGCGCCAGTCGTGGGGGGCTGGTGAAGATATTCATGACGGTGGGCGTCACCATCGGTACGCTCGGCATGGTGGCGGGCATGGTGCTGGGCTTCACCTTCCTCTTTTTCCGGCAAAGCGTGGTGAACGGTATTCAATTCCTCACGGGCCAGAATTTGTGGGATCCCTCCATCCGCTTCCTGACGGAATTGCCGGCGCAGCCGGACCCCGTGGAAATCACCGTCATCTGTGTGATGGCGCTGTTCTTCAGCTTCCTTGCCACGCTCTATCCGGCTTTCAAGGCTGCCAATACCGATCCGGTTCAGGTGCTGCGTTATGAATGATATTTTGGCGGTGTCGGGCCTGACCCGCGATTTCAAGCAGGGAGGGGAGACGATCCATGTCCTGCGCGGCGTCGACCTGAATGTGGGGCGCGGCGAAATCGTCGCGCTGCTGGGCCAGTCCGGGTCTGGCAAATCCACCCTGCTTCAGGCGGTCGGACTGCTGGAGGGCGGATTTGACGGTTCTATCCGCATCGATGGTGAGGAAGCCGCCAAGCTCGACAATGACGGTCGTACCCGCTTGCGTCGGGACTCGCTGGGTTTCGTCTATCAGTTCCATCATCTTTTGCCGGATTTCACGGCGGTGGAAAATGTCATCCTGCCACAGGTGATCCGCGATGCGCAGATGGATGCGGCCCATGCCCGCGCCCAATCGCTTCTCACCTCGCTTGGCCTTGGCCATCGGCTCGATCATCGCCCCAGCCAGTTGTCGGGCGGTGAGCAGCAGCGTGTGGCTGTGGCGCGTGCGCTGGCCAATCGCCCCGCGCTGGTGCTGGCGGACGAGCCGACCGGCAACCTCGATGAACGTACCGCCGATGTCGTTCTGGCCGAATTTCTGCGGCTGGTCCGCGAAGAAGGATCGGCCGCGCTGGTGGCCACCCATAATGAGCGGCTGGCTCAGCGCATGGACCGCATCGTCCGCCTGCATGACGGCAGGCTGCAAGGGGCGTCAGGCGACGGCGGACGCTGACGGATCGCGCATCGTCGCCATGACGATGCGGTCCCGCCCCTCGCGCTTTGCGCGCAACAGAGCGGCATCGGCCGTCTGAACCAGACGTTCGACCGGGCCATGGTCGGGATAGGATGCCAACCCGAATGAGGCGGTGACAGCGCCCAGAGCCTTTCCTTGATGGGTGACTTGCAGATCGCGGATGCGCTGTTGCACCTGTTCGGCTCGGGCCATGGCGCGTTCGATCGAAAACCCCGGCATCAACAGGACAAATTCCTCGCCACCCAGTCGGAATGCCGCGCCATCTTCTCGCAGGGCGTCGTTCATCACATCGCCCACAGCGCGCAATACCGCATCGCCGGCGTCATGACCGAAACGGTCGTTAAACTGTTTGAAATGATCGATGTCGACCATCAGGCAGGCTAGCGGCGCGCCCTGTCGTTCGGCCCAGTCGGACTGAAGCGCGATTGCCTGATCAAAATGGCGCCGGTTGCCAAGCCCGGTCAGCGCATCGCCCATGGCCATATCGCGCAGGGCATCGCGTAGTCGCAGGTTGGCAAGCGCCAACCCGATATTTTCGGCCAGCATCTCCAGATATTTCTCGATCGCGGCAAATTCTTCATCGGCGTTCGTAGCGGCACGCTGTTCCAGATAGAGCAGGCCGATACTCTTACCCTGTGCAATCATCGGAATGCACAGCGTTGCCAGCATATCCGTGCCATCTCCACCCAGATGGTCGCAGCCAATGTCGATGACGTCGCCTGCTGGACGGTGTGGTTGCCCGCGCCGCAATGCCCAACAGGCGGATGGACGGAATTCCGTTTCCGATAAAAGCGGGTCGCCCCAGTCGCACGCCTGCACCATGACAGTGCGTCGGTCGTCCAGAACATACAGCCGCCCCGGCAATCCTGGGGCAATTTCGGGGGTGAAGCGCCGCACGATCTCCGCCAGGTCGACCATGCTGTCGCATCCCTGCAAACGCTGCGTCATCCGCGACATCAGGTCGCGCATGGTCCGCTCACGGTCACGCTCTTGCTCCAGCCTTTGGCGTTCCAGACCATTTTCACGGAAGATGCGTATGGCCTGCGCCATGTCGCCAATCTCATCGACCTGACGCAGGTCCGGTGGGATCGCCCCATAATCCTGCGCCGCCAGCCGCGTCACCACATCGCTCAGACGGACGACGGGGTGCAGGATGCGCTGCTTCAGAATGAAGTAGAGGACGCATAGGAAGAGGAGGGCGGTAATGCCCAGCATGATTTCCGACATGCTGCGCCATGTCCGCGCGCTTTCCGTCGCGTTTCCGACGGCATGATCGGTGCGCTGGTCCAGCATATATTGGAATTTGGCGATCTGCGCCGCGATCCGGTCCATCTCGCGCCCATATTCGTCACCGAATATGATGGTGCGGGCTGTCCGATCATCGCCAGCCTGCGTCTTTGCAATGGCCAGTTCCTGTTCGTCCGACAGGGCGTCGGCCCAGTGCAGCGCCTGTTGCAAGGCGTTCAGTTCCGCGACATTGGCGCCCGCATCCTTTAGGTGGCGGACCCGGTCCTCCACGGATTTCAGCGTCGCCTTTTCCCTGCGATAGGCGACGATATGGCTGGGATCGCCGGTGATGACGAAGCCGCGCGCCTGTTCGCCCAGTCGATAGACGTCTTCTTCCAGTGTGGCCGTCAGCTGATCGAACATGGCGCGTTGCGCCACCGCGCCCCGTTCCTTCTCTTCGGCACCGGATGCCATCAACATGGTGGCGCCCGACAGCAAGGTCAGCGCGACGGTCGCTCCATAGGCCCAGTTGGTGATCGTGGACAAACGCATGATCGATACTGGTTAACCCCGATAAGTTGGCAATCGCTTAACCACCCGTTGGACATGGTCTGCATATATTACCCACAGACTTTTGCCAAAGCGGGGCTGGCACCGAATCGGGTAACGGGCCTAGGGTGCAGCGATGCCCCATGCCGCTTTCGTTCCTCTGCGCGTTTTTTCCTCTTTCACCATGCTGGAAGGGGCGATCGATCCCAAGAAAATCGCGAAACATGCCAAGGGGCTTGGATTTCCGGCGGCCGCCATCACCGATCGCAACGGCCTCTATGGCTCCATGGCCTTCTCCGATGCGTGCAAGGATGAAGGGGTTCAGCCTGTTGTCGGTGCCATGGTGGGCCTGTTGCGCCCCGACCGGCCACAGGGGGCGCCGCCAGTGCATGACTGGATCGCGCTCTATGCACAGGATGCGACCGGCTATGATAATCTGTGCGCGCTCGTTTCCATGGCGCATCTCGACCGGCCGGTGGAGGAAGTGCCGCATGTCACAATGGACGCTCTGGAAGGGCGTACCGATGGCCTGATCGCGCTGACCGCCGGCGGCGAGGGGGCGATAGCGCGCCTGATCGCCGAGGATCAGCCTGATGCCGCCATTTCTTATGTTAAACGGCTGGAGGGGCTGTTCCCCGATCGCCTCTATGTTGAAATCTGCCGGAGGCTCGATCCGGTGGAGGGCAAGGCGGAGGCCGGTTTGCTCGACATCGCCTATGACCGCGATCTGCCGTTGGTTGCGACCAACCCGACCTGCTTTGCCGATCCGCAATTCCATCAGGCCCATGATGTGATGCTCTGCATCGCGGACGGTGCCTATGTCGAAACGCCTGATCGTCGCACCAGTTCTCCCGATGCCTGGATGAAGCCGGCCGCCGACATGAAGCGCCTGTTCGAGGATTTGCCCGAAGCACTGGCCAACACGCTCGTCGTTGCGCAGCGCTGCGCGGTGATGGCGCCCAAGCGCAAGCCGATCCTGCCCAGCCTTGCCGGCGACATTGAGGGCGAGGGTATCATGCTGCGCGATCAGGCTGCGGCGGGGCTGGAGGCACGACTGGAAAAGGCCGGGATCATCGGCCCGGAAGCGCGCCAACCCTATTTCGATCGGCTGAAGTTCGAAACCGACATCATCATCCAGATGGGCTTTCCCGGTTACTTCCTGATCGTGGCCGACTTCATCAAATGGGCGAAGGATCATGACATTCCGGTCGGGCCGGGCCGTGGTTCGGGCGCTGGCTCGCTTGTTGCCTGGGCGCTGACCATCACCGATCTCGACCCGTTGCAGCTTGGCCTGCTGTTCGAACGTTTCCTCAACCCGGAACGTGTGTCGATGCCCGACTTCGACATCGACTTCTGCGAAACCCGGCGCGGCGAAGTCATCCGCTATGTTCAGCAGAAATATGGATCGGACCATGTGGCCCAGATCATTACCTTCGGTAAGCTGAAGGCGCGCGCCGTGCTGAAGGACACCGGCCGCGTCATGCAGATGAGCTATGGTCAGGTCGACCGGCTGGCCAAGCTGGTGCCGAACCATCCGACCGATCCGTGGACGCTGGAACGATCGCTGAACGGTGTCAGCGAGTTCAAGGCGGAATATGACAATGACAATCAGGTCAAACGCCTGATCGATTACGCCATGAAGCTGGAGGGCTTTCCGCGTCACTCCTCCACCCACGCGGCGGGCGTGGTGATCGGCGACCGACCGCTATCCCAACTTGTCCCGCTCTACCGCGATCCGCGTTCCGACATGCCGGTGACGCAATTCGACATGAAATATGTCGAGGGCGCGGGGCTGGTGAAGTTCGACTTTCTCGGCCTCAAAACCCTGTCCGTCCTGCAAAAGGCGGTGCAGTTGCTGGCCGGGCGTGGCGTCACCGTCGATCTCGATACGCTCGCATGGGATGACCCGGCGGTCTATGAACTGCTTCAGCGGGGCGACACGGTCGGCGTGTTCCAGCTGGAATCGGAAGGCATGCGCAAGACGCTGGCGGCCGTGCGGCCTACCAATTTCGGCGACATCATCGCGCTGGTGTCGCTCTATCGGCCCGGCCCGATGGACAATATTCCGATGTTCGGCCGTCGTAAGAATGGGCAGGAAGATATTGAATATCCTCACATTCTCCTGAAGCCCATCCTCGAAGAAACCTATGGCATCTTCGTCTATCAGGAACAAGTGATGCAGGCCGCGCAGATTTTGGCCGGCTATTCGCTTGGCGACGCCGACCTTCTGCGCCGCGCCATGGGCAAGAAGATCAAGGCGGAAATGGATGCCCAGCGCGCCCGTTTCGTGGAAGGCTGCGCCAGGAGCGACATCAAACCGGCCAAGGCAAACGAACTGTTCGACTTGATCGACAAGTTCGCCGGCTACGGTTTCAACAAATCGCACGCCGCCGCCTATGCGCTGCTCGCCTATCAGACCGCCTGGCTCAAGGCGCATTATCCGGCGGAATTTTACGCCGGGTCGATGGCGTTCGATATTCATCTGACCGACAAGCTGACCATCTTCGTCGACGACATGCGGCGCATGGGCCTCACCTGCCTCGCTCCCGACATCAACCGCAGCGAAGCCGACTTCACTGTCGAGGCCGTCGCGCATGAGGGCGAAGACCCACGACTTGGTTTCGCTGTGCGCTATGCGCTGGGCGGCCTGAAGGGCGTCGGCGAAAAGGCGATGGAGCAACTGGTCGAGGAGCGGGAGGCTGGCGGCCTCTTCAAGACTCTGGACGATTTCGCTGACCGCATCGAACCGCGCCTGCTCAACCGCCGCCAGTTGGAAAGCCTTGCCGCCGCAGGCGCTTTTGATGGCATCCATGCCGATCGTGCAGGCGTGCATGCCGCCGCCGAAACCATATTGTCGGTCGCATCCAGCAATGCGGAAGCACGGGAAAGCGGGCAGGGCGGTCTGTTCGGCGACGTCGAAACACCCCATGCCGACGTCCGCATCCCGCCGCATCAGGCCTGGACCGTGGCGGATCGCATGGCACAGGAAAAGGATGCATTCGGCTTCTATTTCTCGGCCCATCCGGTCGACCGTTATCGCCACCTTGCCGAAGCGCGCGGCGCCAAAAGCTATGGCATGGTCTGTCAGTCACCCATGCCCACCCCAAATGCGGAAGGGCGCGCCATGACCATCATGGCCGCCATGGTCGAAGATGTGCGCTGGCGCGAAACGAAGCGCGGCGCGCGCTATGCCAATGCCACCTTCTCCGACCAGAGCGGTCAGTTTCAGGCCAGCTGCTTTGACGAGGAAGCGTGCAAAGCCATCGAAGAATTGTCGAAGGACGGTGACTGCGCTCTGCTGATCGTCGAACTTGACCGCTTGCCGGGCGAAGAAACGCCCCGCGTCACCGTCCGCGGGGTGGAGGCGTTCCGTCAGATTGCCAGCGCATCGCGCATGGAATTGATCGTCGATATCGATTCGCCACAGGCCGTTGCAGCGCTTGCCGAACTGCTCTCCGGTGCGCGGGGTGGCCGTAGCGAGGTCTTCCTCCGCGCCCCGGTTGGCAATGGACAGGCTGTCCGTGTGTTCCTGGGCGACGATTATAGCCTGGGTGCCGATCAGGTGGATGCCATCGCCACCATCGCCGGCCTCGCCATCCATCAGTTCGAGCGCATGGATGTGAAAGCTGACGGCTACCGCACGCGATCGCGCCGATCCGGTATGCGACTGGTAGGGTGATGCCCCTATAACAACCGCATCTGTGCGCCATCGGTCGGGCGGAACAGGTCGGTGCGCAATTGCAGGCGTTCGCCGCTGAACCCGGCCAGTCGCCGGGCGCGCAGAAAGCGGGTGCGGATCAGGTCCGCCCACACGCCTTGTCCCTTCATCCGCGATCCAAAATCGGGATCATTGTCACGCCCCCCGCGCATGTCACGAATGATCGCCATAACCTTGCCTGCTCGATCCGGATAATGTTCCTCCAGCCATGCCCGGAACAGCGGCGCCACCTCATGGGGCAGGCGGACGAGGATATAGTTCACCTCTCTTGCGCCAGCGGCTGCCACGCGCCCGACGACCTGCTCGATCTCATGATCGTTGATGCCGGGAATGATGGGCGACATATTCGCCGATACCGGAATGCCTGCTGCGGATAGTCGGGAGATCGCTGCAATCCGCCGCTCCGGATGTGGCGCACGGGGTTCCAACGTGCGCGCCACTGTCGGGTCGAGCGTCGTTACCGACATCATCACCGCCACCAGCCTGTCCTTGGCCAGATCGGTAAGCAGGTCGATATCGTGCAATATGCGATCCGACTTGGTGGTGATGAAGGTCGGATGCCGTGTCTCGACCATGACCTCCAACAGGCTCCGGGTTATTCGCCAATCCTTCTCGATCGGCTGATAAGGGTCGGTATTGCTACCCATGGCAATGGGCGATACGCGATAGCCGCGCTTGCCCAATTCCCTGCGCAACAGAGCGGCCGCGTCGGGTTTTGCGAACAGCTTCGTTTCGAAATCCAGCCCCGGCGACAGATCATGATAGGCATGGCTTGGCCGTGCAAAACAATAGATGCAACCATGTTCGCAACCCCGATAAGCATTAATTGACTGATTAAAGGCAATGTCGGGCGACTGGTTACGCGCGATGATCGTGCGGGGGTGTTCGACCGTCACTTGCGTACGTGTACGGGCGATCGGGCCGTCAATATCCTCAACCGCATCGAGCCAGTCGCCATCGCTTTCTCGCTCAGGCACGCCAAAGCGCCGACTCTCCTGATTTTGCGTTGCCCCTCTGCCGCGTTCTGCACCCATGTTTTGATTTAGAACATTTAGAGAACAAAATGCAAGTGGCCAGCGCTGAATATTGAAGAGGCCTATGAGATTGCGTTCTTTAACGTTCTGTAAGACGTGGCATCAGTTCCACGAAATTGCAGGGGCGAAAGCGGCTGTCCAACTGGCTCACCAATATACCGTCCCACGCATCCTTCACCGCGCCTGTCGATCCCGGGAGCGCAAAGATATAGGTACCACGCGCGACGCATGCGGTCGCGCGCGACTGGATCGTCGATGTGCCGATAGTCTGGTAACTCAGCCAGCGAAACAACTCGCCAAAGCCGGGAATTTCCTTGTCCTGCACCTGATGCAGCGCTTCGGGCGTCACATCGCGGCCAGTCACGCCGGTTCCTCCGGTCGTCAGGATCACGTCTACCTGCGGATCGTCGATCCACGCATGCAGCCGCGCAACGATGGCGGATTTTTCATCCCGTTCGATGTGACGCGCGGCCAATATATGGCCTGCCGTCGTCAGTCGATCGACCAGCGTATCGCCCGATCGATCTTCGGCCAGTCCCCGCGTGTCCGATATGGTCAGCACAGCAATTCGCACCGGGATGAATTCCCGGCCTTCGTCTATCGGCATCAGTCCGATCCGCCGCCGGCGCCGCCACGGCCATCGGCCCGGCTAAGGCGCACCAGCTTCATGCCCTTTGACGTGGGAAAGGTCGGCCACATGCCTTGTGCCATGCCGGTCAGGCATTCGGCGCTGCCCTTCGCCTGGATCTGATACATCCAGTAATTGCGCATCACGATGTTCACATAAGCGCGGGTTTCATAATAGGGTAGCGATTCGATGAAGAGCAGGGGATCACCCTTGTCCTTCACTTCGCTATTCCAGCGTTCGACCGGCTGCGGACCGGCATTATAGGCGGCCATGACCTTGGGCAGCAGGCCGCCGGTCGCGCTCATGTCACGCAGCGATTCCAGATAACGCTGGCCATATTCCATATTGGTCGATGGCACGAACAATTGCGATGCATTGGTCATGCCGACGTCGCCAGCCGTGCCGGGACGCACCTGCATCAGGCCGCGTGCGCCCGCGCTGCTGACGACATTGGTGCGGAATCCCGATTCCTGAAGCGTATGGGCGAAAATCAGCGAAGGGTCGACGCGCCAGCCGCCGTCGGGCCGCCAGTTGGGCGCAGGGAACCGGGCGAAGCTGTCGGGCTGGATGCCCGCCGGGCCATTATGCGCCAGCCAAAGCTGGGTTTCGGGCATATTGAGCGCGCTGGTCAGTTTGAGCAGCGCATCATATTGGCCGCTCCCGCCCAGTTTCGCCTGATAGCGGATCAGTTCATCGGCGCGGCCCAGATCGCCGATTGCCGCCAGCGCGATGGCGTCGCGCGCATTGGGGCTGGATTTAAGCTGCTGCCATTCGCTCTCGCCGAAACGTCCGGCAAAGGGCGACGTTGCCATGGTCATGCCCAGCGATTCGCGAGCGAGCAGGCCATAGAAAGTCTCGTCCGCCTTGGCGGCCAGCTTCAAATAATTCTGGACCTTCTCCGCCTCACCGCACACCATATAGGCCCGTGAAGCCCAATAGGCGCCGGCCGAGCGCATATCGGCATCACCAGCGGTCGCCGCCACATTGGCGAAGGCGGGCGCTGCCGCCCGGCAGTCATTCTGGCGCCAGGCGGCAAGGCCCGTCGTCCAGAAAGCCTGTACGCGCCATACGCCCGCCGCGCCGGATTCCAGCGCTCTGGCGGACAAACGGCGCGCGTTACTGTCGTCATTCTCGATATAATAGGCCCATGCAACGCGCTGGCGGACTTCGGTCAGCCCTTCGGGCGTCAGCCCCGCTTCGCCATTGGCCAGCAGGCCTTCGGCACCAATGGGATCGTCATTCTTGACGTAATTCTGGATTTGTCCGGCCAGTGCCATGGCGGCGCTGTCTGTCTTGGTCGCGGCGACATATTGGCGGCGCGGCGCGGAACCGAGCCAGACCATCTTCTGCACCTGCGGCAGAGTAGGCAATATGGTCGCGCCGCGTTTCTGCGCCAGTCGCGACAACTGGTCCGCCTTGGGCAACCAGGGCGCCTTGTTTATGATGTCGAGAAGGTCGAACAGTTCGACCCGTGGCGACCCCTTGGCCAGATAGAGTTCAGACAGAGCGAGCGGCCGCATGCTGTCCTGTGCATCCAGCGCCAGTATCTGGGCCTTGGCATCGCCCCATTGCTGGGCATTGATCGCGCCGAAGATCGACCGATAACGGGCCTTCTCGCTATCCGACAGCGTCAGCGGAGATATGGTGGCTCCATTCGCCACCGCATTGGGCAAGGGCACCGCAGGCAATGGGACGGAATTGTCGGCTGCCGCCGGCGTTGCCGTGATCAGGGCGGTCGTAAGGCCGAGGCTGAGCAGGGCAAGGTTGGAAAGGCGGGTCGCAGCGCGAATCACGAATGTCAGTCCTCGATCAGGCTTTGTAGGTCTTGCCAGCATTCCGCCTTGGCCATCGGCTGAGTCAGCAACAGGCGCGGGTGAAATGTGGCAATGGCAGGCACAGTGCCGCCTTGATGGTTAAAGTCGCGTAAACCTTTGGTGTCCGCGCCGTCATTCGCGGCAAGCAGGGCACGCTTCGTCCGATCGCCCAGCAACAACAGGCGACGGGGCCGGGCCAGCGACGCATGCAGCCTGGCCCGTTCGGCCGCGCTATGCAGATCGGATGCCTCCACCATTCCGCCCGGCGGACGGGAGAAAAACAGCGATCCGATATGAACATCGTCCCGCTTCAGGCCGATGGCGCGCAGCATAGCGTCGAGCAGGCGGCCTGCCGCCTCAGCCATCAGGCTGCCTGCGTTCATATCCGCTGGATCGGGCATGTCGGTCAGGATCATCAACGGCGCGTCCACCTGTCCAGCGGGCATCAGCAGAGGGCCGGGCCAGCGACGTTCGGGCTGGGCCGAATCGGTCATGATCCACTGTTGGAACATTTCCAGCGTCTCGGGCTTTTCCGATACAGGCTGCGATGTACGCGGCGCGTGGACCGTCGCTGGCTGTGGGGCTACGACCGGACGCAGCCAGTCGACTGGCGCTTCCGCTACGGCGCATTCCACTCCAGCCAGTTGCCACCACGCCAGATAAGCGTCGGCCGCGACTGCTGCCTGATCCTGATACTGTCCCCGCATCGCCGCCTATGGGCCAGAGGTTGACGAGGGGGTCAAGCTGCTTCATCGCATCTCATGGTAAAACGTTGGAGTATTAAGGCGATCGGATAACGGGGTGCAGCCCGCCGACGTCTCTTATGGAGGGATTATGAGCGAACGGGATTCGATGCCCTATGACATCGTGATTGTTGGTGGCGGTCCGGCCGGGCTGTCCGCGGCGATCCGATTGAAGCAACTGGCCGATGCCGCCGGTCAGGAACTGGCGGTGTGCGTGCTGGAAAAGGGGTCGGAAATCGGCGCCCATATTCTGTCGGGCGCCGTGGTCGATCCCCGTGCGCTGGACGAGCTTTTGCCGCAATGGCGCGACATGGGCTGTCCGATGGCGGAAACGCCGGTGACGGACAATCAGCACTGGTTCCTGACCAAGACCGGCAAGATGGCGATGCCGCACATCATGACGCCGGGCTGGATGCATAATAAGGGCACCTATACCGGGTCGCTGGGCAATTTGTGCCGCTGGCTGGCCGAACAGGCCGAGGGGCTGGGCGTGGAAATCTTCCCCGGCTTCGCCGCGGCGGAAATCCTCTACAATGAGGATGGCAGCGTGAAGGGCGTTGCCACCGGCGACATGGGCATCGCCCGCGATGGCGAGCATAAGGGCGATTATCAGCCCGGCCTTGAACTCCATGCCAAATATACCTTCTTCGCCGAAGGTGCGCGCGGCCATCTGACCAAAATACTGAAGCGCCAGTTTGCCCTCGATGCGGACAGTGAGCCACAGGTCTATGGCCTTGGCATGAAGGAATTGTGGGACATTGATCCTGCAAAGCACAAGCCGGGCCTCGTCATCCATTCGCAGGGCTGGCCTCTGACCGATGCCTATGGCGGCGGCTTCCTCTATCATCAGGCCAATGGACAGGTGGCATTGGGCTTCGTCGTCGGCCTCGGTTATCGCAACCCGCATCTTTACCCGTTTGAGGAATTCCAGCGCTGGAAGCAGCACCCGGAAATCCGCAAATTTCTGGAGGGTGGTCGCCGTGTTTCCTATGGCGCGCGCGCGATCAATGAGGGCGGCTGGCAGTCGATCCCCAAGCTCGCCTTCCCCGGCGGTGCATTGATCGGTTGCTCCGCCGGTTTCGTGAACGTCCCTCGTATCAAGGGCACGCATACCGCGATGAAGTCCGGCATGCTGGCGGCCGAAACCGCGTTCGAGGCGATCCAGAATGAGCGCGCCCGCGATGTTCTGGACGATTATGAACTGCGCCTGCGGTCAAGCTGGATCGCGACCGAACTGCAACTGGTGAAGAATGCCGAGCCGTTGCTCAGCAAATTCGGCGGCACCATCGGCACCCTTCTGGCGGGCATCGATATGTGGATGCGGACGCTCAAGATCGGTCTGCCCTTCACCATGAAGCACAAGCCGGACAATGAGAAAATCTGGCCCAAGGAAGCCTGTGAAAAGATCGCCTATCCCAAACCCGATGGCGTGATCAGCTTCGACCGTCTTTCCTCGGTATTTCTGTCGAATACCAATCATGAAGAGGACCAGCCGGTCCATCTTCAGCTGAAGGATCCGGCGGTTCCGATTTCCTACAATCTTCCCCTTTATGACGAGCCGGCACAGCGTTACTGTCCCGCTGGCGTCTATGAAGTGGTCGGTCAGGATGAGGGCGATCCCAAATTCCAGATCAACGCGCAAAACTGCGTCCACTGCAAGACGTGCGACATCAAGGACCCGACCCAGAATATCAACTGGGTCGTTCCCGAAGGCGGCGGAGGACCAAACTATCCCAATATGTAAGCGTCTCACGATCCTGTCCGTCTCGCTGTCGCTTGCGCTGCCCATGGCGGCGCAGGCGTCGGTCAACCCGGACGCAGCCCTGCGCGCCTATGCCATGGCCCGCTTTGCCGACGGTGACGGGGCGCTGGGCATGGCGGTTGCTGGCTATCGCGAAGCGCTGAAGCAGGATCCGGGGCAACTCGATATTGCCCGCCGTGCTTATATTCAGGCCTTGGAAAGCGGTGATCGGGCCTTGGCCCTGCGATCGGCCGTGCTGCTGGATCAGGCCGGCGCTCTGCCGCGCGACGGCACGCTTTTGCTGATTGGCGAAGCATTGGGGCGTCGGGACTGGACCGCCGCCTCTTCATTGACCGATCGCCTGGTTGAGGAAGGCAATTTCGCTTTCATCGGCCCGATGCTGCAAAGCTGGATTTCGCTGGGGCGGGGGGCGTATGTCGCCCCTACCTTGTCGGGCAAGGACAAGTTTGCGGGGCTTGCCCAACGCTATATCGATGAACAGATCGCCATGCAGGCGCTCGCCCGAAAAGATATGGCTACGGCGGCGCCTGCGTTGATCCGGGCCGTCGCGGCGCGCCCCGGCGATAGCGCGGCGCTGCGTATCACGCTGGCCGCGCAATTATCCGCGCTGGGTGATCGGGATGGCGCGCTGGCCCTGATGCCCGAAAAGGACGCCAACTTCGCGGTCGCCCGTGCTGCCATACTGAAAAAGCGTAAGCCGACGGGCAAAATCGGGGCGCCGATGGAGCCGGCGCAGGGATACGCACGCTTATTGTCGCGGCTCGCGACCGACATAGCGGCCGATAATGCGGGCGGAGCGCTCGCCCTGCGCCTGACGCGGATCGCGACCTTCACCGATCCCAATGGTGAAGAGGTTCATCTGGCCGCGGCCCGCCTGCTGACCGGATCGGGGCATGTAAAGGGGGCGGTTGCGGAGGCGAGGCTGGTATCGGCCGACGGCTGGTATGGCGCGTTGGGGCAGGCCGAACTGATCGATGCACTGGCCGCATCTGGAGAGCGTGACGCGGCACTGGTGCTGGCGCAGGCTCAGACAGCGATTCCCGGCGCTGGTCCCGACCGTTATGTCCGCCTGGGCCGTCTGCTGGCCGACATGCAGGATTTTAACGGTGCAGCCACCAGCTTCCGCGCAGCGCAGGCGCTTTATCCCGAAGGGAAAGCCCCGTGGAGCCTGTTGTTGTTTGAGGGCAGCGCGCTGGAGCAGGGGGAACAGTGGGATGCCGCCCGCGCAGTATTGGAACGCGCGGCAAAGATCGCGCCGGATGAACCTGTCATCCTCAACTATCTGGGCTATGCCCAGATAGAGCGGCGACAGAATGTCAACGCCGCGCTCGCGCTCCTGAAAAAGGCGAGTGCATTGAAGCCGCAGGATGCCTCTATCACAGACAGTCTGGGCTGGGCGCAGTTCGTCACGGGCGATGTCGACGCCGCCGTCCCGGTTCTCGAAAAAGCGGCTGCGGGCGCTCCAGCCGATCCGACAATCAACGAACATCTGGGCGATGCCTTGTGGAGCGCAGGTCGCCGTTACGAAGCCCGCTATGCATGGGAAGCGGCCGCCGTCTTTGCCGAGGGCGACGTGGCCCAACGGCTGTCGGCCAAACGTACCGAGGGATGGAAACCGGAATATGCCGCACCCTGATCCCGTCTTGATGGCGGGCGAGATTGGCGAGACGGCCTATGCGAAAGTCAATGTGGCCCTGCATGTTCGCGCTCGCCGCGACGACGGCTATCATGCATTGGAAAGCCTGTTCGTCTTTGCCGAGCATGGTGACGAACTCACCGCGCAACTGCGGGAAGACGCGGCCATCGCCCTGACGATCGATGGCCCCTTCGGTGGGGGGCTGGACTCCGGCGACGACAATCTGGTTATCCGTGCGGCTCATGCGCTTCAGGCACATTTGGGCGAGCAACGGGGCGCAGCCATCCATCTCACCAAGAATCTGCCGGTCGCGTCCGGCATCGGCGGTGGATCGGCTGACGCTGCTGCGGCTTTGCGTCTGCTGACACGCCTATGGGATGCGCAGATCAGTGACGAAGCACTCGCCGCTATTGCCCTGACCATCGGTTCCGACGTGCCGGCCTGCATCGCCAGCGTGTCGCAGATGGTGGCCGGGCGCGGCGAGCATCTGGCGCGTCATGACGTCGATGGGCTGGAAGGCGCGCCGATGCTCCTCGTCAATCCCGGCGTTGGGGTTTCTACCGGCAGAGTCTTTGCCGGTTGGGACCGGCAGGATCGCGGCGCGCTGAATGCCGACAGTCTCGACTCGCTGATCCGGTTCGGCCGTAACGATCTGGAGGCACCGGCCTTTCGCTGCGCGCCAGTCATTGCCGATGTTCTGACGCTCATGAACGATCAGCCGGGCCTGACACTGGCTCGCATGTCCGGTTCGGGCGCGACCTGTTTTGCGCTTTTCGAAGATGAAACGGCCCTGTCGGCGGCGGCGCAGGCTATCGGTATGGCGCACCCCGACTGGTGGGTGATGGAAACGAAGGTTCGCGGTGGATGAGTGAAGCCTATCGATTGTTGCGTGGCGGTTCGGCCAATATCCTGATCATCGCGGATCATGCCTCCGCTCATGTTCCTGCCGACATCGACCTCGGCATCGACGCTGCCCTTCTGACCCGGCACATCGCCATCGACATCGGCGTGGCGGAGGTCAGCGCCCTTTTGTCGGAACGGCTTGAATGCGCTGCCATATTGGGGGGCGTGTCGAGGCTGGTCATCGACCTGAACCGCGAAGCGGATGCTGCCGGCCTGTTGCCGGTGATGAGCGACGGTCATGCCATTCCCGGCAATCGCGATGCCGACCTGTCTGCCCGGATGATGCGCTTTCATCACCCCTATCATCATCAGGTTGCTGCTCTGTTGGCAGACATCGCGTCGCCCTTCATCCTGTCGGTTCACAGTTTCACGCCGCAGCTTGCCAGCGACCCTGATCAGCAGCGGCCATGGGACATTGGCATTCTCTATAATGAGGATGATCGGGCCGCCCGCATCGCCATTCCCATGCTGGAGGAGGCCGGGTTGAAGGTCGGGGATCAGGAGCCTTATTCCGGCCGCTTGCTCAACGCGACGATGAACCGCCATGCGGAGGCGAACGGCATTCCCTATCTGGGCATCGAAATGCGTCAGGATCTGGTCGGCGACGCGGCGGGGCAAAGCCGCTTTGCCGAGATATTGGCGCCCATCGTCATCGAATGTCGGAACCGACTGGCATGAATCGGGGGACTGCTGCCGCTTTGATCTTGTTGCTGGCAGGATGTTCCAAACCATCCCCGTCGCAACAGGCCAGCGAGCAGGCGAAGCAGGTCGCACAGGAAGCCGGGCTTGAATGCGCAATCGGGCCAGAAGCCGCATGGTCGGGTGATTGCGGGCTGGAACGTGACGGCGACAGTCTTACTATCCGTCATCCCGATGGGGGCTTTCGTCGTTTTCGCATCCTGTCGGACGGTCGCGGGGTCGAGGCTGCCGATGGTTCGGAAAAGGCGCAGTTGCAGATCGTCGATAAAGGGCGCGTGGAAATTCGCATAGGCGGCGACCGATACCGCATGCCGGTACGGATTGCCGGCACTGGGCAATGAGCCTCCGCTGATGAAGGGCGATGCGCCGATATTGACCGTGGCGGCCATGCGCGCCGCGGAGCAACGCCTGTTTGACGCCGGAATGCCCGAATATGCGTTGATGGAGCGCGCCGGTGCTGCGGCTGCCGACATCATCTGGCGCGCAGGCGGTCGACGCGACATGCTGTTGCTGTGCGGACCGGGTAATAATGGTGGCGATGGCTATGTGATCGCGCGATTGATGCGGGAACGCGGCGTGCCGGTCCGCGTCGCCGCGATGGGCGAAGCCCGGACAGATAGCGCGCGGCAGGCGCGGGCCAATTGGGGCGGTCCGGTGGAAGACGTCATGACCGCCGCGCCGGCCGGGCAATTGGTGGATGCGCTGTTCGGCACGGGGCAGAGCCGGGGACTGGATGATCGGCTGGCGGCCCGTTTGTGCGAACTGGCCGGTGCCGCCACCATCAGTTACGCCATTGATCTGCCCAGCGGTGTGGACAGCGATACCGGCGCGTTACTATCGACCATTCCGCAATATGGCGTCTGTATCGCCATCGGCGCGTTCAAGCCCGCCCATCTGCTGCATCCATCGGCCAGTCATGCCGGACGACTGATCTGCGCGGACATCGGAATAGACGCGCAAAGCCAGCTTCATCGCCTTCCCGCACCGCACCTGACGATGCCGGGCGAACAAGCGCATAAATATAGCCGGGGGCTGGTGAGCATAGTCGGCGGTGCAATGGTGGGTGCCAGCCTGCTCGCGGCGCAGGCGGCGGCGCGGTCGGGCGCTGGCATGGTTCGGCGCGTCGCTGCCGATGCTCTGCGCCATGGCGCAGACGCCATCGTCACGCAGCCGGCCGATACCGCAACGGCGCTCCAAGCCTTTCTTCAGGATGATCGCATCGCCGCCCTGTTGATAGGCCCAGGGCTGGGCCTTGATCAGGATGCGGCCTCGCGCCTCCATATCGCGCTGGCCAGCAGCCATCCGCTCATACTCGATGCCGACGCGCTGACGCTGATCGCGCGAGATGATCTATACGCCATTCCTGCGGGCAGCATCCTCACCCCGCATGAGGGTGAATTCATCCGTCTGTTTGGCCATTTGCCCGGCAGCAAGATCGATCGCGCGCTGGCCGCCGCCGCGCGTTCCCGTTCGGTCGTCATCTATAAGGGCGCCGACAGCGTGATCGCATCGCCCGACGGACGGGCCTATGTCGCCAGCAATGGATCGACCTGGTTGTCGACCGCCGGAACGGGCGACGTGCTGGCCGGGCTGGTCGCGGGCAGGCTGGCCGTGACCGGCGATCCCTTCCTCGCAGCGGCGCAGGCTGTCTGGCTGCATGGCGATGCGGCGCGGCGCTGCGGCCCGGCCTTTGTCGCGGATGATTTGCCTGTCGCGCTGCCACAGGCTATCGCCGCGCGATTGTGACCCAGACCGATCAAGACATCATCATCCGCATCGCCGCAAAGGGCGATGGCGTTACCGCGAATGGCCGCCATGTCGCGCTGACCGCGCCCGGCGATCACATTCGCGCCGATGGCAGCATCATCCCTGGCCCCCATCATGTGGAGGCGCCCTGCACCCATTTCCCGTCCTGCGGCGGATGTGGATTGCAACAACTGGACGAAGAGGCTCTGGCCGAATTCGTGTCCGACCGCGTGACCGGCGCACTAGCCGGACAGGGCGTCGAGCCGCTTCATGTTCTTCCGCCCCATGTTTCGCCTCCCCGGACAAGACGGCGTGCCTCCCTGCGCGCGGCCCGGTCCGGCAACCGCATCACGATCGGCTTCGCGGAGGAGGGCAGCCACAAGCTGATCGACCTCGATATGTGCGAGATATTGGACCCGCGCCTGTTTGCATTGCTGGCGCCGCTCCGTCGACTGCTGGTTCATATCCTGCCGGATCGCCGCGCCGCCCATGTCCGCCTGTCCCTCGTGGATCAGGGCGTCGACCTTCTGCTGGAGGGCGTGCGCGTCGAAGGACTGGCGGCCGATGAGGCGCTGGGCGAGTTCGCCCGCGACCACGGCCTTGCCCGCCTTGTCATTGATGAAGGCGACGGCCAGCAAACTCGCTGGGAGCCGGAGGCCGTGACCATCAGCTTTGGCGGTGTCCCGGTGCCTTTCCCGGCCTATGCTTTCCTTCAGGCTACCCCGGATGGCGAAGCCGCGCTGGTGGCGGCCGTAATGGATGCCATGCCGGATCGCGGCGTCGTGGCCGATCTGTTCAGCGGCCTTGGCACTTTCGCTCTGGCTTTGGGGGCGAACCGTCCAGTCTATGCAGCGGAAGGGGCACGCGACGCGATCCTCTCGCTCAAGGCTGGCGCTCATCGTGCCCAGCGTCGTCTGGTCGCCGATCACCGCGATTTGTTCCGCCGTCCTCTTGTTCCCGAAGAGTTGAACCGATTCGCCGGGATCATCCTCGATCCGCCGCGTGCAGGCGCGCGTGAGCAGGTGCTGCAACTGGCGGCATCGCAGGTGCCAGTGATCGCCTATGTCTCCTGCAATCCCGGCAGCTTCGCGCGGGATGCCGCGCATCTGACATCAGCTGGCTACCGGCTGGAAAGCGTCAGGCCGGTTGGCCAGTTCCGCTGGTCCACCCATGTCGAACTGGTGGGCATCTTTCGCAAATAAAAAAATCCCTCGCCGCCAGGGGGATGGGCGGCGAGGGATCGGCTATCCTCTCCAGCGGGGAAGCTGAAAACCGCTTACCCCAGCTTGATGACAGTTGCGCGACGACGCGGCGCGACGACTTCGCCATAAAGGCTCGCCATCGGCTCGTCGTCGACTTCGATCGTCGATTCCGACGTGAAGCCGTTGAAGCCGGTCCGCATGGCTGCGCCATAGGCGCCCAGCATGCCGATTTCGATATAGTCGCCGGCCTTCACATCTGCGGGCAGCATGAAGGGGCCGACCATATGGTCCATATCGTCGCAGGTCGGACCATAGAAGGAAAAGCCCTCCATGGCTTCGTCGCTTTCCTCTTCACGCAGCAGCGTGACCGGGAAGCGCCAGCCGATATGCGCGGCATCGAACAGCGCGCCATAGGCACCGTCGTTGATATAGAGTTCGGTCCCGCGACGGCGTTCGACGCGCACGATGATCGAGCTATATTCCGCCGACAGCGCGCGACCGGGTTCGCACCACAATTCCGACGAATAGCTGACGGGCAGGCTTTCGAAACCGCGATGGATCGCTTCGAAATAATTTTCGAGCGCCACCGGCTCCATGCCCGGATAGATGGACGGGAAGCCGCCACCGACATCGATGATATCAACCGTGACCGCCGCATCGACAATCGCCGCACGCACGCGCTCGATCGCATCGCTATAGGCCTGCGGCGACATCGCCTGGCTGCCGACATGGAAGCAGATGCCCAGCGCATCGGCGGCCTGACGGGTCGCCATCAGAAGTTCGCGGGTTTCACCCAGTTCAGCACCGAATTTCGACGCAAGACTCAGTTCCGAATGTTCGGAAGACACGCGCAAACGTACGCACAACTCCAGATCGGTCGCGTCGCCGGTAGCGCGCATGATCTTTTCCAACTCGTCGATGGAATCGAGCGAGAAGGTGCGAACGCCATGCACATGATAGGCTTCGGCAATCGCTTCCTCGGCCTTGACCGGGTGCATGAAACACAGCTTGGCCTGTTCGCCAGCCAGCGTTTCGGCAACCAGACGCACTTCGGCGATCGAGGCCACGTCGAAATGCGTGATGCCCGATGCAAAGAGCGTACGGATCAGATCAGGAGACGGATTGGCCTTCACCGCATAAAGAGAGCGGCCCGGAAACTTCTCAGCGAAGAATCGAGCGGCCCGCGCAGCGGCGGCGGGACGAATCAGCGTTACCGGTGCTGCCGGTGTGAGGGCGGTCGCTACCCCCAGCGCGCTATGATGCTTGTGCAACTCAAGGGACCTCCAGTGTAGTTCAGGGCGAAAAAGCTGCCTTGCGGTGGA
>JAJZQN010000039.1 GCA_021847605.1 Pseudomonadota bacterium | reverse complement strand
GGAGGGTTGGGTCTTCATCTTCGTTCCTTCGTCACTGCGACGAAGACCCAACCCTCCTCAAATCACAACCTCAAATCTGTGCCATTGGCGCTGACGGGGAACAAACGGATGGACAACGGACATTCATAGCAAGGAGGCTCATCGGCACTGAACCTCCATCGGAACGATATTGCGATAGGCCAGCCGCTCCTGAACCACCTCCCGCTCGAATATCGCCGCGCGTCGA
This sequence comes from Pseudomonadota bacterium, assembly GCA_021847605.1. GTDB lineage: Bacteria > Pseudomonadota > Alphaproteobacteria > Sphingomonadales > Sphingomonadaceae > Sphingobium. The sequence goes on along the minus strand of JAJZQN010000039.1, from coordinate 34,244 downwards.
AACGGCGACATGTCGAGCAGCGCCAACAGCTCTGACCTGACTTTCCTTTTCCGAACTACCTCCCGCATGTCAGCAGCCCTCCGTCGAAAAGACATCCTTTCCGCCAATGGCCGATATTTCCGATTTTAAAGGCGTCTGAACGTCGTTCCTCGCCTTCGGCGATCCATCACCCAGATCATCGCCAACACCCTGCAAAAGCGCATTTTTCAGATTCTCATCGATCCGACGAACCTGATCGATTCTCGAAAATGCCTGCTGACCGACTTTCAACACATAGTCATAGAGCAGGTCATTGAGGACCAGCGATCGGGATTTGCCGTGGAGACGGCATAGGCGATCGAATGTCTTCAACATCGCTGTAGGCACATTAAAATTTATAAGCGTCTTTTCAATTGTCATTTATAAAACCTCCTTTCTGTATTTCATATTACATCCTTCGGATGGTGCTTCGCACGGTCTTGAATTATTTCTTTGTTGATTTTTATAGATAATTTTAAGATATCTTTTGAAGTGTTTTAGATACACCTCTTTAATCAAGGTCCGAACCGAGTTCGAACCAAGCTGGCAAAGGTCACAAAGGCAAAAATGGTTGAAGGGGTTTAGACCCAGCAATCAATCCAGATGGCAGTTGGTCCAGTCGAACGACATGTCGTATTCGACCTTGCTGCGAAATTTGCTGATGTAGTTTGTCCAACCCTCGTCGCAGGAGGATTGGATATCGATCTGGTCATATCCCCATGGGGTCCGCAGCCAGCAGCTACGGATCATGGCCGGAAACTCGAAATGGAGTTCTGGTCGAGGACAGTCGATGATCGCATGATAGTGGTATCGGGTGGAAGTCCCACCCTCTAACACCGGGACGACCTGCACCCGTTTGCCGTACCGTTCCGCAGCATGACCATAGACCTGTCGGTTCAGCAGGTTCGTAAAATGCCGGAAATTCTGTTCTGCATCATATCTCTCGATACGCTTGAACTGACCCTGCATACCCCCAGACCCGTTCAGACCCTGACGCAGGGTCAAGGTCACGGCAAAGGGATCGGCAAATTGCTCGATCCTGACGAGATCGTGAAATGCCTGACGATATGCGAATTGGTCTTGATATGTTCTCATAGGGACGTGCGGAATGGTTGTTGGGTTTGGGGGTATTTAGGGGAGATGTGGGGGTGGGGTGTGCAGTCGGTAAAGACGATCTGCTTATCCAATATACCTGTCGGGCTGAATCGCACCAAGAGGGAATTGGCAGTTTTTCGCAGATTTCTGCGGATCACCGGACGTTATGGGTGATGAAAGTGGATCAAAGCGATTTTGATCCAAAACCAGAAACAACCCATTGAATTTATTGGAGTTTCTGGTGCCGCTTACGTGACTCGAACACGTGACCCCATCATTACGAATGATGTGCTCTACCAACTGAGCTAAAGCGGCGATGGCGGCGGCTGATAACAGCGGTCGGGCGACAGGACAAGCGGTCAATTTGCTCTTTTGCGATTGGGTGCGCTCTGTGGCCGTCTTTACGCCAAATTTACCATCCGCTGTCATGCCGAGTCCCACGTAAAAAGCTTTTTACCTGTGTCAGGGACCGACCGGATGGATAATTTGCGGGGGCATGGCGGCGCCGGCGACGAGGATGTGTTCGATTATGCCCATGATGCGGCGATCGAAACGCCCCGCGCGCCATCGTCCGAAGAGCGGCGCATGCAGGTGCGCGCCTATAATTACTGGGCGTCGTTGCTGGGCGATCGCGCGCTGCCCTCTATCGAGGATCTGTCCCCCGAAGAAGTGGAGGATTTCGGCCCCAACAGCGTTCTGCTGGATTTCAGCACCGGGCTGGACAATCCTGCGATCGTCTATCTGGGCGGCGCGCTGCGCGAGGAATGTCAGATCGAAGGGCGAATCGAGTATCTGCACGATGTCCCTGCCCGGTCACTCCTGTCGCGCCTGACCGACCATTATCTGCAAATCGTCGCCAATGCCGCCCCCATCGGATTCGAGGCGGAGTTCATCAACCAGCGCGGCGCGGAAATTCTGTATCGCGGCATATTGATGCCTTTTTCGTCCGACGACGACACGATCGATTTCGTGTATGGCGTCATCAGTTGGAAGGAAGCCGCCGGCCGCAGCCAGCGCGAGGCGCTGGAACGGGAAATGGAGCAGGCGCTGCTTCAGGCTCCGGTCGAACGGAGCGACGTGCCGCTGTGGGCCGACGGCCCAGCCGGGATCGCCACCCCCAACATGATCGCCGCCGATCTGGGCGAGGACGACGAACCGCTGGACCTGACCGGCATGGAGGCACCCGATGAGGATGCCCCGCTGGAAGACTGGCTGGAACTGGCGCGCGATGGCGCGGAACTGGTACGCACCAGCGAAGCGCGCAGCCATGCCGCCCTGTATCGCGCCGTGGGCCTTGCCTATGATTTCGCGCTGGTGGCGCGGGCGCGGCCGGACGATTATGCCCGATTGCTCGACAGCTCCGGGATCAAGGCGCAGGCGCGCAGCCCGATGACCGCCGTCATCAAACTGGTTTTCGGCGCCGGATATGACAAGACGCGCGTGACCGAATATGCGACCGCGCTGGACCATGGATGGGCCGCGGGCATGGGCGTTGGCACGCTGGCGTCCTATCTGTCGGACTATGCCGGTGGTTTGAAGGCGCTGGTGCGGGACGAACGTGCGATGCGCCGGGCCGAAACGCCCACGAAGCCGGCCCGCCCAGACAAGGCACGAAGCGCCATGAAGACAGCGGCGGCCATCGATCCGGTCGTCGTCACCACCGATGAAGATGGACTGGCCATCGTCGTCGCCCGGCGCGAAGCGGACGGCACGCTGGCGCTGGTCGGCGCGCTGCCGGAGGGATCGGACCTGATCCGCAAGGTCATCACGGCTGTAGCGAAGTAAGAAGACGCCCAATCAAGGCTCGACAACAAGGCGCGATCCGCCGATAAGATGAACAAGGTCGGCCGCTTTTCCCGCGCGCCGGCCAAATTGTGCTGCCTCATTTTATTTCATTGCAGCGAAATTTTATTTCGACTGCGACTTGAGCCATCCGCGTGCCGGGGGCATATAGCGCTCCCAAGCCGAGGAGACGCCTGGCGACGATGCAGCGCCTCCTCTGTAAGCGAGCGAAGCGGGCGCCATGCCCGCGCTGAGAGGTAGGCGAATGACGGCCGTGGCGGACCCCAAGAACAAGCAAGTCGACACTTTCATCCGGGAGGCACTGGAAAGTGCCCTTGCCAGCGGCGCATTGCCGGGCGAGCGGGAAGGATTTGACGGCGAAGCGGTCGCGGCCGCGGCCATATTCCTTGGTCACACCGCCAATGGCAAAACGGCGGGGCAGGCCGCCATCGCGGTCGAAACGCTGGGCGAAGGCGCCAATGGCCGCTTCATGCGCGTCGCCATCGTCAATGACGACATGCCGTTCCTGGTGGATTCGATTGCCCATGTGCTGGCGGCGGCGGATGTCACCATCCATCGCCTGCTCCACCCGGTCCTGTCGGTAAAGCGCGATGCCAAGGGCGCGCTGTCGGCGATCCTGGACGATGACACGCCGGGCGCGCGGCGCGAATCCATGATCTATATCGAGGCCGACCGCGCCGATGCAAAGGTGCGGCGCGCGCTGGAAAAGTCGCTGGAAGAGGCGCTGGCGGATGTCCGCGCGGCTGTGAACGACTGGGCGCCGATGCAGGCGGCGATGGGCGCGGACGCCGATGCCGTTCCCGATGAGGAAGGAGCCGCCCTGCTGCGCTGGTTCCTGGCCCGGCATTTCACGCAGACCGGCTATGAACGCTGTGACCGCGACGGCAAGACCAGCGGGCAACTGGGCATCTGCGCCTTGCGGGACAAGGCGCTGATCGCGCCGGCTTCGCGCGAGGCGGCCTTTGCCTGGTTCGAGGAAGGCAAGCGCACGCCGCTCATCATCAAATCCAACATCCTCTCGCGCATCCACCGCCGGGTGCTGCTGGACCTCATCATCATCCCGGTGCGGGAAGGCCGCAACGTCGTCGCCCTGTCGATCCATGCCGGCATGTGGACCAGTTCGGGTCTGTCGGCGACGCCGGACAAGGTGCCGCTGCTGCGTTCCGCCCTGTCCTCGTTGATGGACAAGTTCGGGTTCGACCCGCAGGGTCATGCCGGCAAGGCGCTGGCCCATGCACTGACCGCCCTGCCCCACGACATCCTCGTCGGGTTCGACCGTGAGACGCTGGAACGGCTGGCGCTGACGTTCATGTCGCTGTCGGACCGGCCACGGCCCAAGCTGGCGCTGGCCACCAGCGCGCTGGCCCGCCATCTTTATGCGTTCGTGTGGCTGCCGCGCGACGAATTGTCGACCGCGCGCCGCACCAGCATTCAGGATATGCTGGCGCTGGCGTCGAACGGCAACGTGCTGAGCTGGTCGATCGCGCTGGAGGAAGGCGGCCTTGCGCTGCTGCGCATCACGCTCGACCTGCGCGAAGGCGGCGTCGTGCCGGACGATGTGGCGCTGGACCGGCTGCTGAAGCAGATGGTGCGCGGCTGGACCCCCGCGGTCGAGGAAGCGCTCGCCGAAACCGAGGAAGCAGGCCGCGCCGCCGCGCTGGCGCAACGCTATGCCGGTGCTTTCCCCATGGCCTATCGCAATGGCGCGGGGCCGGAAGAAGCGGCGATCGATATTCGCCTGATCCACGCCCTGACCGGCGCGGACGATAAATCGATCCGTATTTATCGCAATGCAGAGGACCGGGCGGAACGGCTGCGCCTCAAACTCTACAGCCATGACGCCATCGCCCTGTCCGAAGTGGTCCCGGCGTTCGAGAATTTCGGTTTCCGCGTGATCGAGGAAATGACGACCGCGCTGGACGGCGGGTCGCTGGGCCATGTGCAGCGTTTCGTGCTGGAACTGCCCGCCGGTGGCAATACGGATGGCGTCATCGCCCGCGCCGACGTCGTGACCGAAGCCATCGCGCAGGTGTTGGAAGGCCGGGCGGAAAATGACCGCTTCAACGAACTGATCGTCACCGCCGACTTGGCCCCACGCTCCGTCGTGCTGCTGCGCGCCCTGTTCCGATACCTGCGTCAGACCGGCTCTGCCTATGGCATGGCGACGTTCGCTGAAACGCTGCGCAAATCGCAGGGCGTGGCCGCCAACCTGATCACCCTGTTCGACGCGCTGCATAACCCCGCCGCGCGCGATGGCGCCGAGGATCGGATCGCACAGGCACAGGCCGAGATCGATGCCGGGCTGGAACAGGTGACGGCCATCGACGAAGACCGTGTGCTGCGCCTGCTGCGCGCCGTCATCACCGCGACGCTGCGCACCAATTTCTATAGCGACGCCGCCGCCGAGGCACTGGCGTTCAAGCTGGACAGCGCGCAGGTGCCCGGCCTGCCCGCGCCGCTGCCATGGCGCGAAATCTGGGTTTACTCGCCCCGCGTCGAGGGCATCCACCTGCGCGCCGGGCCGGTGGCCCGTGGCGGCCTGCGCTGGTCGGATCGTCGCGACGATTTCCGCACGGAGATATTGGGCCTGATGAAAGCGCAGCGGGTAAAGAACGCCGTCATCGTGCCGACCGGCGCCAAGGGCGGTTTCTATCCCAAGCAATTGCCCAGCCCGCAGGTCGACCGTGACGCATGGTTCACCGAAGGCACCGAAAGCTATCGCATCTTCATCCGATCGCTGCTGTCGATCACCGACAATATCGTGAAGGGCAAGGTGAAGCATCCCGCCGACGTCGTGGTGCGCGACGGGGACGACCCCTATTTCGTGGTCGCCGCCGACAAGGGAACGGCGACGTTCAGCGACGTGGCCAACGCCATCGCGCTCGATCGCGGCTTCTGGCTGGGCGATGCCTTCGCCAGCGGCGGCTCCAACGGCTATGATCATAAGGCCATGGGCATCACCGCGCGCGGCGCATGGATTTCGGTCCAGCGCCACTTCGCCGAAATGGGCGTCGATGTGCAGAGCGAACCGGTGCAGGTCGTGGGTTGCGGAGACATGTCGGGCGACGTGTTCGGCAACGGCATGTTGCTGAGCAAGGCGATCAAGCTGGTCGCGGCGTTCGACCATCGTCACATCTTCTTCGACCCCACGCCCGATCCCGCCAAAAGCTGGGAAGAGCGCAACCGCATGTTTGCCCTGCCCCGTTCAAGCTGGGAAGATTATGACAAGGCGCTGATTTCCAAGGGCGGCGGCGTTTTCTCCCGCGCGCTCAAGAAGATCGCGCTGACGCCGGAAATGCAGACGGTGCTGGGCGTTACGGACACGGAAATGGAGCCGACCGCGCTCATCTCGGCGATCCTGAAGGCGCCGGCCGACCTGTTGTGGTTCGGCGGCATCGGCACCTATGTCAAGGCCGCCGGTCAGAGCCATGGCGATGTCGGCGATCCCGCCAACGACCGCCTGCGCGTCAATGCCGAACAGCTGCGCGTCAAGGTGATCGGCGAAGGCGCGAACCTTGGCACCACGCAGGCGGGCCGCATCGCCTTCTCGCTGAAGGGCGGGCGCATCAACACCGACTTCATCGACAATTCGGCCGGTGTCGATTGTTCGGATAATGAGGTCAATATCAAGATCGCCCTCAACAAGGAGATGATCGAGGGCCGCCTGCCGTTCGACGCGCGCAACGCCCTGCTGGAAAGCATGACCGATGCGGTCGGCGACATCGTGCTGGAGGATAACCGGCTTCAGGCATTGGGCCTGTCGATCGCAGAAAGTGGCGGAGCGGCCGACCTTGCCTCCTATGTCCGGCTGATCGAAACATTCGAGGAGACGGGCCGTCTGGATCGTCAGGTCGAAGGGCTGGCCGCCAATGACCAGCTTTTGCGCCGGGGGCAGGATGGTCAGGGCTTTACCCGGCCGGAACTGGCCGTGCTGCTTTCCACCGCGAAACTGGCGTTGCAGGATGCGATCGAACAGGGCGACCTTGCCACGGACGAAAGCATGGCGGACGAACTGATGGCGGCATTCCCCCCTGCGATGCAGGAAAAGGAAGCCGACGCGATTGCCGCCCATGCCCTGCGCAAGGAAATCATCGCGACCAAGGTGGCGAACCGGATCGTCAACCGTCTGGGCATCATCCATCCGTTCGAACTGGCGGAGGAAGAAGGCTGCTCGCTCGCCGATCTGGCCAGCGCCTTCCTGATTGCGGAGCGTCTCTATGACATTCGCAGCCTGTGGGAGGATATTGACGCAGCCGATATGTCGGAAGCCGCCCGCCTCGCCATGTTCGGCAATATCGCCGGCGGCATGCGGGCGCAGATCGCCGACATATTGCGCAGCGTTCCGGCTGGCACGCTGCCGGCGGCGGGCCATGCCCTGCTGGCGAAGGGCGTCGAGCAGCTCGCCGAGCGAATCGACGATCTGTTGACGGGGGAAGCGCTGCGTCGCACCGGCGCCGTGACCGACAAGCTGTTGGGATTGGGCGCGCCGGAGGCACTGGCGCACCGGACCGCCGGCCTGTTCAAACTGGACGGCGCCGTCGGCATCGCGGCGCTGGCGGGCAAGATGAAGGTGGACGAACTCGCCCTCACCCGCGCCTTCACCCATCTGGGCGAAACGGTGGGCATCGATTGGGTCCAGTCCGCCGCCGCGCGCATGGAACCGACCGACCCGTGGGAACGGCTGCTGATTTCCGGCGTCGCCCGCGACATGCAGCAGGTGCGCCTCGACTTCCTGGCTCAAGGCAAGGGCAAGGATATTGCCGAGCATGTCGAGGCATGGCTGAAGGTGAAGGGCGAGCGCGTTCGCCAGTTCCGCACGCTGGTTCAGCGCGCCAAGGCAGCCGCCACGCCCAATGTCGCGATGCTGGCGGAAATCGCCGGACAGGCGCGCGGATTGCTGGGTCGGTAAGGGATGCGGGGGCATATGCCCCCGCCCCTCTCCATTTTTATCGCCAAATTAAAAAGGGCGCCTTCCCGATGGGAAGGCGCCCTTTTGCTGTCGATCGACAGGCCCGGATTATTGCGGCGAGGGAGCCGTTTCCGGTGCCGGTTCTGGCGCTGGCGCTGGCGCTGGCGCGGTGTCATTATCCAAATCCGACGCATAGGGATCAGGCAATGTCAGCGGCGGTGCGCCCTTCTTGCCGGGCGTGCGAATATCTTCGCCATAAATGGGTATGATGGTGTCGCCGGTCGTCCGCCCGTGCAGCGCCTCAATCTCTGCCTTGCGCTGCTTCAGATAGAGATTTTTGTAGACCGTATAGGGATCGTCTTCCTTGCGGATCGCCTGAATCGTCTCATCGAACGCGGCACGTTCGCCAAGCTGGTTGATGATCGTCGCGGGAATGACATAGGATGGCGAATTAAACGGTTTGCCCACCGCCAGCGGCACGATCATCTTGTCCACCGTATCGCCCACAATGTCGCGCAGGGTGGTCGGCCCGATGATGGGCAGATACATATATGGCCCCGGCCCGATGCCATAATAGCCCAGCGTGTTGGCCAGACCATTGTTGCGATGCGGCAGGTAGAAAGGCTTGCGCTTTGCGACGTCGAACAGGCCGAGGAAGCCGAGCGTCGAATTCACGCCAAAGCGGCCGACCGTCTCAAACGCTTTGCCCGGCTTGAACTGGAGCAGATAGGCGGCGAACACCACCGGCTCCTGAAGATTGGAGAAGAAGTTGCGCAGCCCCTTGCGCACCGGCCGGGGCAGCCCCTTGTTATAGGCCTTTGCCACCGGCTCCACGACCGCCTTGTCGACCGACTGCACCGCCTCGAAACTCTTGGCATTGAGCTGTTCCAGCGGATCGCCACGCGGCGCGCCCTTGTCACCGGTAACGACGATGTCGTCGGCGGGATTATCGTCCTGCACGGGTGGGGTCGTGGCGGTAGCTGCCGGTACGGCCGATGGCGGGGTTCCGGGGACGGAGGGCTGTTCGGCCTGCTGCATGGCCAGAACGGCAATCGCCGCCGTTTCCAGCCGGGGCTGCGCAACGCCCGCAGCCTGTCCACCCATCATCATCATTCCCGCAGCGACCGTTGGCAGCAGCATATCCCTGTTCCTCAGCTACAGCCGCGCGCATGATGGGCGACCATTCAAAGCCATAATGTGCCAGCCTGAAGGCCCCGTCACATTGGCAAAGTTCAGCGGCTAGTCGGCGCGACGTGAACCGTCAATGACCGACGGATCGACCACCGCCCTACTATCGTAGGACAGTCTTTGCCGATCATACATTTTATTACAAATTGATTCCTGCGACTCGTTTGCAATTAAGAGTCGTTCGCGTTATGCGATCGCCACGAAATCAGCAGGAACTCACCCATTTCCATGCACGGAACAGCCCGTATTCAGCAGCCCAGGAAGAAGAGCGCCAAAGCCTTCTGGATGAAGCAGTTGCACACATGGCACTGGGTCAGTTCCGCGATCAGCCTGATCGGGCTGTTGCTCTTCGCCTTTACCGGCATCACGCTGAACCACGCCGCAGATGTCGAAGGGTCGCCCAAGACCGTCGAGAAGAGCGCCACGCTTCCCGCCGACCTGCTGAAACAGGTCGCGGCCGACGACGCGCCGGACAGCAAAAAGCCCCTGCCCGCACCCATCGCCACCTGGGTCGAAAAGAATATCGGCCAGAGCGGTCAGGGTGAGGCGGAATGGTCGGCCGACGAAGTCTATCTGCCGCTGCCCCGTCCGGGTGGCGACGGCTGGGTATCGATCGACCGTCATGACGGCAAGGTCACGAGCGAAGCGACCAGCCGCGGCTGGGTCAGCTACCTCAATGATCTGCACAAAGGGCGCAATGCCGGTACGGCGTGGAAATGGTTCATCGACATATTTGCCGTGGCCTGTTTCCTGTTCGCCATCACCGGCCTGTTGCTGCTGCAACTTCATGCCAAGAAACGGCCGACCACATGGCCGCTGGTGGCCGCCGGTCTCGCCATACCGGCCATCCTTGCCATCATCTTCATCCACTAACGGGGGAATATCTCTATGCAGATCAGCCATCGCCTGATCCTGACGGGCGTGACAGCGCTGGGCGCTACGGGGGCCGTCGCGGTACCGGCCAGCGCGCAGACGCTGAACCTGTCGGTCACGATTCCGCGCCTGTCGGTCGCCGAATATCATCGCCCCTATGTCGGCATCTGGATCGAGAAGGAAGGCGCCACGCCGCGCAGCCTGGCTGTCTGGTATGATTATGACATGCGCAATGGCGAAGGCACCAAATGGCTGCGCGACGTGCGCCAGTGGTGGCGCGCATCGGGCCGCAGCCTGACCCTGCCGGCCGACGGGATCACCGGCGCCACCCGCGCGCCGGGCGAACAGAAGATCGCCTTCACCGCTGGCAAGGGGCCGCTCGGCGCCCTTGGCCCCGGCAATTATGTGCTGCTGATCGAAGCGGCGCGTGAAGTGGGCGGTCGCGAAGTCCTTCGCCTGCCCTTCAGCTGGCCGCCCAAGCCCGGCGCGGTGATGAAGGCGCAAGGCAGCAGCGAATTGGGGGCGGTTGCCCTGTCCTTCGGCAAATAAGGATGAAGGCCATGAAGAAGAAACTGATGATCGCGGGCGCCCTTGCGGCGCTGATTATGTCGGCCGGGGCGCAGGCGCACCGCGCATGGATGCTGCCGTCGGCGACCACCCTGTCGGGTAAGGATAGCTGGGTGACGGTGGATGCCGCCATTTCCAATGACCTGTTCTATTTCGAACATTTCCCGATGCGGACCGACGGCATCACCGTGACCCAGCCCGACGGCACCACCGGCAAGATCGAAAATGCGGCGACAGGCAAATATCGTTCGACCTTTGACGTGCATCTGACCCAGCCGGGCACCTATCGCATCGCCAATGTGTCGACCGGCATCATGGGCAGCTATACCCTGAACGGCAAGCAGGAGCGCCTGCCGCGCGGCACGACCAAGGACAAGCTGGCCGCCGCAATTCCTGCGGGCGCGACCAATGTGCAGACGTCGGAAATGTCGAACCGTAACGAGATTTTCGTGACGCTCGGCGCGCCGACCACCACCATCTTCAAGCCGACGGGCGAAGGTATCGAGCTGGTGCCGACGACCCATCCCAACGATCTGGTGTCGGGCGAGGCCGCCAGCTTCCAGTTCCTGCTGGACGGCAAGCCTGCCGCTGGCCTGAAGGTCACGGTCATCCCCGGCGGCATCCGTTATCGCGACAATCTGAACCAGATGGATCTGACCACCGACAAGGATGGCAAGGTATCGGTGAAGTGGCCCGAACCGGGCATGTACTGGCTGAACGCCAGCATCGGCGGCGGTCGTGAAGGCGGCCCCGGTGGTCCCGGCGCCCCCGGTGGCGCGCAGGGTGAAAAGGGTCCGCAGGCAGCCCCGCCGCCGCCGCCGGCTGCTCCCGCTGGCCCGCCGGTCCGCCGCGCCGCCTATATCACCACGCTGGAAGTGCTGGCGCCCTGATCCCAGCCCATTCCAACGGTGTCCGTGTCGCGATAGCGCCCGGCCTGTCGCCCGACCAGTTTATCGGGCGACAGCGCAGGGGCGCTATTACGTCATTGGGCGGCCCGACCATGGGCACCAGCTGGTCCGCACAGATCGTCGACCCGCCGGCCGGATGTGCCGAGGCCATAGAGGCCGTGCTGGCGCGCATCATCGCGCAGATGAGCAATTGGGAAGCGGCGTCGGACATTAGCGGGTTTAATCGCGGTGTGATCGGCGCGTGGACCCCCTTGCCCGCAGACCTGTTGACGGTGCTGCGCGCCGGGCTGGACGTTGCGCGGCTGTCGGCTGGCGCTTTTGATCCGGCCATCGGATATGTTGTGGATCAATGGGGCTTTGGCCCGGGCGTAAGCACCGCACCCGCCATGCCGCCCCCTCGCCCGCCATGGCAATGTATCGAGGTGGACGGCGCCAAGGCACGTCGCACAGCGAACGTCGCCCTCGACTTTTCCGGCATTGCGAAAGGCTTTGCCGTCGATGCCGTCGCCGCCGAACTGCGCGCCATGGGTATCGCCAATTTCCTGATCGAAATTGGCGGCGAATTGCGCGGCGATGGGATCAAGCCGGATATGCAGCCATGGTGGGTCGATGTGGAGGCGCCTCCGGGACTGGCCGTGCCGACGCTGCGCGTGGCCCTATGCGGTTTGTCCGTTGCTACCTCGGGCGACTATCGCCGTTTCCGCATGGAGGGCGACCGGCGCCTGTCGCACAGCATCGACCCTGCCACCGGCATGCCCATCTCATCGGGTGTATCGTCCGTCACTGTGCTGCATGACAGTGCCATGCTGGCCGACGCATGGGCCACCGCGATTACCGTGCTGGGCGCGGATCGCGGCATGGCGCTGGCCACCCGCAACGGCCTTGCTGCCCGTCTGGTCCTCCGCACCGAAACAGGCGCTCAGGAATATATGACGCCTGCACTCGCGGAGATGCTGGATTAGGAACAGCCGACAGATGTCGCGACGTTCGCGCATGCTGTCTTAGAGTTTGATGATTTTGCATTGATCCGTTCGTTTCGAGCGAAGTCGAGAAACGGCGCGCTGATCGTTTCTCGACTTCGCTCGAAACGAACGGAGATTTGTGATTCAATCAGATTTCATCCTGCTCTAGCCACAGTCGACACACACCGCCGACACATAGCTGCGGATCACATCAGGCGTCGGCCCAGCGTCGCAGCAGATTATGATAGACGCCGGTCAGGCGAATAACTTCCTCATGCCCCTGCCCCAATGCGGCGGCCACCCCCTGAACGCTGCGGTCGAGGTCGAACAGCATCTGTCGTGCGCCATCGTCGCGGATCATCGATTGCAACCAGAAGAAGCTGGCCACGCGCCGCCCGCGCGTCACCGGCTCGACCCGATGGAGCGATGACGAGGGGTAAAGCACGCCATGCCCGGCCGGCAGCTTCACCTGTTGCACCCCGAACAGGGTTTCGATGGTCAGTTCACCGCCTTCATAGGCATCGGGTTCTTCCAGAAAGACCGTCATCGACAGGTCCGACCGCACCCGGAATCCGGTGCCTGCCTGAATACGCACGGCATTGTCGACATGCACGCCGAACGCCTGACCACCGGCATAGCTGTTGAACAAGGGCGGAAAAATCTTGAGCGGTAAAGCCGCCGCAATGAACAGCGGGGACTGGCCGAGCGCGTCCAGGATCATCTGCCCTGCCCGCTGCGCCGCTGCACCGTCCTCCGGCAATTGCAGGTTTCGCTTGGCCAGCGCCGACTGATGACCGGAGGTGACATTGCCGTCGACCCACGGCGCTTCGTCGATCAGCGCACGGACAGCGGCAAGCCCTGCCGCATCGAGCAGGTCGGGAATGGCAATCAACATGGGGAAAACTTCCGTTAGGCGGCGTCGGTCCGCAGGACGAAGGGGATTTCGACGATGCCCTGCACCCGGACGGCCTGACCACCGCGCATGATGGGGCGCCAGCGCCAGCTCTTCACCGCATCGCGTGCCGCATCGTCCAGCCGGGTCGAACCGCTGCTATGCGCGATGCTGATGCGTTCGATGCTGCCATCAAGGCCGACGACGAGGCTGAGGACGACTGTCCCCTGTTCATGTTTGCGCCGGCTTTCAATGGGATAGCGGGGCGGTTTGCCCGACACCATCTGCGTTCCGATATCACCGGCCTGCACGATGCTGGGCGGCGCGGGCGGCGCGAAAACGGCAGCGGGCGGCGCAGGGGAAGGCGGCGCGGGAGCCGTAACGGCGGCCACCGGAACTGGCTCCGGCGTGGTCTGCACCGGAACGGGCGGGATCGGCGTGTGGACGATCGGAGGCGGCGCCACGACCTGCGGCGCAGAGGGCGGCGGGGGCGGTGTTTGTGCGGCGGGCGGCGGGGGCGGCGGAGAAAGATTGACCACCGTCAGCTTTTCCTCACGCGCCTTGGCTGCATAGGTCCGCGCCTGAATCAGCGCCGCGATCAGCAGCACATGGAAAATGACGATGAATGCAATGGCGATCAGGTTCGGCCGGGACCGCTGACCATAACGAGCCGACACAGGCGCCTGCGCAGAGGAGTAAGGCGTTGCCGGGTGCGGCTGAACGACGTCATATCCACCGGATACGGCGCTGTCGTCATCGATCCATTTGCCTGCGGTTTGCAGCATTACGGCGCCTCTTTCCCGTCCCCGGTTCGGGCTTCGCATACCGCAAGCCCTAATGCGAATCAATTGCGACTTTTACGGATGGTTGAGCGGGCGGCGACCCGAGGAGGTTGGAGTGTATCGCCGCCCGCTCTTACCCCGGCCGGGACGTGCCGGGGATGTCGGATCAGAACTGGTAATTCAGGCTGAACACCGCCGACCGGGTCGGCGCAGGCGTGGCCCAGCTACCGGCCACCGCGTTGCGCACCGTGGTCACATATTTCTCGTTGGTGAAGTTCTGCACATTCACCTGCGCCTTCAGCTTTTCCGTGATCGGATAGGAAACCATCAGGCGATGGATGGTGTAGCTGGGCACATAATAAGCGACATAGGTGCTGCCCGCCAACTGGGCCAGGGTCGGCTGATTGAGCAGGAACTTGCCCTGATAGGTCAGGCCATAGCCCAGCTCCAGACCGAAGCCGAAGCGATAGGTAGTGAACAGGCTGCCCGAATGTTTCGGCGTGTTGGTCAGTGCATAGCCAGCCGTCGGATCGGGGAAGGCGGCACTATTGCTGGTGCAAAGGCCCGTACCCGGATTGGCGAGACAGAAGTCGGACACGCCCTGACGGATTTCCGATTTCAGATACATATAGTTGGCCGAGATCGTCCAGTTGGACGTGATGTTGCCCGACGCGCCGAGCGAGATACCCTCCACCCGCTGCTGACCGTCCAGACGCTGTTCGGAGTCGACGAAGTCGCCGGCCGCGACGCGGATCTGGTTGCGATCGTTGCGGAACACAGACGCCGTCAGCAGCAGCTTGGCGTCGAACAGGTCGGCCTTCGCACCGATTTCATAGTTCTTGGTCGTTTCCGGCTTGGTCGTGCAGGTCGTGCCTGAGCAGGCCTGATCCACCGACGCCTTGGACGGCAGCTTGGAATTGCCATAGGCGACATAAAGGCTGGTGTTGGGCGTCGGCTTCACGACGGCGCCGACACGATAGGAGAAAAGATTGTCGCTCGGCATGGTGAAATGGGTGGGCGTACCCGAAATCTGGCCCAGTAGCGGCGAACCAGCGGTCGTCACATAGCTGAAACCGTGGTTGAAGCCTTCCACCTTTTCGTAGCGCACGCCGCCATTGATTTCGAACCAGTCCGTGAACTTCATCGTATCGAACAGATAGGCTGCATAGCTGGTCTGTTCGCCGATCGCCCGGCTGCTGCGAATGAAGTTGATCGGGCCGTTATATTCATTGTTGCCATAGGTGAAACCGGCCGGCCCCTGCACCACTTCGCCGGGGTTGGAAATGCTGACCAGCGGGAAAGCCGGGGTCGATCCATCGGCGTTGCGCGGCAACGTTCCCTGATTCTGGCTATAGCGTTCCCAAAGGGCCGACACGCCCAGCACCATCGTATGCTGAATGCCGCCCGTGGCGAAGTCCGCACTCAGGTCCAGCTGGTTATAGGCGGTGGTGTTTGAAATGATACGCTGAACACCGCGACCGCCGGTCGGCAGATAATAGCCGGCCGGGACCGTCGCCGGGCAGGCCGCGGCCGTGCCACCGATGAACGGCGCCTGTGGCTGCCTGCCGGTCGAGGCGAGGCAGAAGGTGCCGTTGGGCTGGCTGGTGATCGTGTTCTGCTTGATATTCTCATAGCGGGTCAGGTTGCGGATTTTCACCGTGTCGCTGAATTCATGGCTGAAAATTGCCTGAAGCGACCGGGTCTTGCTGTTCTGCTGGTCCAGATTGGCAAAGCCATAATAGCCCGAACGGTCGAATTCATCGAGGAAGCCGCCAAGGTTCGCATAATAGCGCAGGCCATATTGCGGCATGGAATCATCGTGCAGATATTCGCCCTGAAGCGTCAGGCTGGTCGGGCCGTCGATGCCAATAGTGATGGCCGGCGCGAAACCATAGCGTTCGAAATATTCGACATCGCGGCCAGGCACATCATTATGATGATAGACGGCGTTCAGGCGCACGGCGACCAGGTCGTTGACCCGCTGGTTGGCGTCGAGCGTCGCGCGATAATATTGGTCGGTGCCGACACCGGCATTGAGGATGACCTGATCATCCGCCAGCGGGCGTTTGGTGACGAGGTTGATCGTACCGGCAACCGAGCCGCCGCCGTTCATCACCGAGTTGGCGCCATTGCTGACTTCAACCTGTTCGATATTATAGACTTCGTTGCGATTGCCGAAACCCTGGGAACGCACGCCATCGACCGTGACATCGCTCTTGGCATCCTGACCGCGCAGGATGATGCGGTCGCCATAACCAAAGCCGCCCTCACCCGCGCCAAAGGTAATCCCCGGCACAGTGGACAGCACGTCGCGCAGCGTCAGCAGATTCTGTTGCTGGATCGTCGCCTTGCCGATGACGGTGATCGTCTGGGGCGTATCGAGAAGCGGACGGGTATATTTGGGCGATTCGGCGCGCTCTACCTTCACTTCGGATTCGTCGATGGCGGTGTCGGTGACGGTGACGCCCCCCAGACGCTTATTCTGCTCATTTTCCTGAGCCTGCGCATGCGCCGCCCCCGAAAAAGCCATTGCCCCGACGCAGCCCAGCGCCAGGAAAGACGACATCGTAGTTGATTTCGACATGGTGACAGATCCCCCTGATTTGTTCGGGAGGCCTGCTATTGAGAATCTTTCGCACTGTCAATGCTATTGCGAATAACCCTTATTATCATCGCGTATATCAACCAGATTTTGGGCGAACAGCCAGCATCGCACCGCCCCCGCCAGCCCCGGAGGATCGGGAGCGGCAAGACGCAGCATGTCGATACGGGCGATGAGGGCGTTGATGGGCAGATTGGCGCGGCGCGCCTCAGCGCGCAGCGCATCCCAGAATATGGGTTCCAGACTGATCGCCGTCTGATGTCCGGCGATGGTCACGCTCCGTTTGACGGGCGGAGCGAAGGGCGATCCTTCCGATGATGCGTCAGGATCGCCCATCGTCATCAATACATGTGCTGGCCGCCGTTGAGCGACAGGGTGCTGCCGGTCACGAAGCCGGCGTCCTCGCTGCACAGGAAGGCAACGCCACGCGCGATTTCATGCGCCTTGCCAAGACGACCGACCGGAATCTTCGCCACGATCTTTTCCAGCACGGGTGCGGGAACGGCGGCAACCATGTCGGTGTCGATATAGCCGGGCGCGATGGCATTGACGGTCACGCCATATTTGGCGCCTTCCTGCGCAAGCGCCTTGGTAAAGCCGTGGATGCCCGATTTGGCGGCCGCATAATTGACCTGACCATATTGCCCGGCCTGCCCGTTGATCGATCCGATATTGACGATGCGACCCCAGCCGCGTTCCCGCATACCGCCGAACGTCGCCTTCGCCATGTTGAAGCAACCGCCAAGGTTGATTCGCATGACTTCGTTCCAGTCGTCAAAGCTCATGCGGGACAGGACACCATCGCGCGTGATGCCCGCATTATTGACAACGGCACCGATCGGACCGAGGGCCGCTTCGACTTCGGCACAGCCGTCAAGGCACGCCTGATGATCACCCACATCCCACTGGAAGGAAGCGATGCCGGTCGCGTCGGTGAACGCCTTCGCTTTTTCGGTGTTGCCCGCATAATTGGCGGCGACGGTGAAACCCATTTCCTTGAGCGCGAGGCTGATCGCTTCACCAATTCCTCGTGTACCGCCGGTCACGATCGCAACTCTCGACATATGCGTCTGCTCCTCACCCTAAAAGTTTAATCTGCCCAACCCGCAAGCTCCCGGCCCATAAGCCTCTGGTACAGAGTGATAGCCTCCACCGAAGCGTTTAAACAGGGCAAAAAGGCAAATTTTTCGCCGCCTTGGCGTAAAAAAACCTCCCTTGCGCGCAACGCAATTTCTTCCAGAGTTTCAAGGCAATCCGCCGAAAATCCCGGGGTGAAAACCGCTATGTTGCGCACCCCTTGCCCAACCAATTCGGTCAATGTCGCTTCCGTTTCCGGTTCCAGCCATTTGGCCCGCCCGAAGCGCGATTGGAAACTCATATGCACCGGCAGCGTCAGCGCTTCGCGCAGCAGGCGAACCGTCTTCATCGCATGGCAATGATAGGGGTCGCCCAGATGCAGGGTGCGTTCCGGCATGCCGTGGAAACTGGCAAGCAAGGCGTCAGGAACGAAATCCAGTTCGGCCAGATGACGCTCCACCGAAGCCTTCAGCGCAGCGATATAGGACGGATCGTCATGATAGGGCGGCAAAGTGCGAACGGCGGGTTGCCAGCGCATGGCGCCAAGCGCGGCGAAAGCCGCGTCATTGGCGGTCGCCGTCGTCGCGGCGCTATATTGGGGATAGAGCGGCGCCAGCAGGATGCGGTCACAGCCTGCCGCCTTCATCGCCGCCAGACGGCCCGCAATGGCAGGATTGCCATAGCGCATCGCCCAATCGACATGCACGCCATCGCCCATCGCCCGTTGCAATGCCATCGCCGTGGCGCGGGTGTGAACGGCAAGCGGCGACCCATCCGGCGTCCACACCTGCTGATAGGCATGGGCGGACTTTTTGGGGCGCGTGGTCAGGATCACGCCATGTAAAATGGGTTTCCAGATCAGGCGCGGGATTTCAACGACGCGCGGGTCCGACAGAAATTCGGCAAGATAACGCCGTACCGATGCCGCATCCGGGGCATCGGGCGTGCCGAGGTTGATCAGCAAAATGCCGACGCGGGGCGTTGGAACGGCGGGATGGTCGTGCGGCTTGATCATGGACTTCCCACCAATGGCAGGCTGCGCAGGCGCTGGCCGGTCCAGGTAAAGAGGGCGTTGGCGATGGCCGGAGCCACCAATGGAGCGGCGGCATCCTCCACACCGGCGGGCGGCGCGGTGCTGCGGATCAGTTCGACCGTCACCTCCCCCACATCGGCAAGGCGCGGCAGGTTCATGCGGCCAAGGATGGCGCGGGTCGGCAGGCCGCCCTGATAGGAAACGGACGCCCCCATCGCATAGGCGAGACCATGGATCAGGCCGCTTTCTATCTGTTGCCGGGCAATGTCGGGATTGACCTGATCCCCGGCATCGACCGCCGCGATGATGCGACCGATAGTGAATTGATCGCCATTCATGGCGGCCTCCACCATGACGGCCGCGCTCACCCCATCCATCTGATGCGCGGCAAGCCCCTGCCCGCTGCCCGATATGCCGCCCTGCCATCCGCCCATGGCGGCAGCGGTCGAAAGGCAATGGGCGAGGCGCGGGTTGCCGCCCAACATCTGGATACGGAAGGACATGGCCTCCATCCCTGCCAGATGCGCCAGCTCGTCCAGAAAGCTCTCGGTAAAGAAAGCGCCGTGCATGTGCGCGTTGGCGCGGGTGAAGCCGAGGGCGAGGCCGACATCGGCCGGATAATGGTCCACCGCCCAATTGGGCACCGCATAGGGCAAAGGCATGCCGGCGACGGCGAGACGGGTTGCCTTGTCACCCGCGTCGGCGGCGGCCTCACGCGGCAGGGCGCGGTCGGCGATACGGGACCAGGTCTGCGTCAGGGCGCAAGGGGTGGCGACCTTGGCCAGCCATCCTTCTATCGCGCCGTTGCGGCCGAGCTTTGCTGCCATGCGCGCATAGGCGGGTGCGCCGGGACGATCCTGCACGACATCTTCCAGTCGGGACCACAGGAGTTGTACCGGACGACCCATGTCGCGCGCGATCAACGCGGCCTGAACGCCGACGTCCCAATCCATCGCCCGCCCGAACGATCCACCGGCATGCAGGGGATAGACGGTGACGGCCGCTTCGCCGAGGCCGAGCGCATCGGCAATGGCCGCACAGGCAAGGCCGGGCGCCTGCGTCGCCATCCAGATTTCTGCGCCGTCATCCGTCACGCGCGCGGTGGCGCAGGGCGGCTCCAGCGAAAGGTGGAGCGCGGCATCGACCTGATATTCGCTGGCAAGGATGGTTGCACCCTCGAACACCGGCAGCAGATCGCCCTGTGCATAGAGGCGGCGACCGTCCGAGCCGGAAAAGGCATTTTCCAATGCTTCGTCGATGCGGCCGCTGTCGAGCGGCACGCCATGCAACTGGAAGGTCGGATCGGCCAGATCGAGCGCCTTGTTCGCCGCCCACCAATTGCTGGCAACGGCGGCCACCCAGCGTTCCTGCCGTACCAGCTTGAGGAAGCCGGTGACGGTGGTGGGCGCCTTTTCATCCAGCGCGCTCAGGGTCGCGTCTCCGATCGGTCCCTGTCGCACGGAGGCGTAGACCATGTCGGGCAGACGAATGTCGGCGCCGAAATTATGGCTGCCGTCGATTTTCGAGGGGGTGTCGAGCCGGGGCAGATCCTGACCCGACAGGCGGCCGTCCTGCCCCTGCCTCAGGGGCAATATGTCGGGCAGGCTCTGACGCGGCGCATCCTCGACCGCTTCGCCGATCTTCATGCGACGGTTCGCGCCGTCGGTGATCAACCCTTCCTGTATGTCGCAGCTTTCCCATGGAACGCCCCAACGGGCGGCCGCCGCCTTGCACAGGAGGATGCGGGCGGCCGCACCGGCATCGCGATAGGCGTCGTGGAACATCGGCACCGACGATCCGCCTCCCGTCAGCATCAGCGAGGATCGGGTCGCATATTGATCCAGTACCCAGTCGCCCGCGCCACCGATCAGCCGGGTCCAGTCGCTGGCCAGCCATTCGCGCGCCAGCAGCGTGTTGGCATAGAGCGGGCTGACGGGTGCGCTCTGCACGGCAACGGTGCGCCAGTCGGCACCCAGTTCATCCGCCAGAATCTGAGGCAGGATGGTCGTGATCCCCTGCCCCATTTCTGTCTGAGGCACGACGACGATGATCTGACCGGACCGATCGATCTTTAGAAAGGCGTTGAGGATGGTTTCGCCCGGACCGGCATTGAGGTTGGGCCGATAGCTACGCGGCCATGCGCCCCATGCGATCAACAGGCCAGCCGCAGCCCCTCCGCCGATGAGCAGGCTGCGCCGGTCGATGCCCTTATGCTTGTCGGATGTCTTTCGCGGATGGCGCGCCATAGCCGCCTGATAGAAGGGCCGATGCGCCGTGGAAAGCGTTATTCGGCAGCGATGGGCGCAAGGCCGAGGCGCGGTATCTCCATGGCGGGGCAGCGGTCCATCACCACCTTCAACCCGGCGGCTTCTGCGCGAGCGGCGGCATCCCTGTCGATCACGCCCAGTTGCAACCAGACCGATTTGGCGCCGGCGGCGATAGCTTCATCGACAGCTTCGCCCGCCGCCTCGCTGCGGCGAAAGATATCGACCATGTCGATCGGCACGCCAATGTCGGAGAGGCGACCCCAGACGAATTCGCCATGGACATGCTCGCCCGCGATCTGTGGATTGACCGGCAGCACGCGATAGCCATGATCCTGAAGCGTCTTCATCACGCCATAGCTGGGGCGATTGGGTTTGTCCGATATGCCCACCAGCGCAATGGTGCGGGTTTCCTTCAGCAGGGCAGCAATATCTTCGGGCGCGGTCAAAGGCATGTTTGATGTCTCCTTCATGTCTCCACATGGGGAGGACGCAGCGAAGCGCAAGGCGTTCCCTTGGCGCGCCTCCCACTATAGCATGATGCCATGTTCGACATTCGCCCCGATGACCTGACCGATCCGCAAACCCGCGCGCTGCTAGCGCTGCATCTGGCGGGGATGCAGGCGAACTCACCGGCGGACGCCGTATTTGCGCTGGACCTGTCGGGATTGCAGTCGAGCGATGTAGAGGTGTGGACGCTATGGGACGGCGCGCAGGTGGCTGGCGTCGGGGCGTTGCGGACGATCGATACGGGGCATGGCGAGATCAAGTCGATGCGGACCCATCCCGACCATCTGCGCAAGGGCGTGGGCCGGGCGATGTTGCTGCATATTATCGGTGAGGCGCGACGGCGGGGGATGGAGAGGCTGAGCCTGGAGACGGGCAGCGGGGCGGCGTTCGAGCCGGCGCTGGCACTGTATCGGGGGCAGGGATTTGTCGATGGGGAAGTGTTTGGCGGTTACGAGAAAAGCGCGTTCAACCAGTTTCTCCATCTGCAATTGAAATAACGCATAAGCTGATAGCGCAGAGCCCGCCGTTTCTCGACTTCGCTCGAAACGAACGGGGTTAGTTATGCGTAAGTCCCGCTTCCCGCCACTTGCGTGAAGAGAATGGGTTAGCTTAGCCAGGCCGCGACCTTTTGCGCGACGGCGGTGAAGGCGTCGGCATAGGGACCATCGCCCGCAGCGGGCGGATCGCCCGCGTCGGAGCGGCAACGAATGTCGATGGCAAGCGGGATGCGGCCGAGGAACGGCATCGACAGGTCGCCCGCCGTACTTTCCGCGCCGCCCTGTCCGAAAGGATCGGAGATTTCGCCGCAATGGGGACAGGCATAGCCGGCCATATTCTCGACCAGACCGACCATCGGCACGCCCGCCTGCGCAAAGAGGCTGACGGCGCGGGTGGCGTCGATCAGCGCCAGATCCTGTGGCGTGGAAACGATGACAGCGCCGGCGGGCTTATGTTTTTGCACCATGGTCAATTGAATGTCGCCGGTGCCGGGCGGCATGTCGACGACGAGCAGATCGACGTCGCCCCATTCGGCATCGATCAACTGGGTCAGCGCATTGCCGACCATCGGGCCACGCCATGCCAGCGCCTTGCCCGGTTCCACCAGATGCGCCATCGACAGCATCGGAATGCCGAGCGTGCCGGTGACGGGGATCAGTTTCTTGTCGCGGGCGATCGGCTTCTGATCCTCGCTGCCCATCAGGCGCGCCTGCGACGGGCCGTAAATATCTGCGTCGACAAGGCCCACGCGCAGCCCCAGCCGATGCAGCGCGACGGCAAGGTTGGCCGAGAGGGTGGATTTGCCGACCCCGCCCTTGCCCGAAGCGACGGCCAGAATACGCAGGGGTTTGCGCTCCGCAGTCTGGACGATGCGGACTTCGGAAACGTCCGGCACGGTCATGCCGCCTTCGCGGATCGCATCGGCCAGCCCATCCCGGCTTTCAGGCGACAGGCCGGCGACATCCAGCACGATGGTCATGACCCCTTCCTTGACGCGCGGCGTGCTGGCGCGGCCATTGGTAAGGGCAGTCAAACGGGCGGCAAAATCGGCAAGATCGGTCATGGCGACGCCCTGTAGGCAATAATCGCGGCTATTGGCACTGTTTTTCGGACAAGAGCCTTCCTATAGAAGGTCACATGAGAAGAATATTCGGGTGGATGCCCGCGATCGCAGCAATGGTCCAAGGCCCGTGGGGCGGCAAGAATGACGGACCGGACGGGGACGGCCAGAAGGGCGGCGGCGAAGGCGGCCCGCGCAATCCCTGGACGCAGCCGGGCAAGCCGTCCGGTGGCAGCCAGAAAGGGCCGTCCGCGATCGAGGAATTGTTGCGGCGGGGCCGCGAAAGTTTCGGCCCGGGCGGTGGCGGGAATGGCGGCTTTGGCGGCATGCCCCCGCGCGGCGCGGGCAAGGCGCTGTGGCCGATCGCCGTCGGCATCGTCATCATCCTGTGGCTGGTATTGACCAGCATCCATCGTGTCGGCCCGCAGGAACGCGGCGTCGTGACGCAACTGGGCCGGTACAGCCGCACCCTGTCGCCGGGCATCAGCATCACCCTGCCCGCCCCGTTCGAGGCGGTGACGACCGTCGATGTGGAGGAAATCCGCACCAACGACATCGGATCGGCGGCGGCCGAGAGCGAGAATCTGGTGCTGACCGGCGATCAGAATATCATCGACCTCGCCTATTCGGTGCGGTGGAACATTCGTAACCCGGAACTCTACCTGTTCCAGTTGTCGGACCCGGATACGACCGTTCGCGAAGTCGCCGAAAGCGCCATGCGCGCAGTGCTGGCCAGCGTCACGCTGGACGAGGCGCTGGGTTCGGGCCGCACCGCCATCGAACAGCAGGTCGAACAGAAGATGCAGGAGATATTGGACGGGTATAAGTCCGGCATCCGCATTCAGGGCGTCGCCATCAAGCAGGCCGACCCGCCGACCGCCGTCAACGATGCGTTCAAGGCCGTGTCCGCCGCGCAGCAGGAAGCGCAAAGCTACCTCAACGCCGCACGCGCCGCCGCCCAGCAGGTGACGGCCAAGGCGCAAGGCGAAGCGACCGCGTTCGACAAGGTGTATGAGCAATATAAGCTCGCCCCCGAAGTCACGCGCCGCCGCATGTATTATGAAACCATGGAGGGCGTGCTGTCGAACGTCGACAAGACCATCGTAGAGGGCGGTAATGTCACCCCCTACCTGCCTTTGCCCGAATTGAAGCGCAAAGCACAGGCCGCCACCCCCGCGACCGAAGCATCCAGCACGGGAGGCCAGTAATGCCCGCATTTTTGCGTCACCCCGTCGCCCTGGCCCTGATCGTGCTGGCTTTATTGATCGTGGTCGGCAGCACCGTCGCGATCGTTCCGGAAACCAGGCAGGGCGTCATCGTCCGCTTTGGCGAACCCAAGGCGATCATCAACGGCTATCGCCCCAATGAAAGTTTCGGCCAGACTGGCGCCGGCATCATCCTGCGCTGGCCGGTCATCGATCAGATCGTGTGGATCGACAAGCGCGTGCTGTCGGTCGAAATGGAGCGTCAGCAGGTATTGTCGACCGACCAGTTGCGTTTGCAGGTCGATGCCTTTGCGCGCTATCGCATCGTCAATCCGCTGCGCATGTATATCGCGGCGGGCAGCGAGGAGCGGGTTTCCGATGCGCTGCGCCCGATCCTGGGTTCCGCATTGCGTAACGAACTGGGCAAGCGGCCGTTCGCCGCGCTGCTCAGCCCGGAACGCGGGCAGGTGATGGACAATATCGAGGCAGGTCTCAATCGCGTGGCCCAGCAATATGGCGCGCAGATCGTCGACGTGCGGATCAAGCGCGCCGACCTGCCCGACGGCACGCCGCTGGAAAGCGCCTTCACCCGCATGCGGACCGCGCGTGAGCAGGAAGCGCTGACCATCCGGGCGCAGGGCGCCAAGCAAGCGCAGATCATCCGCGCCGAAGCGGATGCGAATGCCGCCCGCATCTATGCCGAAAGCAATGGCAAGGATCCGTCCTTCTATGACTTTTACCGGGCGATGCAGAGCTATCGCTATACTTTCTCGCCCGAACGTAGCGGACAGACCAGCATCATCCTGTCGCCCGACAATGAATTCCTGAAGCAGTTTCAGGGGCGACGTTAAACTTTCGTCATGGTTCCGGGCCGATCATTACGGAACCAGCGTCATTCAATGAGGGTTAAGGCAAGGCGGCGCATGTCAGGGCTTCCCTAAAAGTCCCGCCTGCCACCCCCCAAAGTTTCGAAGAGGACCGTCACGAGTGCGTTACGCTTATGCCATCACCGGCGCCCTGCTGTTGGGCGGCACCGCCATTGCCGTCACCTCCGCATCCAATGTCGGCGCGCAGGTCGCGCAGAATGAAGGGTTGCAGGCCGCAGCCCCCACCGGCGCGCCCGCCAGCCTGGCCGACATGGTCGAAAAGCTGCAACCCGCGGTCGTGAATATTTCCACCAAACAGCGCGTGCAGGTGCAGAACCCGTTCGCCGGCACGCCCTTTGGCGACCTGTTCGGGCAGGGCGGCGGTGGCCAGCCGCAGACGCGACAGGCCCAGTCGCTGGGTTCGGGCTTCATCATCTCGGCCGACGGCTATATCGTGACCAACAACCATGTGGTGTCGGCCGGCGCGGAAGGCGCCAGCGTCGATTCGATCACGGTCACGATGACCAACAAGGAAGAATATGCCGCCAAGCTGGTCGGGCGCGACGCCGCGACCGACATTGCCGTGCTGAAGATTGAGGCGAAGAAGCCCCTGCCCTTCGTCAAGTTCGGTGACAGCAGCAAGGCGCGCGTGGGCGACTGGGTCGTCGCCATCGGCAACCCCTTCGCCCTGTCCGGCACCGTGACGGCGGGCATCATCTCCGCCGTGCATCGCAGCACGGGTGCGGCCTATGACAAGTTCATCCAGACCGATGCGTCGATCAATCAGGGCAATTCGGGTGGCCCGATGTTCGACATGCGCGGCAACGTCATCGGCATCAACAGCCAGATATTGTCGCCATCGGGCGGCAATGTGGGCATCGGTTTCGCCATTCCGTCGGAACAGGCCGCACCGATCGTCGAAACCCTGCGCAAGGGGCAGTCGATCAAGCGCGGCTATCTGGGCGTGCAGATCAGCCCGCTGAGCGAAGACCTGGCCGATTCGCTGGGTCTGGCGAAGAACAGCGGCGAATTCATTCAGGGCGTCGAACCGGGTAAGGGCGCGGAAAAGGCCGGCATCAAGGCAGGCGACGTGATCGTCAGCGTAGCCGGTCAGGAAGTGAACCCCGACCAGAATCTGTCGTCCATCGTCGCCAACCAGCAAATCGGCGCGAAGGTGCCGATCGTCCTGCTGCGCAATGGTCAGCGCATGACCGTGACGGCGATCGTCGGCGAACGTCCTTCCGAAGAAGAGCTGAACAATTTCGCGCAGACCGACGGCGATGATGATTTCAGCCAGCAGCAGCAGAATCCGGGCAAGGCGACCGAACAGTCTCTGGGTATTTCGGCCATCCCGCTGACGCCCAGCATCACCCGCCAGTTGGGCGTCGCTCCGGAAACACGCGGCATCGTCATCACGGGTGTCGACGGTTCGACCGATGCAGGCACCAAGGGTCTGCGCCGTGGCGACGTGATTCTGAGCGCCAACAACCGTCCGGTCACGAGCCAGGCGGAACTGGATGCACAAGTCAAGGCCGTGTCGGCTCAAGGGCGCAACGCCATCCTGCTTCAAATCCTGCGTCGCGGCCAGTCGCCGATCTTCCTGCCGGTGCGCCTGCGCGACAAATAAGCGCGACATAACAGGCCAGAATATGCGGGCCGCGCTTGCCGGATCATTGCTCCCCCCGTTACACAGGGGCGTGATGATCCGGCGGGCGCGGCCCGACCCATTTCACCGGATGAGCGCGGGGAGAATGATCGGATGAGCGAGGGAATTTTCATCGGCCTTGGCGCGCCGGAAAAGGACGGCGGCGTTGCCCAGACGCTGAACCTGCGCCGGGCGAACCGGCACGGCATGATCGCGGGGGCCACTGGCACCGGCAAGACGGTGACGTTGCAGGGCATTGCCGAGAGCTTTTCCGCGCGCGGCGTTCCCGTCTTCCTCGCCGACGTGAAGGGTGATCTGGCCGGCATATCGATGGCCGGTTCGCCGACCGCCAAAAATGCCGACAAGCTGGTGTCGCGGGCCGCCGAAGTCGGCATCACCGATTATGCCTATGCCGATAATCCGGCGATATTCTGGGACCTGTTCGGGGAGCAGGGCCACCCCATCCGCACCACCGTCAGCGAAATGGGACCGCTGCTGCTCGCCCGCCTGATGGGCCTTAACGAAACGCAGGAAGGCGTGCTGTCGATCGCGTTCAAATATGCCGATGAGGAAGGTCTGCTGCTGCTCGACCTCGGCGATTTGCAGGCGATGCTGGCCCATTGCGCGGAAAATGCCGATACGCTGTCGGCCCGGTTCGGCAATGTGACCAAGGCGAGCGTCGGCGCGATCCAGCGGCAACTGCTTCAGCTGGAAAGTCAGGGTGGCGACCATTTCTTTGGCGAACCGGCGCTCGACATTCACGACATGCTGAAAGTCGATGAAAAGGGTCGCGGCTATGTGAATGTGCTGGCGGCCGACAAGCTGATGCAGTCGCCCAAACTCTATGCGACCTTCCTGTTGTGGCTGCTGTCTGAACTGTTCGAAACGCTGCCGGAAGTGGGCGACCCGGACAAGCCGGTGCTGGTCTTCTTCTTTGACGAGGCGCATCTGCTGTTCGACGACGCGCCCAAGGCGCTGACCGACAAGATCGAGCAGGTGGTGCGCCTGATCCGGTCCAAGGGCGTGGGCGTCTATTTCGTGACGCAAAACCCGATCGACATTCCCGAAGCGGTGGCCGGGCAGCTTGGCAACCGGGTACAGCATGCGCTGCGCGCCTTCACGCCGCGCAACCAGCGGGCGATCAAGGCGGCGGCAGAGACGTTCCGCATCAATCCCGACCTGAATGTCGAGACGGCAATCACCGAACTGAAGGTCGGCGAGGCGCTGGTATCGCTGTTGCAGGAGGATGGATCACCCGGCATCGTGCAACGCACGCTGATCGCCCCGCCCCGTTCAAGACTGGGGCCGGTCGATGCGAAGGAACGGGCGATCATCCAGTCGATCTCGCCCTGCGCCGGCAAATATGACACCGCCGTCAACCGGGAGTCGGCGGAGGAAATATTGGCGGCGCGCGGTCAGGCTGCGGCTGCTGCGGCGCAGGCATCCAAGGCGCAGGCAGAGGCGGACAAGGCCGCTGCGGCGCAGGCCAAGATAGAGGCCAAGCAACGCGAGGCGGAATTGAAGGAGCAGGCGCGGCGCGATGCGGCGGCGGCGAAAGAAGCCGCCAAGCCCAGCGCGTTCGACAAGGCGCTGCAATCCGCGACGCGCGCGGCAGGATCGTCGGTCGGGCGGCAGGTCGCCAACGAACTGGGCAAGGCGGTGTTCGGCGGGTCGAGCCGCAAATCGTCTTCGGGTGGAATCGCGGGCAAGCTGGTGCGCGGGATATTGGGCAGCCTGTTCAAATAAGCTAGGACCAAATCGACATTCAGTTCTGGCGGCCTGCAAATGGCAGCTTTTCGCGCTTCCGGTACTCACGCACTTTAAGTGCGCTGCGTTCCGGATCACGAAAAGCCACCATTTTCGTCACGCCATCTCCTGAATGTCGATCGGCCCTAGGATCGTCCTCAACAGGGAGATGGCGGCATGACTATGAAGCTCTTATGGGCGTTTGCGACGCTGGCGGCGGCAACGCCCATCCATGCGCAGGTGATTATCGTCGACGACTATTATGCGCGACAGGCTTATCGCGACGCGCGGCGCAAACCCTATCTGCCCAATGATCATGGATCGATCGCCAGCGCGCAGGAAGCAGCCGACGCATGTAGCGAAAAGGCGTTGTATCAGGCCGGTCCCGCCGCAAAACTGACCGGCCCTGCCCATGCCAGCACCATGTCGACCGGCTGGGAAGTCGAAGGGCTGATCACGGCAGCAGACAGCGAAATTCCGTTCGTCTGTTCCGTGCGCAACGGATTGGTCAGCGGGTTGATGCTGCGGAAATAGCCGCGACACCCGACAATCGATCCCGTCATTGCCGCGCCGCAATCCCGCGATAGCTTGCGCCGGATGCGCCGTCCTTTAGGCTGACGGCTCCAACATCGGAGATTCCCATGCGCCGCTTTGCTGCCCTTCTCCCGATCCTTGTGCCGTGCGCCGCGATGGCGCAGTCCGGCGAGGAACCACGCCCCCGGATCGTCGTCACCAGTGCCGCGACGATCCCAAGCCCGCCCGACCGTGCCGTCGTCAGCTTTTCCGTTCATGGCGAGGGCACGACCAGCGACGAGGCCGTACGCGACATGGTGGCGAAACGGGAAGCGATCGAAAAAGGGCTGGAGGGCATTGCCGCCCGGCCCGACATACGGGCCGCGCAAGTGGGAATCGCCGAGGTGCGGGGGCGTGACTGCAACCGTAATGGATATGGCAATCCGCGCCTGTCGACGGGCGAATGCGCGATCATCGGCTATACCGCCGACCTTCAGGTAGAGGTTCGCACCGCCGCCGCGGATGAGGCCGGAACCATGGTGTCGCTCGCTGGCCGCCTCGGCGCGACCAATCCGCGCGTCGACCGTTTCTTCCTGGCCGAAGATACGGAAGTGCGACGCCGCGGGATCGCGCAAGCACTGGCCGAGGCGAAGGCACAGGCGGAGGCCATCGCGAAAGCCTCCGGCGTCAGGCTTGGCAGCGTCCTTAGCGTTTCCAACCTCAGCTTCAACGGTCCCGGCCCCTATGACGAGATCGTCACGACAGCGCAGCGGGTCAGCGCGCCGCCCCCGCCGCCGCCTCCACCACCGCCGGTTGCGATCGGGCTGAAGCCCCGCGCGATCGAAACACAGGTGCGCGTGCAGGTGGTCTACGCGATTCAGCCCTGATTATCAGGCAGCGCGTCCCGAGTAGCGCCAGTCCGGCATAGGGGCGCCGTGAAGCCTCAGCTATGGAAAGCAGCCTGCCGGTTTCGACCAATTGTTGCCCTTGGGAGGGACGTCATCCTGAACTTGTTTCAGGATCCATTTATCCAGATTGAGCAATGGATTGGGCCGTTGGATGGATGCTGAAACAAGTTCAGCATGACATAATTTGAGCGTCTTAAACCCACCCAAAGCTGCCACATGCCGTTCAAGAAGAAATCCTCGTACGCCCACGAGCCGGGCTTTGGGATGTGTAAAGAAAAGCTGCGTGAGGAAGCGCAACAATAGTCTGTCGCGCCGATTGCCTATCGCCCTGCCGCGCGGCTAAAGCCGTTGGCATGAAAGATCCTGCACCGCCGCGCCATCCGCTCCATTATGGCGATTTTCGCGCCTATCTGATCGGGCGGGTCTGCGCGGTGCTGGCGCAATATGCGATGATGATCGTGCTGGCGTGGCAGGCCTATAATATCGCGCGTGAGACGATGGATACGGCGGCGGCCGCCGCGCAGCTGGGCCTTATCGGGCTGGCGCAGTTCCTGCCCCTGTTCCTGCTGACGCCCGTCACCGGATGGGTGGCGGACCATTATGACCGGCGGATCATCAGCCGGCTGACGCTGACATTGCTGACCATATCAGCGACATTGCTGGCCTTTGCCACCTATGAGGGCTGGGTCAGCCTGCCCATCATCTTCACCATTGCGGTAATCGTCGGGATTTCGCGCGCGTTCAACGGCCCGGCCTATAGCGCGCTGGCGCCCAATCTGGTCCCGCGTGAGGCGTTGCCGACCGCCATCGCCCTGTCGAGCGTGGCGATGCAGCTGGGCACCATCGTCGGCCCGGCGGTGGGCGGATATGCCTATGCCGCGCAGCCATGGGGCGCCTATGCGCTGGCCGCCGCGCTCTATGCCGTGGCGCTGACCGGCATGATGATGATTGGCAAGGTGCCACAGCCGCCGCGCGACACCACCCGCCACCCGATCCGCCAGATGATCGATGGCCTCAGCTATGTGCGGACCAACCGGCTGGTGCTGGCGACGATCACGCTGGACCTGTTCGCGGTGCTGCTGGCCGGGGCGACGGCGCTGTTGCCGGTCTATGCCCGCGACCTGTTGCATGTCGGATCGGCGGGTCTTGGCCATCTGGCCGCCGCACCCGGCATCGGCGCGGGGGCGACCGCCCTCTTCTTCTCGTTCCGGCCGATCCGCACCAATGTGGGTAACAAGATGCTGGTGGCGGTGGTCATATTCGGCCTGTCCACCATCGCATTCGGCCTGACCCCCTTTGCACCGGCGAACATCGCCGTCGAACTGGCCATCGTGTCGCTGGTCGTGCTGGGTTCGGCGGACATGGTGTCGGTGTTCATCCGCCAGTCGCTGATCCAGCTGCATACGCCCGACGCCATGCGCGGGCGCGTGTCGAGCGTGTCGCAGCTGACCATTTCGGCGTCCAACGAACTGGGCGAGGCGGAAAGCGGCTTCCTTACCGCGCTGGTCGGACCGATGGTAGCGGTGATCGGCGGCGGCATCGGCGCCATCATCATCACGCTGATCTGGGCGCGGCTCTTTCCCGAATTGCGCCTTGCACGCACCTTCGACCCACCCGACATAAGGGCGGCCGACCATAGCCAGGAGACGGCCCAATGAAAGTTGCCAATATTCTTCAAACCATCGGGCAGACGCCGCATATCCGCGTCAACAGCCTGTTCACTGACGCCCCGCAGGGGAGCGAGGCATGGATCAAGTCCGAACGGTCGAACCCCGGCGGGTCGATCAAGGATCGCATCGCCCTCGCCATGATAGAGGCGGCCGAGGAAAGCGGCGCGCTGAAGCCCGGCGGTACCATCATCGAACCGACGTCGGGCAATACCGGCGTGGGGCTGGCCATGGTGGCGGCGGTCAAGGGCTATAAGCTGATCCTCGTCATGCCGGAAAGCATGTCGATCGAGCGGCGGCGGCTGATGCTGGCCTATGGCGCGTCCTTCGACCTGACCCCGCGCGAAAAGGGCATGAAGGGCGCAATCGAACGCGCGCTGGAGCTGATCGATCAGACGCCGGATAGCTGGATGCCGCAGCAGTTCGAAAATCCGGCCAATGTCGACGTGCATGTGCGGACCACCGCGCAGGAGATATTGGCCGACTTCGCCGATACGCCGATCGACGCGCTGATCACCGGCGTCGGCACGGGCGGCCATATCACCGGCGTCGCGCAGGTGTTGAAGGAGGCATGGCCGTCGATCAAGGTCTATGCCGTGGAACCGACCCTGTCGCCGGTCATCAGCGGCGGACAGCCGGGGCCGCACCCCATTCAGGGCATCGGCGCGGGCTTCATCCCGGCCAATCTGCACACGCAGCTGCTGGACGGCGTCATCCAGATCGACCCGGCCGAGGCCAAGGATTATGCCCGCCGCGCCGCGCGCGAGGAAGGCATGCTGGTGGGCATATCGTCGGGCGCGACGCTGGCCGCCATCGCCCGCAAGCTGAAGGAACTGCCAGCGGGCAGCCGGGTGCTGGGCTTCAACTATGACACCGGCGAGCGTTATCTGTCGGTTCCCGATTTCCTGCCGGAATAAAGTCGCGGCGAACAGACGATGAAGAGGATCGATCCGGCCCAATGGGCCATGGCCGCATTATGGGCGGTCCTTTTCATCGGCCTGCCCATGGCGATTGCAGCGTGGGAGACACGGGCGCGACCGGGGGTGGAGCGACACAGCTTCGCCCCGGTCGCCGCTGCGCGGGTGCGACGCCCCGCCACCCCGCCTCCGCCGGTCGAGCCGGTAAAAATCTATGCGCTGGAAAGCGATCAGGCGCGCGCGCTGAACGCGGCCATCCCCTTTTCCCGCCTGCCCAATCCGGCAGCGCGACCGTTTCGCTTCACCGGCGGGCCGGACGATCTGGCGCGGGCGACCGACTGTCTGGCGGCGGCGCAAATCTATGAGGCGGGCGACGATGCCGTGGGCGAGGAGGCCGTGGCGCAGGTCGTGCTGAACCGGGTGCGGCACCCCGCTTTCCCCAAGACGGTGTGCGGCGTGGTGTTTCAGGGGCAGGA
Source organism: Pseudomonadota bacterium (assembly GCA_021847605.1). Lineage (GTDB taxonomy): Bacteria > Pseudomonadota > Alphaproteobacteria > Sphingomonadales > Sphingomonadaceae > Sphingobium. The sequence goes on along the minus strand of JAJZQN010000039.1, from coordinate 1,260 downwards.
ACGGGCGACCGGATGCCAGTTCACCTTTACCTGCGACGGGGCGCTGGCGCGCACGCCTTCGCCGGGCGCATGGGACCGGGCGCGGGCTATCGCAATGGCGGCGCTCAATGGTCAGGTGTTCAAGCCGGTGGGCCATGCCACCCATTATCATACCGACTGGGTCGTCCCGTACTGGAGCGGCAGCCTGGACAAGATCACGGCGGTCGGCACGCACCTGTTCTTCCGATGGCGGGGATGGTGGGGAACGCCGCCTGCCTTTCGCCTGAGCCGCGATACCGGCGAACCGCTGATCGCGAAGATCGCCGCTTTGTCGCCCGCGCACCGGATCGGCGCGATGATGAGCGCGGATGGCACCATGCCCAAGATCGTCGATTCCGATGCCGCACAGATGGCGGTACAGCCGATGCGGTCCATTGCCATGGACATGCTGGGCAAGACGGTGGGCGGCGTGAAGCTGATCTCCATGGAGAAAGACAGGAGCTTCATGGTCGAGTTGCCGGCGAAGGGCGGCGCGAATGGCTGGCCGGCGGTTGCCAAAACATTTTGCGCCGGTCGGCCGGTATGTCGGATCATGGCATGGCGCGCGGGTGGCGCGCCCAAGACCGTGCCGCTGACATTGGCGCAGATGGAGGCGATGAGCTTTTCCTATATCCACAACAGCGCCACGGGATTGCAGCGCTATCTGTGGAACTGCACCCAGACGCCGCGCCCGAGCGCCAGCCAGTGCATGCGGCGGCAGGTGAATGTCGCAGCGCCCTCCCCCTCTGCCCCGCCGATGGTGGTTGCTCCATCGGCCACCGGCCTGTCGGGCGTGCGACGCAAGGATCGCTATGAACAGGTAAAGATCGCGCCGGTCATGCCCCCGGCCGCCAATGGAGCAGACGCGCCCTGACACCGATCCTGATATAAACACTGGTGGATCGGCCAGCCTTCTCCGTTATGATATGTTATCACAATTACGGAGAAGCGGGTGGATACGCGGCGGGGCTTTTTGGGGCGTGGCGGTGCGATGATGGCGGGGACGTTCGGGTTGACCGCAGAATTGCCCCTTTCCGCTGGACGTGCAGATGCAGCGGGCGTGGCGCAAGGCGGCGCGTGGCCGATCGATGCACCGTTTCGCTTTGCCGGTAACATGCCCCTTATGCCGATATCGGCATAAGGTCCATTATGCCGAGCGCCGGATTATGCCGCATGGCCTTTCAGAACGGGGGTTTTCCGCCGATCAGCCATGCGGCGGTTCGGCATAATCAGAGCTTTTGC
>JAJZQN010000091.1 GCA_021847605.1 Pseudomonadota bacterium | reverse complement strand
CATTATGCCGCGCGCCGGATTATGCCGCATGGCTGCGCAGAACGTCAGATTTCTGCGGATCAGCCATGCGAAAGTTCGGCATAATCGAGGGCATCTGTGACACGGCCAATTGAGACTAGCGCAGTCTCCAGGGTGCGCGCATTCTACTTGCCAGGGAAAGTTGGTAAGCGAGAACGACAATGCACACCGATCCGGTCCTATGGAATCGTGTTCGACGCCGCGTCTTCGGTGGAGGAGAGTCGATCAGGAGCGCCTCTCAAGCGGAGGGATTAAGCCGCAACACTGTTCGAAAGATGCTGCGGAGAGATAAGCCCCCCCGGTACGTTCGCGCGAAGCAGCCAACATTGATCAACGATTACGAGCGTTTGATCGATGCGATGCTCGTCGAGGATGATGCTCGACCACAATGCGAACGCAGAGGTATCGCCGCCATCTTCCGATTACTGCGGGATCAACATGGTTATGGCGGGGGATACGACAGCGTTCGTCGATATTGCCGCAGCGTGCAAGTGCCCGAAATCGACGTCGTAGTTCGGCCGATTGGCGATTTGGGATCCATAAAAAGACTAACCATCGTGAGAACGTCACGAGCTTATCAACTTGCTCCCCATGCACCGAAAGGATCGGCAAGCATAGCGTTACGCCTTCACCGAGACCGCAGGTTAGAGCGTACAACCGAAGTGGCGAACTGGATCGATCAGGTCCGGGGAAACCACCCGGAACTGCCCTTGCGGGGAGCCCCAGACGTTATCAATCGACTCCGTAGCAACATCCACGATCCACGGAGTCGGCAGCGAAATCGCGCAATTACAGTTTTGGCGCATGAACAGGGCTTCCCTATCAGGCGGATCAGCGCATGCCTTGGCTTAAGCCGCAATACATGCCGCCGGTACCTGCGGGCATACCAGGAAGGAGGCGTCGAACAGCTTCTTGCGCCGATGACGAGAGGACCGCGAAAGGCTGAAAGTGAAGACCTGAAGGCTGCGGTCTTCCGCCTGCTACATGAGCCGCCGAAGGATCATGGGATTAATCGAACGTCGTGGACAATGTGCGATCTCAGCGCGGTGCTCACTCGCCAAGGGTTCTCCGCTTGTCAGCATGTCCTTCGTCAGATCATCCACGATGCTGGCTGGAAATGGCGGAAGGCGAGAATCGTCCTTACATCGCAGGATCCCGCCTATCGTGAAAAGCTCGCCGCAGTCCAAGCGATCTTGTCGAATCTTGCCCCAGACGAGGCCTTCTTCTCGATCGATGAGTTCGGTCCGTTCGCCGTGAAAATGAAGCAGGGCCTGATGCTCGACCCACCCGGCCCCCACCGGGTTGTCCCGCAATGGCAGAAGTCCAAAGGATGCTTGATCATGACGGCGGCCCTGGAACTGAGCGGCAATCAGGTAACGCATTTTTACAGTGACCGAAAAAATACGACCGAGATGATCCGCATGATGGATGTCCTCCTCGACAGATACGCGGATCGTCGGACGCTTTACCTTTCTTGGGATGCGGCGTCGTGGCACATCTCCAAGAAGCTGAAAAAGCGGATCGAGGAGCACAACGACACTGCTGAAGCTGCCGGTCACCCGCGTGTCGAGATCGCGCCACTTCCTGCCGGCGCCCAGTTCCTCAACGTCATCGAGTCTGTCTTTAGCGGTATGGCGCGCGCCATCATCCACAACAGCAATTATCCATCGACTGACGCCGTGCGTGCCGCGATCGACCGCTATTTTGCTGAGCGAAACCAGCAGTTCCGCGACAATCCCAAGCGTGCGGGCAAACGCATATGGGGTAACGAGCGCGTGACGCCAGTCTTCTCCGATAGCAACAACTGCAAGGACCCGCGTTGGCGATAATAGGACAGGAGCACCAAAAATATCGTCGCCTGTGCTCACCGTAGCTGGCGTGGTTCGCGTATCTCGTCGGCATCCTGGGTGGCTTCGTGCACCTCCTCGCGGATGATCTTAGTGGTGATCTCGTCGAGATGGGCAGTGAGGGCACTGCTCAGTTCCTCAAACTCCGGCCAAAGCGTCATCTGGACGAAGCTGGCCGGGGCACGGATAATGACGGTCTGACGGTGCATCCGCGCGTAGCGGAAGGGCTTGAGGCCGTATCGGCGGCATAGGGCGATAAAAAGCTGACGGGACCAGGGATCTGTAATCGAGAATTTGAACTCTTCAGCACGCTCCTGCTTGCTGGCGTTCTCGAATTTGACCCTGATGCGCTCCGCCGCCGCACCGGCGGCGGACTTCTCACCATCGGTCTTGGCACCAGCATAGAGCGCCTCGATCTTGCGCAGCTTCTCGCGGAGTTGGTCTTCGGGCATCATGGCTATCAATGCACCGTCGGCTTCTCGGTGAGGATGCCCTCGATCATCTGGCGGCGCGCGCGCGTGCAGGACAATACGGCTTCGTGGATCTCGGTCTCCATGATCCGCGTCAGTTCGCGCAAATGCCTGAACGTCGTGTCGAGCCTGGCGGCGTCATCGGCATCCGGTGCGCGCGAAACCAGCTCGCAAATACCCGCCATCATAGCGCGCATCTCCGCAAGACGGTCGACGGCCTCGTGCGCCCGTTCAGGCAGGTCGATGACGTCTTCGCCATTGAACAGGCCTTCAATGAACCCATCCAGTTCCTGGAGGCGAACGAGGCCATATTGGCCCAGGTCGACGGCGGTCGGCTGTGTCGACGGGCGGGTCAACCGGAACGGCTGACTGCGCTTCTGATGCCGGGTGAGGTCGTTCCAGAGCCCTTGCACCAGAGTATCGAGCAGTTCGTTGACCTCCTCGATGCTGTCAAAGGGGGGCAGTTCGCCACCCCAAAGGTCCTTGATGATCTGAAGCGGCGAGGCCGAAATCGCGGGCGTTGCGATATTGCCCAGAAAGCGCGTGCGCACCTCATGGAACGGCACGGGGCAATCATGCTTCGCCAGCAATGCCTGGGCAGTCTTAATGCTTGGCCCCTTGGTCGCCTTCTTCATATCGTCCCGCCCGCAACAAAGATCATGATCGTCATGCCGTAATCGGCAATGACGCGCTGACGATAGTATTGCGGTCGGGGCGGTCGCAAGGGTCGGATCGTGGTTCCATAGCAAGGAGCACGAAAAATGCCGAACGACCTGCAATCCCTGTTCGACCGAAATATCGGTACGTTCATGGAGCGGCTGACCGCCGAAAACTACAAGCCTCAAACGATAAAGTCCTATCGGGTCCTGCTGAAGCGCTTGGTATCCCTGATCGAAGCCGCCGGAATATTGCCACAAGACCTGACAGCGGAACGGGCAGCCGAGTTGGTTCGCAATGATGAACGCAACCGGCGCGAGCCCAACAAATGCCAGAATATCGCGCGGCGCTTCGTCGCCCATCTTATCACCAGCGGCACGGTGCCAACTCCGATCGTGGCACCGGAGCTGATGGCCCGTGCAGCCTTGCGCGTCGATTATGAAGAGTATCTGGTTAGGCAACGCGGGCTAAGCCCGCGCACGATCTACCATTCCTGGCGCTTTGCCGACCGGTTCCTCGACCATCGGTTCGGCAGTGACGAAACCGATCTCGCGGCGATCAGCGCAGGCGATGTGATATCCTTCCTTCAATATCTGCTGGGGAGAAAAGGTCCCTATCGCGACAAGACCGCCGCCACCCACCTGCGCAACTTCTTCCAATATCTGTTCCAGCGCGGCGTCACGGAAACGAACCTTGCGCTGTGCGTGCCGACCGTCGCCCAGCGCTGGGGTGCGAGGCTCCCGCGCTTCCTGTCGCCTGAGCAGATCGAAGCCCTGCTCGCATGGGTCCGCGACAATCCGAAGCATGGACTGCGCGATCATGCGATGCTGCTGATGATGGCGCGGCTCGGGCTGCGGGCACCGGAGGTGATCGCCATCCAGCTTGACGATGTCGACTGGCGCGCCGGTGAGTTGCTCGTCAGGGGCAAGGGCCAGCGGCATGATCGCCTGCCTGTTCCGCCGGATGTCGGAGAAGCGATCGCAGCCTATATCCGTCAGGAGCGCGTATCGGGATCACGGACGCTGTTCGTCTCGTTGCGGGCGCCAAATGGCCCCTTCAAGGATGGGCAGGTCATCAACACCATATTGCAGGATGCCTTCGCCGCGACCGGCGTCACGCCGCCCGGCCCGTATGTAGGATCGCATGTCCTTCGCCACAGCCTGGCGACGAACATGGTGCGCAACGGCGCGTCACTTGCCGAAATCGGCGACATGCTGCGCCATAGGTCGCGCGCTTCGACGATGATCTATGCGAAGCTGGATATCGACGGCCTGCGCTCGATCGCAAAACCGTGGCCGGTGGCGGGAGAGGCACAATGACTCTCGCTCATGAACTTGACCGCTATCTCAGCGTTAGGCGCAGCCTCGGATATGATCTGGGCACAGCCGAAAGGGCGCTGCGCCGCTTCGTGCAATATGCCGATGAGCAGGGCGTCGATCATGTCACGACCGACCTGTTCCTGCGCTGGCAGGGAGCGTTCGGCAACGCCAGACGATCGACATGGGGCGCTCGCTTCCTCATGGTACGCCTGTTCAGCCAGTGGCTTCATGGCATGGACGCTGCCCATGAAGTGCTTCCCCGTGGGCTGATCCCTTACCGCTATTGCAGAACACATCCCTATATCTTCACCCCGGCGCAGATCGCCACCATCGTCGAAGAAGCAGCGCAGTTGCCGTCAATCTATGGCATGCGCGGTCTGACCTGTTCGACCCTGTTCGGGTTGATCGCGGTGACGGGCATGCGGATCAATGAGGCGCTGAGCCTCAATACCGGCGACGTCGATCTCGATACCGGTATCGTTCACATCCGCTGCGGCAAGCTTGGCAAGGAGCGCCTGCTTCCCGTTCACGATACTGTTCTCGACCGGCTGCGCGCCTATATCGCCCAGAGGGACCGGTTGCTGGGGGCCGCATCGGTTCCGTTCTTCGTCAAATGCGATGGAAGCAGGCTCGGCGATTGCGGCGCGCGCTACAACTTTGCACATGTGTGCCAACGCATTGGCCTGCGTGAACCTCAGACCAAGGGGCGCCACGGTCGTGGTCCCCGCATCCACGACCTGCGGCACAGCTTCGCGGCGCGAACGATGATCGACTGGTACAGATCCGGCAAGGATCCGGCACGGGAAATGGTCAAGCTGACCACATGGCTTGGCCACGCCAATCCCGATCACACCTACTGGTATATCGAGGCAGTTCCAGAACTGCTGGATCTGGCGTCAGCCCGGATCACCGATCCGCATGATCGGGAGATATGCTCATGACCGGCATGACGTTCCCGGCGCTGCTCCAGCGCTTCTTCACCGACCGGCTTTGCACGCAGATGGAGGCAAGTCGCCATACGATCGCGGGATATCGCGATACGTTCCGGCTTCTGGTCCGCTTTGCCGCCGCACGATCGGGAAAGCCGCCGACGAGGCTCGGCATCGCCGATCTTGATGCCGACGTGATCGGCGACTTCCTCATCCATATCGAAACGGCGCGAGGCAATGGCGCGCGAAGCCGCAATACGCGCCTTGCCGCCATCCGGTCCTTCTTCCGCTATGTCGCCATGAACGAGCCGGAGTGGCTGCTGCACTGCCAGAGAATCCTCGCTCTGCCGGACAAGCGCTATGTGAAGAGAAGCGTCACGTTCCTCGACGGACCCGAGATCGCGGCATTGCTGGCTGCGCCCGACCGTTCGACCTGGACCGGTCGGCGAGACCACATCCTGCTGCTGGTCGCCCTGCAAACGGGCCTGCGGGCATCGGAACTGACCGGTCTGCGCCGCAGGGATGTCGTCCTCGGCACCGGGGCACATGTTCGCTGTCTGGGCAAAGGTCGCAAGGAACGTTGCACCCCGCTTCGTCGGGATACCGCCAAGGCCCTGCAAAACTGGTTGAAAGAATGGCGCAGCGACGATGCTGGGCCGCTGTTCCCTTCCATACGCGGCGATCCCCTCTCGCGTGATGCCCTCGAACATCTGGTCCGCAAACACTGTCTGACTGCTGCACGTTCGTGCTCAAGCCTAGCCAGCAAGCGGGTGACCCCGCACACACTGCGCCACAGTACAGCCATGGAGCTGCTTCACCATGGCGTCGATCAGTCGGTCATTGCGCTTTGGCTCGGGCATGAATCCGTCGAGACGACGCAAATCTATATCCATGCCGACATGCGGCTGAAGGAAAGAGCGCTGGCCAGCGTCGCTGCGCCAGAAACTCGACCGGGTAGGTTCCGCCCTGACGACGAACTACTCGCCTGGCTTGAAGCCCTCTGATTATGCCGAACCGCCGCATGGCTGATCGGCGGAAAACCACCATTCTGAAAGGCCATGCGGCATAATCCGGAGCTCGGCATAATGGCCTAGT
>JAJZQN010000038.1 GCA_021847605.1 Pseudomonadota bacterium | reverse complement strand
GCTATTGTTCCCCGTCCCTTTCGGGATTTCAGACCTTGTGAGGCCCGAGGTTAGTCCGGCGAGCAGAGGCATTCTCAACTTACCTCATCATCACTGATACTCCATTTCAGCGCCGCAACGGCGCACTGTCCTTGTAGCCGAAGTGGAGAGCCTCCTTGTCCCTCGGGTTCCACTTTACGAGGCAGACCATGGCGATCACCTCGGTCGGCACGCCGTTTTCGGAGTATTGCACCGCTGCGTACCAGACCCGGTTGCCGGGGCAGGACGATGCAAGGACGCGGGCGCCGCGCGCGATTCCTTTGTCGTCCGGCGCATTGGTGAAGGTGAATTGGGCGTCGAGGTAGGACTTGGGGGTAGCGTGCCCGCCCATGTGGTGCCTGTTCATGAAGAGCCAGCCCATGGTGATGTCTCCTGATGTGTGGGGTCATGCCGCTGCCTTCAGGGCATCGCCGGCAGGCGCAGTCGCCTCGGCAAGGCTGAAGGCGCGCAGATAGTTGAAGGCTTGTTCGGCTTTGGCCGAAGCGGTAAAGATGGCGCTGTGGTCGGCGCGGAGCACCCTGACCCAATGCGCGAGGTAGCTGGCATGGCTGTCGTGCAATTCGGTCGGCAGGCCGAGTTCAGCGCAAATGTAACTTGCTGTCAGTTCGGCACAAAGTTCCTCGACGCAGTAAGCATCGTCACCGAAACGCTTGCCGAACGTCCGGTTGAGACGGTCCTTGCTCCCGCTCCAATGGGCGCTTTCGTGCCCTCGGGTAGAGGCGTAAGCGTCACCCGACTTGAAGCTGCCGGGACGGGGTAGCTGGATGTAGTCGCCCAGCGGGCTGTAATAGGCTTCGTCACCGCCATGGCGTACCCGCGCAGGGATTGCCGCGAAGAAGGCATCGATCGCGTCCTGGCGCTGCGAAAGCAGGCTCGGGGTCGGGGGAACGTCGCGGGCGTAGTAGTAATCCGGCAGGCCCTCGATCTCGTCTGCGTTGTAGACGATGTAGTGGCGCAGGAAGCGTACGAGCTGGCCGGTGGCCTCGCCCATCGATCCCGGTTGCCCGGCCTTGCGGAAGCTGGAGGCATAGATCGACATGGAGGGATCGGCCTTGCGGCGAACACGCGCACCGAGTTCATCGGCCTGGCGGGCGGTCATCCAGTAGCGGCTGCGGTATCCACGCGCATCGGCGATCGTCCAGAGCCAGAGGCAGTTGATGCCGTTGTATGGGGTGCCTTCGTGACGCAGCGGACGGCCGCCCTCCCCGGTCAGCGACCAGGAGCGGGTCCATGGCGTGGTTCCGGCCTCGAGGCGGGAGACGATGGCGTTGGTGACTTCGCGCGCAATGTCACGCGAATTGCGGGGCGTCTTCATGGGGTATGTCCCTTGTCCGGTGTGGCGAGAAAAGCCGCCGGTGAGCCGCAAAGCCCACCGGCGGTTCATCAGTCAGGTTGGGGACGCGGGTTATTCCGCCGCTTCGGCCCACTGGCTGACGGCATCGTCGTCGCCGTAGACAGCGGGCGAGCCATCATCGATCTGCTGATCGTCGTCGCCTTCAGCGGAGCCCGCATCGTCGATCGAGACGCCCTCGCCGTCATCCCCGTCGTCGGGCCCGGCAAGGGCTGCGTCGATCAGGCTGGCCAGATCGTCCTCGGCTTCGCCGTTGGAGCCACGTTCGCCGGCTTCTTCGGGCGTGTCGTCATCGTCCTGATCGGTCGTCGTTTCGGCGGGGGTGAAGCGCATCGCTGCGGGCACCCAGGCGAGCGCCTTCTCTTTGACGTCGGCCTCGATCACCGCGTCCCCGGCGAACAGCTTCTCGCAGGACGTCGAGATTTCGCCCTTCTTCTGGCTTGCATGGCGGCTCGAGAGAGCAGGACCGCCCACCTCGTCGAGGAGCGAGAGCAACGCGCCCTTCGATACGCGGTCGAAGAAGTTTGCCGAAGTAGGGCGCCACCACTTGGCAACGTCGACCTCCAGCAGGCCGGCAAGGTGGTTCTGGAGCGCGTTCTGCCGATTGCTGTAGGTTTCCTTCGACTTGAAGGACTTGGCTACCGTCCAGGCCAGCCACGCGGTCTTGGCCTCATCGCCGAGCGCGCGGAAGGCGTCGAAGCGGGCGATGATGCTCGAATGCTCCTTCCAGGAAGCGTCGAGACCTTCGCGCACTTCGGCCAGATAGTCGTGCGCGACCGACTGCGGATAGGCATCGAAGCGAACCGGATCTTCCGGGTGCGGAGCATGGATGCTGGTGCCGCAGCTTTCCTTGTAGGCGTCGGTCTTGTCGACCATGGCGAACAGCATGTAGTCGAGCGCGAGCGCCGGGTTGGCGATCATGGAAGCGCCCAGGACGTCGCGGCGCTGCACCGCAAGCTGGTCGAGGAGAACCTGGCTGAGCGCCTTGCCGCCCGGTGCGGCCTCGTCGGGAGACACTTCCTTGGTGTTGCCGGTGACGGTGGCAGTCTCGCCCTCCTCGATGCGGAAGGTCGGGACACGCGGCGCAGCATCGCCGGCAGATTCGCCCTCGATACCGTCTTCCCCGGTTTCGGCCGCGTCCTCGTCGTCTTCGTCGGGCTCGACCATGGTGACGCTGAGTGGCGTCTCGCTGTAATAGGTGTCGTCGAGTTCCATGCTGCCGTCCTGCGAGAGCGTCAGGAACAGGCCGACACGCGGGGCGAGTTCGGGAGGAAGGATCTTCTCGCGGCGGTTGACCTCGCGAAGCTCGGCGGTGAGCGCATCGTATTCCTGATCGAGCGCTTCGTAGGCTTCCTGCTCGGTTTCCTCGTCGTCCATCTCGAGGCTGATGATGCTCTGGCGCGCTTCGATCTCGCTGATGCGGATGATCTGCGCCTCGGTTAGCGGAAGGCTCGGCAGGCTGACGCGGAACAGGCCGCTCGCGACTTCCCAGGTGGAGTTCGAGGCGACGGGACGAATCCACGCCAGGCCGCGCTCCTCGCCGATCCGCTTGGCTTCGGCTTCCATCTTGGCGGCCGCAAGCGTTTGGGCGATCTCGGGGTTGGTCCAGCGATCGCCGTTGTCGCTGAACAGGTCGCGATCGACGACGCCGCCTGCAGCCACGTAGGCTTCTTCGCCAACAAGGCGCGCGATCGGATCGTTCGACTTCATGGAGTCGTTGGCGATGACGCGGCGGATGGTGTCGGCGCTGGTGTAGTAGCTGTTGGCGCCGTAGCTCTTCCAGACCATCAGCTGCCGCTCATGGCTCTCGGTGGAGGCATATGCCTTGGCCATGTCGAGCGTCATCTCGCCCGACTTCAGGGCGTCGAAGATCGGCTCGGCAAGGTTCGCGAGGCGCAGGCGCCCTTCGACGAAACGGCGGGTAATGCCGAAACGCTTGGCGACTGCCTCGATGTCGCCGCCCTGACCGAGGCAATACTGGAAGGCGCGGCATTCGTCAGCGGGCGACATATTGAGGTGATGGAAGTTTTCCGCGAGCGAGGCTTCGGAAAGCTCGTCGTTGCCGCCGCTCAGGATCAGCACGGGCACGTCGTATTCGGCCGCGTTGATCTCGCCGCGTTCGGCGAGCAGCATGAGGGCACGAAAGCGGCGGCTGCCGGCAATAACGCCATAGGAGCCGCGCGGCTTCTTCACGGAAGTCACGACCAGGTTCTGCAGGATGCCGCGCGCGGAAATGTCGGCGGCGAACTGTTCGATCAGGTCTTCGCCGCGGGTACGCACGTTGATGTCGGAGAGGACCAGCTTTGCCAGCTTGACGGTCTGGATCATGGGAACAACACCTTCTTCTCATCGTCCGGCCAATTCACGGACACCCCTTCCCTTCCCCCTCCCCTCTCCTGACCGACCCGGCTGCTTTGGCGCTCGTGGTCGATCAGGGAGGATAGGTGCGGTGGTCAGGAGGGCTTGAGGATCTCGGCGATGATGGCCTCGGCCTGCGCGACGGGGATGAAGACGCGGGTGCGGTACTGGATGATCTCGGTGAACGCGCCGAGCGACTTGAGCCATGCAAGCTGGGCTGCCGGTGCATCGACGATCTCGACACGCGGGTTGCCGTTCACATGCGAGCGCTTGAAGGCCATCGCGAACGGGCGGGTCACGTTGACGCTGCGCCCTGCGAGGACGGCGTTGGTGATCGCTTCGACAGGCATCTCCTCGCTGCTTGCAAGGCCGAGCTTAGTGAAGAGGTCGACGATGCTGTGCTCGAAGACGATACGGCCAAGCCAGCTGTTGCCATTCTTGTCGACGATCCGGTTGACCGCGAGGTGATCGGACGGCAGCGCCGACCAGATCGGCAGCAGGAGGCCGGTTGCGAGGCGCACCGTCTCGGTGTCCAGCTGCTCGGCCGCTTCTTCGACTTCGGCCTGCCACTTGGCCCGGAACGTGTCTTCGTCGATCTCTTCCCAGGCGGTCTCGAACAGATCCGCCTCGCGCATCGACTTGCGGCTGCAGGGGCGCTGCAGCTCGATGCGAAGGATCGGCTCGCCCTCATCGTCCATCCAGGCGTTTGCCTTGCTGCGCAGCGCTACGCGGCCCGACTTGGCGTTCATGACGAATGCCGGGTTCTCGCGCCAGCGGACCATGTCGAGGATGCGTTCGAGCGAAATCGGGTTCTTGCGCCGTGCGATCTCGATCGTGAGAAGGTGGGTGGTGGCGCCTGTACCCGGATCGGTCCGCAGGATCGTGTCACTGATGACGCGGGCGCTGTCGGCCGTGATCGTCTCGACACCGACATCGAGGGTGCCGGCCTCGCGCGCAGCGGCGACGCGGGTTTCAACAAGGGTGAGATATTCCTCGAAAATCTTGTTCTGCAGCGCGATCGGCAGCGCCAGCAGGCGATTGAGCCAGCGCTGGATTGGCGGCAGGTCTTCCTTCAGGACGCCATCGCCCTCGGTGATCTCGAGCCCGCTCAGGTCGACGAACTCGGTCATGTTCGTGCTCTTGAGCTTGCCGTGATAGAGAAGGTGGAACCACGTAACGAGGGCGTCGCGCGCATAATCGCTTTCGAGGTTGTCGGCGGGATCGAAGAGGCCCTGGCCTCCGGTCTGGCGCTGGCCGCGCGTGAGGGCGCCAAGGCTGTCGAGGCGGCGGGCGATCGTCGAGGTGAACCGCAGCTCGCCCTTGCAGTCGGTGGTGACGGGACGAAACAGCGGCGTCGATGCCTGATGGGTGCGGTGCGTGCGGCCGAGACCCTGAATCGCCCGGTCAGCGCGCCAGCCCGGCTCGAGCAGGAAATGAGCGCGCCGGTCCTGGTTCACCGCCTCGAGGCTGGCATGGTAGGATCGGCCCGTGCCGCCGGCATCGGAGAAGACGAGCACCTTCTTGCGATCATTCATGAAGGCGCTGGCCTCGGCCTGACTGGTACGGGCGTTGCGTGTCTCGACCTTCTGGCGGCCGTCCGGCCCGGTGATCAGGCGCTTGGAACGCCCGGTGACTTCGGCGATCCGATCCGGTCCGAAATGCTCGATCAGGGCATCGAGGCCCGACTTGATCGGCGGAAGCGCGCAAAGATGCTCGATCAGGTTGTCGCGCGCGGCCATGGCTTCGGGGTTGTGGACCGGGTTGCCGTCATCATCGCGCATGGGCCTGGAATGGAGGGCGCCGGTATCGTCCTTGAAGACCTCCATCTGGTGGGTCGGGAAGGCGCGCTTGAGGTAGTCAACGATCTGGTCGGTGGGCGACAACTCGATCTGCGGCTCTGCGCGTTCCTCGGCCGTCATCTCGGACAGGCGCCTGTCGAGGATGGCCTCGGCCGTCGTCACCAGCTGCACGACCACCGAATGCTCCTGCTTCAGGTGCCCCTCGATTGCCGCGATCACGGTGGGGAGCTTCATCGAAAGCAGCACCTGGCCGAAGAAGCGCTGGCGCGTGCCTTCGAGACGCGAGCGCGCTGCCGCTTTCGCGCCCGAGTTGAGCGTTTTGCCCGCAAGGCTGTCGACCACGTTGGTCGCCTCGAGCGCGGCGGCAAGGTTGGTGTTGATGACCTGCCAGGCGCGGCAATAGGTGTCGTAGATCTCGATCTGGGCGGGCGTCAGCTCGTGGCGCAGCACTTCGTATTCGACGCCGGCGAAACTGAGCGCGCGCGCCGTGTAGAGGCCGAGCGCTTTGAGGTCGCGGGCCACCAGTTCCATCGCCGCGATCCCGCCCTGACGGATGTTGGAGATGAAGGATTCCCGGTCGGGGAAGGAGGTTTCCGGCCCCCAGAGGCCGAGGCGCACGGCATAGGCCAGGTTGTTGACGTCGGAAGCGCCGGTAGCAGAAGCGTAGAGCACGCGCGCATCGGGAAGGTGGTTCTGAAGTAGGACGCCGCAGATGCCCTGTTGGGAGCCTTCGGTCTTGCCAAGGGCGCCCTCGCCGCCCGCGACACCGCCCATTTCGTGAGCCTCGTCGAAGGCGATCACCCCATCGAAGTCGGGCCCTGCCCAATCGAGGATCTGCTGAAGGCGGGTTGCATCCGAGCGACCCGAGCGAAGCCCCGGATACGTGACGAACAGAGTGCCTTCGTCCATCGTGATGGGCTGGCCGATCTTCCAGTTCGAGAGCGGCTGCACGTCGGCCGAGAGGCCGCCAAGTGCTGTTACGTCGCGCCGGATGTCCTCGAGCAGCGGCTCGTTCTTGGTAACGAAGATGTGGCGGCGGCGGCCCTGCAACTTGTTGTCGAGGATGCAGGCAGCGATCTGGCGGCCCTTGCCTGCGCCAGTCCCGTCGCCGAGGAAAAAGCCCTTGCGGTACTTGCGGCCTTCAGGGTCGATGTCGAGGCCAACGCCTTCCTTGGCGGGCTTGAAGGTGCCGGGAAGCGTCTGGCTCCAGGCATGGCCCGCATAGACGACGGTCTCGAGCTGGGAGGAGGACAGGAGCCGCTCGCTGACGGTGCGTTCGGGCAGATGCGGGATGTGCGTGGGGACCGGCGCCGGAATCGAGCCCATGGCGACCGATTCAACCAGTGCTGTCGGGTGTTCGCCGGCAGCATCGAAGACGATGCGGCTTGGCCGGTAGGGCAGGTAGACACCGACCTGCTGCGCCAGCGGTGCGGGCTCCTCCAGCTGGCGATAGCCGACAGGCAGGACCGCGTTGGCCTTGGGCGCGTGATAGGGGCGAGGCGCGGCCACCTTGGTCTTGCGCGCGGCGCCGAACAGCGAAGTCGGTTTCGGAGGCGCAGGGCGAACCGGAAGGTTGGCGGTGGGCTCCAGCTTGATGCGACCGGGGATTTCGATGGCATCGAGGAAGTCGAGTACGGCTGACCGCTCGATGACCGCAGGCATGAGGTCGCCGGCGATCTTGTCGATCACATAGAGGCGAACGGCAATGTCGGTGCCGTGTTTGCGGTAGCAGTGCTCGAGACGAAGCGATGCGCGCACGGTGCAGCCGGTCAGGATGGTTTCGTAGGCAGTGCGCAGCCGTGCGCAGGGCGCGAACCAGTCGGGCATGATGGCGACGACGCGGCCGCCCGGGCTGACCCGCTTGATCGCGGCCTGCAGATGGCGCAGCGCAGCCAGGTCATCGGCGCCGCGGCCGATACTGCGTGAGAACGGCGGGTTCATGAGCACGACGCTCGGGCGCGGAAGATCCGAGTGGAGCGCGACAAGCGCAGCGCCGTCATGGCCGGTGATCGTCGCATCGGGAAAGATGTGTGCGAGCCGTTCGCGGCGGCGCGGGTCGATCTCGTTGAGTTGAAGGATGCGGCCGCGCGGGGCCTGGGCGATGAGTAGGCCGTTCCCGGCACTCGGCTCGAGTACCACGTCCTCGGCGCCGATCGCGGCGAACAGCATTGCCAGCGCAGCAATGTCGGCGGGAGTGGAGAACTGCTGCAGCTCGATCTGCTCCTCGCTGCGCACGGTCTGGGTCGGCAGGCGCTGCATCAGCGCGCTGGAGGTGGCAATGTCCGCCAGTGTGTCGATACGATGCCCGTCGCTCGCAAGGTGAAGGGCAAGGGCGTGCTCGAGCATCTCGAAGCTGTCACGCTGGGTCCAGCGCCCATCGGCATCGCTGCCGCCGAACGCTCGGACCATGGCATCGTTCAGCTGGCGGCGGGTAATTGCGCCATCGGCGGCAAGTAGGGCGGCGATCGTGCGTGCTGCCGGCGCATCATTGACGTGCGTGAGATCGAGAAGGTCGCGCATGGGGGTCTCCTTGGGCTCTCTGCCGAACGGCAGATCACCCCTCCCCTCCCCCTCCACTTTTCTGCGCCTCGAGGGCTTCGAGCACCTGGGCCCAATCCTTGTAGCCCTTCGGGAAATCGACGCGGATCACGCGGTTGTCGCTGGCGTAACGATGCGATGCCCGGTTTACGGCCCTGCGCCCCGCCGTGTCGTAATCGCCCGCCAGGATGAGTTCGGTCACGCTGTCAGGGATCGTCACCAGGCCGAACCGGCGCGAGCCGAGCGTGGCCCAGCAGGGAAGGTTGTTGATGCGGCTCCATGCCCGCGCCGTCTCGAAGCCTTCGGCAAGACCGATGGTGGGACCGATACCGCCGCCGCGCCATGCGCCCATGCCGAGCGAACCGATGGTGGCCTTGGCGGTGTAGCGAGCGGTTTCGGGATCGAGGAAGATCCGCTGGAGTGCAACAAGCCGCTGGCCTTCGCGGACGGCGACCAGCAAGGCAGGCTTGAAGACGGTGTTGGGCTTTGCGCCATGAGGGCAACGCGGGTGAAAGCGCACGTCACCGGGAACGGGCAGCAGGAAGCGCGAGCCGAGATAGCGTTCGCCGAGCGTACCCGGCACGGATTGCGCCTGCGACCAGAGCCGCTCGATGTTCGCGGTGCCGGCTCGGACATTGTCTGGCGGCGGCTCGTAGTGGCGGGTGATCGCGATACGATCGAGTTCGCGCAGCACGTCGATGGAATCACAGCCTGCAAAGCAGGTTACGAGGATGCCGCGATCCCCTTGGCGAAGGGACAGGCTGGGTTCGTGGTCATCATGGCAAGGGCAACGGCACATCGCCCGGTTGCCGTGCCAGGTGCCGCGCAGAGTGCCGACGATGTCGATGAGTTTTTGCGAGGGGCGACGCGCGACAATGGTCATTGGTCGTTTCCTTGCATCGACTGCGGCGTGATGCGCGTGATTGCGAAGATGGCTTCGCTACCGTCGAAATAGGAGGCGATGGCCTGTTCATCATCATGGTGGTCAGCCACGCTGTTGATAGCTGAGCGTGCTCGCACATATTCGGCAAGCGCGCTTCGCGCAGCCGGTTTGCTGGGGTGGATGTCTACAACGTCATCAGATCCCGGCTCGCTGATGAAGAGAACATATCGTTCCATGGGGAGTTACCTCCATGTAGCAGGCGCCCGCCAAGGCACCGGCTGCTGGTTAAAGGGCTTTGACCGATCTGCTCGGTCCACTCCCTCCTCTCCCTCTCAACTCTTTGCGCGATTTGTCTGTGAAAATACTTGATAGACCAAGGATTTTAAGGGGTTTCCTGTAAGAATTTGCTCGTCGGATATGGGTGCCCTGGTAGAAAGTTACAGGTATAACAAAGGCCGGATGTCTCAGTTTACGCCCCTCGAAATCGCCAACTGGATGGCAATCTATCTCGCGACCAGCCTGTGCTGCGCGATCGCCATGGTGCTTTCGGTGAGCGTTGCTCTGCATGAACTCTGGAAGGATCGAGTCTGGGAGGATGCGCGCAGCGTGAAGGGAGCGGCGCTGCTGTTGCCCCGGATCTGGTGGCGCTGGCAGAAACTCTATCTGCTCTCGACGCCGGTGACGCTTGGCATCATCGGCTATTTCGCAGCCAGCCTGTCCTGGCGCTAGAGTGTCAGAGGCCAAGCCCTTCGAGGAGCGCACGGCGCCCCGTATGGGCATCGTCGTCCTGCCTGTCGATCGTCACGATTTGACCCAGATGCGCCATGCGCGGATGCGTGATGGCTTTGCTGGCCTCATATTCGTCGGTTTTGAAGCCCATGGCCTCGACGACAAGGTTGCGAATCTCGCCGGTCTCGCGTGATCGCGCCTCGATCAGGAAGTCGGGGCGGCATGGCCCATCCGGCGTCAGGGTGTCGAACACGGGCTTGTCGATTGCGAGGTCGATACCGCGGCCGTGAAGCTCCTGCTGGGTCCGCAGGATCGTGCGGAAGACGTCTCTCTCAAAATCGGAATCGACAGGTGCGAACAACCGTCCATTGAGGATGGGCTGGGCATAGGCGCGTAGCGGCGCATAGCCTTTGGCCTCGGGATATTTGCCGACGACTATGATGACCAGGAACGGCCCCGCGATGGGGTTCCCGCGCACCGATGGGGACTGGATGCGGTTGGCGATCGCGACGGTGTCGCCGTCGGGCAGCGTGATTTCCTGGCCATGGATGCCCTTGGCGTAGAGCAGGACAAAGCCTTGCGGGGCGTGGTCGCGCGGCCATCTGTCCTCCAGCGCGCGAAGCGTTGCGTAGACCGCGCGGGCCTGAAGCGGCTTCGGGTGGGTCCAGAAGGCTTTTTCGAGTTGGATGCCCGGCGCGATCTCGATCAGACCCGCCGCTCTGGTGAGCGCGGCAAACTCGCGCCGGATCGACCATTCCTCGCGATAGGCGAGCGGAGCGATACGATTGACGCCGGCAGCGGCCATGAGCCGCCAGAGCAATCGCGCTAGCCTCGGGATAGAAGCGTTGCGGGTTCGATCATCGTTGGAATCGTCCTCCGAGCGCTGCGCCAGTTTCTCCGGCGCGGGCTTGAGCACCTCGAAGAAACCTGCAGGGGGCTCGAGCGGGGTCGATCGCGACCGCACTTCGCTGATGCGGATCGTCACCTGGTCGCGGAAGAATGGGCAGTCGGGCAGATGCTCGGGACGTTTCGAGCTGGTCAGACGGCGCAGATAGTAAGTTTCTGCTTCGGACAGGAATGCCGGGGTCAGGATGGCTGGGGCCTTGTCGGCACCAAGGCAGTCGCAGGCGATCCACTTGTGCCCGATACGAGCCTGCTGGACGAGGGTGATGCCAGCCTTTTCGTCATGGACCGTGCCCTTGCCGATATACCATCGGATCAGCGCTGTGCGCAGATCGGGGGGCAGCGGGATGCGATTTGAGCCTTTGCCGTTGGTGTCGCGGGGTACGAGCCACATGCCGGGAGCCTTCCAAAGCCTTTTTCAAAAAAAGTGTTCGTGAGGATCATGGCGTTGACAAGGGGAAAGCCGCTGACCTCCAATTATCTCATCAAGGCTTTGGAGGGTTCATATGCGAGTACATCGAGCATCAGGTCTGATCGCGTTACTGTGCGTCATTCCCAATAGTGTAAGCGCTGGCGAAGTAAAAAAGACGCGCAAGGTGGAACTTGTCGTCATGGGACAACCGGCCCCGGCTGCGGACGGTCCGCTAGCGATGCCGATTGCTGGATCAGACGTGGGGATTCCCGAAGCGTTTCGCGTGCATGACTTGTCGCGCCGCTATGTCGAATATCAGATGGGGCAGGAGTTTGCCGCCCCTGCGGTGGATCAGCCCGATCTTGCTGGTTCCTATGATTTGGCTGCGGCTGCCGTTGCGCCGGTTTCCTCGATCGCGGTGCCGGGGTGGATGAAAGGGCAGTATCCCACGCTTGCCTCGATGCCTTATACACCGGGATGCGCCTCTATTCCCTATCGTCCGGCAGGATTCCTGAAGCCGGATGCTGAGGCGCGCCGCGCAGCCTATTACGGGATGATGAGCGCGATCGCCTGCGAGCATGGCATTCCGACGGGTCTGTTCGACGCGATGATCATTCAGGAGAGCCGGTATAATCCAGCGGCGATCTCAAGGATGAAAGCCTACGGCCTGGCGCAATTGATGCCGGGGACCGCGGCGCAGCTTGGGGTCAATCCCTATGATCCGGTCCAGAATTTGCGCGGCGGCGCTCGTTATCTGCGGACCCAGCTCGACAGGTTCGGGCAGGTGCATCTGGCGCTGGCGGCCTATAATGCCGGGCCGGGCCGGATTAATGGCGGGGTTGTACCCCGGATAAGGGAAACGCAGGGCTATGTTGCGACCATCCTCGATAATTGGGCGCGGCTGCGTCGTTATGGCGCGGGTCAGCAACAGGCCAGTTTCGTGGCCGAGCCCAAAGGCCGCACTGTATCGGTAGCCGCATTCTGATCCCTTCCGATTTCGCGCTTTAGCGACCCGTTGTTCAGCGCGAGGGCATGAAAAGAGGGCGGAAGAAGACGCATGCTCCCCCTGGGAGCACGTGGCGGCGTAGCCGACACTCCAGAGGGTGCGGTTTTGGTCTAAGGTGTCGTTCTCATGCCGTTAGGGCGGCCTTGGATCGTCAGATCTGCGCGTTGGCCGACTTAGGCCAACTCCCTATTCCCATAATTTAATAGAATCCCTTGAGGATCAATCCAACCGTTGGACTCACGGGTTCGGCCATCGAAAGAAATGCGTGAGTCGATCCGCACTGCGGCGGTAATCAGGGATGCACGTCCTGAAATGCTGGTCGGCATGAGGCGCCGTCGTTCAGATTTGCTGGCGCTTGCCAGCATGAGGGCATGATCCTCGATCGTAGCCTCTTGATGAGCTGCCATGTCGTCCGGGATGGGCGTATCAAGCCCCAGGAGCTTGAACAGCCACTTTGGGAACTCGAGCCGATAGAGGTTCGAAGTTTGCTCCGAGCGAGAGCCATGCTCAACAGAATGGGTGTAGTTGTAGCGTCGCTTCCAAGAGATGAGCCCGATGGCACGCAGCGCCTTTAGAGCGTTATGGATCGTACCGCGCGAGAGCTTGGTCCGATCCATCAGTGTCTCATAGGACAGCATGCACCATCCTTTGCGATACTGGATCTCGTTGACCAGCTTTTGGAGCACTTTCCTGCAGGAATTAGTGAAACCCATGACCATTCGGTCTTGGGTCTCCAAATCTTCTCCAGCGCGAGCGCTAGTGGCTAGTTCAAGTGCCTTGTCCGCAGCCAAGTTGGACACCCTGTAGAATCTGTCGGCCTGCTCGGGGGTAATGGCGCGAACAAAGTCTGCTTCTTCTTCGGTGCCAGTCTGGATGCTGCCTGCCCATATTTTGGCGCCAGTGATATGCGTTCCTCCTGCGCTCTTACGAGGAGGAGGCTGTTTGCGGAGCATCTTCGCGGTGGTGCTTCCGACCTTGTGGTGCCTGTTAAAGTCGGCCGCATCGGCGCCGACGATTACGGCAAGCGGTAGCACTGCGACACCTGAGCGCCTTTGTGCTTGTTGGTGGATCATCCCAAGTTGAATGTCATCATATGAAATGCCGCGAGCCAGCAGGTCATCAATGACATGCTGGGGCGCAGAAGGTTCGGGATTTATCTGGGTATGCGACATCGTTCGCCCTTCCGTATGGAAGGCCGTCACCAGGCAAAAAGATTCCGTGGCGCGAAGCGCGCATCCTTGCATCGTAGATCGGGATGGGCTATGTCGGGTCTTGGTTAGTGACCGTTTGCGTTTGGCGACGCAGACATAGCCGATCTTAAACGATCGCTGATTTTGGGACGCCCGGCCTTCGTGCCGGGCTTTCCTTTATTTGGTCACAGCCAAAAACTCCTGCTTGAGAAACATATCGTCACCGATGCGCTGGAGGATCGCGTTGATTGCGACCTCACGCGATTTCGCGCCCATGTTGTCGCGGACTTGATCCAGGACATCCAGAGCTTCAGGCGTGAACCAGAATGTGTTGCGAACCCGCCCTTCGTCGCGATGCTTGATCGCTTTACGGCGCATGCTTTTCGCGGCAGGAGAGGTGGACATCGATTCTGACATATATGACCATTAGCGCACGCTGAAGTGCGGCGCAATTAAATGCTTAAAATCGGGATTGGTGTAGGGCTGGCTATGTCAGAAAGTTTCTTGTTCTCTTAGACGAACTTCCTTGCGCTCCACGAACTCTGCGTAAGCCGTCTCGATCTCACCGATGACCAGCTTGATTATCCAGTCGGCATGAGCGGGGCGA
Source organism: Pseudomonadota bacterium (assembly GCA_021847605.1). Taxonomy (GTDB): domain Bacteria; phylum Pseudomonadota; class Alphaproteobacteria; order Sphingomonadales; family Sphingomonadaceae; genus Sphingobium. The sequence continues at coordinate 22,657 of JAJZQN010000038.1, read as the reverse complement.
ATATCATCCCAATCAAGGCCATCGAACCGCTCCATAACCTCTTGCATCCCGCCGTGAAGGCGATTGACGACCCCTGAGTAGAGTTTGATCTGGGATTCAACGCCGTCGTGGGCCTCGCCCGCCCCGCTATAAAGGTCACTGACAAGTGCCGCTTCGAGTGGCGAGAGGTCCAGTGCAGCTGCTACTGCGTGGAACTCATGCACATACAAGGGCCGGCGCTTGCTGGGTTCCGGGTGGAACACATTATGGGTTCGGGTCTTTGATAAACCGATCTTGATTGCCAGGTCGCGGTACTGCAGCCCGTCCTGCTTCATTCGGCATATGACATAGTCAACGAAACCAAATGATTGGACCGGGCTCTCTGTGAGCTGGTCCGTTTCAAAACTTGGTGCCCCCATCGCCAATCCTCCGGTAATGCCAATTAAGGGATACCCAAAGGACTGGCGGTTGCAAACCCCTCGCAAGTGCGAAGGTGCAATATTCGGGAAATAATTATAGCCTGTCAGTTAATTGATTTTGTTCTGGGCGGCCTGGGCTTGAGTAATTTACGATATTCCCCCGCCTCATCTGATGTAAGGCCTATCTTTAGAAGAACTTCCGTTTTGTTTGCTTCAACCATGAAGTCAAACATGATTACCGAAAGCGCATCCGCAAATTCAATTGAACTTCCAATGGCCTCCTCAATGGCCTTGGTTGACCTAGTTATTTCACCAGAACTTGATTCGAGAATTTCGATTTCAAGGGGAATCTCACCTTTACTAGGTATCAGTTTAAGATGCTTAATTATGTGTTCGGGGGTTCGCCTCATCGTCACCGATACAGCACGTTCAGCGCGATCATTTATCATAGAGGAAAACGATGAGTGCTTGAGGCAACTGTTGGAATGGAGACGGATGCACTCCGTAGTCAGCCGGAAGTAGTATTCCGACACATCCATTCGATATGTATTCTGATCTTTTGGCATATTTACTTATGGACCCCCGCTCGAATCAGCCATTCAGCCGCTCCGCAATCTTGTACGATATGATAGATTGCAAAATTTCCAACGATCCATGTGGGTTATGGAGATTATGCCCAACAGTGAAGCACTTATGCGATAGCGATGCCCTTCGAATGTGCGTTGTCCCCCATTTAGGACAGCGGTCCGGGCAGTGGGACAGCGGTCCCGGTAGCGGGACAGCGGTCCCGGTAGCAGGACCAGCGGTCCCATATGCGGGGTTGTGGTCCCGGTAGCGGGACAGCGGTCCCGGATATGGGACGAGAGGGCCGATTCGCAGCGTCATTTCGGCCTTGTCGGAAAAGAACGTCCAATTCCCAAGCATGTTCCTGCTTTTCCGGCTTGCCGGTGCGGTGGGTTGTTCCGCAGCCTTCTCTTGGGCGCGCTGAAATGCGCTCGATTGAAGGAGACTCTTATATGAAGACCCTGCTCAACCGCGGCGTGAGCCGTGAAGCCACCGCAGCCGCAGTCATCGGCCTCGCCGCTGCTGCCGTTGCTTTCGCCGGTCCGGCTTTCGCCGGCGCCGACACCACCTTCGACACCGCGCTGACGCAGTTCACCGGCTTCCTCGAAGGTTCGGGCGGCAAGATCATCACGGTGCTCTCGCTCGCGGGTGGTATCGTCGGTCTTGCTTCGGGGCGTTTCAGCCTCGGCCAGGTCGCGATCCCGGTCGGCGTCGGCGTCGGCGCCGGCACCGGCATTCCGATCGTCACCTCGACCGTCACCGCCACGATCTGATCCCGAACGCCGGCGAAGTAGCAGCTTCGCCGGCACCTTTTGGAAGGTGGCGTGACATGGCAGCCGACAAGTATGTGATCCCCTCTCATCTGGATGATCCCGAGTTGATCGGCTTCTGGACGCTTGATGAGTTCCTCGCGATGGTTCTCCCGTTCATCTGGGGAATCCTGTCCCAACACATTGTCTTCGGGATTGGCTTTGCCTTCCTGGGCTGGTGGGCCTTACGAAAAGCCAAGGCCGGACGGGCAACATCGTGGCTGATCCATCTTGCATACTGGCACCTGCCGGGCGGGTTTCCGTCGCTGCGCGCCACGCCGCCTTCCTACCTTCGACTGATGGTGGGCTGACATGGAATTTTCTTATCAGCACGCGCAGAGCCAACGCATCCTGCGCCAGCGTAATATGCTCGGGGTCACTGCGCTCGTTCTTGCAGGCGTCGTCGCCCTCCTCCTCCTCTTCTCGGTCACGCGCAGCCGCGAGATCGTGCTCCAGCCCGTCCTGCGCTCGCCGCTGACGCTGTCGAGTGCGGGTGTCTCGCGCGAATATCTGGAGCTGATGACCCGCGACACCGCGATCCTGACGCTGGATCGTTCGCCGGGCAGTCTCGACTACTGGATGAAGTCGGTGCTCGAGATCGTCTCGCCGCGTGCGCAGGGCAAGATCAAGGCGGACCTGCTGGAGATCGTCAACGAGCAGCGCGGGTCGAGCATCTCGCAGTATTTCCAGATCCAGTCGATGGAGATCGACACCGCGAACCTGCGCTCGACCGTCACCGGCAAGCTCAACACGGTGGTCGGCCAGAAGGTGGTCTCCAGCGACATTCGCACCTTCCAGTTCAGCTGGGAATATTCGGGGCTCTCCCTGAAGCTGATCGGCTTCGGGATGGTCCAGCCTGAAAAGAAGAAAGGCGGGTTGTCATGACACCCACCCAATACCTGATCGGCTCGGCCATCGCCGGCGCCGCGCTTTGCTCGCGCATGTGCATTGTAAGCCGCACGACGGGCGCCTTGCTCATTGCCGCATCGGCAATGGGCTTTTCGGCGCCTGCCATGGCGCTTGGCGACCAGACGCTGATGGCTTCGGACGGCAGCCAGGTCGAGTGCAGCGCCTCGGCGCGCGACTTGACCCGGATCAGCCTTGTCGAAGACGAGTTCGCCTCCGTCTCGAAGATCAACACGGGCAATCCGGCTGACGATTTCAGCGTGGTCAATGAGCCGGTGCGTGGCGACATCTACCTGTCGGTGCCGGACGGCTTCGCCCGCCCTGCCCTGTCGTTCTTCGCGACCTCCAAGCGCGGCTATGTCTACAAGTTCATCTGCCGCATTGCCGGCGATCAGGCCGTGCAGGTGTTCATCTCGAACCCGGCAATCGCCAAGGCCGATGCTGCCGATGCAGGACCGCAGAAAGTCCAGCAGGCCAGCTCGCAGGATCGGGCGATCGAGCTGGTTCAGGCCATGTACGGCGGCCAAATCGTCGATGGCTACGAAATGCGCCAGCGCTCGCTTCGCCCTGTCTACGTGGGCGACCTCAAGGTTCAGATGATTGCCGAATATCGCGGTTCCGAAATGACGGGCCGCGTTCTGCGCATCGAGAACAAGGGCGCGCAGGAAACGACCCTAACCGAGGCCAGCGTCGCGCCGGCTTCCTCGCTTGCGGTTTCGATCGCCGAGCCGCGCCTTGCGCCCGGCAAGGTCACGACCGCGTACCTCGTCTCTCGCACCGGGAACTGAGCCATGGACTTGAAGGGTATCTTCTCGCGCTCGCGTAAATCGCTCGACGGCCCCGAGGGCGGTGATGGCGTTTCGCCGGTCGGCAATGAACTCGACGGCAACACCGAGACGCGCCGCAAGCAGCGCATGCTTCTGAGCGGTGTCGCGGTTGTCGGTGTCGTCGCGGCCAGCATGTGGATCTTCTCCGACAATGGGAAGGTCGCAGGCCAGGCCGACGACGAGATCGAGGACGTTCAGGTTTCGACCAAGGACATGATGAACCGCAACCTCTCCGAGCAGGAGTGGATGGCGCAGTCGGAAAACCGCTTCCAGAGCCAGGAGAACCAGCTCAAGTCGGTTGGTGGCACCAATGCCAAGGTCGCGCAGCTCTCCGAGCAGATCGAGGCGCTGCGCGCGCAGAACCAGTCAATGACGGCCGATGGTCAGCGCGTGGTGAGCGCCTATCAGTCTGAGAACGAGCAACTGCGTCGTCAGATTAACGAGCGCGCCGCGCCGGTTGCACCGCAACCCGGTCCCGGTGCGCTTTATGGCCCGAACAGCCCGACTTATCAGCGTCCTGACGCTGGTGGCGGCGCTGGGCCGGATGTGCCCCCCGTCCGGTCCAGCGAAGTCAAAATGGTGTCCTTCACCAACGCCGACACGGGCAACGCCAAGAAGGTCGAGAAGGGCAACACGGTCTACACCGATAGCCCGAACTATCTGCCGCCCAACAGCTTCGCGACGGCCAAGGTGATTGTCGGCGTCGATGCCGCCGCAGGCGTGCAGAGCCAGACCGATCCGCTTCCGGTTGTCCTGCGCGTTACCGGCCCTGCGCGGTCGGTGCTGCAGAATGGCAAGCTCCTGACGACGAAGATTCAGGGTTGCCTCATCAACGGCGCTGCGCGGGGCGAGTTGTCGAGCGAGAAGGTTTACGTCAAGCTGCAGAAGATGACCTGCCCGCAGCCGGGCGGTCGCTACGCCGTCTCCGAGGTCAAGGGCTTCATCGCCTTCGGCGGCAAGACGGGTGTTCGTGGCCGTGTCGTCAGCCGCGAGGGCAGCCTTGTCAGCCAGGCGTTCATTGCCGGTCTCGTCGGCGGCTTCGGTCGCGGCTTTGCGGCCAACTCCAACAACGCCCTGACGCGGCCCAACGTCATCGTCGATGGCAAGCGCCAGGATTTGTCGATGGGCGACATCGCGAAAGGCGGCCTTGGCGAGGGCGTCTCGCAGACCGGCGACATGGTCAGCAAGTACCTGATCGAGCGTGCCGAACAGTACCAGCCTGTCATCGAAATGCCGACCGGCGTCGATGTCGAAATCGTCTTCCTGGAGGGTGTCTATGTCCGCAACTGAACATCATGATGGCAGTGCCCAAAGCGTCGTTCCTGACCTGGACACCGAGCTGAAGCGCCCGTGGATGCGTAGCGCATTCCTCTATGTCACCTGCGGGCTCGCTTTTGTTGGAGGTGGGATCGCCACGCTGGCCTATGCGCGTGATTACATCGCGCCGCCGAGCAAAAGCGTGGCCGAAATGCTGAAAGCGCGCCTTCCCAAGACCAAGGTCACGAGCGTCAATTGCGACAAGGTCGATGGCCTGTGCGAAGTCACTGCCGGCAGCAACCTGTTCTACATCGACCGCACCGCGCGCTATCTGGTGATCGGCCGCGTCTATGACATGGAGACGCGCCAGGATCTGACGGCAACCCGCCTGCTCGAGATGAACCCGGATATGTTGCTGGGAGCATCGGCCAAGGCCAATGCTGCTGGCGCCGAGGACAATGAGCCCGCGCTTGCAGCACGGCCCGCTGCAGCCGCCAAAGCCGCCGCTGCGGCCCCTCTCCAGAAGCTCCCGCTTGGCGAACTGCCCAAGGAGGGCGCGATCGTCTGGGGCAATTCGTCGGGCAAGACGGTCACGGTATTCAGCGATTTTCGCTGCAGCTACTGCCGTGCCTTGAGCAACACGCTCGCCTCGATGAACGTGCGCGTCGTCGAGCGGCCGATCTCGGTTCTGGGCAGCCGCGACATTGCCGACAAGGTCTACTGCGCCAAGGATAAGGCCAAGGCGCTTCATGCCGCCTATTCCGGGCAGGACATCAAGGGCACCGGCCCCTGCAATACCAAGGGCCTGGATGCCAACGAGGCGTTTGCCCGCAAGCATGGCCTGGCCGGTACGCCCGTCATCGTGCGTGACGATGGCAGTGTGCTCGAGGGTTACAGGCCCAAGGAGTTCCTTGAGAACTGGCTCAAGGGAGGCCAGTCGTGATCCGCGGGCGTATCGGCCTTGCCGGCGTGCTGCTGGCCAGCGCCAGCCTCTCGGGGTGCATGTCGCTTGGCGGCAATGTGAAGGGCGACTTCGCCTGCCGCGCGCCGGACGGGATCTGCGCGCCAAGCGGTAACATCGACGATCGCGCCCTCGCCATGATCTCGGGCGAGGAAGGTGATCGCATGATCGCGCCTGCCGGTCCCTATGTGGAACCTCCAGCGGAGGGACGTGGCTACCAGAAAGCCAGCTCGCCGGTCCGCACACGCGAGCGCGTACTTCGCATCGTCTTTCCGGCGCAGATCGACGCTTCGGGCAGGCTTCATGAACAGTCGGCGGTTCATGCCGTCGTCGAGCGCGGCGAGTGGGCCGAGGCACTGGCCGGTAATGCCGTAGCGCAAACGCCCGATGAAGTGGCAGCGTCCGCAGGGCGTGATACCCTCCTCGCCGCTGTAGAGCGCGCAGAACCGCCGATGATCGAGACGCTGGCGGTAGATCCTGATCTGCCAACGCCGGAAGCCGTCGCCATGGCGCGGGCTGCCGGCAATGGCGGCGAAGTCCAGTCGCCCGATCCTGTCGGGGACATCAAGGACCAGGTCTCGCGTACCCTGACCACGCCGCGCAGGCCAAGGCCAGCGAAGCCGGCGACCGCAAAGCCGGTTGCGGCTTCCACGCCCTCTCCTAATCCCCAACCTCAACCCCAGCGTCAGGCCGAGCCCAAGCCTGTCGCGCAGGCGCCGGCCTCCCAACCGGCGCCTGCCTCCCCCCTCACACCCGCGTCTCCTACCTCCGCCGCCAAAGGCGGCGCGGGCGCCGATGGTGTGGCTACGGGACCGATGATCTCGGTGCCTCAGCATGCGACCGCCAAGGGCAAGGCCGCGATTGCTGCAGTGGAGGCTGATCCGGCGATCCGTTCGGCGCTTGGCCGGGCTATGCCCGAAGCCAAGGCTGCCGCGAAGGACGCCAGTCCGCTGCCGGTGTTGCGTGCTGGCTCGTTTCCGGGAGTGCAGCCATGAATATGTTCAGCAAGATCATGGGCACGCTGCTTGGCGACAACGCCAAGCCCGAAACCAATCGGCCCGACACAACCGTTCCCCGTCTCGTCCATTGGCTGCCCTATCGCAGCTACGATCCCAAGACGCACCTGTTCTACAACAGTTCGTCGCGTGGCTTCGTCCTTGAGGCGACGCCGATGATGGGGGCCAATGAGCGCACCTCGGAAATCCTGACGCAGTTCCTGTCCGAAGGCATTCCGACGCCGGGCACGCTACAGTTCCATGGCTGGATGAGCCCTCGCGTGGGCGAGCGCCTGTCGCAATGGTATCTGCCGCGTTTCATGGCCGGAAGCGTCTACGAGCGCATGGCCAAGCACCGCACCGAGTACCTGCTCGATGGTGTCTGGAACTCGCTGTCGTCGGCCGCGCCGTTCCACCTGCGCAATCATCGCCTTGCGATTTCCTACGCCACCCCGGAAACGAGCCGGGTGACGAACGAGGAAATCGTCTCGGTTCTCGAGGGACTGACGTCCTCGCTGGAATCGATCGGTATCTTTGCACGGCCGATGGACCCGCAGGCGCTGATCGCCTGGATCGACGACATCACCTCGCCCACGACGGCGCCGGGCGATGACAACATCATCTACAACCCGTTCGATCCGATCGCGGACCAGGCGGTGCGGCACGATCTGGAGATGAAGATCGAGCCGGATCGTATCCTGCTTCGCACCGAGCGGTTCCGACCCACCGGCAAGACTGTCGATGATGCGCCCGAGATCGGGGAAATCTACCCTGACGTATTCGACGTGCGATCCTTCTCGGTGCGCAACCTACCGCAGCGCTGGGCGCCGTGGGACATGGCTAAGCTGATCGGCGATATGTTTGCTGACAAGCTGCGCATGCCCTGCCCTGTGTCGACGAACCTGTGTCTCGATTTCCCTGACGCAGAAGCCTCGAGCATGCGTGCTTCGCGCAAGTTCATGCGCACGACCAGCCTTGCTGATTCCAAGTCGGCGCGCATGCTTCCCCAGCTGAAGGAACAATCGCGCGAATGGGAGTTCGTGAAGGATGAGCTTCGGCAGGGCCGCAAGCTGATCCAGGCGTTCTACTCGGTCACGTCCTTTTCGCCCAAGGGCAAAGGCGATGCCAACGAGCGCGTTCTGAAATCGGTGTACCGGGCAGCCGGATGGGATCTGCTTGACGATCGCTATCTCCAAATCCAGGGCCTTCTCGCCGCGATGCCGATGACGATGGCCAATGGGCTCTCGTTCGATCTCAAGAACATGAAGCGCTTCCGCTCCGTGCTGACGACGACGGCGGCGAGCCTCGCGCCGATCCAGGGTGAGTATCTCGGCGCCAACGTCCCTCACATGATGCTGATCGGGCGGCGCGGACAGCCTTTCTTCTGGTCCCCCTTCGAGAACAACTCGGGCAATCACAACGTCGCCGTGTTCGGCAAGTCCGGTTCGGGTAAGTCGGTGGCCCTGCAGGAGCTTTGCTCCGCCTTGTGCGGAGCCGGGGCGAAGGTGGTGGTGATCGACGATGGCCGCTCGTTCGAGCACTCGGCCAAGCTGCAGGGCGGTGCCTTCGTCGAGTTCACCATGTCCTCGGGGTTCTGCATCAACCCCTTCTCGATGATCGACGCCGAGATGGCGGAGCAGGATGAGGACTACCTCATGGACTGCTTCGCGATGCTCAAGTCCATCGTCAACCAGATGGCCCGGCACGTCGACAAGCTCAATGACACCGAGCGCGGCCTGATCGACGGAGCGGTCAACGAGGTCTGGAGTGCGAAAGGTCGCGGCGGATCGATCGACGATGTGATCGCAGCGCTGACCGAGACCGGGAATCCGCTCGGTGTTGATCTCGGCATCGCCATGCGCCCCTTTTCTTCCAGCGGCACCTATGGTCGCTTCTTCCAGGGCGATGTCTCCTTCGAGCTGAAGGCGAACCTGACGGTGTTCGAACTGTCGGACCTGTCCTCACGCGAGGAACTGCGCTCGGTGGTGCTGACCGCGATCATGTTCATGGCGTCGCAGATGATGCGCCGTGTCGATCGCTCGATCCCGAAAGCCCTGCTGCTCGATGAAGCGTGGCAGATGCTCAAGGGCGGTTCGATGGCAGATTTCATCGAAGCCTATGCCCGTACCTGCCGCAAGTATGGGGCCTCGCTGGTGACGGCCACCCAGAGCCTCAACGACTACTACAAGTCCGACGGATCGCGCGCGGCGCTGGAGAACAGCGACTGGTCGGTCATCCTCGCGCAGAAGGAGGAGACGATCAACGACTTCAAGCGGCTCGGCCGTTTTGACATGGACGATCACACCGATGCGCTGGTCCGCTCGCTCAAGCGTAGCGGCATCGAATATTCGGATGTGTTCATCAAGGGGCCTGACATGCAGGCAACGGGTAGGCTCGTCCTCGATCCCTATTCCGCGACTGTCTTCTCGTCCTCGCCCAAGACCTTCGCGATGATCCACGATCTGCTCGGTCATGGAGTTTCCATGGATGAGGCGATCGAGCGGGTCGCATTCCCCAACAACCCTGAAAAGTGGGGCGGCGACGACGCTGTTCCCATCGCAGCGGAGTAAGCGACATGGCCAGCATCAGCGTAGAGCGTAAGGCTCGGCAGGAAGGCGGAGCCGGTCTTCGGTTCCTTCTGTTCGTGCTGCTTCACACGGTCGGTTTTCTCGCCGTGACACTGCTGATGACCTGGGGCGCCTTCGTCTTGTTCTTCGTCGCGATCGGCGGGTTCAGCCTCGATGGCATGATGCACCAGCTGGCCAATCTCTCGAGCCGCTACGTCGCGGCCGAAGCGACCCGCATCGCTGATTTCAAAGTTCTCGTCGCCGTGCTGCACCTCGTTGTCGCCGGTGTGATCGTCTTTTTTCGCCGGCACGCGATCGTGCCGCGCGACACTTTGAGCCTGGAGCAAGGCGCATGAGCGAACCGACCTGGAATAACTCGATGGAGGCAGAGAGCGAGGCTCTTGGCGAAGCTGCAGCTGCGCCCTCCCCCGCTTCTGCAGCTGCTCCTGCTGGCCCGGCGATTGCGGTCGCAAAGCCGCGTAAGACGGTCTTTGCCGGTTACACGGCAGGCCAGTTGGTGGTGGGACTGGCGATCATCGTCATGCTGATCTGGGGCATGTGGGTGACGCGCGCGATCATGGAGCCGCCGCAGAAGATCGTGAAGGCCAACCTGTCGGCCATTGTCGGTGACTATGTGCAGGCGCAGGCCCGCAGCGCCAGTCCGCCCCAGGAAGTCGAAGCGGAAATGCGCAAGTTCATGGCTTCGCTCGATGGCGAGCTGCAGCGGCGCAGTGCATCGGGCCAGGTCATCCTTGTCGGGGAAGCGGTGCTTTCCAAGGGCGTCGAGGACATTACTCCGCATGTGATGAAGGCCGTCTATGCCTCGGGCGTGAAGCGGCCAAAGCCCGCCTCCGCAGAGGAGGTCATGCAGAGCGGAGCGGAAGGGCCCATTCCGCAGGTGCCTGTAAGGCCGGCGCCGCCGCAGGCTGCTGCTGCCCCCTCGGCATTCGGGCCGATGCCTGAACAGGCTTCAGCGGCGGCGGCACCGATGGTCGATCCCTCTAGCTTTGGAGGGCCGTATGGCGCAGGCGGTCAGTGACGGTCTGACGATCGGGGACAAGCCCAAAGGCTGGCGGCCGAACAAGCGCCTGTGGGGCGCGCTCGGCCTCTTCATCGCCGGCAGCATCGCCTATTCCGCCATCTGTGATTGGCGCGATACCCATGGGCTGTTGATCAACACCTCTGAATCGCTGCCCAATTGGGCCTTCGTGATCCACAAGACGGCAACGCCGCAGCGCGGCCAGTACGTGTTCTTCGTGCCGCCTGCCGATCCGCTGGTGATCCGCCATTTCGGCGCGAAAAAGCAGATGTTCGGCAAGATCGTCTACGGCATGCCGGGTGATACCGTGGCGCACCGCGGGGCGGAGGTTCTCGTAAACGGCCGCGTTGTCGGCCGCATGAAGCCCCTGACCCGGTTCGGAGAGCCGCTTGCTGCGGGCCCTACCGGCACTATCCCGCGCGGCTGCTACTATGTCGGAACGCCGCACAAGGATGGGTTCGACAGCCGTTATGCCGCGATCGGCTACGCCTGCGCGAAGAAGATCGTCGGTGTCGGGGAGGCGATCCTGTGAAGCGTCTTTTCGAAAACGGCTCGCTCATTCTCCTTTGTGCCCTGACGTTCTCGTCGGCGGGACAGGCAAGCGATCACGGCGTCGTCGGCCAGACGTTCCCGATCATCGAGACCGATCTTCTCTCGGTGATCGAGCAGCGCCTGACAAAGCTGCAGGCATCGGGCGGCATCGACCGGATGAACGCCGAGTTCGCGCGGCGTGCCGAGGCCAAGGTTCGTCGTCCGACGCCGGTTGCGGGCATCACGCCGGCAACGCAGGCGCGGGTCTGGGCCTTCGATCCGACGATCGTCATCGAGAAGGACGTGAAGGACCAGAAGGGCAACTATGTCGCCCGCGCAGGGCAGACGGTGAACCCGCTGGATTTCGTGGCCATGCATCAGGCCCTCGTCTTCGTCGATGGTGACGACAAGGCGCAGATGGAATGGGCGACCAGCCAGTATTCCGACCTGAAGGCCAAGATCATTCTCGTGTCGGGCTCGCCGATCGAGGAGATGACCGCGCGCAAGCGCCGCTTCTACTTCGACCAGGAGGGCCGCCTGACCGGCAAGTTCGGGGTGCGCCACACGCCGGCAGTGGCCGAGCAGGATGGCAAGGTCATCAAGGTCTCCGAGATCAAGCTGAAGGGGGCAAGCTGATGCCGCTGTGGCTCGACTTGCTGAGAACGCCGATGGCAGCGCCAGAGACGCCGAGGCTCAAGACCATGCGCCGTACCTTTCAGGTGCTGTGCATCCTGTGCGCCCTGACCGTGGCGTTCGTCTCGCCGCTGACGGCAATCATTGGCCGTTTCGCGCCGATTGGCATCGCCGCGCTTCTGATTTCGACGGCCGTCTACACGGCTTTCTATGTGGTTCGGAAGAACCGTGCCGATCAGGCCTGGCTTGATGCGGCGACGTCTCAGGAGACGGCATCATGAAATCGCTGCGCTGCCTCATCGCGATCTTCGCGATGTTCTTCGCTTCGGCCATGCTCGCCCCATCGGCGCAGGCGCAGTCGCGATGCACCGGCAAGTTCGTGAACCCGATCACGGATGTTTGCTGGTCGTGCCTGTTCCCGCTTTCGATCGGTGGCCTGAGCATTTGGCCGAGCACGCGCCCCGATACGAACAATCCCAGCCTTCCCATCTGCGCCTGTGGCAGCCCGATTCCGCGCATCGGCATCGCAGCGGGCTTCTGGGAGCCGGTTCGCCTCGCTGACGTCTCGGTGAAGCCGTGGTGCTTCGTGAATCTTGGTGGCATGAAGATCGCGCCGGGCTTCGACATCGGCCAGGGCCAGTTCACCGGCCCTTCGCAGGTCGGCGGCCAGGCGCAGAATACGTCCAAATGGCACGTCCACTGGTACGTTTATCCCCTCCTCTACTGGATGGAGATCCTGACGGACTTCCTCTGCTTCGAGCAGGCGTCGTTCGACATCGCCTACATGACCGAAGTCGACCCGCTCTGGCAGGACGACACGCTGACCACGATCATCAATCCCGAGGTCGTGATCTTCGCCAATCCGATCGCCAAGGCGGCCTGCGCCGGTGACTGCATTGCGGCGACTGCGCGCCTGCCGCTCGACGTGACGTTCTGGTGCGCGGGCTGTCAGGGTTCGATGTATCCGATGAACGGCAACATCTCGTCCTCGATCGGCCATGTGCAGGCATCGCGCCTCGCCCTCTCGCGCTTCGCCTTCAAGATGCACCGTCAGGGCCTCGCGTGGGGCACGATGGGCAGCAAGGGCATGTGCGACAAGTACCTGATGCCGGTCCTCAAGAAGCAGCAATATCGCATCCAGATGACCAATCCGATCCCGACGGTGAGCGGGAAGCTGGGTTGCTCGCCGATCGGCGCTTCCACCCTGCCGCCTCAGACTGGCCGCTCCTACCCCGTCCAGGGTGAGGACATGGGCTATCTCGTCTGGCGCAAGCGTAACTGTTGTGTGCTCTAGGAGACATATCCGATGCGACGCAGAACCATCGTGATTGCCGCCATTGCCGGTCTTTCGGCAGTCGCTGGTATCCAGGCCATCGCTCAGAACATCGACGGCCTCGACCTTGAGGCAGTGCGCATGCGCGCGGCCGCGATGCAGGAAGACGCCCAGACCTTTGCCGATCACGTCAAGGGCCGCGGCGAAGCCTTCCGCGAGGAGGCACTGGCCGTCCAGCAGCAGGGCACCGATAGCCTGACCGATCTGGCCAAGGCCGATCTGCCGATGAACGGCGATGGCCCGTTCGACTTCGACGAGATCATACAGGGCGCCTCGCAGAATGTGGCGGCCAAGAAGGGTGATGCGCCGCAGTTCATCGTTTTCGCGAGCCTGTCCATGCCGCCCAAGGCGCTTCGCCAGATGATCGCGGACACGTCGAAGGCTGGTGGCATCATCGTGTTCCGGGGCTTCCCGAACAACTCGCTGAAGGCTTTCACAACGGCGCTCTCCAAGGTGGTGACGGAGCAGGATCAGCTATCCAATGTTGGGATCGATCCCCGCCTCTTCCGCGCTTTCGATGTGAAGGCGGTGCCGACCTATGTTGCGGTATCGTCCGACTTCGATTTGTGCGCGGGCCTCAACTGCAAGACGGTGGTGCCGCCGCATGATCGCATGACCGGCAACGTCTCGGTCAATTATGTGCTCGAGTCCTTCGTCGATGGGCATGGCCCGGGTGCCGGTGTTGCCTCGGTGGCGCTGCGCAACATGGGCAAGGCCAGCTAAGATGCGCCGTTTCGTCCTTTCTCTGATCCTGCCGATCGCGTTCGCGGGCGCCGGCGCCGTGCTCGCGCAAAGCACGGTGCAAGAGGCCAAGGAGGACGGGAAGAATTTCGCAACGGACATGCGCGCTAATGACGCATTGGTGCCTAGCGAAACCATGCGCGATCAGGTGCCCGGCTATCAGGGGACCGATCTGCCGCAGAGCAGCTACTTCGACGATCCCGACAAGCTCGTGGCTGATGCCGGCGCGCAGGCGAGCAGCAATGAGGCGTTTTCGGTGACGACCGACGCCAATGATACGCGGCCGCAGTTCGACGCGCAGGAGATCCTTGATACAACGCGGCGCGCGACCGAGATTGAGGCAAACCCTGACACCTATCTGCAGGGCGAACAGATGGGCGGACAGGCGGGAAGCTGCACCCCGCTGCCTCCCGGTGGCGGGAATGTCAGCTATTACGAGGCGACCTGCAATTATGGGTCCAAGCTCGACGAGGTGCCGCGCACCTGCACATCGACGCTGAATGTCTCGGTCGAGAACCGGACCCTCTACTACTATCATATGTCGACCATCGGCCCCTATGTTGACCCTGACAGCATGGCCGATGAGATCGCCGCGGGAACCTGCAAGCCTGTCGGCACGGCATCGTACTGTGGCACGATGGCGGAATATGGTTCGACGGCGGCGGGTAGCTGCAACAAGGATTTTGGCAACCAACTGCTGCAGGTCATGGAGTGCTCGGTTCAGGCGAGCGTGGTCGGGAACCACATGTTCAGCATCTCGAACCCGAACGCGGTTTATCCCGTCATCTCGCGCACGACCGGCCAGCACTGGTTCAAGGTGGATAACGCGGCGCCGGTGGTCACGACCAACAAGGTCAACGGCTGCACGGCGCTGGAGAATAATTCGCAGTGTGTGGCGCAGAGCGCCGAGGTCTGCACGGATAGCGACCCGCAGACGCGCATCATCAACGGCGTGCCTGTAACGCAGCCCTGCTGGGCCTGGCAGACGAACTATACCTGCAACGAGATCACGCAGGGCAATGATTGCGGCGAACTGGATGACAAGCCGGAATGCACCTATGTCCGTGATGAGTGCATCGACGACGAGGATGACCCGGATTACACGCCCGGGGCCTGCAAGGTCAGCCAGAAGGTCTATCGCTGCCCGGTGCCGACCACGGCAACCGACGATCCCAAGCAGTATGTCTGCGGCAATGACGTCTACTGCATCAATGGCGATTGCGAGACGATCGAGCGTGAAGCCTCGACCGAGTTCAAGGATGCTCTGGTCGCGCTGCATGCGCTGGGTCAGGCAGGTGAAGAGTTCGACGAGGAGAATTTCACGGTCTTCTCCGGTGAACGCGACACCTGCCACAAGCCAGTCTTCGGTCTGGTCAATTGCTGTGCGGGCAAGACGTCGGGCCTTCTGACCGCCGGCGCCGGTGCTGCCGCCATTGCCGGTGGGCCGACCGCGATCGCCGCGCTAGCGACGCCGTTCCTCACGATGTTCCTGTGCTCCACCGACGAAAAGATGCTCGACATCAAGGATCGCATGGGTTTCTGCCACAAGGTTGGCACCTATTGCTCATCGAGCGTGCTGGGCATCTGCAAGACCAAGCGCACGGCCTATTGCTGCTTTGAGAGCAAGCTCTCGCGCATCCTTCAGGAGCAGGGCCGCATCCAGCTCAACAAGCCGTGGGGCAAGCCCAAGAAGGAGCAGTGTCAGGGCTTCACCATCGACGAGTTTTCGCGCCTCGATCTGTCCGTGATGGACTTCACCGAGGTTTATTCCGAGTTCGTGGATGCCGCCAAGCTGCCCGACGAGGTCAGCACGCTGAGCGAAATCCAGGACAAGATCCAGGACTACTATGACATCCACACCAGCCAATGACGCCGGTGGCGTTGGGACGAATGTGCCATGCCTGATCGATATGAGTGTTCTCGACCTTGCGATCTTCATGCGGGTTCATCGCGCCATCAAGGTCACGTCTGCCGGCGAGGTATCTGCGACGCTGGGGCACTGGTTCGATTGCCACTTCGACGCCTTCGAGATCGAGCAGCGGTTTCGCGCGATGATCGGGCGTGGATGGCTCGAGAGGAAAACTGGCGGTGTCCGACCAACGATCGAGGGCCGTCGGCACGGCCGCGCGCATCTGCGCGGTCTGGTGCGGATGATGGATCAGGGCACGAGCATGCTCGATGTGGCCCGGATGATGTCCGTCCTGGGCATCGCGATGCAGGAACTGGATGGGGAGCACTCTGTCGATGACTAGCTATAAGCGTAATGCTCTGGAAATCCGCGGCCGCGGCCGCATTGCCCGCCTTGGCGCCATTCTACTGGCTCTGGCGCCTGCCCTGCCGGTGCCGGCTCTTGCCGCTGACGATGCGCTCGCGGCAGGCGAAGGCGATGACGATTTCTACTGCCGCGAGCGTAAGCTGGGCCAGTGGTTCTATTGCGAGCGTCCAAAGCCTAAGCCGAGCGAGCAGAAGACGGCCGAGCCGGCGCAGTCCGCCAGTGAGCGGATCGCGGCGATCGCCAAGCAACTGGACGAACTGAAGGCGCGCGCGATCCTCGAGCCTAGCGAGGAAAACGTGATCGCCTATGTCCGCTTCCAGCGTGAGCAGCTCGATCGCGCCTCCACCTTCTCCGACACCTGGCAGCGCGCCCTGTGGCAGAACCCCGACATCGACTACACGCTGCAGCGGCCAGTCTCGACGGTTGCCAAGCGGGCGTGGACCGACAACCGCACTTCCGATCGCAGCCAGGTGCTCTCTCACCTCGGCCAGCGCTATGGCATGTTCTACTTCTTCGCGCAGAGCTGCGGTGCCTGCGAAATCTTCGCGCCTATCCTGCGGTCGGTCGCGGATTCGCATGGCCTGGCTGTGATGGCCGTCTCGACGGACGGTGGCCCGAGCAAGGACTTCCCGAATTACGTGGTCGATTCCGGCCAGCGTGAGCGCATGGGCGTGCCTAACGCGACGCCTGCGCTGGTCCTGTTCGATACCGCCACCAAGAAGACCGTGCCCATCGGTTTCGGCATCCTCTCGGCCGACGAAATCATGGATCGGATCTTCATGCTCACCAACACCAAGGTCGGGAGTGACTACTGATGGCCGACGTATCCCCCTCCCCTCGCGGAAAAACCCAACCCTCCCCCCGCTTCCGCGCATTTCGTCGGCGGCTTGCCGCCGCTGCCTTGAGCCTCGGCGCCGCCAGCATGGTGCCGATCGGCATCGCGCGCGCGGACGTCGCCAGCTCGATGAACTCGTTCTTCAACGATGCCGGCGGCGCTGCCAACGTAACGGGTCCGACCGCCTATCAGGGACAGTCGGCGGGCTACTACTCGCTCGGCAACGCATGGACGCGCTTCCCGCAAAAGAGCGTGACGCCTTTCAACCTGCAACTGCCCAGCGCCCGCGCCGGATGCGGCGGCATCGATCTCTTCACCGGCTCGTTCTCGTTCATCAATGCTGCCGAAATGGTGGCAATGCTCAAGGCCACGGCCAACAACGCGCTTGGCTTCGCCTTCAAGCTGGCGATCGACAGCGTCTCGCCCGAGATCGGCAAGATCATGGGCGAGTTTCAGCAGGCGGCACAGCAGATGAACCAGATGAACATCTCGTCATGCGAGGCGGCGCAGGGCCTGGTTGGTGCGGTATGGCCCCAGATGCAGGGCGCGCGATCGACCATCTGCGCGGCCGTCGGCAATAGTCAGGGCGTGTTCTCAGATTGGGCCCGCTCCCGGCAAGGCTGCGGCGCTGACGGCCAGATTGACTCTGTGCTCGCCAATAACAGCGACGCCACCATGGACGAGCATATTCCGGGCGAGCCGCGCAACTACACTTGGGAGGCCCTGAAGCGATCGCAGAAGTTCGGGGCCTTTGACGCTGAGTTTTCCGAATACCTGATGACCGTTGTCGGGACGATCATCGTCAACAAGGCTGAGGGCAGCAATCCGGCCTCTATCCAGTACATCGGTCCCGCCGAGGATGCTGTGGTGACAGCGCTTCTGGATGGTACGCAGACCGGGAATACGGCGAAGATCCTGACCTGCACCGATGATGACAAGTGCCTTCAGGTGTCCGAGCAGAACCTCTCGATCCCGACTAACGTGGCGCTCCGCCCGCGGATCAAGACCATGATCATCTCGATGCGTGACAAGATCCGTACTGATGCTGCCCTCTCGGGGGCAGAACAGCAGCTGTTGGCTTTGACGACGGTGCCGCTCTACAAACTCCTTGCCGTCGAGGCGATGGCGCATGGCGGCTACATTGAGGGTGATCTCGATGCACTGGCTGAGATTGTCGCCGTCAACCTTCTGAGTTCGATGATCGAGAACATGCTCGACCGCGTCACGCAGTCTCAGGTCCATTTTCAGCCGGCGGATCAATCGACGGCCGAGACCTGGCGCAAGCAGCTGGGCGAGGCGCGAGCAAAGTACGCCGACCGCGACGTGAAGGTGAAGAACACCCTCAATGTCTCGATCGCCCTCATCAACAAGTCGATCGCGCTGGAATCCACGCTGCAGAATGCCATGTCGCCCGGAATGTCGGCGGCACTGAATTTCTCGCGTGGCCTCAACGTCCAGGGTCTCAACTAAGCAGGTAGGAAACAGGCATGGTCGAGGTCTTCACGATCGGTGGCGGGGAATACATCGTCAACACGTTCAATGCGATTGCCGCGTGGACCGGGGGCGGTGGCTATAGGTCATTGATCAAGGTCGTGCTGGTACTCGGCCTTATTTACGCGCTTCTGTCCGTTGCCTTCACCATGAATTTCCGCATCTGGATGAACTGGTTCCTTGGTGCGACGCTGATTTATTCCTGCCTGATGGTCCCGACTGTCGACGTGAAGGTGACAGATCGGATCAATCCATCCCTCGCCCCGGCCACGGTTTCTAATGTGCCGCTCGGGCTTGGAGTGATCGCCAGTTTCTCCAGCCAGGTGGGTGATTGGCTGACCCGCACGGCCGAGACAGTGTTCACGATGCCGAGCCAGCTGAATTACTCCAACAACGGCATGATCTACGGATCGCGTCTCTTCGACGCGACGCGCAACTTCCAGATCCGCGATGCCGAGTTCGCGACCAACCTGCAGAACCACTACAAGAATTGCGTGTTCGGCGATGTGCTGCTGAATTTCAAATCCCTCACCGATCTGGCGAGCAGCACCGACCTCTGGACGTCCATCGGGCCCGGATCTCCGGCAAGATCGCAGGTTTGGCTTGAGCGCGACGGTGGTGGCTCAGTAAGCAACACCATCATCACCTGTCAGGCCGCCTATCAGGCGCTGACAGGGCAGTGGAACACCATCATCGATGCGTCGACGCCGCTCTGGGGCCGTCAGACCTACACCAACCTCAGCGAGACGGCTGCGGCAGCGAAGCTGCGGCAAGACGTCCCGATCGTGAACCAGACCTTCACCGGGTCATCCAGCGATTACAACACGTCGATGCGGCAGAATAGCGCCATTAATGCCTTCATGCAGGCCCGCGACGCTATGGGCGGGAGCACCGGCGGCGCCTCGATGGACGCCTTTGCGACAACCCGCGCCGACATTCAGGCGCGCAACACCTACAACTCGATCGCCCAGCAGGCGATGTCGTGGGTGCCCATCCTCAACATCGTGTTGACTGTAGTCTTCTATGCGATGTTCCCGGTAATCTTTCCGCTGTTCCTGATGCCCCAGACCGGGGTCCAGGCACTCAAGGGTTATGTGACGGGGTTTTTCTACCTCGCTGCCTGGGGGCCGCTCTACGTCATCCTGCACATGATCTGCATGACGCGCGGCGAGAGCGCCTCGAATGCTGTGGCCGAGGGAGGCATTACCCTGTCCAGCTACGCCGGGATCGGTGCGGTCAATGCGGAAACGGCGACGATCGCCGGGTTCATGCTCATGAGCGTACCCTTCATCGCGGCGGGTCTTGCACGCGGCGCCATGAGCATTTCTGGGCAGGCGACCTCGATCCTTGCGCCGGCGCAGAACGCGGCGGAAGCAGCGGCCGTCGAGCAGACCACCGGCAATTATTCCTACGGGAATACGAGCTTCGCGAACCTGACGTCGAACATGCGGCAGAGCAATCAGTGGAGCAATGCTCCGACGTTTAACACTGGCGAATCCATGTACACCACGCGCATGGCGAACGGTGCGACCGAGACGGTGACAGCTAATGGGACGATTGTAACGGACGTAAAGGGAGCGATGTCAAACCTTCCGTTCAGCGTAAATCTTACTGAAGGATATGTATCTGAAGACCGCAAGGCTGCATCAATTCTAACTAGGGCTGCAGAATCAGATGAAAATTCCGCATCTCAGGTGTGGTCTGCAATCAAATCTAATAGATTTGCGAGCGGTACATCTACTGAGACGACGAAGGGGTCGGAGAGTGGTGTCAGGAATGCTTCCGGGACCAATGTCGAGAGTTATGATCGCAGATCTGAAAGCGACTACAATGGCATAGATAATAAAGACCATGTCGGAATGCAGGATCGCAGGGGGCAAAGTGTAGGGAGCCAGTCGGCTGTTTCAGATGTATTTTCTGCAAAGATGGGCGTTGCCGTTGGAGCCGGTGGCGGTTCTATTGGTGCCGGCAAAGGCAAGGGTGGCAAGGGAGGTAAGGGAAGCGATGGTGGTGAGGGTGGCTTCCGGCTTCCGATCCCCAGCGTCTCGATAGGAGCTGAGAAGGTTGGTTCTACCCAACAAATCGGCAACCTCACTTATAATACTGATCACGCTGATGTCCGTGACAGCGGATTAACTGCGAATGATGGTTTCAAAATTGACCATTCGAATGGATCTAATTTGTCCCAGAATAATGGTACTACGCGGACAAACGGAACATTCAATCGCAGTTCAAGAACTGATACGTCTTCTATGACACGAGAAGAAGCGATCAGCCTGGCCCACTCATTTGAAGCTAGGGCTCGGCAATCCCGTGAGCGCGCTCAGCAGCTAACCTCTGATGCCAGCTATGCTGAATCTCATGGGATGCAGATGAGTGAAAATATGTCGCAGCAACTGGCCGAATGGTATCGTCGTGAGGCCGCATCGAATCCTGGACTGAATGCTCCCGGCTTACATGAAGTCACAATGAGCGAGGCGCAGCGCAATGTCAGATCTGGCTTGATTGCTAAGTTTCTAGAGGAGCGGAGAGAAGCCATATATGATGAAGTTGCCCCATTCTTGAAGGAGCCTGATATGGCTTCGAATTTGGTTGAACCGGCTGTGAGTAGTCCAGCTGATGTGGAGAAAATGTATCATCCCTCTGGCCTGAGACCGACGGTTAACCTGGCGGAGCCTGCTGGTGGTTCGGAGGTGGGGCAACAGATCGAAGCTGGAAAAGCTGAAATCGGCGCGAGCATAGAAGCAAAGAAAGCCGCTCGAACGCAATCTGTAATTGCAGGTTCAGGTCTTCAGGCTGAAGTGAATCAGGCGCTCGATAAGGACTTTTTCCGAGATCCGAAACTCAGAAAATGATCGAGAAAATCCAGATCATGAATCCAATGAGCAATAGCGCATTGATGATTAGTGCCACCCTCACTGCCGGGGATGGTGCCTCATCAGAGAGAACCAGGTCCACGTCATCATTGATTGGTGGAGACCAACTGCTTGTTTCAGGCAAGATCGTTGGTCCGCCAGGGTTATTGGATGTCAGTAGATAACGTCCGACGTCGATGCTCATTGCATAATCCTCCGAGGAGAATTTAGCATGCCGAGAACATCATGGCAACGAAACTAAAGGGGTCGCCTGTCGGTCCCGGAAACATCAGCGATGATCCGATATGCTGCTGCACATTGGGCTTCTCGTGGCTAATTGTGTCCGCGCTGGGACTACTGCCCCTCGCGGAAGCGTCGTTGAATCGTGAGCCCTCGATTACGGCACCGATTGTCGCCGCATTCTTCATCACTGTCGGCAGTGGTGCAATCCTGCGTAGAAAGTATACCTGGGTGGGTGTCGTCCTGCATATCTATAGCCAGGTAGCCATTTGGCTTTCTCTCTTTTGCGCGTCCCTGACAATGGTTTTGATCTGGCTTGGCCCTTAGGGAGCTTTGCGCCGCCTTCAGCGCGCGATTGGAACTTGGTCGATGCGTGTGGTCCATGATGGGCTTTTGAAGGTGCGTTTGGTGTCGTATGACTTGGCACCCATACCTTCAGAAGCGAGACGTAGGGTGTTACGGCCGAACCTGTCGTTGATGCCGTCAAGCGCGGCCAGCAAAGCGGGTGAACGCGGATCGGGCGCGGCAAAAAGATCCTGCTGCGCACCGGATTCCGGCTCCAGTCCTTCTAGCATGACTCCGCATTTGCTGTAGACAGCGCCCTGCTCGAACATCGCTTCGGCCATGCGCGCCGCGGTGCCGGCAATCACGCGAGGATCGTTTGTCGAAGGTGACATTCGGGCGACTTTGGACGCCGACGGAGCATTTGGCTTGAACCGGCTGCCGTGCGCGAACGCAATCATTCGGCAAGCCAGAAGTTTCTGAGCGCGAATCTTCTCGGCCGCGCGTACCGCCCGCCTTACCATCGCTTCGCGCAGCACCTCACGATCTCGCACCGGATCTCCGAACGACCGCGTAACCGCAGTGGACTTTAATGCTTCAGGCTCTGGCTGGAAGTCGCTGCATTCCACGCCGTTCAATTCGCGCACCAGGCGCTCGAGCACGACAGTACCGACGTCGCGGGCGACATCAGGAGGCATCGCGGCAAGATCGGCCGTCGTGCGGATGCCCAAGGGGTGCAGGCGCTTAGCCATGGCTTTGCCGATGCCCCATACCTCCTCGACCGGCCATTTGGCGAACATCCGCCGGCGAAGGCCCTCGTCGTGAAGATCGATGACACCGTTCCATACCTTCTCCGACGCCTTCGCCAGAGCATTGGCGACTTTGCTTAGGGTCCGTGTCGGGCCAAGCCCGATCCGGGTAGGGAGGCCGACGTGTTGTTTGATGGTCGCGCGGATACGTTGCGCATGCTCGACATCCCCAAGCCCCGAAGTTAGAGCCCGATCCAAAAGTTGTTGAGCAATACCAGCATGTTATGATTCACGCCGTCCTTGCGAGAGATGGAGTGATCAATGGCATGGACTGGCATTGCTCGAGATGAGCATAGCCGCAAAGGACTG